>JBPBPH010000067.1:0-77456 GCA_050954355.1 Janthinobacterium lividum
GTGGCCGTCATCGGCGGCAGCAGCGGCTGGGGCAGCGGTGACGTGGCCGTCATCGGCGGCAGCAGCGGCTGGGGCAGCGGTGACGTGGCCGTCATCGGTGGCACTAGCGGCTGGGGCAGCGGTGACGTGGCCGTCATCGGTGGCACTAGCGGTTGGGGCAGCGGCGACGTGGCCGTCATCGGTGGCACTAGCGGTTGGGGCAGCGGCGACGTGGCCGTCATCGGTGGCACTAGCGGTTGGGGCAGCGGCGACGTGGCCTAGTAGCCGAAGAATATTCAATAATACTGCCTTCTACCTATCTTGCCGACGGTCGTTTATTAAAACACCGCTCGATGCTCTTGCGCTGGTTAGTAGGATTCCTGTTTATACTTATGGGTGGCTGCGCGGCGCCGACTGCTCGTCACCGGGCCGATGCGCCGGTGCGTATTCGCTGGGAACGCGACCCTGAAACGTTAGACCCTTTGGCGTTGCCAAACCAGTACGCCACTGACGCGGCTAACCTACTGCACGAGGCTCTATTACAGCAAGATTACCAGACGGGCACCTATGCGCCTGCCCTAGCCGAGCGGCTACCAGAACTGCACTTTCTTGGCGACTCCCTGCTTCAGCTCGATTACCAGTTGCGCAGCCAGGCAACCTGGGACGATGGCCGGCCCGTGCTGGCAGCCGACGTGGTATTCACGCTCAAGCTTATCTATTGCCCCGGTCTGCCTAATGAGAATGCTCGCTTGCAGCTTGGCTTCATTCAAGATTGTCGCGCTGACCCGGCCGACCCGCGCCACTTAATTCTTATTTGCCAGGGCCAGGCGCCGGAATACCGCTGGGCTTCGGGTGATTTTCCGGTGCTGCCCGAGATAACCTTCGACCCAGCCCACACCCTACGGGCCTTGTCGCTGGCTGACCTGCGCCGCGCTGCGGTGCCCAGCAGCGCGGTGGCAGCATTAGTAGCTCGCTACAAGCAAGCCAATGTGGGCCGCCATCCTAGCCGGCTGCCTGGTTGCGGGCCCTACCAACTGGCCGATTGGCAAACCAACCGGGTATTGCGCTTTGAGCGCAAGCATAACTGGTGGGCCGACCGGTTGGTGGCCGCGCCCTTCGTACTGCAGGCACATCCGCAGCAGTTGCAGTTCTTAATAATGCCCAATGCGGCGGCAGCGGCCCTCGCCCTAGGGCGACACGAAATAGATGTGTTGCCCCAGGTTCCCGCGCTGCTTTTCCGGCAGTTGCAACAGTCAGCAGCTACTTCTCAGGGCCTAGCCTTTTATACCACTACTTCTTATAATGTGGTAACGATGGGCTTCAATACCCAGCGCCCCGCTTTGCAAGACAAGTACACGCGCCAGGCCCTAGGATGCCTGCTCGACCCGGCCGCACTAGCGCAGGCTACCCAACAGACACCAGGCCTGCGCACGGCCAGCATACTCCCCCCCGCCAGCCCTTACTATAACGATAGCTTACCACTGCCAGCCTATAACCCCGGCCAGGCGACGGTTTTGCTGCGCCGCGCCGGCTGGCAGCAGCAGGCCGATGGGCACTGGTACCGGGCCTCGCAACCCGAGCCCCTGGCGCTGACTTTACGCTACCGTAGCGACGACAATACTTTTAGCGCCGTGGGGCTGCAGTTCCGGCAGGCCGCCGAGCAGTTGGGCATCGAAGTAACTCTGCGCCCTACCGAAGCCTCATTACTTACCCAAACGCTGCAGGCGGGCGATTTTGATGCTTACGTGAAAGTGGTGCCGGGCAACCCGTTCGTGCTTAATTTTTCGCCGCTCTTACACTCGCAAGCCATCGGCGCTGGCAACCTGACGCGCTTCAGCAACCCAGTTAGCAATAAACTGTTGGTAGCAATTGCCGCCGAAGGCCGCCCCACTACCAAGCGCCGGCTGCTGCGCCAGTACCAGCGGCTGCTGCGCGAAGAGGCGCCGATAATCCCACTGTTCGTACTGCCCTCGCGCCTGGCGGCTAACCGGCGCCTGCGCCATATCACCCCGTCGGGGCTGAAGCCAGGCTATGCGGCCGCAGCCATTACCTGGGCGGCCGATACTACCGCCGTAGCGCGCTGATATGCTGGGCTGGCTACTTACCCGGCTGGTGGGCGTAGGGCTGGCCGCCTGGCTGCTGGCCTCGGCCGTTTTTTTGCTCGGCCAGCTCCGGCCCTCCTTTGCCGAGCAGCAGGCCCTAGCGCGCGCCGACGAGCCAACGGCGCCCTTTAGCTCGCCGGGCCAAGTAGCTGCCAGCCAGCAGGCGCTGCGCCAGCGCCTAGGGCTCGACCAACCCGCTTTTTACGTTACCCGCACGGCCGGGCCGCCGGTGCGCTGGCAGTGGCACGGCCCGCGCAACCAGTACCACCGCTGGCTGCGCGGAGTGCTGCGCGGGCAGTGGGGCCGCTCGCTGCGCGACAACCAGCCCGTAACCGAAAAGCTGGCGCCGGCCCTAGCCTATACCCTGCCGCTGATGAGCCTGGCCCTGGCCTTGGGCACGGCGCTAGCCCTAGGCATTGCCACCTACTTAGCCAGCGGGGCCCCGGCCGCCCCCGGCCGCGTAGCGCTGCGCGTAGCCCTTACTAGCTTGCAGGCGCTGCCGCTGTTTGTGCTGGCGCTACTGCTGCTGCTACTACTGGCCAACCCAGAACTGTTCAACATCTTGCCCGCCGCCGACTTGAGCAGCTACGAGCCCGACCTCAGTAGCGGGCGCTGGCTAGCCGCCTACCTGACCCGCCTGGCGCTGCCGCTGCTGAGTTTGGTGCTGGCCGCGCTGCCCGAGCTGGCCTTGCCGCTGGCCGCCGCCCTGCGCCACGAGCTGGCCAGCCCCTACGCCGTAGCTGCCCGCGCCAAGGGCGTACCCACGCGCCGGCTGGTGTGGCACCACGCGCTGCCCAATGCGGTGCTGCCGCTGCTAGTTACGTTCACGGGCCTGCTGCCGGCGCTGGTGGCGGGGGCAGTGGTGGTAGAGGTTCTGTTCGCGCTGCCCGGCATGGGCCGCCTGCTGGCCGAAGCCGCCGCTGCCCAAGACTACCCCGTGCTGATAGCCGGCGTGCTGCTCACGGCTGGCGTACGCCTGCTGGCCCTGCTGGCCGCCGACATCATCCACTACCGGCTAGACCCGCGCCTG
Source organism: Janthinobacterium lividum (assembly GCA_050954355.1). Taxonomy (GTDB): domain Bacteria; phylum Bacteroidota; class Bacteroidia; order Cytophagales; family Hymenobacteraceae; genus Hymenobacter. The sequence goes on from JBPBPH010000067.1 coordinate 3,112, forward strand.
CGCGCCAATCTAGCATGAGAGCAGTCCGACTATACTTGCGTAATTGGGGCGCTGCGCGCTGGGCGCTGGGGTGGCTGGCGCTGGTAGCGGTGGTGGGCTTGCTGGCCCCCTGGCTGCCGCTGCCCTACTCCGCCGCGGCCCCCGACCTGGCCAATATGGCCGCGCCTCCCGCCTGGCACGGCCCCGCCCCCCACTACGCCGGCACCGACCCCCTAGGGCGCGACCTGCTAGCGGGCTTGGTAGCGGGAGCGCGCCAGTTGCTGCTGCTTAGCCTGCCCGCTACGGCGCTGGCGGCAATCCTAGGGGCCCTGCTGGGCGGCGCCGCCGGCTACTGGGGCAACCGCGGCCTGCGCCTGCCGGGGTGGGTGGGCCTGTTGGGGCTGGCGGCAGCTTGGTGGTGGCTGCGGCCGCCGCTGCTTGTGGGCCTGGGGGTAGCCCTGCCGCTAGTGGGGCTGCTGGCGCGCTATTGGCGACGCGGCTGGGCCTTGCCGCTCGATGGCTTGGTGCTGGGGGCCAGCACGCTGCTGGGCACGGTACCGCGCCTGCTGCTGGTGCTGGCCTTTGCCGCCGGCCCGCCCCTAGGCGCCGGCTGGCTGCTGGCTTTGCTGGTGCTGCTGGCCTGGCCCGATATGGCCCGCCTGGTGCGCACCCAAATGCGTCAGGTGCGCGCCCTACCCTATGTAGAAGCCGCCCGCGCGGTGGGCCTGCCAGCGGGCCGCGTATGGTGGCACCACGCCCTGCCAGCTGCCAGCCAGCCGCTGCGCGCGTTTGCCCCGCTCACGCTGGCGGCGCTCATTGGCCTCGAAAGCACGCTGGCTTTTCTGGGTATCGGCTACTCGGAAGCAACCGTTAGTTGGGGCCAGCTGCTGGGCGAGCTGCGGCAGGCGCCCGGCGCTTGGTGGCTGGTGGCCGGCCCCGGCACCCTACTGCTGGCTACGCTGGTGGCTTTGCAGCTACTAGCCCGCCGCTTGGCGGCATAAGGCCCAGCTTTTTTTCAGGCATCCCCAAATCTCTAAGTCACTTATTTGGCTTTTGCCTGCTAGCAAACACCTACTAGATAGCGGGGCTATTTTTAATAATAACCAATTGTTATTCAACATTATATTTACTGATAGAGTTAATACCTCAAAATCTAAATTTTATATTATTAATTTAATAAATAGGGCTTTTCAAAGCGGTTCTTGGGCAAAGCAAATGTCACAAAAAATGTCCTTATGTCCTTTTTTAGGCTGAATAGCCGTGGTAAAATTGTATCGGGAAAACGCCTATTACTTATTCAAGTCCAACAACAACGCAGCTATTTATCTCAGTCCCATGAAAACGACCTATAGAGACTCCTCGATTTTTTTCCACCACGCTTCGGCGCCAGCCGACTACGCGGCCTTGGCTGCTGGCCGTGATTTTTCGACGCCCGATGGCCGCCTGGTGCCCCGCGCGCTGGGAGAGGCCGGTCTGCGCCAGCGCACGGCTATGCTAATAGGAGGCATGCTCATCGGCAACTGGCCCGAGCATCTGTAAATCAACTCAGTACCTTCTGGTACGCCGCCATTACCTTACCATCACTGCCGGCTATTATAGCCGGCCATTAGAGTCCAGTATACGAGTCCATTTATCAATTTCGACGTATCATAGAAGCGGAAGGCTTATAGCTGAAAAACCCACTGGTGCTACCGGTGGGTTTTTTAATGCTCCTAGCCGGGCAACTGCTGGGCCAGGATGGCAATGCCTGCGGCAAACGAGCGGGGCGCGTAGCCCAGCTCGCGCGCGGCCTTATCGATGATAAAGCCGGTGCGGGCCGGCCGGCGGCCGGGCTGGCTGAACGTGCTGGCATCGACGCGCTGCAGCAGCGTGGCATCTAGATTAAAGTAGGCGGCTACTTGCTGGGCCATCTGGTAGGGCGTCAGCATTTCGGGCCCACTCAGGTGGTAAATGCCCTGGGCCTGCCGCTGGGCCAGCAGCCAGCACCCTAGGGCCAGGTCTTCGGCCAGGGTGGGCGTGCGGTATTGGTCATCTACCACTTTGATAGCCTGACTGTTGCGCAGCGAGTCACGCACCCACTGCACTAGGTTGGAGCGGCCGCCGCCGAGCACCGTGCCGTACACGAGCACGGTGCGGGCGATGGCCCAGCGCAGGCCGGGCGTGGCTTGCACCACGCGCTCAGCCGCCAGCTTGCTGCGGCCGTAGTGGCTCAGGGGGTCGGGCGCGGCATCCTCGGCCAGCGGGCCGTGCTGGCCGTTGAAAATAAAATCGGTGCTGAGGTAGAGCAGGTAAGTGCCCTGCGCGGCGCAGGCGGCGGCCAGGTGCTCGACGGCCGTCACGTTCTGGCACCAGCAGGCGGCGGGGTTCAGCTCGCAGTCGTCTACCTGCGTCATGGCCGCGGCGTGGATGAGGCAGTCGGGCTGCTCGTCGGCCAGCACTTGGCGCACCTGGGCGGCGTCCGTCACGTCGAGGGGGCGGTAGCGCAGGGCCGGGAAGTAGGGCGCCAGGCGGTTGGGGCCGCGCCCAGTGGCCAGCAGCTCCACCGCGGGCTGGGGCAGCAGCAGGGCCACCAGTTTTTGGCCCAGCAGGCCGTTGGCACCCGTCACCAGGATTTTCATATCCTAGGGCGCCGTTAATAGGTGTAGCCGAAACGCGCGGCAATCTTCTTTTTCTTCAGCTTTTCTACCTTCATCATCATCCTCACGTCGGCCAGGGGGCGGTCGCGGGCGTCGCGGGGCAGGGCCGCTAGCTTGTCGATAACATCTTGTCCCTTAATAACTTGCCCAAACACCGTGTACTGCCCATCCAGGAAGTGCGTGCCCTGGTGCTTCTCCACGATGTAGAACTGGCTGGCGTTGCTGGCCCGGCCGGGGTTCACGAAATCGGCCTGGCGGGCGGCGGCCACGGCGCCGTAGTCGTGGCGGTGGCTGGCGCTGATTTCGGCTGGAATGGTAGCCTCGCCGGCCGGGCCCTGGCCGTCGTTGGTGGGGTCAGCATCCTTCGAGTAGGGGTCGCCGCCCTGCACCATAAAGCTGGGCACCACGCGGTGGAAGGTGGTGCCATCGTAGTAACCATCCTGGGCTTTTTTCAAGAAATTAGCTCGGTGCAAGGGCGTGTCGCTGAACAGGATAAGCTGGATATCGCCCAGGCTGGTGCTGATGGTAACTACTTCATCCTTCTTACCGGGCCGGGGCTTTTTGGCCCCTAAGGCCGGCAGGCTGAGCCCGGCCAGCCCTAGGGCTACCACGGTGGCAGGCACGCGAATTTTCCACTGCATAGCAAACAAAATTGGCTGAGGAATGCGGCAAAAGTAGCTCCGCGCTAGCCGCGCGCCTCACGGATACTGGCCATAATAGCGGCGCCCCCACTGCCCAGCACCTGCTCGGCCACGGCCATGCCCAGGCCCTCGGCCTGCGCGGCGGGGGCCGTTTGCACGGTATCCACGTACTCCTCGCCTCCTAGGCTCACCAGGCCGCCGTGCAGGGTAATATTGCCATCGGCGGTGAGCGTGGCCAGGGCAAACGAGGGGATGCTGCAGCCGCCCTCCATAGTGCGCAAAAAGGCGCGCTCGGCTAGCAGGCAGCGGTGGGTGGCGGGGTGGTCGAGGGCTAGCTTTATCTTGGCTTTCAAGTCATTATCAAGAAAGCGTGAGCACTCGACCGCAATGCTGCCCTGGCCCACGGGCGGCACAAAGCGGCCAGCCGGCAGCTCGTGGCGAATGAGGGCGTCGTAGCCCATGCGGTGCACGCCGGCGTAGGCCAGTACCAGGGCGTCGGCCTGGCCTTCCGCCAGCTTGCGCAGGCGGGTTTGCAGGTTGCCGCGCATCTCCACCAGGTTGGCTTGCGGGTAGAAGCGGCGCAGCAGCGCCCGGCGGCGCGTGCTGCTGGTGCCCAGCACAATGCCGGGCCGCACCAAGTCGAAGTTCTCTTGATAGCTGACTACCACGTCGTTGGCCTTCTCGCGCTCTAAAAAAGCCAGCAGCTCCAGGTCGGGTGGCAGGGTGCTTTGCACGTCCTTGGCCGAGTGAATGGCCAGGTGCGTTTCGCCGCGGCGCAGGCTTTCTTCCAGCTCTTCGGTGAATACGCCCTTGGCCCCAATTTTGGCCAGTGAGCGGTCGAGCACTTGGTCGCCCACGGTTTGCATGGGCACGATTTCGGTGGGCAGGCCGGCTTCACTCAGCAGGGCGGCTACGTGCTCAGTTTGCCACAAGGCGAGGCGCGAGGCGCGGGTGGCAAGGCGAATGGGAGTATCAGGCATAAAATTCGGTGGTATTCACCTGTCATGGCAAGCTTGCGAAGCAATCGCACCTGCGCCATTAGTAGGGATATAGGTAAAGAGTGCCCAACTGATTTTGTTCTGGTGCGATTGCTTCGCAGGCTCGCTATGACAGATGCAGCGCTCAGTCTTTATCAACAAACAAGGGGTGAAATCGCACGCCGTGCAGGCCGCTATACTCGACGGATGGCGCGGGAATCTTAAAAAACTGGCCAGCATGGAGCAGCTGCTGGCCGGTGTAGTTGAGGCCCGGCAGGCGCCCTAGGCTCAGGTCGGGCGCGAGGTAGAACTGGCGATAGCGGGTGAATTTAACTTCCTGACCGCTGGCAGGGTCAAAGTAGGGCGGGTTGGCGTGGCCGCCGGTCAGGCCGCTGCCGCTGTAGCCCACGGCCAGGTTCAGCCAGCGCGGAAACGAAGAACCCACCGGCAGCACCGACGCCACATTCACCGACAGCCAGTACTGCTGGCCGTTGTAATCCTTCAGCATTTGGGTGCCTAGGGCCTGGCCCAGCAGCTGGGGCCGGTACTGGGGGTAGATGCTGCGCCGCCAGCCGTAGCGCAAGCTCACCTTTTGCTCGCCGAAGCCGTACTGCTGGCCCATAAACAAGCCGATGCCGGCCAAGTTGGCGGCCATGTCGCCCTTCGAGAAGCCCCAGCCCTCCGAGCGCCCGTCGAACAGCTCGATGGTAGTTTGGTAGAGCAGCGAGATGAGCCCGCCCGTAAGGATGCTGGCCCGCTCGTTCACGCCGCTCCAGCGGAAGAGCTGGTACTCGCCCTGGCCGATGGCGTAGGCCGTGGTGGCGTGGCCCACCTTGTCCATTTGCAGCCACTCGCCGTTGTCGTTGAACGAGTGGAAGGGCACGCGCTTGGTATACCAGGTTTTGCCCAGGAAGTAGCTGGTGAGCGCGTACACCACCACCGTGCCCGCCACCACGCCAATGAAGCGGCCCTGGTGCAGGCCATCGGCGGCGGCCGGGTCGGGCACGGCTTGCGCCCGCGCCGGCCCTAGGGGCAGGCTGGCAATGCAGGCAAGGGCAAGGAAGCGGCGCATACGTTAAGAGTTGGTTGGGGTAGCAAAAGCCGGCTGTCATTGCGAGCAGCGCGAAGCAATGACAGCCGGCTTTTGCTACCTTGAGCGGTTCTCGCCCAACAGCCAAAATTACGCCCGGCGCAGCTGCTGGCCCAGGCGCAGCGAGGCATCTACGAAAACCATGCGCGGGTTGGCGTTGCGCTCGATGTGGTAGTGGGCCGTGTTGAGCTCCTCGCTGAGTTGGTCGGCGTTGCGAGGCGTTACGAACCGGCTGAAGCCCTGCACGAACTGCTGCTCCTGGGCCGGCAGGTGGGGCACCAGGGCAGGGTCAAGGCCAAAGAGCAGCACCTTGCGCAGCAGCCCTAGGGAAAAGCTAAGCTGCTCCTTCTGGTTTTCGCGGCCCATCTTCTGAAACTCGTCGGCCAGGCTCAGCAAGTCCGTCATCTTGGCCGAGAAGCACTTGCGCATCCACTTAATAAAAAACTCGGCGTAGTCGTGGTCGGCGCTTTGGTCGCGGCCGGCAATGGCGGCGCCTAGGTTGCCCTCGGCCAGCTGGGCCACTTGGCGCGCCTTCACCTCGGGCACGTGGTAATGCGCGGTTAGATAAGCCGTGATATCATCTTCCGAAAACGGGCGCACCACCACCGGCTGCACCCGGCTCAGGATGGTGGGCAGCAGGCGCTCGGGCTCGTGGCTAACCAGCAGAAACATGGTGGCGGGCGGCGGCTCTTCCAGCAGCTTGAGCACGGCATTAGCGGCGGCCGGGTGCATGAGTTCGGGCAGCCAGAGCAGCACAATTTTAAACCGCGCCTCAAACGCCTTGAGGCTCACCAGCTTCAGCAGCTGCCCGGTTTCTTCCTTCGAGATGCTGCCCTGCTTGTTTTCGGCGCCGATGTGCTGCATCCAGTCGTTGAAGCCCTGGTAGGGCCCCTCGACCAGAAACGTGCGCCACTCGGCCATGAACTTGGCGCTGGTAGCGTCCTTGGGCACGGCCTTGGTGGTGGTAGTGGGCAGCACGAAGTTAAGGTCGGGGTGCGCCAGCTTGCTCGTTTTCAGGCAGGCCGGGCAGTGGCCGCAGCTATCCAGGGCGCCTAGGGGCCGCTCCTCGCAGTTGAGGTACTGGGCGTAGGCCATGGCCAGCGCCAGCGCCGCCGAGCCTTCGGCCCCGCGAAACAGCTGCGCGTGCGCCACGTGGCCGCGCTGCACCGATTGGCGCAGCACGTCCTTGAGGACTAGCTGGTTGGGGATATCTTTAAACTGCACAGGGCCTGTTATTTATCGGCTTGATAAGGAAATACAAAGTCCGTTCCCGTAACCAGAATAACCGTCAAGACTACTATCCCCAGCGCCCCTAGGGTGACACTAACCCAATTCAAGTCTTTGCGCAGAAACCAGCTTAGCCCTAGAATTCCCCCACCAACTAGCAGCAGGTAAGCTACGCCGTGGGCCAGCTTTGCGGGTGACTTAGCTATGAGAATATGCGCGAAGCTCAGCAGCAGGTTTACTACCAGGCTGAGCGCGCCGAAAACAAATAGCCCTTTTTTATACGCTTGCATTTCCCTTACTTTTTTCCCAAACCCGGTCCTCCGCCGTCCGCCGGAATACCTCGGCCATAATGGCTTGCTCCGTCGCGTCGTACCCTAGGCCGCGCCGGGCCAGCACGCGCTCGGCTACTTCAGTAAACTTGTCGAGCTTGAAGGTGTCGAAGCCCGCCGGGCCGCCCCAACTGAAGCTGGGCACGAACTGCCGTGGGAAGCCCGCGCCGAAGATATTGGCGCCCACGCCCACCACCGTGCCGGTATTAAACATGGTATTGATGCCGGCCTTGGCATGGTCGCCCATCAGCAGGCCGCAGAAGGTTTGACCGGTACTCACGAACCGTTTGGCGGCGTGGCTCCACACCTTCACCGGGGCGTAGTTATTCTTGAGGTTCGAGGTGTTGGTGTCGGCGCCCAGGTTGCACCACTCGCCCACCACCGAGTTGCCCAGGTAGCCATCGTGGCCCTTGTTGCTGTAGCCCATCAAGATGCTGTTGCCCACTTCGCCGCCCACCTTGCAGTAGGGCCCAATGGTGTTGTCGCCGCGCAGGCGGGCGCCGGCGTTTACTACCGCGCCCTCCCCTAGGGCCAGCGGCCCCTTGATAATGCCGCCCTCCTGCACCTCCGAGTTGCGCCCCAGGTAAATAGGCCCCCGCTCGGCGTTGAGAATGGCCGCCCGAATCTTCACGCCTTCCTCAATAAAAATGTTCTCTGGAGCGTACACGATGGTATGCGCGTCGCCCACGGGCTGCGAAGTGCGCCCGGCGGTGAGCAGCGCAAAATCGCGGCGGATTTCGGCGCCGTTGCGCAAAAACAGGTGCCAGGGCCGCGTCAGCAGCGATACACCTTCGCAGGCCTGGGTTACGTCGAGGCCATCCTGCACCAGCTCGGCCACCTGGCTGCCGTCGGCGAGGTGCGCGGCAATCAGGGTTTCGTCGCAGTAGAGGGCCTGGCCGGGGCCTAGGGCCTGCACCTGGCGCACCAGCAGGTCGTCGGGGCAGGCGGCGCCGTTGATTACCAGCGTGGGCCCGGCCACGTCGCCGGCCGGAAACTTCGCTTGCAGGTAGGGCTGGGTGAGGTAGCCCACCGCGGGGCTGCCCAGCCGGCGCTGCCACTTTTCGGCCACCGTGAGGATGCCGCAGCGCAGCGCCGCCACCGGCCGCGTGTAGGTAAGCGGCAGCAGGTGCGGCCAAATGGCCGGGTCGTCGAAAAGCAGTAAGTGCATGGGATTGAACTGTTAGCTGCTAGCTGCTGGCCGTTAGCTTTTTTCAGGAGGCCGAAAGTACGACCGAGCCGGCCGGGCTAAACGCGCGGAAGCCCCTCTCGACCAAGCCGAGAGGGGCTTCTGCAAAAAGTTACCAGCCAGCCGCCAGTAGCTAACGACTTAGCAAGCTATTCTTTGCCTGCACTGTTCTGCTCTTTCTTGGCGTAGCGGCTGCGGAATTTCTCCACGCGGCCGGCCGTGTCAATAAACATGTTCTTGCCGGTGTAGAAGGGGTGCGAGGCGCTACTCACTTCAATCTTGATAACCGGGTAGGTGTTGCCGTCTTCCCACTGGATGGTTTCGCCCGACGACATCGTGGAGCGGGTCAGGAATTTAAAGTCCGACGAGGTATCCTGGAAAACTACCTGGCGGTATTCGGGGTGCGTGTCCTTTTTCATATCGGAGGGCCGTTTAGCCGGTTAACCCTGCCGATTTTGCGGAAGGGGCTGCAAAATTACGCATTGCCTCCCACAATAGCAAGCTGCTACCCGCTAAACCCTAGGGCCTGAGTGACATCTAAGCCCTGGGGAGCCACGGGGGCGGCCTGAGGGCAGCCGCTTAGCAGCCGCTCCCTACATTTGGCAACCTAGCCTTTTCCAGCCTGTTCAGCTTATGCGGCTTCGTGCTACCTCTCCTTACTTTTCGCGCTTCGGGCTGCGCCTGGGCCTAGGGCTGGCCGGGCTGCTGGGCAGCGCGGGGCTGGTGCTGGCCACCACGCTCTCACTCTTCGTGGCTAGCTACACGGGCTCGGCCGTGCGCGTAGAGTGGGAGGTGAGCACCGAAACCGACCTCACGGGCTTCAGCCTCAGCCGTAAGCTAGCCGAGGAAGCTGACTTTAGCGACCTTACCACCCTAGCCCCCACCGGGCAGCGCTACTACACCTACGCCGATACCAGCCTGGTGCAGGGCCGCGCGGGGCTGCTGCCGGGGCCAGTGCTGTACCGCCTCACTCTGCACGGCCCCGGCCCCAACCAAGCCTACACCACTGCTGTGCTGGGTACTACCGGGCTGGTGGCGCGCTCGTGGGGCACCATCAAAACGATGTTTCGGTAGGGCGGGGCCCTAGGCGCCGGGCGGGCCGCCGCGGGCGGGACCACCCGGCGCAAGACAAAAAGATTGTCGAATTTTGCCAAAAGTTTTCTTTGGTTTTTTCGCCTTCTTTCGCCCCGCCATGCGCCTTTGCTTTGCTTCCAATAATGCCCACAAGCTAGATGAGATTCGGTTGCTGCTGCCGCCCCAGGTGCAGCTGCTGACGCTGGCCGACCTGGGCTGCCACGAGGAGCTGCCCGAAACCCAGCCCACCCTAGCCGGCAACGCCCGCCAGAAGGCCCAGTACGTGTGGAACCACTACGGCGTGGCTTGCTTTGCCGACGATACGGGCTTGGAGGTGCCGGCCCTGGGCGGCGCGCCGGGTGTGTACTCGGCCCGCTACGCCGGCCCCCAGCGCTCGGCTGCCGACAATATCGCTAAGCTGCTGCACGAGCTGGCCACCGCGCCGCACCGGGCGGCGTGCTTCCGCACCGTCATCGCGCTGGTGCGCGGGGCCGACGACGTGCACGAGTTTAGCGGTGAGGTGGCGGGCAGTATTGCCGCCGCGCCCATCGGCCGGGGCAATTTTGGCTACGACCCCATCTTCATCCCCAACGAGGGCGACGGCCGCACCTTCGCCGAAATGAGCCTAGACGAGAAAAACCTGCTTAGCCACCGGGCGCGGGCCGTAGCCAGGTTGGCGGCGTTTTTAAGGTAGGAAGCCAGGGTGCGAGCGGATAGCAAGCGCTCATTTACCCATTTACTCATTTGCCTTCCCCTTACCTTTAGCCCCCGTTATGCAGCATCCTTACCTCGTCGGCATCACGGGCGGCAGCGCCTCGGGCAAGACCACTTTTTTGAAGCGCCTGCTGGCGGCTTTCCCCGAAAACGAAATCTGCCTGATTTCGCAAGACAACTACTACCATCCTTTGCACCTGCAAATATTAGACGAGCAGGGGGTTAAAAACTTCGATTTGCCGGACAGCATCGACTCTGAGGCCTACGCCCACGACGTGGCCCGCCTGCGTGAGGGCCACGAAGTGCGCCGGCCCGAATACACTTTTGAGACTGGTGCCGTGCCCCGCGAGCTGGTGCTGCGGCCCGCCCCCATTGTGGTGGTGGAAGGCATTTTCGTGTTTTACTTCGAGGAAGTGGCCCGGCTGCTTGACCTCAAGGTGTACATCGACGCCCAGGAGCACGTGAAGCTGCACCGCCGCATCGTGCGCGACCAGATTGAGCGCGGCCTTACTCTAGACATGATTCTCTACCAGTACAGCAACCACGTGTCGCCGACCTACGACAAGTACATCAAGCCCTTCAAAAGCGACGCCGATATCATTATCCCCAACAACCGCCACTTCGAAAACGGCCTGGCGGTGCTCACCGGCTTCTTGCGGGCCAAGGTGGCCGAAGGGGCCTAGGGAGCCTTGGGCCGGAACCTGTTTAGGGTCACCCGGCGTATTTTAGCCAGGACTTTCCCCTAGGCCTGCTTAGCTATGGCAACTTATTTCGACGACTATCCTGAGGAATTGCGCCTGCTGCGCGGCGAGGCCGTAACGCGGCTCACGGACGCGGAATTTTTTCAGTTCTGCCAGGATAACCCGCTTCAGCAGTTTGAGCGCGACGCCAACCAGCAGCTTGTCCTTATGCCCCCTGCGTTTCCCGATGCCAGCGAAGATGGCTTGGAAGTTGGTTACCAACTAGTTGCCTGGAACCGCCAGACGCGCGCAGGCCACACTTACGAATCGTCGGCGAGCTTTAAACTGCCCAACAGCGCGGTGCGGGCCCCCGACGCTTCTTGGATGAGCCGCGCCCGGCGCGAGGTAGCCCAGCAGGCAGGTGGCTTTCTGGCGGCCTGCCCCGAGTTCGTGGTCGAAATCCGGTCCCCATCCGACCGCCTGGCCACGCTGCAAGCCAAGATGCAGGAATATCTGGAAAACGGGGCGCTACTCGGGTTTTTGCTGGATGTGGCCGCCGAAACGGCCTACGTATATCGCCCCGGCCAGCCCACCGAAACCGTGCAGGGCTACGACCAGGCGCTGAGCGGCGAGCCCGTCCTGCCGGGTTTCCAGCTCGATTTGCGGCCCCTGCGCCGCCCGGCTTCACCCGCTGCGTAGCCCACCCGTGTATAGCCAAGCCGAAGCCAGCCAGCTGCGCCAAGCCTTCTGGACGACGTTTGGGCAGTATATGGCGCCCATCCGCTCGGCCGAGGGCGGGCCCACCAACTGGGTGAACTACAAAACGGGCCTGAAAGGCGTGCGCTTCGCGATGCAGGCCGACAACCGCCGCGCCAGCATAGCCATCGAGCTGACGCAGGCCGACGCCAGCGTGCGCGAGCTGTTTTTCGAGCAGTTCGAGGAACTGCAAACGATGCTGCACGACGAGCTGGGCGAAACCTGGCGCTGGGAGCTGCACGCCACCAATGAGCACGGCCAGCCGGTGGCTCGCATCTACCAGGAGTTGGCGCCCGCCAACGTGTTCAGCCGGGACGACTGGCCGGCGCTGATTTCGTTTTTCAAGCCCCGGCTCCTCGCCCTCGATGCCTTTTGGAGCGGCGCCCAGTACGCCTTCGAGGACTTGCGCGAACTGTAGAGGCCTAGGGCCTATAGCTCGGTTAAGGGCCGCACGGAGTCAAGGTGCCCCTGCTTAGCCAGCAGCGCGGCGGTTAGGGTTAGCTGAGCAGTAGTGTGGGCGCATACCAGCACGAGCGGGCCGGCGGGGCCGGTGGTGCTCAGCACAAAGCTGCGCTTGGGGCGCAGGTGGTAGCGGCGCAGCGCGGGCAGGTGCTGGCGCAGGTAGCGCAGAGTGGCTTCGTGCTGGCGCGTAACGATGATAACCGGCAAGTAGTCGCCACTTTGGACCATTTTTAGCGGTTCAGCTTCGCTCAGAATAGGCGTGCTGGTGCCGGTAAAGGTGCTGTTGAAGTAATCGCGAAACGGCTGCCAGGCGGCTTGGTTGTAGTCGGCATCGGTCCAGTACAGCACCTTGCGAAACAGGTTGCCGTAGTCGGTGGCCGCCTGCGGGAAAGTGCGGTCGAACACCCCCACCGCCTGCGCCACGAAGGCGCTGTCCACCTCCCGCTCCCGGTCGATGTAGCCCGTCATGAGTGGGTACAGGGCGCGGGCGTAGCGGTTGATGTAGTCGTCGGCGTACCAGGCGGCGGTTTCGGGCTGGCCGGTTTGCTGGGCGTAGAGCCATTCGCCAGCCACGGTGGCCAGGGCCTCCTCCATCAGGTTGTAGGCGTAGCGGCGATTGGGCGAGGGGTTGTGCAGGTACCAGCCCTCGAGGTGCTGCTGCAACAGGCGCTGCTGCTGCACCGAGAGCGAGTGGCTCATTTCGTGAAACACGATGGCCGAGCCGCCCGCAAAGTCGCGCGCAGTAGGGTGGCAGTCGAGCAGCACTACGTTGCCGCTCACCCAGGCGTGGTTGGTAAAATCCGGGCCCTGGTCGAGCTGCGGATTGAGCAAAATGCGGTAGGGCAAGTTGTTGGGCCACACGCTACCGTAAAAGGTACGCAACTGGCCAAACTGCTGCATCAAGTGGTTTTGCGCTAAAAACTCGGCGTAGGCGGGGCGCAGCTGGGCGAGGGCGGCGGCGTGGGGCTGCCAGGCCAGCGTATCGAAGGCCGGCGTAAAGTAGCGGTACACGCTATCCAGACTCACCAGCACCTCGTTGGGCAGCAGCCCCACGGTGCGGCGCTGCAAGTCGGGCAGGTCAGTGGCATCGGCGGTGGCAGCCAGGTAGGCAGCCTCGGTGGTAGCCTGCCCCCCTAGGCGGCCGCTGGGGTAGCCATCGCGCTGGTAGCCAGGCTCGTGGTCGAGCTGCCGGTAATGGCGCAGCCAGCGCTGGGCGACCGGGGTATTGAAGCGGCTTTGCTCGAATACCCGGCGCGAGCCCACGTAGTTGTTGCCGCCAGCCAGCGTTTCGACAAATCGCACCAGGCAATGCACCCGGCTTACTTCTACGCCCGCAACCGGGCCAGCAGCAGCTGGGCTGGGAACCAGCGCTTGGTCGTTTGGCAACGCAACCCTAGGGATTAGCAGCAGCTGGCCCACGGCCAGGCCGTAGCGCAGCTCGGGGTTGGCGGCGCGCAGCTCGGCGGGGGCCACGGCGTAGCGGCGGGGCAATGCTGTAGGCGGTTTCGCCGGCGCTCACCCAGTGTTTTTGCCCGGTTGCCGCTGGGGCCACCACTCGCGGCTGCGCGCCCAGCGGCCCGGCAGCAAGCAATAGGACCCCAGCTGTAAATAGTAGCAGTTTATGAAGAAAAAGCAGCATAACACGCACAATTACTGGCAGTAGTGAAACTAACTGCCGCTAAGCTACTCTTGCGGGGCCAACGGCCGGAAGTGTACAATCACGCACGAGTAAGTACTATATTTGTAGCCCTGTCTGTTTTATGTCCAATTCCGTGAGTCAGTTTAAGCACTTGGTGCGCGTGGCTTTGCTGGCCTTGCCGCTGCTGCTGCTGCTCGGCCTCAATGGCCGCACGGTCACGCTGCTGCGCCCGGTAGGGCCAGTAGGCAGCAGCGCCAGCGCCGCGCCGCGGGCCATGGTTATCAGGCAGCGGGTGCTGTTAGAAGCAGCCTCGCCCTTAGCCCATTACGTGGCCCCGGCGGCCCTAGGCTGGCTACCCACTGCGCTGCCTACCGCCTGGCTGCCGCGCTTGGTGCGCCGGGTTATAGCCGCCGCGCCGCTGGGCGCCCCGGCCGCCTTTGTGGCCCAGCTGTGCCGCCAGCGCCTGCTGGGCACGGCTTTGCAGGCGCAGGCACCCTAGGGCCTACTGAGTAATGGACAATGAGTAATGAGCAGTTGGCGGGAAGCTGGCTGCTCAGCGCAAATTGTCAGTACTCCGCCGTAAGCCTTTACTAGTAAGGGCAAAATTGTTAAGTATTCATTGCTCATTGTTCATTACTACTCATGCGTAATAAGGGTATTATCATCGCGCTTACCGCCGTCGTATCGGTGCTGTGCGCGTATTTCTTGTTTTTCACCTACATCTCGCGGCAGGTGCAGGACAAGGCCGTGGCCTACGCTACCCACGGCGGCCAGCTCAACGAAACCCAGCGCCAGCACTACCTCGACTCGGTGTGGCGCGCCCCAGTATTCGGCTCTTACACTTACCGCGATGTGAAGCAGAGCGAGCTGGGCCTGGGCCTCGACCTGAAGGGCGGCATGCACGTGACGCTGGAAGTATCGCCGGTGGAAATCGTGCGGGCCATGGCCAACAACTCCAAGGACCCGGCCTTTAACCGCGCGCTGGCCCTAGCCCAGGAGCGCCAGAGAACTAACTCCGGCACGGCCTTCACCACCCTGTTCTACCAGGCGTACCAGGAGGTGGCGCCCGGCCAGAAACTAGCTCGCCTCTTCGCCAACTCGGTAAACAAGGACCGCGGCATCGACCTCAACAGCCCCGACAGCAAGGTTATCGGCGCCATTAATAAGGAAGAAGAGGACGCCATCGGGCGCTCGTTCGACATTTTGCGCAAGCGGGTGGACAAGTTCGGGGTCAACCAGCCCAACATTCAGCGCGTGAAAGGCACCGGCCGCATCCAGGTGGAGCTGCCGGGCGTAGATAACCCCGAGCGCGTGCGCAAGCTGCTGCAGGGCCAGGCCAAGCTGGAGTTTTACGAAGTGTGGCCCCAGCAGGAAGTAGCCCCCTACCTGGGCCAGCTCGACCAGATTTTGGGGGCCAAAGAGAAGGTAGCCAGCCCGACCGCCAAGGCCGACTCGATGATTGCCGCGGCCGAAACGGCCAAGGGCGACACCACCTCGCTGGCCGCCAAACTGGCCAAAAAGACCGTTGCCACCGCCAAAACCGACTCGACCAAAGCGCAGCAAGGTGGCCCGCTCACGCGCCTGCTGGTAGCCGGCCCCGGCGGGCTGAGCGTGAGCCTGCGCGACACGGCCCAGTTCAACCGCCTCATGCGCTTGCCCGAGGCCCTGGCTGCGCTGCCGCCCACCATGGCGCTACTCTACGAAAACAAGCCCCAGGAGCTGAACAAGCAGCAGTACCTGCCCCTGATTGCGGTGAAGAAAGACCGGAGCGGCCTGGTGGCCGCACCCGTGAGCGGCGAGGTGGTGAGCGACGCCCGCCAGGACTACGACCAAAGTGGCCGCCCCGAGGTGAGCATGACCATGAACACCAACGGCTCGCGCAAGTGGGCCAAAATGACGGGCGCCAACATCGGCAAGCAAGTGGCCGTGGTGCTCGACGACATCGTGTACTCGGCCCCGGTGGTGCAGAGCGAGATTACGGGCGGCAGCACCCAGATTTCGGGTAACTTCACCATTGAAGAAGCCCAGGACCTGGCCCAAGTGCTGAAGGCCGGCAAGCTGCCCGCCCCCACCCGCATTGTGGAAGAAGCCGTGGTAGGCCCCTCGTTGGGCCGCGAAGCCATCAACCAGGGCCTCTACTCGTCGCTGGCGGGCCTGCTCATCATCATGCTCTTCATGAGCTTGTACTACGGTCGCGCTGGCCTGGTGGCCGATGCCTCCCTGCTCTTCAACATGTTCCTGGTGCTAGGGGTGCTGGCTCAGTTCGGCACCGCCCTCACGCTGCCCGGCATCGCCGGTCTGATTCTGGTAATCGCCTCATCGGTGGATGCCAACGTGCTCATCTTCGAGCGGATACGGGAGGAGCTAGACCATGGCGTGCCGCTGCACGATGCCGTGAGCGCGGGCTATAACCGCGCCTTCTCGGCCATCTTCGACTCGAACGTAACCACCATGCTCATTGCCATCATCCTGGGCTTCTTCGGCACTGGGCCGGTGCAGAGCTTCGCCATCACGCTCGGCATCGGGGTACTTACCTCGTTTCTGTCGGCGGTGTACGTGTCGCGCCTCATCATCGAGGCCCTCATTAAGGGCAAGGAAACCAGCGCCATTACCTTCTCGACCTTCCTCTCGCGCAACCTGTTCCAGAACGTCAACTTCGACATCGTGGGCAAGCGCAAGATTGCCTACGCCTTGTCGTCGGCCGTTATTGTCATCGGCTTCGGGCTGATGTACGTGCAGGGCGGCCCCAACTTAGGGGTCGATTTTGAGGGTGGCCGCTCGTACGTGGTCAACTTCAACAAGCCCATGGATGCCTCGGCCGTGCGCACCGCGCTGCTGCCCGATTTTAAGGGCGCTGGCCTCGAAGTGAAGCAGTACGGCCAGCCCAGCCGCCTGGCCGTGACGACCGGCTATCTGGCTACCGACGAAAGCCAAGAAGCCGATAAGCAGGTGCGCGCCGCCCTCGACCAGGGCCTGGGCAAGTACCGCGCCGACGCGCCCACCATCCTCTCGACCTCGAAAGTGGGCGCTACCATCGCCGACGACATCAAGCGCACCTCGGTGCTGAGCCTAGCCCTTACGCTGCTCGGCATCTTCGTCTACGTGCTGTTCCGCTTCGAGAAGTGGCAGTACTCGATGGCCGCCGTGGTGGCGCTCTTCCACGATGCGCTGCTGGTAATTGCCTCCTACCCCATTGCCCGCGCCTTCGGGCTGAACTACGAGATGGACCAGATTTTCGTGGCCGCCGTGCTCACCATCATCGGCTTCTCGATGAACGACACGGTGGTGATTTACGACCGGATTCGCGAGTACCTGCGCAACAACCCCAAGCTCACCTTCGCGCAGGTGGTGAATCCGGCCCTGAACTCAACCTTCTCGCGCACCATGATTACGTTCACTACGGTATTCCTGGTGGTGCTGGTGCTGTACATCTTCGGCGGCGAAACGCTACGCTCGTTCTCGTTTGCCATGCTGGTGGGCATCGTATTTGGCACTTACTCGTCGCTGTTCATCGCTACGCCCATCATCCTCGACACCTACGGCAAGAAGGAAGAAGCTGAGCGCCGCGCCGCGGGCGAAGACGTATCGTCGCTGCCTGGCAATACGCCGCGCCTCGACACGGCCACGGCCTAGGCCTTTCCAAGCCTTCGCTCCACAAGAAAAGCCTGGTCCTAACGGCCGGGCTTTTTTGTGCGCCTAAGGCCCGGGTCCAGCCGCCGAGCCCAGCGGGTAAGGCCCCAGGTTGGCGCAATATACACGCCCTGCTGGCGAAGGCCCAACGGCTGGCTAGGTCTTCAGGGAGCTGCCAACCGGGAGCGACAAGGATATTTATAAATAATTATTTCTTGTCAAAGTTATATTTTGAAGTTTATTCGATTTGGGGTATTTAAAAATAAATAGCTTCAATCCAATGAGCTAGTAGGGTTCGTTTATGAAGCTGAACCGAAACAACTTTGAATGGAATGAAAATGTAATTTTTTTTCCCTAAATTTCGCATCTGAAAGACTTATAGACAATTAAAATTTTTCTTTTCTGTGAAAGTATTATCTATTTCTCAGCTTTGGCGGGGGGCGCCCCTGGTAGTTGGCGTGCTTTCGCTGTCCGCCGCCTGCACGTACAAGAAAAATTCGGATGATATTCCGAAGCCCGCTTGCACGGTACCCGTCACGGTAAGTTACCAAACTGACGTGTGGCCCATATTGAAGAATAATTGCCGCGATGCCTGCCATAATCCGCAGACGGCCTCGTCCTACGCCAACTTCAACATGGACGACTTCAGCCAGGTGCAACACTACTCCATCACGTCCCCCAACTACGGCGGCCTGACCAGTTCCTACCTGCTGGGCAACATCCGGCACGAAGCGGGCTACGTGGCTATGCCCGCGGGTGGCGGCAAGCTCAGCGAGTGCGACATCGCCATTATCGAAGCCTGGGTAAAGGCCGGCACGCCCAACAACTAGGCCCAGCGGCGCAGCTTATTCTATACTTTCTATTTTTAGTTATTCCGCATGGTTAGTTCTTTACGAAGCGCGCGGCGCCGCTGGGCGCCGCTGCTGCGCGGGCTGATAGTGTGGCTAGGGAGCCTGGCGCTGCCCCACGCGGGGCTGGCGCAGGGCAAGTTCATGACCAAGGCCGGGCACCTCACGTTTTTTTCGGCTTCCATTATGGAAGACATTGAAGCGCGCAACGACAAGGTGGCGGCCGTGTTTGACCTAAACGGGGGGCAAATTGCCTTTGCAGTGCCCATTCGGGAGTTCCAGTTTAAGCGCACCCTCATGCAGGAGCACTTCAACGAGAACTATATGGAGTCGGACAAGTACCCTAGGGCCACCTTTACGGGGCAGTTGCTCAATGCAGTGCAGGTGCTGAAACAGCTGCCCACGGGCGGCCAAAGCGTGGAGGTAGAGGGCAATATGACCATGCACGGCGTCACGCGCAAGGTGATAGTAGCGGGCACTTTGCAGCAGCGCGACGCGCAGGTAATCATGGTGGCCTACTTCACCTTGGCCCCGGCCGACTACGCCATCGACGTGCCGCTGCTGGTGCGCGAGCACATTGCCAAATCGGTGAGTGTGCGCCTCAACGTGGCCTGCGACCTCATAAGCCCCGCCCTAACCCAGCAACCCTAACCAACTTATTAGCTGATTTTTACGATACTTCATTACAATTATGAAATCACCCATTACTACCTTATGGCAGCGGGGCGCCCTGGCCGCGCTGGGGCTAGCCCTGGCCGCCCCAGCCGCCCACGCCCAGACTGACCTACTGGGCCAGCTAGAGCAGACCACCCAAAAAGACGAACCCACCCAACTGGTAACAGCCACCTTTAAAGCTACCCGCCTCATCAACGGCCACACCGTGCAAACGCCCGGCGAGGGCACCATGGTTTTCCTGATTTCGCACCGCTTCGGAGCGCTCAACAGCGGTGCCTACCAGTTCTTTGGGCTTGATGCGGCTACCCTGCGCCTCGGCTTCGAGTACGGCGTAACCGACCGTTTGGAAGTGGGCGTTGGGCGCTCGTCGCTCGACAAAACCTTTGATGGCTTCGTGAAATACAAAGCCATTCAACAAAGCACCGGGGCCCACGCCGTGCCCGTGACGGTAACGCTGCTGGGCACGGCCGCCCTGAGCACCATTCGCTACACCGATACCTACTCCCGCACTGCCCTCGACCGCACCGCCTACACCTACCAAGCGCTCATTGCTCGCAAGTTCAGTTCCGACCTTTCGCTGCAGCTTATGCCCACCGTCATCCACCGCAACATGGTAGTGAACGAGGGCGAGAAGAACGACACTTATGCCCTAGGGGCCGGCGGGCGCTACAAGCTGACGCGGCGCTTCTCGCTGAATGCCGAGTACTACTACCTCATGCCGGGCTACACCGCCGACCACTTCCGCAATTCGTTGGCCCTAGGGGTAGATATCGAAACGGGCGGGCACATTTTTCAGATGCACATCACCAACTCGCAGGGCATGATTGAAAAGCAGTTTGTGGGCGAAACGACGGGCAACTTCTTCAAGGGCGACATTTTTTTCGGCTTCAACATCAGCCGCAACTTCACCGTGAAGCAGCGCCACCGCAAGTAGCGCCCGGCCCCGGCGCCCCTAGGGCCCCGCCACTAAAAAAGGCCAGCTACGCGCGTAGCTGGCCTTTTTTAGTGGCGGGGCCCTAGGCTATACCAAGATGCCTTCGGCCACTACTTCTTTCACCTCGGGCACCATGCGCTTGAGCAGGTTTTCGATGCCCGACTTGAGGGTGACGGTGGCCGAGGGGCAACCCGAGCAGGAGCCCTGCAGGTTCACGGTCACAATGCCGTCGTGGTAGCTTTTAAAAGTAATATTACCGCCGTCCTGCTCCACGGCGGGGCGCACGTAGTTGTCGAGCAGGTCAATAATTTTCTGGCTCGTGAAGCCGTCCTGCTGGGTGGGGTCGCCGGCGCTGGCGGCCTGGGCGGCTTTCTGCTCGGCGGCGGGGTCTACGGTAAAGAGCGCGCCACCGGCCTCGACGTAGCTCTTAATGAACTGGCGCAGCTCGGGGATGATGCTCGTCCAGCCCAGGTCGGGCTGCGTTTTGGTAACGGTGACGAAGTTTTGAGCGATGAACACGCGGCCCACGTAATCGAAGCCAAATAGCTCCTGCGCCACGGGCGAGTTGATGGCAGCCTCCACGTTGGGGTAGTCCACGCTCACGCCGTCGGGCAGTAGGGTGGAGTTGAGCACAAATTTCATGCTCTCAGGGTTGGGCGACGCCTCAGCGTAAATGGAAATGGCAGACATAGTGATAGGCTTAGGGGCAGAAAACAACGGTGCCGCCAGGGCACTCCGATTACACAACCAGCGGAGGGGCAGCTAGGTTGCAAAAGTACGGAACGCGGGTAATAAGGCAGCTAGCCACCCGCAGTGGCCAGGGGTAAACCAGGAGTCAACAGCCCGTCATGCTGAGCTTGCTGAAGTATGACGGGCTGTTTTAATCAGCAATAAATATCTGTTCTACAGCCGGTTGGCGCGGGCACGTAGCAGCAGGTCGGCCAGCACGAGCTGGGTCATGGCCTCGACGATGGGCACGGCGCGGGGCAGCACGCAGGCATCGTGGCGGCCGCGGCCGGCCAGTATTACAGCTTCGCCGGCCTGGTTGATGGTTTGCTGGGGCTGCAGCAGCGTGGCCACGGGCTTGAAGGCAACGCGGAAGTACACGTCCTGGCCGTTGCTGATGCCACCCTGGCTGCCGCCGCTGTGGTTGGTGCGGGTGCGCACGCGGCCGGTTTCGTCGGTGTAGAAAGCGTCGTTGTGCTGCGAGCCGGGCAGGTGCGTACCAGCAAAGCCCGAGCCGAACTCAAAACCCTTCACGGCATTGATGCTGAGCAGGGCGTGGCCCAGCACGGCGGGCAGCTTGTCGAATACGGGCTCGCCTAGGCCCGGCGGCAGGCCGGTGGCCACGCCCGTCACCACGCCGCCCACGGTGTCGTGCGCCGCCTGCGCTGTTCGGATGCGGGCTTCCATGCGGGCAGCAGCTTCGGGGTCGGGGCAGCGCACGGGGTTGCTGTCGATGAGGCGCAAATCTAGCTCCTCGTAGCTTTTGCCTAGCTCTACTTCGCCCACGGCCGATACGTAGGCTTTTACTTCGATGCCGAAGTGCGCCAGCAAAGCGGCGGCCACGGCGCCGGCGGCCACGCGGGCAGCCGTTTCGCGGGCCGAGCTGCGACCCCCACCCCGGTGGTCGCGGCGGCCGTATTTGGCGTCGTAGGTGTAGTCGGCGTGGCTGGGGCGGTAGGCGCCGGCAATATGGTCGTAGTCGTCGGAGCGCTGGTCGGCGTTGGCAATGAATAGGCTGATGGGCGTGCCGGTGGTTTGGCCCTCAAACACGCCCGACTGCACCTGCACCTGGTCGGCCTCCTGGCGCGGCGTGGTGAGAGCTGATTGCCCCGGCCGCCGCCTATCAAGCGCCGCCTGGATAGCGCTGGTTGCTAGGGGCACACCTGCCGGGCAGCCGTCCAGAATAACCCCAATGCCCACGCCGTGCGACTCGCCGAAGGTGGTGATGCGAAATATCGTCCCGAAAGAATTAGCCATGTCGAGTAAAAAGCCGGGCGTAAGCTACAGGAACCCTAGCAACCGCAAAGGTGCTTACCAGCGCTTACTTGCCGGGCCTACTGGCTGGGGCGGCCAGCGCGCCAGGCGCCGGCGGCGGCCACTACCAGCAGGCCGCCCAGCAGCCAGGTGGCGTAGCGCGTCACTTGCTGGTACACATCGAGCGGCTGCAGGCGGACATCGGCGCGGGCCAGGGCCGGGCCATAGAAGGCATCGTCGGCGGGGCGGGCGGCGAGTGGGGCGGCCCCGCCGCGCACTAGGGCCTGCAGGGCAGGCCGCAGCGTGTCGTAGCTGGCCGTGAGGGGGTTGAAGAACGGTAGCTGCACCAAGCGCCCTAGGGGCAGCGGGCCAGCGCGGCGGGCCACCAGCCGGTAACGAAAGGTTTTGCGCCAGCGGCCGGGGCCCAGGGTTTCTTGCTGCACCTCGGGGCCGTACACGGCCAGGCCGGCCGCCGGCCGCAGGGGCGGCAGTACCACAGCGGCCGGGTTGCCCTCGCCCTCCACTCCGAAGGTGTAGGTAAAGGCCGTGTTGGTACGCGGGCTAGGGTTGCTCAGGCTTTCGCGCAGCGCCAGCTCGCCCACGGCCGGTGGGCTAGCCAGGGCGCCTGGCAGCGGGCGCACGGCCACGCGCAGCGGCGCGGCGCGGTACGTTTTATAAATGGCCAGGCGCTCGTTGTCGCCCGGCGCCGGCTTTTTCAGCAGCTTAAATTTGGTGAGCGTGAGGGCCAGCCCCGGAAAACCAAGCGCTTGGGGCGTAAGCGGGTAGTAGGTATAATCGGCCAGCCGGAAGCGTAATTGCAGCGGCTGGCCCGGCCGGCGCACGGTATCGGGCAGCACGGCGGGGTCGGCGGGCGTGGTTTGCCAGGTGCTGGGCTGGCGCAGCTGCTGGCGCAGGGCTGCCAACTGGGTGGTGAAGTCAACAAAACTGAGCAGGGCTTGGTCGGCGGGCTGCAGGTAGAGATACAGCGCCACGCGCACGCCCTGCCCCACGAACACCGCCGGCCGGTCGGCCTCCAGGGCCAGGTAGGCATGGTCGGGCGGCTCGTAGAAGTACTGCGGCTTGGGTGGGCCCAGCAACTGGTCGAGCGAGCCCGTGGCCACCGGGCCGCGGCTAGCGGTGGCGGCCGGCGGCGCCCCCACGTGCACCTGCCCGGCGGGGCTATGCAGCAGCCGCCCATTCACGGTCAGGTCGAAGGCAGGCACCACGTAGTCGCCCTCAGCATAGGGGTAGTAGCGCTGGCCCACGGCAAGCCCGGTGCGGCGCTGGCCGCCGGGCAGTAGGCGCGTGGTAGTGGTCAGCACCACCTTCTCCTTGCGAAAGCCTTCTATGTCGGGAAAGTCGGAATGCTTGGCCGGCCCGCCGCTGGGCAGCCGGAAGCCCAGCACTAGGGGCCCGGCCAGCGGCACCGTGGCGGGCAGTGGCAGCAGCACGGGCCGGGCCGGGCCGGGTGTGGCGGCCTCTGGGGTAGCGGCAGCCCCTAGGGCCGGCGCTACTGGTTGGGGCGGTGCTGCTTGGGCAGGAGCCGCCGGCTGGGCAGCCTGGGCCCAACTAGTGCCGGTAGCCGCCAGCCCTAACCCGGCCGCCAGCAGCCAGCTGAGTGCGTTGTGCTTACCAGTGCCGAAGTGCGCCATTGTAACTGCCGAGCCGGAAAAATCGGCGGGTAAAGTTCGCACTGGCCAGCCAATTGGGCTTGAGTGACCGTAGGCAGCCACCGCTTAAAAACCCTTTTATGCACGAACGCCCAAATTTTATTCTACAGCAAAGGGACGGTTAGAAATCAGGCAGTTATTATACCTCCTTTATTTATAAACCGAAGCGTAGCAATAGTTAGAATTGGCCATTAAGAGCGAGCTTACCGTAGAGCACAGCGTTCCGAGTTGCCACTTGGCAGCGGCCGTACGATTTTCCTTTCCACTCCTTTTCTACTAATTTATGGCTAACCAATCCTTGCTCCAAGAGCAGCCGCCAGTTAAGGCCGACCTCGACCGGCCGTTATACGCGCCCATCAAGCGCCGCTCCTTTTTCATGTATGCGGGGGCTACCGCTGGGGCCACGGCGCTGGTGCTAGCTGGCTGCAGCAAAAATGACGATAATACCCCCGGTTTGATTGACGTGGGCAGCAATGACGCTGGCATTCTTAATTACGCCTACGCATTGGAACAACTGGAAGCCGCTTTCTACGCGCAGGTTAAGACGAGCGCCTACTATAGCGCATCGGGTACGCCCGCTGCTTTTAAGCAGGTATTTGATGATTTAGCGCTGCACGAGGCCATTCACCGCGATTTTCTGAAAGCGGCCTTGACTGCCAATAACATCACGCCGCTGAAAGACCTGACGCCCGATTTCTCGTCCATTGACTTCACTACGGCCAATGGCATCCTTACGGCCGCCCGCACGTTCGAAGATACGGGAGTGGCTGCTTACAACGGGGCGGGCCGCTACATCACCGATAATACTTACCTAGGCTTAGCTGGTAAAATTGTGTCGGTAGAAGCTCGCCATGCAGCGCTCATTCGCGACATGATTACCTACAACAGCTTTGTAGCTAGCGACGTCGTGAACACCTTCACGCCGACCATTCCTGCTACTGCCACAACTGCTTATAACGGCGAAGGCACTGCCAGCCTGACTCCGGGCAACGGCAACCCGATAGCCGGCGGTGAGCGCTCGAAGAAGCCGCAAGTAGTCCTCGCTGCTGTAAATACCTATTTGGCTAACGGCTCCAAGCTGTCGGCTAATAACTACAATTAGGTTTGACTACTTCCTTCTTCCACTCACTTGTATTTCTAGTATCATGAATCTTTTCAAACTAATTTCCGACCTGGAGCAGGCTGACCCGGAATTTCTGGACCGTGTCAATCCTCGCCGCCGGGTATTTCAGTACCTGGGCAACGCGGGTCAGAAAGTAACCGCCGCCGCCGTACCAGCCGTACTAGCCTCGTTTTTTAATCGTGCTTACGGCCAGTCTACCACGCTGCCCACAGCCGTGCAAAAAGTACTTACGCTGGCTTTGCAACTGGAATACCTGGAATACCACTTTTACAATACGGCACTAGGCATCAATGGCTTGATTCCTTCGTCGGAAACGGCTGGGATTACGACCATCCGCAACGATGAGGCGGGCCACATCAACGCGCTGCGCGGCGTACTAGGCTCGGCGGCGCCGGCGGCTTACCTCCCTTCTGACTATGACTACTCGGGCGGGGGCGGCACGGGTACCGGCCCAACGGCCACGGCCCTTGTTCCCAATGGCGCTGGCAATACCAACGGGGCGCTGTTCTTCGCGGCTGGTCAGGCGTTTTCTGACGTTGGGCAGCGTGCCTACAAAGGTGGCGCTCCCACGCTGAATACTACGGCCACCAAAGATATTCTGGAAGCCGCCCTCAATATTCACTCGGTAGAAGCGCGTCACAACTCGCACTTCCGCACGGTGCGGCGCGCTATTGTGGCCAACACTCTAGGCTCGGCCATGGCCCCAGCCGTGTCGCCTTACGATGCAGCGCCTAAGAGCTGGATTAGCCTCGTTGACAATGGCGGCCCAACTGCGCCCGATGGCAGCAAGCCGGCCGCTGCAGTGTACAATGCTGGTAACCCAGCTACCATGTATCCAGCCGACAGCAACACCACGCAAGCAGGCGTAAACCTAACGACCGTCAATGCCACCTATACTGCAAATGCTGTATCGGAAGCATTTGATGAGCCGCTCGACCCGAATACTGTGCAAACTATCGCCCTAAACTTCACCTCTACGGCTGGTAAGGCAAAGGGCTTGTTTCAGCAGACGTTTTAGTGGCTCTACTGCGTGTGCAGCTAGTTATTCACTGAATATTGCCGCTTGTTGGGTAAGTGATTTTTAGCAGCACAGTAGTTATTCACCATTACTAAGGATTCATTTGCCCAAAAGTTCCTAGGGTCTAAATCCGGCTAAGAGCCGCCTTTCGTATAGAAAGGCGGCTCTTTCGCTTATCTGCCGGTAGCAATGCACGCCATATTCCTTTTAATGGTCGGGGTATAATTTTAAAAAATAGTATACTTAAGCACAACCTTAACCCTAGGGACTGGCGTAGAAGCTCGACCATTGGAAAGCTAATCGGCGAATTTATCAATCACTTTTTTCCTCACATGTCAACTAACCTTATTCCCGGCTCGCAGCCTACCGTCGACCTCGACCGGCCACTATACGCGCCTATCAAGCGCCGCTCCTTTTTCATGTATGCCGGTGCTACCGCTGGGGCCACGGCCCTCGTGCTAGCGGGTTGCAGCAAGAATGATTCGACCCCTGGTATGGTGAATGTGGGCAGCGGCGACGCGGGCGTGCTTAACTATGCCTACGCGCTGGAGCAGCTCGAGGCGGGCTTCTACACTATGGTGCGCTCGGGAGCATACTACATGGGCCTAGGCGCTGGCTCGGCCGAAAAGCTGATTCTGGACGACCTCTACTACCACGAGGTGATTCACCGCGATTTCTTGAAGGCCGCCATCACGGCTGCTGGTGCCACGCCCATCCAGGCTCTGACGCCTAACTTCTCGAGTATCAATTTCGGCGACCGCATCTCGGTGCTGGGTACGGCTAAGGCGTTTGAAGACCTCGGTGTGGCTGCTTATAACGGTGCCGGCCAGTACATCACTAACCCCGGCTACCTGCTCATCGCCGGTAAGATTGTGTCGATAGAAGCGCGCCACGCCGCCATCATCCGTGACCTGACGGGCGAAAACACCTTCGTGGGCAGCGATATTCTCAACAGCAGCAGCATGGAAATCTCGAAGTCGCCTAGCACGGTAGTGGCTACGGCCAACACCTTCCTGGCTGACGGTTCGAAAATCGACGTTTCGAGCATTATGTAATTAGCGCTTCGCTGCTGTTTCTATCATTTTTATATCGCATTAACCATGAATTTCTTTCAAATTCTTTCTGACATTGAAAAAGTTGACCCCGAGGTTTACGAGCGCCTTGACTCGCGCCGCCGGGTGTTCAAAAACATGAGTGGCGTGGGCCAAAAGCTGGCCGCCGCTGCCCTGCCCCTATTTGTGGGCGCGGTGTTCAACAAAGCCTACGCTCAGACTCCCTCTGGCTTAGCCGTGCAGGATGTGCTCAACTTCGCTCTGAAGCTAGAGTACTTAGAGATGTATTTCTATTCGCAGCGCGCTACTCTAACCGGTATTAGCACTATTAATGCGACGGCGTTGACTACTATCTTCACTGATGAAGCCAACCACGTTACCTTCCTGAAAACGGCCATTGGGGCCATTTCGGGGGCTACCGTTTTTGCCGACCCCACTTTGGCCGCCTACGACTTCTCGGGCGGTAAAGGCTCGCAAGCCGGCCCGTTTGCCGATTGGAAAGTAAACCCGGCTACCTATCTGGCCCTGGCCCAATCGTTTGAAGATACTGGCGTGCGCGCCTACAAAGGTGCCGCCCCGCTATCCTCGATAATGGCTAACAAAACGGTACTGACGGCCGCGCTCAACATCCACTCGGTGGAGGCGCGCCACGCTTCGCACATCCGCTCCATGCGCCGCGCTGGTGTTAACAGCAGCACACCTTCGCAGGGGGTGCCGGTAGCTCCTTATAATGCACAGCCGAAAAGCTGGATTTCGGGTACCGACAACGGCGGCGCGGCCGCAACCTACACGGCTCCCGTCTACGGAGCGGGTAACAACACAGGCACGGCCGTTTATGGCAATGGCACCAGTTCGGGCGTGGGCACCGCCACGGGCATCGGCGTAACCTTCCCGGCCGAAGACAACGTGACGCAAGGTGGCGTGGCCCTGTCTACCACGACCAGCGCCAACTTCTCTACCTTCCCGACGGCAGCCTTTTCGGAGGCTTTTGACGAAGGCTTGGACGTAGGCACGGTTTCGACCATCGCCCGCACGTTCGTGGTAACCGGCAACACGATGTTCGGCTAAGTCGCTGTCGCAGCTTTGCTTTAAGACAAAGGGCAGCCCCGTGGGGCTGCCCTTTTTTATTTTATCTTCGTGACAATGAAACCCTAACCACTGCGGCTAGTCTAAGCAACGGCCTATGATAGCCAGTTGCCGTATAGCATTGCCCGTTGCCCTCATCTCTTCCCACCCGGCTATGTTAGAATATATCAAACTTATTTTGCTCAAGGTCAGCTTCAGCAAAAGTCTATTTGAAAAAGAGTTGCGTAAAGCGCTACGGCAGGTTCAGCCCGCCGAGTTTGCCGAGCTTAAGCTTTGGTGCTACGCCCAGTTCGGGCGTATTTACCGCCGCATCCTCAAAGCAGCGTTTGCGCGCTTCAGCCGCTTGCCGCGCCTATCGGCTGGCTAGGCCCCTAGGGCTCTAGTTGGCTTTGCCCGCTCACAAACCGGATGTTGCGCTTTAGCCCCTCGTAGCCCGTACGCTTGAGCGCCGACTGCCGAAATAGCTCCTGAAAAACCTCGTGGGTTAGCTCTTGCCAATCGCCGGCCGTGAGGCCCGGCAGCGCTGGGTGGGGCTGGAACTGTGGTTCTTGGGTAGGCTGGGCAAAGCGGTTCCAGGGGCACACGTCCTGGCAGATGTCGCAGCCAAATACCCAGTTGCCAAACTTGCCGGCCACATCCTGCGGAATTAATTGGTCTTTGAGCTCGATGGTGAAGTAGCTGATGCACTTGCTGCCATCGACCACATAAGGCTCGGTAATGGCCTGGGTAGGGCAGGCATCGAGGCACTTGGTGCAGGTGCCGCAGTAATCGCGGATGGCGCCGTCGGGCTCTAACTCCACGTCTACAATCAGCTCGGCAATAAAGTAAAACGAGCCCGCGCCAGGCGTAATTAGGTTGCTGTTCTTGCCCACCCACCCTAGGCCGCTTTTGCGCGCCCAAGCCTTGTCGAGCACTGGCGCCGAATCGACAAAGCAGCGCCCGCTCACCGCGCCAATAGCAGCTTGCATATCGGCCAGCAGCGTCTTCAGCTTGTCTTTGATGACGAAGTGGTAATCGCGCCCGTAGGCATACTTGCTAATTTTCAGGGTGTCTTCCGGTTGCTGCGCTTCAGCTGGCGGATAATAGTTAAGCAGTAGCGAGATAACCGACTTGGCGCCATCTACGAGCAAGCGCGGGTCGAGGCGCTTGTCAAAGTGGTTTTCCATCCAGGCCATTTGGCCGTGCATACTCTTCTTCAGCCAGTTTTCGAGCCTAGGGGCATCTTCCTCCAAAAACTCGGCCCGCGAAATACCGCACGCCATAAAGCCCAACTCGGCGGCGCGGCGCTTCACGTAGGGAGTCCATTCGGCGTGCAGCAACATCAGGCGGTAGAGTGAGACTTGAAAACACAAAGAACGCGCCGCTGGGGACGGCGCGTTCAGTTTGGGGTTTTGGCGGGCCGAGGGCCTAGGGCCGGGCTACTTCGTAATCTCACCAAATAAGTCGCCGTTGTTGCCACGCAAGTGGCTGGGTAGCAGGCGGCCCAGGTGCTGGTAGGCGGCTTCGGTGGCCTCGCGGCCCCGCGCCGTGCGCTTGATATATCCTTCCTGAATGAGGAAAGGCTCGTACACTTCTTCAATGGTTTCGCCTTCCTCGCCCACTGCTGTGGCAATGGTACTAATGCCCACCGGGCCACCCTTAAACTTGTCGATAATGGTAGTCAGGATGCGCTTATCCATGTCGTCGAGGCCGCGGGCATCTACGTCGAGCGCATTCAGGGCAAACTGCGCAATCTCTACCGTGATGGTGCCATCGCCTTTAATTTGGGCAAAGTCGCGGGTGCGGCGCAATAAGTTGTTCGCAATGCGGGGCGTGCCGCGCGAGCGCCGGGCTATCTCATAAGCTGCGTCCTCGTGAATAGGCGTTTGCAGAATCTCGGCCGAGCGCAGCACGATGGTCGTCAGCAGCTTCGAGTCATAGTACTCTAGGCGGGCCGAGATGCCAAAACGGGCCCGTAGCGGCGCCGTAAGCATACCCGAGCGCGTAGTGGCCCCAATGAGCGTGAAAGGCGACAGTGAAATCTGCACCGAGCGGGCGTTGGGACCGCTATCGAGCATGATGTCGATGCGGTAGTCCTCCATCGCCGAGTACAGGTACTCCTCCACCACCGGATTGAGGCGATGAATCTCGTCGATGAACAGCACGTCGTGCGGCTCCAGGTTGGTAAGCAGGCCGGCCAAGTCGCTGGGCTTGTCGAGCACCGGACCGCTGGTCATCTTGATGCCCGCGCCCAGCTCGTTGGCAATAATGTGCGAGAGCGTAGTTTTGCCCAGGCCGGGGGGGCCATGCAGTAGCACATGGTCGAGAGCGTCGCCGCGCTGTTTGGCGGCAGCCACAAATACCTTGAGATTTTCGAGAATCTTATCCTGACCCGTGAAATCGCTGAAACTCAGCGGGCGCAGGGCCTTATCGATGTCCTTGTCAGTGGCATCAAACTGTTCGTTGCCGCCGGTGAGATAGGCTTCGCGCATCGGATTGGCTGTTGAAATGAAGAAGGTGAAGCCCACCGCCGGGCGGGCCAGTTAACTAACCAAATTAGTTAGCAAAAAGCTCCCCGCCGCCGCTTCGCGCACTAGTTTTTATCGGCCCATAGCACCTCAATCTCCAGGTGCAGCCACTCTTCCTCCCAGGCTTTGTGGGCTAGGCGGGCAGTAAGTGGGTAGCCGGCGTCGAGCAGGCGGGCCACAGTTTCGTTACGGGTTTCGGGCAGGTAGCCCAGCCAGTAGGCGGCCTTATCGTCGGCGGCGCCGGCGTGCACCTGCACGGCCCAGTCGTCGTACTTGCTATCAGGCTCGCGCACCAGGCGCAGGGTTTGGCCTACTTTCAGCTTTTTTTCGAAGGCAGGCAGCTCGGGGCGGTGCGAGGTGCCGGCCACGAGGCATTCGAGCAATACGAGGGGCGAAGTAGCGGCCATTAGCAGCAAAGAGAAGGAGTGAGGTAGCGCCCCCGGCCACGCCTAGGCACCACAATTTCGCGAGTAAAAGTAAGCGCTTTTGCGGTAGGTAACAGCAAAAAGAACGTCATGCTGAGTTGGCGAGGCATCTTGCCCGCGCCGTTAGGGGTACCCTAGGCAGCGCGAGCGAGATACTTCGCCAACTCAGCATGACGTTTTATGTTGAACAAGCTGGTGCTTAGTCTTTGATGTCGCCGCCGTCGGTATTACGCCCATCGAGGCGGTCGGGAGCTTTGTTTTTATCGTTGATATCCTCGCCGGGGCGCTTGCTGGCACTCTGGCCGCTGCTACCCACTTTGGCGGCTACCCCGTCGCTGGTTTGGTCATCGGCCGCTACGTTAGGGTCGTAGTTACCATCGCCGGGACGCGAGCGCAGGCGGTGGGGCAGGTCGGGGTCGGGGCCGCCCTGGCGCATGTCGTCGCCCTGCTCACGGTAGTCTTGGTTAGCTTCTTCGCGGCGCTCCTGGCGGCGGCTTTCGGCGTTTTCGTGGTGGTTTTCGGGGTTTTCTGCTTGCGTGGCCATCGTGGGAAAAGAAAAAGTACGTGCCTGGCTATACGGCGCGGGCCCGGCAACGTTGGCCGCTCGCAGCCCTAGGGGCACTTGCTGGCGCTGGGTGCGCTGCGCGCAGCTTCAGTCGCCTAGGGCAGTCTATGACGTATACCCACGCGCTGGGCGCGGCAACTCGGCCGCGTCCTTTTTTTTAGGAGCATGAACGACGCCTTTTCGCTGCGAGACAAAGTAATTGTGGTAACCGGAGGCACCGGCGTGCTGGGCCAGGCCTTCGTGGCTGGCATTGTGGCGGCGGGCGGCGCGGTGGGTATCCTGGGCCGCAACGCCGAAGTAGCTCACGCCCGGGCGGCGGCCGTGGTGGCGCAGGGCGGCCGGGCGCTGGCCCTGGTAGCCGATGTGCTCGACGAGGCGCAGCTGCGCGCCGCCAGCCAGCAGGTGCTGGCTGCCTTCGGCCGCCTCGATGGGCTGGTGAACGGGGCCGGCGGCAACGGGGCCGACGGCGTGCTCGACCCCACCGAGGACGTATTCAGCCTGAACCTGGCGGGCATGAAGCGCGTGATGGAACTGAACCTGTGGGGCGCGGTGCTGCCTACGCAGGTCTTTGGCGAGGCGCTGGCCCA
Organism: Janthinobacterium lividum; assembly: GCA_050954355.1. Classification (GTDB taxonomy): domain Bacteria; phylum Bacteroidota; class Bacteroidia; order Cytophagales; family Hymenobacteraceae; genus Hymenobacter. Next base: position 34,602 of record JBPBPH010000067.1, read on the forward strand.
GGCGCCGGGCCGGGGCAGCATCGTCAATATTTCGAGCATGAACTCGAAGCGGGCCATTACCAAGGTGCTGGGCTACAACATGGGCAAGGCCGCGCTGGACTGCTACAACCAGTGGTTTGCGGTAGAAATGGCCCACCGCTACGGCGACAAGCTGCGCATGAATGCCCTGGCCCCCGGCTTCTTCCTCACTGAGCAAAACCGCGCCCTGCTCACCACGCCCGACGGCGGCTATACCCCTAGAGGCGAGCTCGTTATTCGCCAAACGCCCTTTAAGCGCTTCGGCCAGCCCGACGAGCTGCAGGGCGCGCTGGTGTGGCTGCTCAGCGACGCCTCGCAGTTCGTCACCGGCTCCATGATTTGCGTGGACGGGGGCTTTTCCAGCTTCGGCGGGGTGTAAGCTAGGCTGCCAGCTGGTAGTCAAGCACGCTACTTAAACGCCTGAATACCCGTGATATCGGCGCCCGTAATGAGCAGGTGGATGTCGTGGGTGCCCTCGTAGGTAATCACCGATTCGAGGTTCATCAGGTGGCGCATGATGGGGTATTCGCCCGTGATGCCCATGCCGCCGTGAATCTGGCGCGCCTCGCGGGCCACGTGCAGCGCCATCTCCACCGAGTTGCGCTTGGCCATGCTAATCTGGGCGCTGGTGGCGCGGCCTTCGTTCTTGAGCACCCCTAGGCGCCAGGCCATGAGCTGGGCCTTGGTAATCTCGGTAATCATCTCGGCCAGTTTGCGCTGCTGCAGCTGGAAGCCCGCAATGGGCTTGCCAAACTGCTCGCGCTGCAGCGAGTACTTCAGGGCCGACTCGTAGCAGTCGATGGCCGCGCCGATGGCGCCCCAGGCAATGCCGTAGCGCGCCGAGTCGAGGCAGCTCAGCGGGCCCTTAAGGCCTTCTACGTTGGGCAGAATGTTCTCCCTAGGGATGCGCACATTGTCAAACACTAACTCGCCGGTAGTGCTGGCGCGCAGGCTCCATTTATTATGAATTTCGGGGGTGGTGAAGCCGGGCATCCCGCGCTCCACGATAACGCCCTTGATGCGGCCTTGCTCGTTTTTGGCCCACACCACGGCCACCTGGCACTCGGGCGAGTTGCTTATCCACAGCTTGGCGCCGTTGAGCACGTAGTGGTCGCCTTCCGCCCGAATGCTGGTGGCCATACCGCTGGGGTTCGAGCCATGGTCGGGCTCGGTGAGGCCGAAGCAGCCGAGCCACTCGCCGCTGGCCAGCTTGGGCAGAAACTTGCGCCGCTGCGTTTCCGAGCCGTATTGATAGATGGGAAACATCACCAGCGAGCCCTGCACCGAAGCCGTGGAGCGCATGCCCGAGTCGCCGCGCTCAATCTCCTGCATTATCAAGCCGTAGCTGATGTAGTCGAGCCCGCCCCCACCATATTCGGTCGGAATGGTGGGGCCAAACGCGCCCACCTCGCCAAATTTGCGCACCATCTCGCTCGGGAAATGCGCCGCCTGCGCCCACTTTTCAATATTGGGCGAAATCTCCTTTTTCACGAAGTCGCGCAGGCTCTGGCGCACCAGTATGTGCTCCTCCGTTAGCAGGCCGTCGAGGTCAAAGTAGTCGGTGAAGCCATTGGCGTTGGTGCTGCCTTTTTGGGGCGTGTGGGCTTTGGCTTCGGGCGAGAGCACATCGGCAATGGAGGACATGGCGGGGCGGGCTAGGGGGTTTGGGCAAAGGTAACGGGAGTGGCGTCGGGTTAAAAAAGACCGTCACACTCATCTGGCGTGCGCCTGTCGAAGCATCTCTGCTGCACGCTACTCTAGGGGCGCGGCAGAGGTGCTTCGCGGGGCTCAGCATGACGGTCTTTTTTAACTTACCGCACCTCAAACACCACTTCCTCGCCCGCCGTTACCGCGCGGCCCACGGCTATTTCTAGTTCGGCGCCGCCGGGCAGCTGCACCCGTGCCAGCCCGCTGGGCAGCACGGCCAGCACCCGGCCGGTTAGCGCCGGGGCGGGCGCGGGCGGCCCCACGCGGCGCACCGCGCCCAGCTCCAGCTCGACCACACGCGTGGCCAAGCGGGCTACCTCGGCCGGGTCGTGGCTGATGAGGACGGTGGTAAGCTCGAACTGCTGGTGCACCTCGGCCAAAACCGCTTGCAGGCGCTGGCGGGTGGGCAGGTCGAGGGCCGCGAGGGGCTCGTCGAGCAGTAGCAGCCTAGGGCGCCGGGCCAGGGCGCGGGCCAGCGCCACGCGCTGCTGCTGCCCACCCGAAAGCTGCGCCGGGCGCCGGGCCGCCAGCTCACCGATTTCCAGTTGCTTCAGCAAAGTGCTCACCAGCTGCTTTTTATTGGCTTGGCCTTCGGCGGCAAAGGCCAGGTTTTCATGCACTGTCATATTCGGAAACAGGGCGTAATCCTGAAACACGAACCCTAGGGGGCGGCGCTGGGGCGGCAGCCAGCGCGCCGGCCGGTGGCGGTACCAATCGTGGTCGGTGGCTGTGAGGTAGCCGCCGTCGGGCTGCGCCAGGCCGGCCAGCAGGCGCAGCAGCGTGGTTTTGCCGGCGCCCGAGGGGCCGGTGAGGGCCAGCAGTTCGCCGGGCGCCAGGGTCAGGGCCACGTCGAGGGTGCGGGGACCGGCGGCGGTGTGCAGCGCCTTAAGCAGGTGAAAATCGAGCACGGGCGCGGTCAGGAAAGGCGGGCGCCGTCCTGGCGGGTAAGCCAGTAGAGCGCCACCAAGATGCCGAAAGCTACCGCCAGCAGCGTAAAAGCATACGCATTGGCCTGGGCGTAGTGCAGGCTCTGCACCTCGTCGTAGATGGCAATGGAGGCCACGCGGGTGCGCCCCGGCAGGTTGCCGCCAATCATGAGCACCACGCCAAACTCGCCCAGCGTGTGGGCGAAGGTGAGCACCGCGCCGTTGAGCAGCGCTGGCTTGATATTGGGCAGCAGCACCCGCCAGAGCGTGGTGCGGCGCGACTTGCCCAGGGTGTAGGCGGCCTCGGCCAGCGAGGGCGGCAGCTGCCGAAACCCCGCCTGCACCGGCTGCACCATAAACGGCAGGCTATACACCAGCGACCCCAGCAAAATGCCGGGAAAGCTAAAGTTCAAGCTCAGCCCCAGCCTTTCCACCAAAAAGCGCCCTAGGGCAGTGCTGTCGCTAAAGGCCAGCAGCAGGTAGAACCCAATAACGGTGGGCGGCAGCACCAGCGGCAAGCTCACGGCGGCCTCGAGCAGCGGCTTGAAACGGCTGCGCGATTGGTGCAGCGCATAGGCCAGCGGCACGCCCAGCCCCAGCAGCAGCGCAGTGGTGCTGGCGGCCAGGGCCAAGGTCAGGCGTAGGGTTTGCCAGTAGTCGGGCGGCAAGGGGCTAGTGATTAATGATTAGTAAGTAATACATGACGGGCTTTTAAGCTTCTTACAGCCCAAATCCATATTTCTTAAGGGCGGCCTGGGCGGCGGGCGTGGTCATAAAGGTGGTGAACTCGGTGGCCGTGGCATTGCCGCTGGCGCGCTTCAGGCGCACGTAGCTTTGCTGCAAGGGCGAGTGGGCGCTGGCCGGAATGAGGTAGAACCGGCCCGCGCGGCGCAGCTCGGGCCCTAGGGCCAGCGAGTACGCCAGCAGGCCGGCGTCGGCCGCGCCGGTGGCGGCATACTGCGCGGCTTGGCCGATGCTTTCGCCCAGCACCAGCTTGGGCTTTACTTGGTCGTAGAGCTGGTAGTGGCGCAGAATCTCCTCGGCCTTCTGGCCGTAGGGCGCGTGGGCAGGGTTGGCAATGGCTACGTGCTGCACCTGCGGGTCGAGCAGGGTGTTCATGCCCTTGGCCCGCGGGTCGAGCTTGCGGCTCCACAGCACCAGGCGGCCTAGGGCGTAGGGCACGGGCGCGCCGTCGGTGAGGCCGACCTGCTGCAAGCGGCGCGGGTAGTTGCTATCGGCCGAGAAAAACAAGTCGAAGGGCGCCGCGTGCGTCAACTGCTCGTAGAATTTGCCCGACGAGCCGTACACCACCGTCACTTGGGCCGGCGGGTGCTGGCGGTGGAAGATGGTCACCAGCGAGTCGAGCGCGTATTTGAGGTCGGCGGCGGCGGCGATGGTAATGGGCGCGGCGCGGGCGGGATTAGCCTGGGCGGCGGGCCGCCAGTTGCCCAGCAGCAAGAGTAAAAAGAGGAATAACCGAGGCATGGGAAAGCCGCTAGAAACCGGCACGTTAGGTACGCGAAGATACAACCCTGGTCAGCGCAAGGTTTTGGGCATAAGTAAAGCCTAGGCCGCCAGACCCAGGCTTTACTTATGCCCTGTTGTTTTCCCGCTGAGTTACGCGGAAGCCCCCCGCTAAAACCGCACGTTGACCGAAGCCAGGAAATTGCGCGTGGCCTGAGGATAGTACCAGTTGAAGGTTTCGGAGTGGCCGCTGGCGCCGATGTAGCTGTAGGTGTAGCCATTGGCCGAGTATTGGGCGTTCAGCAGGTTGCTCACCAGCACGGCCAGTTCCAGCTCCTTCACAAAGCCGGGGTGGAAGGCGTAGCGCGCCCGCAGGTCGAGCACCTGGTAGCCCACCAGGCTACGGCCGTCGTTCTCGGTATTGTCGAGGTACTGGCGGCTCACCGTTTTGTAGAGCAGCGCCAGGCGCAGGCCGGTCAGTGGCTGGCCCTCCAGGGTGTGGGCCGATATTACGCTGGGCGAGTACGAGATGGCCACGTTGCGGCCCTCGGCGGCCACCACGGGGTTGTAGCTGGCGTCGTAGGTCACGTCGTGGTAGTCCAGAATGCGGTTGCGGCTGAGCGTGAGCGAGCTACTGAGGCTGATTTTGCCGGCCGCCGCCAGGTAGCCCGTCAGCTCCACGCCGCGGCGGTAGCTGTTGGCCACGTTGGTGCGCAGGGCGGTGCCCACGTCGTTGAGCTGGCCGGTATTCACCAGTTGGTTCACGTAGGTCATGTCGAAGTAGTTGGCGCTCAGCCTTAGCGCCGTGCTGGGCCCTAGGAAGCTGAGGTTGGCGCGCGAGAAGCGGTAGCCGGCCTCCAGGTCGTTGAGGCGCTCGGCGCGGGCGGGCGCGTAGCCGGGCTGGCGGTCGGTGAAGTCGGTGCGCACGGGCTCGCGCTGGCCCACCGCGAAGCTGCCGTAAAGCTGCTGCCCTGGCCCCAGGCTGATGGTGGCGCCCGCCTTGGGGTTGAAGAAGGTGTAGCTGGCGCGGGTAGTCACGTCCTGTTGCGCATCCTCCACGCCGTCAATGGTATAGTTGATGTGGCGCACCTGCACGTCGCCGTACAGCCCTAGCCAGGGCAAGGCCTGGTAGGTAGCGCGGGCGTAGGCATTGTAGTCGGTTTTGTGGGCCAGGTTGTAGTAGTAGCGCTGGCCCGGAAAGCTGGTGCTGGCGTACTGCGCCCAGATTATTTCGCCGTAGTGCTCGTTGTCAAACTTGTTCCAACCGCCGCCCAGCGTGGCTTGCAGCTTGTCGTTGGCCCTAGGCTGGTAGTTGAGGGCGAAGGTGCCGCCGTAGAAATAGTTGTCGAGCCACTTGCGGTCGATGAGGTTGGTGCGCGTCAGCGTATCCGGGCCCACCACCACGTTGGGCAGGTTGTAGCTGGCGAAACTGCGGTTGGCGCGGTAGCTTTCGTAGTAGCCAAAGCCGCGCGTGAGGTGCAGGGCGGCCCCTAGGCTCCAATCCGGGCCTAGGCCCTGCGAGAGGTGCAACTGGTAGTGGTTCTGCTGGTAGTTGTCGGTTTGGTTGGGGTAGGTGTAGTAGCTCCAGCGCCGGCCCTCGGTGCCCACGCGGGCGGCCTGGTCGGCGCTCAGCTCCCCATTGTCCACGAAGGTTTGCAGCTGGGCCTGGTTGCCGGTGAGGGCCGGCTCGGGCACGCCGTTCCAGGCCTGGTAGGTTTTTTCGCGGCCCGAGAAGTTGATGAATTTCAGCAGCGTGTTCTTGTACTGATACCCGGCGGCGAAATAATACGACTTCAAATCCGACGACGCCCGGTTCATGTAGCCGTCGCTGCTCACCCGCGACAAGCGCCCGTCGAACGTGAAATGCCCGCCCACCAGCCCGGTACCGAAAATGACGTTGTTTTTCCAGGTATTGTAGGAGCCGTAGGTGTTCTGCGTTTCGCCGTAGGCCTCGCGCCGGTTTTCCAGCGTCGAGATGTTGATGCTGGCGCCGAAGGCCGCGCTGCCGTTTTGGCTGGTGCCCACGCCGCGCTGCACCTGAATGCTGTTGATGGACGAAGCCAAGTCGGGCAAGTCAATCGGATACGCGCCGTGGCTTTCGGGGTCGTTGAGCGGAATACCATTCACGGTGGTATTGATGCCCGTGCTGCTGGTGCCCCGAATGTGAATGTCGGTGTAGCCCACGCCCGCCCCGGCGTCAGAAGTTACTACTACCGAAGGGGTTTGGTCGAGCAGGTAAGGCAGGTCCTGGCCGAAGTTGCGCTTGTTCAGGTCCTGCTTGCTCAGGTCGGTATACACGGTAGCGGTGCGGTCGCTGGCCCGGCTGGCCGTTATCAGCGCCTCGCCCGTGAGCACGCCGCCCGGCTGCAAGCGGCCATCGAGCTGCTGCGGCCCAGGTTGGCCCTGCAGCTGGCGCACCAGCGGCTCGTAGCCCAAAAACGTGATGCGCAGCTCGTGCGCACCGGCCGCCACGCTGCCCAAGCTGTAGGTGCCGGCCGGCGAGGTAGCCCCGAGGGCCGCCCCGTCGAGCAAGATGGTGGCGCCCGGCAGCGCCTCGCCCGTGCGGGCATCGGTGATGGTGCCCGCCACGGGGCCCTGCGCCCAGGCCGGCGCGGCTGCCAGCAGCGCCGCCCCCGCCAAGAAGATAGTTTTCAACAATTTGAATGTGGAAAAGATAGAACGCGCCCGAGCCCCAGGGGTCGGTGCACAGGCGGAAACGCTCGCGGATTGTTTTTTCCCGACGCCGGCATTACCCGGTTCCGGTTCAATGGGTGTAATCTCAGCCGGCGTCGTGCACAACGCCAGCACCCCTAAACATGGCGCAAAGATAGGGCTCTAGGGAGGCCGCACCGCGCGGGCCGCGTTTTTTAGGGGTCCGCGCGGGTCAAGCAGGTTCCTTTTTCCTCGGTTTTAGCTAACTTAGCTTCTAGGCCGGGCGGGGCGCAACACCGGGGCGCTGGTTTGCGTTGGCCCACCTAGGGGCCTGCGGCGGCCGGCTCCGCGGCTTCTGCCCTCGCTCATTCCGCGCGTTCCCCTCTCGTTTCAGGTTATGGTTATGCATCAGCTCCTGTTTTCCTTACTCATGCTGGCCACGTTCACGCTGTTTATGGTAGTGCCCAAGCGCCGCACCCTGCCGCCGCCGCCGCCCTCATCGGGCGACGATGACGGCGGCGGCGAGCCCCACGACCCCGGCCTGCCCGACCTCGACCTGCCCCCCGGCATCTCGCGTCCCATCAACGACTGGGAGCCCGACTACAACCGCCGCCGCCCAGTGGAGGCGTAATTATTTATAAAAAGGCGGTCATGCTGAGCTCTGCGAAGCATCTCTACTGCGCCGCCTAGGGGTTGTGCGGTATAGATGCTTCGCGAGACTCAGCATGACCGCCTTTTTAGCTTATCTCTATATCATAGCTCGTGGCAAATTCCTGGCTAGGTGCCAGCGTCAGAATGCCCTCCTTGTCACGCAGCTCCTGGGGCGGGCCTAGGGAGCTGGCCACGCCCTGCCAGGGCTCAACGCATATGAAGGTCGCGCCGGGCCCTTTCGTCCACAGCCCTAGGTAGGGGAAGCCGTCGAAGCGCAGGCGCACGGCGGGGCCGGTGCCGTCGGCGCGCTGCAAGGCGAGGCGCGTGAAATCGAACTCGCTGATTACCAGCGCATCGTCGGCAAACAGCTCGTAGCTGAGCGGCAGCGCGGCCTGGCCATCGAGCACCAGCGCGGTATCACCGCTGCGCAGGCCGCCGCGCAGCAACTGGCGGCGCAGCGTCACGGGATGGTCGAAGCGGAAGGTGTAGTCGCTGAACTGCTCGCCGGGCCCTAGGGGGCAATTGAAGGCCGGGTGCGCCCCCACGCTGAACAGCAGCGCTTGCCCACTGGCGGCGGGGTTGCGCACCAGCCAGCCCACCGTGAGCGTGCGGCCGCGCAGCGTGTAGCGCACCCGCAAGTCGAACTCAAATGGGTATACGGCCAGCGTGGCGGCGCTGTGCAGGAGCTGAAACTTAAAGCTATTCGTCTCTTCCTTAATCAGTTGAAACTCATGGTCGCGGGCGAAACCGTGCTGCGGTAGTCGGTACGCCCGGCCCTGGTGCAGGTAGGTATCATCGGGCAGCTTGCCTACTATCGGGAACAGCAGCGGCGCGTGGCGGCCCCAGTAAGCGGGGTCGGCCTGCCAGAGGTATTCGCGCCCGCTGGCCAAGTCTACCAGGCTGGTAAGCTCGGCCCCGTGGGTAGCCACGGTGGCGCGGCATTGGTCGTTGGCAAGGGTGTAATTCATTTGTAATGAGCAAGTAGCAATTAATAATGAGTGATTTAGGGCTTATTCGAAAAGCATCTGATATGGCGAGCCTACGAAGCAATCGCACCAGCACAGGGCCCTAGGGTCGGCCGGGTTGCGATTGCTTCGCAGGCTCGCCATGACAAATGGGTTTACATGGGCCCTACAATCAATAATCTTTCAACCGCTTATCTACGGCGACTACGGCGGCGGGTAAGCGCTCGGCGGCCGGGCCGCTTATCTCTACGAAGGGCCAGCCCAAACGCTGCAAGTCGGCCTTGTAGCGGGCATAGAAGTGCCAGCGCTGGGCGGGGTCGGGATGCTCGCGCAGGGGGTCGGGCGCCCAGGGCAGGTCGGGCGCCAGCAGCAGGGTGAGGGCGTAGCGGGGCTGCCGCAGCTCGGCCAGCACCCAGGGTGGGCAGGTGCCAAAGGCGTGCTCGGCCCAGGTTTTGATGACCAGCAAATCGGTATCGCAAAAGAGCAGGCCGGCCGTGGTAGCCGCCGCGTCTTCGGCCGCCAGCTGGCCTAGGGCGATGGCTTCCAGGTCGGGGAGCGCGTAGCCGGGGCCGTGCTGCGCTAGGTAGGCGCGGGCGTATTCGGGCACCCAGGCAGCGCGGTAGTGGGCCGCTAGCTGCGCCGCCAGCGTGCTTTTGCCCGCCGACTCGGGCCCGGTGAGGGAGATGCGCAGCATACCCTTTTAGCGCGCGGCGGCCCCTAGGCGCGGCCGTTGCGGCCGCTGCTCTTGGCGCCACTGGTAGTAGCCGTAGGCAGCCAGGGCCAGGTACACGGCGTAGAGCAGGCTGGTGAGGGCCAGGCCCCGGCTCCAGTACAATCCCACGTACACCACGTCCACGGCTATCCAGAGCAGCCAGTTGTCGAGCTGGCGGCGCGAGAGCTGAAACTGCGCCACTAGGCTCACGGAGGTGGTGGTGCTGTCGTAGTAGGGCAGGGCGGCGTTGGTGTAGCGGGCAAAGAGGTAGCCCGCGCCCAGCGCGTAGGTGGCGCCCGCCGCGGCCAGCAGCGCCCACTGCCTGGCCGGCGTGCGGGTAATGGGTAGGGGCATGGGCAGCGGGGCCGCCGCGGGCAGCTCGGTTAATTCAGCTTCGGGGTGCGGGCCGGGCGTGGCGGGCGGGCGCTGGCGCCGCAGCCAGGCCCACCAGCCGTAGGCGGCCAGGCCGATGAAGGCCAGCTGCAAGCCCGCGTCGGAGTAGAGCCGGGCCTGCACAAACACCACGATGTAGAGCCCGCAGCTGACGATGGCGACCGGAAAATTCCAGATAACACTGCGCGCCGCCAGCCACACGCACGCCACGCCGGTGAGCACCCCGGCTAGTTCGAGCGGGGCGGTGGTGCGCACGGCCTGGCCAATATCGTGGAGCAAGTGGGTAGCATCAAGCAAAAACAACATACAAACGCGGGTAGCAAACGCCGCGCAAGGTAGCCGCCAGCCAGGGTACTTTTGCCCCCATGCTGCCCGACATTGCCCCCGCCGCCCTGCACGCTCGCCTGGCCGCCGGCGAAGACATTCAGCTCGTGGATGTGCGCGAGGAAATGGAATTTGACTACTGCCGGCTGCCCGGCAGCCAGCTGCTGCCGCTGGGCGAGGTGCCGCGCCGCGCTGCCCAGGAAATTCGCCGCCAGGGCCCGGTGGTGCTCATTTGCCACCACGGGGTGCGCTCGGCCCAGGCCCTAGGCTACTTGCAACATCGCCTGGGCTACGAAAACCTGCTTAACTTAAAGGGCGGCATCGACGCCTGGAGCCGCGAGGTAGACTCCACGGTGCCGCTTTATTAGGGTAATGGGCGAAACAGCACGTCATTCCAAGCCTGCGCGGAATCGCCGCTGCGCCGCTATGTAGCGCCCGCCTAATTCGCCAGCAGCGCGGTAGAAATTCCGCGCAAGCTCGGAATGACGTGCTGTTTTACTTACCATTTCACCACTCCCATGCCCACCCTTGCCCAGCGCCTCGCCCAGCGCGAGCGCCCCCTAGGCCGCCCGCTGATGCACCAGGACTGGGGCGACCTGCTGTTTATGCACTGGCCAGTACCGCCCGAGCTTATCCAGCCGCACCTGCCGCCGCGCCTGCAGGTCGATACCTTCGAGGGGCAGGCGTGGATTGGGATAGTGCCGTTTCGGATGTGGAACGTGCGCAGCCGCCTTACGCCACCCGTACCCGGCGTGCGCGAGTTTCTGGAGCTCAACGTGCGCACCTACGTGCACCTGGACGGCGTGCCGGGCGTGTGGTTTTTCTCGCTCGATGCCACCAACGCCCTGGCCGTGTGGGCGGCGCGCACCTTCTTTTACCTACCCTACTTCCGGGCCCGGCTGGCCCTGGAGCGCCCCGCCCCCGCGCAGCTGCGCTACACCGGCCACCGCGTGCACAACGGCGCGCCCGCCGCGCAGTTTGCGGCCACCTGGGCCCTAGGGGCTGCCCTGCCACCCACCGCGCCCGGCTCGCTCGAGTTCTTCCTCACCGAGCGCTACTGCCTCTACGCGGCCGGTGGCGGCGGGGCGCCCGGCCGGGGCGAGCGCCTCTACCGGGGCCGCATCAGCCACGCGCCCTGGCCCCTGCGCCAGGCAGCGCTGCTGGAGTACCGCTCGGACTTGCTGGCCGGCCACGGCTTACCCACGCCCACCGGCGCGCCGCACCTGCTGGCCGGCGGCCCGCTGCACGTCAATTTGTGGCGCCTGCAAGTGGTGTGAGGGCCGGCGGCGCGGCCGCTACCTTTGGGGGCTTCTTGCCCGCTGCTTTCCGCTACCATGGTTTTAGTCGTGCTCGTCAACTACAACACGGCCGCCCACACGGTGGCCTGCGTGGCGTCGCTGCGGCATCATACTGCGCCCGGCACCGCCTACCGCGTGGTGGTAGTGGATAATGCCTCGGCCCCGGCCGACCGGACGGCGCTGCACGCGCTGGCTGCCCAGCCCGAGGTACTGCTTTGCTATTCGGCCGTCAACCTGGGCTTTGCGGGCGGCAACATGCTGGGCTACCGCACGGCTGCGCCCACCGTACACCCCAACTACGTGTTTTTGCTCAACAACGACACGCTGCTGCGCACCGACTGCCTGACCGAGCTGAGCGCCCTGCTGGCCGCGCGGCCCGCCATTGGGCTGGCCGCGCCCCAGATGTACGGCCGCCAGGGCGAGTGGCAGGAAACCGCTGGCTACTTCCCCACCCTGGCCGATAAGGTGCTGGGCCGCACCTTTACGCGAACTGTGGGCCTAGGGCATCACCCGCCGCGCAACGCCCGCACCACCCGCCAGCCCTACCGCGCCGACCTGGTAACGGGCGCCGCTATGTTTGCCGACGCGGCGCTGTTTGCGCAAGTAGGCGGGCTCGATGAGCACTACTTTCTGTACTGCGAGGAGGAGGACCTGGCCTGGCAAGTGTGGCAAGCCGGCCGCGAGGTGGTGGTGAGTCCGGCCTCGGAGTTTACCCACCTGGGCGGCAGCAGCAGTGCGCCGGGCTACCCCATTTTGCGCGAGTTCTACATCTCGCTGGCTTACTTTCTGCGCAAAAACTTTAACCCCATGCAGGCCTGGCTGCTGCGCTGGGTGTTTGTCGTCAAGCTGCTTTTTCGGGCGCGGCGGGCCCGCTACTACCTGCGCCTGGCGCGGCTTCTGGCCCAGGGCGCGCCGGCGTCGGCTTCCATCCGGCCCGCGGGGGCAGTTGCCGGCGCCGCGGGCCCTAGGGCCTAGGGTATCGCCTTATCTTATATGAACAAAAAAAGCCGTCCTGCTGAGCTTGTCGAAGCATCTCTACCGCGCCGTATGTTCGGTAGAGATGCTTCGACAAGCTCAGCAGGACGGCTTTTTTTCAATTACCTAATTTAATAAGGCCACGGCCTATTAGCTCCACGCTACCCTAGGGGTACGCGGCCGCACCAAGGCGCTGGGGCGGGCGGCTTTTACTTTGTAGTCCGCTTTGCCTTTTCCTGCCGTGCCCCACGATTTTCGCCTGCCGCCCCTGCCCAACCTGCCCGTAGTGGCGGCCCTGCCCGAGCTGCTGGCGGCGCTGGCGGTCAGTTCGCGCGCCGTGCTGGAGGCGCCGCCCGGCGCGGGCAAAACCACCGTGGTACCCCTGGCGCTGCTGGCGGCCGAATGGCGCCCCGCCGCCCAAAAAATCCTGGTGCTGGAGCCCCGGCAGCTGGCCGCCCGCGCCGCCGCCGCCCGCCTGGCCGAGCTGCTGGGCGAACCCGTGGGCGCTACCGTGGGCTACCGCGTGCGCCTCGACAGCCGGGTATCGGCCGCCACGCGCATCGAGGTCATCACCGAGGGCATCTTGATTCGGATGCTGCAAGACGACCCGGCCCTAGAGGACGTGGCCGCGGTGGTGTTCGACGAGTTTCACGAGCGCAGCCTGAATGCCGACCTGGGCCTGGCCCTGGCCCTGGATGCGCAGGCCGTGCTGCGGCCCGAGCTGCGCCTGCTGCTGATGTCGGCCACCCTGGAGGCCCGGCGGCTGGGCGAGTGGCTGCCCGCGCCGGTGGTGAGCAGCGCCGGCTTCTTGTTCCCCATCGACACCCACTACCTCGACCCGCGCCGGGCCGCCGGCTTGCCCGCCAAGCCCAGCGAGCGCCTGGCCGAACTGGTGCCCGCGCAAGTGCGCCAGGCCCTAGCAGCCCACGCGGGCGACGTGTTGGTGTTTTTGCCCGGCGTGGCCGACTTGCAGCGCGTCGAGAAAAAACTAACCGCCCTAGAGCCCACCGTTGACTTACACCTGCTGCACGGCGAGCTGCCCCTGGAAGTGCAGAACGCCGCCCTGCGCCCGGCCGCCGCGGGCCGCCGCAAGGTGATACTAGCCACTAGTATTGCCGAAACCAGCCTCACCATTGAGGGCGTGCGGGTGGTAATTGACGGCGGCTTTGCCAGGGTGCCGCGCTTTGTGCCGCGCACCGGCTTCACCACCCTCGAAACCGTGCCCGTAGCCCGCGCCGCCGCCGACCAGCGCCGGGGCCGCGCCGGCCGCCTGGCCCCCGGCACCTGCTACCGCCTCTGGACCGAGGCCGAGCACCACGCGCTGCCCGCCCACCGCCCGCCCGAAATCCAAACCGCCGACCTCAGCGCCCTGGCCCTGGAGCTAGCCCTCTGGGGCGCCCAGGAAGCCACCGCCCTGCGCTGGCTCGACGCGCCGCCGCCCGCCGCCCTGGCCCAGGCTCGGGCACTGCTGGTGCGCCTAGGGGCGGTGGCAGGCACTAACCGGGAAGCGCCAAAAACTGAAACGGTAGCTGAAGGTAGCCCCGACAGCGGAACTACCCAGCGTTTTGACGCCTCCCTCCTAGTCTTTACCTCATTAAAAGCCACGCCCCACGGCCGCGCGCTGGCCCGCCTGGGGCTGCCGCCGCGCCTGGGGCACCTAGTGGTGCGCGGCCACGCGCTGGGCTATGGCCCAGCCGCCGCCGCGCTGGCCGCCCTGCTGGCCGAGCGCGACCTGCTGCGCTGGGCTACCCCTACCGACCCGCGCCCGCTGCCCCCCGACCTGCGCTTGCGCCTGGAGGCCCTGGCCAGCGGCCGGCCGCCGCTACCGGGCCTGGCCCTGCACCACGCCACCCTGCAGCGCGTGCGCGACGTGGCCCGCCACCTGCGCGGCCGGCTGGGCCTAAAAGGTGACGCAACTGGGTTCTTGCTTACCAAGGCGCCCCTAGGGCTGCTCACGGCCCTGGCCTACCCCGACCGGCTGGCCCAGCGCGAAGCCCCCGACCGGCTGCGCCTCGTTACGGGCCAGCGCGTGAGCTTGCGCACGGAAGATGTAGACGCGCAGGCACCGTTTTTTGCGGTGGCCTACCTGGCTGGCACCGCCGCCGCGCCCCGCGCCACCCTGGCCGCGCCCCTCGACCGCGCCGAGTTGGAAGAGGCCTTTGCCGACCAGATTGCCACCACCGACGAGGTGCGCTTCGACCCCGCCACCCAGCGCGTGGCGGGCCGCCGCTTGCGCCGACTGGGGGCGCTGGTGCTGGCCGACAGCCCCCTCGCCCAGCCCGAACCGGCGCTGGTAGTCGCGGCCCTGCTGGGGTATTTGCAGCAGGCGGGCCTAGGCAAGCTCAACTGGACCGACGGCGCTCGGCAGTTGCAGCAGCGCCTGCAGTTTGTGCACCAGTTGCTGGGCGGCGCGGCGTGGCCGGCCTCGGACGAAGCCACGCTGCTGGCCGAGCTGCCCGCCTGGCTGGGGCCGCACCTGGCCGGCCTGCGCAGCCTCGAGCAGGTGCAGCGCCTCGACCTAACCGAGCCGCTGCTGGCGCGGCTGCCCGGCAGCTGGCCCCAGCGCCAGGAGCTGGACCGCCTGGCCCCCATGGCGCTCGAGGTACCTAGCGGCTCGCTCGTGCTGCTTGATTACCAAGATGCCATCGCGCCGGTGTTGGCCGTGAAGCTGCAGGAGCTGTTTGGCCTGACGGAAACGCCTACCGTGGGCGGCGGCCGGGTGCCGCTGCTGCTGCATCTGCTGTCGCCAGGCGGGCGGCCGGCACAGGTGACGCGCGACTTGCGCAGCTTTTGGGAGAAGGGCTATTTTGAGGTGCGTAAGGACCTGAAAGGGCGCTATCCCAAGCATCCGTGGCCCGATAAACCAATGGAGCACGTGCCTACTAAACTCACTAAAAAGCGCCTCGAATCGTCCTAGATGCCACCCGAGCAGTACAAGGAGTTCAGCGGGCAGTACAAAAATCCAAATAGAAGTATTAAATTTATTACACTTTATTTGCCTTTTTATCAACATGTTATCTTTATGAGCTCAGCATTCCGCGCACTAAGCGGTGCTAAGTACCCCAACACAGTTCGCCTAGGATGTCATCCAGATTGCGATTGCGGCGTTGCGCTCGCCAGGCCAGCTGAGCTGGAATAGCTCCTAGAAGGTAGCCTGAACCTTGTAGTTCCGAGCGCAGGCCCAAGCTACGGCTGCGCGGGCGTGGTGCGGGCAGCCAGCGGAGGGCCGGCTGGCGTTAGGAGCCAGGGCCTGGTGGGGCACTTTGCCAGGGCCGCCCGCCGGCGCGCCTACCTTTGCGACCCGGACTGGCAGCCCCTAGGGTAGTTTTTTCTGCCAGCCTTGCCTTCCCTGACCCCCGGCCATGTGGCAGTTTTTTTCCGAGGCGCGCGTGCGGCAGATGAGCGTGTTTTGGTGCGCGCTCATCATCGGGGGGCTATTTGCGGCTACTTGGGTGCGAGTGCTATCCAGCGTCGGTATCGCGGGGCTGTTCTTGACTGGCGCGGGCTACTCCCTAGAGCAGCGGCGCGTGGCGCAGTGGGCGCAGTGGCCGAGCCTGCTGTGCTTCGGGCTGGTGTATTTGGTGCACTTGGGCACCGGGCTGCTGCGCACCTCCCCTACCGACCCGGCGCTGTGGCAGGATTTGCTGCTGGAGTCGCCGTTTTTGCTGCTGCCGGGGGCTTTTTTGCTGCTGCCGGCCTGGCGGCCGGGGCACCTGCGCTTCTTGTGGCTGCTGCTGCTGGGCTGCTGCCTGGCGGCGGCGGCGGGCAGCACCGGTTACTACCTGCGGCACCAGCAGCTCATCGAGCAGCTGTACCTGCAGTCGCAGGTGATGCCGACCGTGCCCGACCACATTCGCTTTAGTTTGCTGGTGAGCATGGCGGTGCTGGCGGGCCTGGTGCTGCTCACGAGCGCGCGCCTGCCGCAGCCCTGGCGCCGGCTGGTGCTGGCGGGCGTGGTGCTGCTGTTTCTATACCAGCACCTGCTGGCGGTGCGCAGCGGGCTGGTAACGCTGTATGGCGCGGGCGCGCTGTGGCTGGCTTGGCTGGGTGGGCACTACGGCCGCTGGCGCCTCATGCTGCGAAACGCCCTGGTGGCCCTGGCCCTAGGGGGCAGCTGCCTGCTGCTGTTTCCCACGCTGCAAAATAAAATCGTGAATACGCGCACCGATACGGCCCAGCTCGACACGGTGGAAAGCGCCAACAACTACTCGGTTACGGCCCGCTACTACTCGTACCAGGTGGCCGACGCCGTTATTCGCGAGCACCCGCTGCTGGGGGTGAGCAAGGTGCAGCTCGACCAGGCCATGGCCGCGCAATACGGCTATATGTACCCCCAGATTTCGCGGGCTCATTACTTGCTGCCGCACAACCAATTTATTTACAACCTGGCCGCCTACGGGGTGCTGGGACTGCTGGTGTCGCTGCTGGGTTTTTACTACCCGCTGTGGCGGGCCCTGCGCACGCGCAATGCGCTGCTGGTGCTCATCTACGCCATTGTCACGGCCTCTTTTTTGGTCGAGTACACCCTCGAAACCCAGATTGGCGTGGTCACGGGCTTGTTTTTTCTGCTGCTGGCCGGCGCGCCTACCGTGGCCGAAACTTCGGCCACCCAGCCCGGCTCCTACCGGCCCGATGCCCGCCCGGCGGCGATAGCCTAGGGCAGTTTAGCAGCGTAGTGGCCCTAGGGCCAAGCAGGAGAGGCAAGGGGCCCCAGCGTAGCCCAGCAGGTTGCACAGCGCTAAACATTCGGGCTCGCTCGTGCGTCTTAGCCCTGCATACCTTCCTTTTCCTCCCTACTACCCATGACTAAAAATTGGTTTATAACCGGCGTGAGCACCGGCTTTGGCAAGCACCTGGCCGAGCTGGCGCTGCGCAACGGCGACAAAGTAGCCGCCACCTTTCGCGCGCAAAACCAGGCCGACGAGTTCACCCAGCAGCACCAGCCCAACGGCCTGGGCCTGGTGGCCGATGTGGCCGACGAAGCCCAGGTGAAAGCGGCCGTCGCCACGGCCATCGACAAGCTAGACCACCTCGATGTGGTGGTGAATAACGCCGGCTACGGCTCGCTGGGCCCCATCGAAGAGATTGACGACGCCGAGGTGCAGCGCCAGTTTGACATCAACGTATTTGGGCCGCTGCGCGTGATTAGGGCCGTGCTGCCGCACCTGCGGGCGCGCAAAAGCGGCCACATTCTAAACGTGACCAGCATTGGCGGACTCACTACGTTTCCGAGCGCGGGTATCTACCACGGCTCCAAGTTTGCCCTGGAGGGCCTGGGCGAAAGCCTGGCCAAGCAGGTGGGGCCGCTCGGCATTAAAATCACCAATGTCGAGCCCAGCGGCTTCCGCACCGACTGGGCCGGACGCTCGGCTACCTACACCAAGGTAAAAATTGCCGACTACGAGCCCACTGTGGGCAAGGCGCTGGCCATGTCGCAGGAAAACAGCGGCAAGCAGGCCGGCGACCCCGCCCGCGCCGCCCAGGCCATGTTCGACCTCGTGCGCATGGACAACCCGCCCCTGCACCTGCCCCTAGGCAAGATGGCCGTGCGCGAGGCCATCAGAAAGTTTACTGACATCAAGCAGGAGGTGGAGCAGCACGCCGAGATTGGCAACGGCGCCGACTTCCCGGAAGACCAGTAGCGCGGGCCCGTTGCGCGTAAAAAGACCGTCATGCCCACCCCGCTATGACCCCTTTCCCCGATGCCCACGAGTACGAGGCCCAAAGCTGGGCGCACCTGCAGGATTTGCTGTTTCGCGAAACCTGGGATGCCCGCCTGGGCCGCTTCCGCTCGCCCTTCGTGTACCGCGGCATGCGCAGCTTTGGCTACCGGCTCAGCACCAGCTTGCAGCGCCTAGGGGGCAACTACCACGAGCTGGAGCACCACCTGCTGCGCAACTTTCGCAAGTATGCGCGCGACACCACGGCCCCGCCCAGCGCCACCGCCCTCTGGGACTGGCTGGCCCTGGCCCAGCACCACGGCCTGCCCACCCGCCTGCTCGACTGGACGTACTCGCCCTACGTAGCGCTGCACTTCGCCACCGACGACCTGCAGGCCTACCACCAGGACGGCATTATTTGGGCCTTGAACTACGTGAAAGCCGCCGAGTACCTGCCGCCGCGCCTGCACGAGGTGCTGCGGCGCGAGGGCTCCAACGTGTTCACCTCCGACCTGCTGCTGCCCGCCGCCCCCACCCTGAGTACCCTGGAGGAGCTGCAGGCCGAGCCGTTTGTGCTGTTTCTGGAGCCGCCCTCGCTCGATGCGCGCATCGTGCACCAGTATGCGCTGTTTTCGCTCATGAGCTCGCCCCAGGCGCTGCTGCACGACTGGCTGGCCCAGCGGCCCGAGCTGTACTTTCGCATCCGGCTGCCCGCCCGCCTCAAGTGGGAAGTGCGCGATAAGCTCGACCAGGCCAACATTACCGAGCGGGTGCTGCTGCCCGGCCTAGGGGGCCTCAGCCGCTGGCTGCACCGGCACTATTCGGCCGCCCAGGGCCGCCCCACCACCGGCGACGGCGCCGAACTACCGGGCTAACCAGCGCATTTAAGCGGCCATTCGGAGAGTCAAGCTGCCCGCTCGGCGACGCAAGTGCCTTGTTTGGCTAGTAGAGGTGGACAGTAACGCAACCTAACGCGTTCCTTTGTAGTGTCAATCAACCCTAGGGGTGTTCGCACCCGGCAGGTTGGTTGGCTCATAACAGGTTTTCTCGTGGAAAAGGAACCTCATGGAAAAGCCCGCGCTACCTAGCGCAGGCTTTTTTTGTGAACAGCCAAAAGCCAGCTCGACAGACTTAGCTGCCCCTAGGGCTCAGCTTAGTAGTTAGTTACGGTACGGGCCGGGCGGCGGGCCGGGGCGGCCATCGCGCCCGTGGCGAGGCGGGGGTGGGCCATCGTGGCGGTGCGTGACGCAGGAACCCAGCGCGAGGGCACTCAGCAGCAGCAATGGTAATAGTCGGCGCAGGAATGTGTGCATGACAGATGTGAAAAAAAGGCGAAAAATTATGCTACTTTAAACGAGCGCAGCGCATGACGCCGAGGGGTTGGTCGGCAGAAGGGGCGGGTTGGGCGGGGTGCGGCGGCCAGTGACTAGGCGCCGATTAGCCCTACCCCAACGAGGTTTAGTAGCGGTAGGGGCCCGGCCGGGGCGGCGGGGGTGGCAGCGGGCGGCCGTAGCCGTGGCGGTAATAGCCGCGGGGCGGCGGGGGCGGGTAGCGGCGGTAGCTCGAAACGCACGAGCTCAGGCCTAGGGTGCCCAGCAGCAACAGCGGCAGCACCCGGCGCAGCAATGTGGTAAGCATGGCAGGAAACGGGAAAAGGTGGATGGAAGTACCCCTAGGCTATTGGCAAGCTTGGTGCCAGGCCGCAGGGCGCCGTCGGCACAATGCAGGGGTTGGTCGAGGCTTTGCGCCGTATATTTGCCTGGCAATAGGTTTTTCCGAAAAATCCTCTTGCTATGGCCGACCCCGCCACTCCTAAAATCGCCTTCGAGGCCCTGACCTACGACGACGTTCTGCTGCTGCCCGCTTACTCGGCCGTATTGCCGCGCGACTGCGACCCCGGCACCCAGCTCACTTCCCGCATCCGGCTGCATTTGCCCCTGCTCTCGGCCGCGATGGACACCGTGACCGAGGCCGACATGGCCATTGCGCTGGCGCAGGAAGGCGGCCTGGGCGTCATTCATAAGAACATGAGTGTAAAGGCTCAGGCCGAACAGGTGCGCCGCGTCAAGCGCTCCGAGTCGGCGGTTATCCTTGACCCCTTCACCCTGCCGCCCACCGCCACCCTCGACGAAGCCAACCGCCTCATGCGCAAGCACCACATTGGCGGCGTGCCCATCGTGGAGGCCGACGGCCGCCTGGTGGGCCTCATCACCAGCCGCGACCTGCGCTTTGAGCGCGACCTGAGCCCGCTGGTAACTACCGTGATGGTGCCGCGCGAGCGCCTGGTAACGGCCCCCGCCGGCACCGACCGCGCCGAGGCCGAGAACATGCTGCAAGACCGCAAGGTGGACAAGCTGCCGCTGGTAGACGATGCCGGCCGCCTCACCGGCCTGATGACCTATAAGGACATTCGCAAGCGCCGCCGCGCCCCCAACGCCAGCAAAGATGCGCAGGGCCGCCTGCGCGTGGGCGCCGCCCTAGGGGTAACGGCCGACCTGATGGCCCGCGCCGCCGCGCTAGTTGAGGCGGGCGTCGATTTGCTCAGCATCGACACCGCCCACGGCCACAGCCAGGGCGTGCTCGACGCGGTGCGCCGCATTAAAAAAGCTTATCCGCAGGTGGACTTGATGGCCGGCAACGTGGCCACCGCCGCCGGGGCCAAGGCCCTGGCCGACGCCGGCGCCGACGTGGTGAAGGTGGGCGTGGGGCCAGGCAGCATCTGCACTACCCGCATCATTGCCGGCATTGGGGTGCCGCAGTTGTCGGCAGTGCTGGAGGCGGCTAGGGGCCTAGCCGGCACCAGCGCCACGCTGGTGGCTGATGGCGGCATCAAGTTTTCGGGCGACATTGTGAAGGCGCTGGCCGGCGGGGCCGCCGCCGTGATGGTAGGCTCGCTGCTGGCCGGCACCACCGAGGCGCCCGGCGAGCTGCAGCTTTACGAAGGCCGCCGCTATAAAAGCTACCGCGGCATGGGCTCGGTGGAGGCCATGGAGGAAGGCTCGAAAGACCGCTACTTCCAGGATGCTGAGGACGACGTGAAGAAGCTGGTGCCCGAAGGCATCGTGGGCCGCGTGCCCTTCAAGGGCGACGCCAGCGAGGTGCTCTACCAGATGGTGGGCGGCCTGCGCGCCGGTATGGGCTACGTGGGCGCCGCCAACTTGGCCGCGCTGCAGCAGGCGCAGTTTGTGCGCATCACCGGGGCCGGCCTGCGCGAAAGCCACCCCCACGACGTGCAAATTACTCGCGAAGCCCCCAACTACTCGAGCCGGTAGCAGCTCTACCAGTGCCCTAGGGCCCGGCTTAGGCCCGCCAGGGCCCTAGGACACTGGCGGGCTTACTTTTTTAGCAAGCTCGCCGCTTCCGGCGTAACGGCCAGCTTGCGTATTTTTACGCCCTTGACTTGCCCACTCAGCAATTGCCGGGCGCAGCCCCACTGCGCCTAGTTGTATTTTTGTTTCCGCCGTTGCCTCTATGCCTAAATTTCCGCGCTCAGCCTGGCTCTTAGTACTGGCCGCCCTTTTTTGGGGGGCGCTGCTGCTGGGTACCTTAGGGCAGGGCAGTACGGGCATTGGGCTGGGGGTGGGCTGGCCCCATTGGCTGACGCTAGCGGCGCAGGGCGGCTTTGCGGCTTGCGTGTTCAGCTTCGCCCACATCCAAACTGGGCCGCTGCGGGGGCACAACTTTTTGGGCACGCTACGGCAGCTATTTTGGCGGGCGCTGGCCCTCACGGCGGGCCTAGCGGTGGTAGAAGGCTTAGCTTGGCTTGAGCCCAACACCCACACCAACCGGGCCGTGGACTACACCATCGCGCTGGCGCTTTTTATTGGGCTGCTCTCGCAAACGCTCTACACCTGGCGGGCGCTGGTAGGCTTTCGGGGGGGCGTGCGGCTGCGGCGCGAGTGGCTGGCCTTTGAAGTGCTGCTGGGGGCGCTGCTGCTGCTGCAGCTAACTACCTGGGCGCTGCCACCGGTTTTGCGCCTGGTGGTGTACGCTGCCATCGGCATCTTCGGTATCTATTTGTGCGGGCATCAGCGCTGGGTGGCCTACCTCTCTACCGGCCAAAAAACCCAGGCTATTGCGATGCAGCTCGGCATCTTGGGCTTTTTGGTGCTGTTTCTGTTTTACCTGCGCCAGGCGCAGGCCGACCCTACCCTGGCGGCGCCGGCGGCCCAGCAGAGCTTCCTGCTGCTGGCGTCGTTTTTTGCGGTGGTGTATGCGGTAGCGGGCCTGCTGGTGTCGTTCTTCAACCTGCCCGTGGCCGACGTGTATGAGCAGCGCCGCACCGAATTTATGAGCTTGCAGCAGTTCAGCCAGGTGATTCAGCGCGGCAAAACGCCCCAGGAAATTTACCAAAACTTGCTCAATTCGGTGGTGCAAACCCTGCAGGCCGACGCCGCCTGGCTCGACCCGCGCTTCCAGGATATGGAGGGGGCGGAGGGGGCACCCATTGCCTACCAGCTGGGTGCCGACACCGGCATCCGGCTGCGCGACCACCTGGCCAATCCCACCGCCGGCCCCGCCCACGAGCTAGTCGACAACGACCTGGAGCGCTCGCAGCTGCTGCAGGGCCTAGGGCTGGCGGGCTACGGCTCGCTGGCCCTGCTGCCGCTGCACAACGGTGGCCCCCACAACTTTGGCACGCTCATGCTACTCAAAACGGAGCCCGAAAGCTTCGAGCCCGACGACCTGAGCATGCTACGCACTTTCATTACCCAGGCCTCCCTCAGCCTCGAAAACCTGCAGCTGATGCGCGAGGCGCAGGTGAGCCAGCGCGCCCAAGACGAGCTGCGCATTGCGGCGCTGGTGCAGGAGCGCCTCATTCCCAAGCAGCTGCCTACCGACAACTGGTTTGAAATCAGCACCTACGCCCAGGCGGCCAAGGAAGTGGGCGGCGACTTCTACGACTTTCTGCACCTGCCAGGCCAGAAGCTGGCCGTGCTCATTGGCGATGTGAGCGGCAAGGGTGTGACGGCCGCCTTCCACACGGCCCAGATGAAGGGCATCTTCCACGCCCTGATGCAACCCAACCCGCTGGCCAAAAGCGACCGGCAGCGTTTTCCCGACCCGCACCGCTTTATGGTGCAAGCCAACGAGGCGCTCACGCACTGCCTCGAACGCTCTTCGTTCATCACGGCCGCCTTTTACTTGATTGATTACCAGGCAGGTGGCTTCAGCTTTGCGCGGGCCGGGCACTGCCACACGCTTTACTACCACTCTATTCAGGAGGAGGTGAGCTATTTTCACACCGAGGGCCTAGGGCTGGGCATTATCCGCAACGACAGCTACGGTAAGCACGTCAAAACGCAGTTTTGGGATTATAACCCCGGCGACGTGATGGTGATTTATACCGACGGCATTGTGGAGGCGCGCAACGCGACCGGCGACGAGTATGGCGAGGACCGCCTGCGTGAGATGCTGGGCGAATGCTTCTCGCAATCGGCCGAGGGCATCAATACGTACATCCGTAATGACGTGCAGCAGTTTAGCCACGGCCAACCCCTGCACGACGACCAGACGCTGCTCGTGGTCAAGTTCAAAGCCTCCCAACCCCAGCCGTAGCGTCCGCGTATGGGCCGTATTATGAAAGTAACCGCGCAACCCTCTGGCGATACCCAGACTTTTCTGCTCGATGGCGAGCTAGATGCCTCGTCGGCCGTAGTGCTTGATGCTGAGCTGGCCAAACCCGAGCTGCTGAACTACAAAAAGGTCCTCATCGATTGCCAACGCCTCAGCTACATTTCCTCGGCGGGCCTCGGCGTTTTTATTTCCCACTTGCAGCGCCTGCAGGATGCCAACGTGAAGCTGGTGTTCTTCAACATGCAGGAAAAGGTGTTCAACGTGTTTGAGATACTCGGCCTCGACTCGCTAATGAACATCGTGCAAACCGAGCAGGAAGCCCAAGCCGCCTAACCTTTGAAGTTAAAAGTTATGAGTTATGAATTGGCCTAGGGCTGCTCGTAACAACCAACTCATAACTCATAACTTTTAACTCATCACTTACCCCGTGACCCGCCACTTACGCATTCAATGCTCGCGCCAAAACCTCCAGCAGGTGCGCGACTTTGTGCGCGATTTTTTGCTGGCGGCCCACGGCAACGAGGTGCTGGTGAACCAAGTGGTATTGGCCGTGGATGAGGTGGTAGCCAACTTCATTATTCACGCTAACGAGGAAGATGCCTCGCAGTACCTCGACCTGCTGATGCAGCTGCGCGACCACAACCTGGACGTGGAGATTGAGGACCATAGCAATACGCTATTCCTGCCCGGCAACGTGGCGCCCTCGCCCGACATGCGCGAGTACATTCGGCAGGGGCGCAAGGGCGGCATGGGCATGGCGCTGGTGTCGCGCATCATGGATAAGGTGGTGTTTTTTGAGCGCGACTCGCACACCATCTGCCACCTCACTAAGCTGCTGGGGTAGGGGCAGCCGGGCCCTAGGGCCGGTTGAGAACGAAAAGGGCTACACTGCCGAGGTAGCTCCGCCGGAAACTCATTGAGGCCAGCTTCGTGTTGGGCGGCGTACCCGCGTTTTCCTTCGTAAAATTGCACTTGTGTTGTACCGGGTTGGCTCATTCCTTAGCCTATTCGGTTCAAGCTGTTCTCTCCATCTATGCTTTCTCGCCTCTTGCCGGCGGGGGCCGTTGCCGCTCTGTTGCTGCAGCTGGCTGCCTGCCAAACCAGCAAGCCCACCCCCGCGGCTACCGTGCCGGCCGGGCTAGCCCAAACCGTAGGAGTGGCCCTGCCGCCCGCCGGGCCCACCATTGAAACGCTGGGCGCTACCGCCGTACCGGCCCACGAGTTCGCTTACGTATATAAGAAAAACAACGGCACGGCCGCCGACTACGGCACCCGTGCCAGCGTGGCGGAGTACCTGAACCTGTACACTAACTTCCGGCTGAAAGTACTCGACGCCGAAAAGCACGGCCTCGATACCACGCAGGCCTTTCGGCGCGAGCTGGACGGCTACCGGCAGCAGTTGGCCCAGCCCTACCTCACGGAGAAGGGTGTGACCGACCAGCTGGTGCGCGAGGCCTACGCCCGCATGGGCCAGGAAGTGAATGCCTCGCACATTTTGCTGCGGGTGGCGCCCGACGCCACCCCCGCCGATACCCTGGCCGCCTACCAGAAGATAGTGGCCCTGCGCCAGCGCGTCACCACGGGCGGCGAGGATTTCACGACCCTGGCCCGCACCACCAGCGAAGACCCCTCGGCCAAGGAAAACGGCGGCAAGCTTGGCTACTTCACGGCCATGCAGATGGTGTACCCGTTCGAGTCGGCCGCTTATAGCACGCCGGTAGGGCAGGTAAGTTCGCCCATCCGCACGCGCTTCGGCTACCATATTATTAAGGTAAACGACCGCCGCCCGGCCCAGGGCGAGGTAAAAGTGGCCCACCTGATGGTGCGCGTGACGCCCCAGGCCCCTAGGGCCGACTCGGCCGCCGCCCACAAAAAAATCAACGAACTGTACGCCCGCCTGCAGAAGGGCGAGAACTGGAACAGGCTGGTGAGCCAGTTTTCGGAAGACGCCGGCTCGGCGCCCAACGGCGGCGACTTGCCCGCCTTCGGCACCGGCCGCATGATTCCCGCCTTCGAGGAAGTGGCCTTTAAGCTGCAAAAGTCCGGCGACATTGCCCCGCCGGTGCAAACGCCCTACGGCTGGCACATCATCAAGCTGGTGGAAAAGCAGCCGATTCCCTCGTTTGAAACGCTGAAGCCTACGCTCACCAGCAAGGTGGGCAAGGACTCGCGCTCGGAGCTGAACCGCGCCGCGTTCCTCAAGCGCGTGCGCCAGGAAGACCAGTTCCGGGAGATTCCGGCCGCCAAGCAACTCGCTTTCGCTCAGGGCGACACCACCCTTACGCACGGCCACTACAAGTATGCCGCCGCCCGCCTAGCCCCCGCCAGTAGCGGCAAGGCGGGCAAGGCCGTGAAGCCAGTCAGCGACAAGCTGGCGCTGTTTACCATCATGACGCAGGCCTACCCGGTGGGCGATTTCTTGGCCTACGTGCAGCAAAACCAACGCCCGCGCCCTACGGCCACGCCCGAGTTTGCCATGCAGCAGCTCTACGACCAGTACGTGGACCAGAAGCTGACCGACTACGAGCGCGACCACCTGCCCATCAAATATGAGGACTACCGGATGCTGGTGCAGGAGTACCGCGACGGCATCCTGCTATTTCAGCTCATGGACCAAAAAGTGTGGAGCAAAGCCATTGAGGATACGGCCGGTTTGCGCAAGTTTTTTGGGGCTAACCAGGCCAACTACCAGTTTGGGCAGCGGGTGCGGGGCACGCTCATTTCGGCGGCCTCGCCGGCAGTGCTGAAACGCGCCCAGCGCGAGCTGGCGGCTGGCCGCTACCCAGTAGCCGGCAAGGCCGGCTCGGCGCTGGTGCACTTCTCGTTAGGCACCGCCGCGCCGGCCAAGAGCACCGGCGTGCTGGCGCTGGATGACGTGGCCCGTCGCCTCAACCAGGACACCACCCTCTCGGCCACCGTAACCGGGCACATGCGGCGCGGCGAAAGCGCGGCCCTAGCCCGCCAGCGCGCCGCCGCGGCCCTCGACTACCTACTCAAAACCGGAGGCGTGGCCCGCCAGCACCTCAGCCTAGCTTCCGCCGGCAGCCCCACCTCGGCCACCGGCGATACCAAGGTGAGCTTCTTCAGCAGCTCGCCTACCACTGTGGAGGCTCGCCTCAACCAGCAGAACCCGCTAGCGGTGCAAATCCAGCAGCGCACCTTCCAAAAGGGTGATAGCAAGGTGATGGACGAGTACCTGACCCAGCCCGCCGGCACCTACCGCACCCAGCAAGATGGGCGCTACTACCTGCTGGAGGTGCAGCAGAGCATGCCACCCGGCCCCAAGCGCCTGGCCGACGCCCGCGGCCAAGCCACCAGCGACTACCAGAACTACCTCGAAAAGCAGTGGATTGAGCAGCTGCGCGCCGAATACCCAGTGAAAATAAACGAGGAAGAAGTGACAAAGCTCGTGACGAAGTAGGCCGGCAAGCTGGGCCCTAGGCCCCGGCCGCCGGCCAGACATTTCCTTTGCGAAAAGAAAGTTGATATTTTGCCCGTTTGCCCGCCATGTTTTGCTAGTCGGCCGCGTTCAGCTAACCAGCTGGCAACCATTTGCCCCCTAGGGAGCTCTATAGGTTAAAGCCGCTGGCATACTAGGCGGCGCGTTGCTTTTTGATTACCCTGCTTTTGGTCAATGGTTACTGGCTCATAGCCACTTGTTTACTGAATACTTATGCAACGACTATCCTGGTGCCTCGTGGCACTCCTGTTTTTCAGCCTGCCCCTGGCTAGCCGCGCCCAGCTGGGCCTGAGCCGGCCGCGCAGCGGGCAGCAAATGCTTGATGGCATCATCGTCAAGGTTGATAACCAAATAATTCTGAAGTCCGATGTGGAAGGCATCGTGGCCCAGCAGGAAGCTCGCGCCCAGGGTAAGCCCTTGCCGCCCGACCTGCGCTGCCGCGTGCTGCAAGAGCTAGTGCTGAACAAGCTAATGCTAGCCCGCGCCGATATTGACTCGGTGACCGTGACCGATACCAAGGTGAGCAGCGAGCTGGACCGCCGCATGAATTACTTCGTGCAGCAGGTAGGCTCGGAAAAAAAGCTGGAAGAGCTGTATAACAAGCCCGTGCGGGTGCTGAAAGAAGACCTGCGCCCGCAAGTGCGCGACCAGTTGGTGCAGCAGGAGATGCAGGAAAAGATTTCGGGCAAGGTGACGGTGACGCCTCGCGAGGTGAAGGAGTACTTCGACAAGATTCCGAAGGACAGCTTGCCGTACTACTCTACCGAAGTAGAAGTGGGTCAGATAGTTATCCCGGCCCAGGTGAACGACAAGGCCAAGCAGGCGGCCATCAGCCAGCTCAACGACCTACGCGGGCGCATTCAGGCGGGCGAGAGCTTCGAAGAGCTGGCCAAGAAGTACTCGCAAGACCCCGGCTCGGCCGCCCAGGGCGGCTACCTAGGGCTCTTTAAGAAGGGAGAGCTAGTGCCTGAATATGAGGCGGCTTCGCGCAAGCTAGAGCCCGGCCAGCTTTCGCCGGTGGTTGAGTCGCAGTTTGGCTTTCACCTCATTCAGCTCATCGAGCGTAAGGGCGACCAGTACTCGACCCGCCACATTTTGCTGAAGCCCACCACCGGCGCGGCCGACGCCAGCGAGGCAGCCGTGAAGCTAACGCGCCTGCGTAAACAGATTTTGGCCGATAGCCTCAGCTTTGCCAAGGCAGCTAAGGACAACAGCACCGATAAGAATACCAGCGGCAACGGCGGCCTGCTGGCCAACCGCCAGGACGGCGGCTCGAAGCTGCCCCTCGACAAGCTCGACCCGGCCATCTTCTTCACCATCGACACCATGAAAGTGGGTCACATTACGCCGCCCCTCTCCTACCGCACTGACGATGGCAAGGACGCCATGCGCATTCTGTACCTCAAGAGCAACACGCCGCCCCACCAGGCCAACCTGCTCGACGACTACCAGAAAATATCGCAGGCCGCGCTCAACGAGAAGAAAAGCAAGGCCTTGGAGGAGTGGTACGAAAAAAACCGCAACACCGTGTACCTGGAAGTAGCCCCCGAATATGCGCAGTGCAAAGTGCTGGCGGCAGGCAACGAACAATGACGCGGACGCGGGTGCCGCACTGATTTCCTGAACGTCATGCTGAGCCTGCCGAAGCATCTCTCCCACGCCCCTAGGGCATAGTTCGGTAGAGATACTTCGACAAGCTCAGCATGACGTTCTTCATTATTCTGCATAATACTAGTATCTAGTAGCTCTAATGGCTCAATTTCAAAACGATAAAGAAGCGGCCGATGCGCTGAAGGTGGCTTTCCAGCAGCTGCGGCAGGAAATCGGTCAGGTGATAGTGGGGCAGGACGAAGTAGTGCGGCTGGTGCTCACGGCCGTGTTTGCCCAGGGCCACTGCCTGCTGGTGGGCGTGCCGGGCCTGGCCAAAACGCTGCTAGTCAATACCATCGCCGAGGCGCTCGACCTCTCGTTCAACCGCATTCAGTTTACGCCCGACCTGATGCCCTCTGACATTGTGGGCTCAGAAACGCTGACCCAGCAGCGCGATTTTCAGTTCGTGAAGGGCCCGATTTTCTCCAACATCATCCTGGCTGACGAGATTAACCGCACGCCGCCCAAAACTCAGGCCGCCCTACTCGAAAGCATGCAGGAGTATGCCGTGACGGTGGCCGGGCAGCGCTACCCGCTGGCGCGCCCTTTCTTCGTGCTGGCCACCCAAAACCCCATCGAGCAGGAAGGCACCTACCCGCTGCCCGAGGCGCAGCTCGACCGCTTCATGTTCAACATCGAGCTGGGCTACCCGAGCTACCAGGAGGAACTGAACATCGTGAAAAATACTACCACTGACCGCAAGCCCACGGTGCGCAAGGTGCTGCACGCCGCCGATATTCAGGCTTACCAGGCCTTGGTGCGCCGCGTGCCAGTGGCCGACAATGTGGTAGAGTACGCCGTGGGGCTGGTGCACCAAACCCGCCCTCAGGGCGAGCGCGCCGCCCCTAGGGCCAAGCAATTGCTAGAGTGGGGCGCCGGCCCTAGGGCCAGCCAGTACCTGATAGTGGCCGCCAAGTGCAACGCCCTGCTCACGGGCAAATACTCGCCCGATATTGAAGACGTGCGCGCCGTAGCTTTGCCCATCTTGCGCCACCGCCTCGTGCGCAACTTCAAGGCCGAAGCTGAGGGCGTAACAGTGGAACAGATTGTTAATGAATTACTTTAGGTCAATTATCAGTCACTAATTATCAGTTGTCAATCGTCAGCTATTGATACCATGGAAGCCCAAGCCTATTACCAGCAGTTTGAGCGCAACGTGCGCGTGATATTAGACGCCTTGGCCGCCGGCCTCGACTTGCGTACCACGGCCCTCGAAACCAGTTTGCCGCTGGAAGTCTACGTATTGTGTGAGGTGCTGAACCAAGGTGCTGGCGAGCACTTTACCCTCACGGCCACCGGCGTGGCGCGGCTGGCCGAGTTTCAGCAGCAGTTTATGCGCCACGAAGACCAAGTGCTGGCCGCCCTGCAGCGCGTACTGGCCGATAAGCACACCATTATGCGCACGCCCGAAGGCCGGGTATTCGTGAAGGAAATGCTCATCCGCCGCCTGGAGTTCTTCAACGAAGCCGCCCGCCAGGTAAACGTGATGCGCACCCAGCAGGCCCTGGGCAGCCCCCGGCAGCACGCGTAGCTACCAATCAGGGCGAGCGCCTACCTAGGCTGAGTCCCTTTTATGCACCGAGATACCCTAGGCCCCTAGAAGATAAAAAGGCTACCCGTATGGGTAGCCTTTTTATCTTCTAGGGGCCTAGGCAGCTTACTGCGCTAGCGCCTTACGTAGCTATAGTTCGGCCTAGTGGCGCACCATGCGGCCGGCATTTTCGGGGCGCACTTCGGTGTTGCCATCCTTGCTGTGGCGAATGTCCAGCTCGCCCTTCGGCTCTTTCTTCAGCTCGGCGGGCACCTGGGCACCCGAGCTGCTTTTAGAAATTGTGGTGCCGCCATCGGCATAATAAATGGCGCCCGTTACGTAGCTGGCCTCGTCAGAAGCCAGAAACAGGTACACGTTGGCAATTTCTTCGGTGGTGCCGCGGCGGCCCATAGGCACGCCCTCCGTCGTTTGCTTTTCCATTTCGGCCGTCATGGGGCCGGTTTCCTTGTGCGTCCAGGCCGTGTCGATGGGGCCGGGCCCTACGCAGTTGGCGCGCACGCCGTGCTTGGCCTGCTCGCCAGCAATGCCGCGCGTAAAGGCGTGGTTGAAGCCCTTGGTGCCGCCGTAGGGCGTGTTCATGGGCTCGCCCATGTGGCCCGCTTCCGAACCGGCCGTCACGATGTTGCCGCGCGTTTTCTTAAGCTCAGGCAGGGCCGCGCGGCTCATGTGAAAGGTGGTGTAGATGTTGTTCTTTACTATGTACTCAAACGCTTCCACCGGGTATTCGTCCAGCTCCTTGGCGGCCGGGAAGGCTCCCGCGTTGTTTATCAAAATATCGAGCTGGCCGAATTCCCCCACGGCGGTTTGCACGCAGGCTTCGGCCACGGCCTGGCTCGAAAGGTCGCCCTCGAAGGCCGTGGCCCGGCCGCCGCTGGCCTTTATTTCGTCTACCACGGCCTGCACCGGGTCTTCGGGGAAGCCGGCCACCACTACGGCGGCCCCTTCTTGCGCAAACCGTTTGGCAATGGCCTCGCCAATGCCAGCGCCGCCACCCGTCACGATGGCCACTTTACCTGGTAATCTATTCATGGAAAAAGGAGAAAAGGGGGTGTGTACTGAGCATTTTCTTACTAGTTTTAGGCCTAGGGGGTTATTGTTCACTATGCCCATTGCCCCCTTTATCGGCCTGGACCCCCTAGTACT
Organism: Janthinobacterium lividum; assembly: GCA_050954355.1. Taxonomy (GTDB): domain Bacteria; phylum Bacteroidota; class Bacteroidia; order Cytophagales; family Hymenobacteraceae; genus Hymenobacter. The sequence continues at coordinate 65,729 of JBPBPH010000067.1, forward strand.
TCTTACGCCGCGCCTGCTGCTGCGCCCCTACGAGGCAGCCGACGCCCCACCTTTTTTTGCCGTGCTCGACCAAAGCCGCAGCCGGCTGGCCACCTCGTTTCCAGACCGCCTGCAGGCAGTGCCCACGCTGGCCCACGCGCCGCCGCAACTGGCCGCCTTCGCCCGCGACTGGCGCACCGGGCGCTTCTACGTGTTCGGCATCTGGCACCGCACCAGCCACGCCTACCTGGGCGACATCTGCCTGATGCCGCAGCTAGCTGGCCAAGCCGAAATTGGCTACTACCTGGCCCCGGAGGCCGAGGGCCAGGGCTACGCCCGCGAGGCCCTAAGGGCAGTGGTGGGCTTCGGCTTTGGGCCGGTGAGCGCCGCGCGCTTGCTCATTCGCTGCTTTGCCGACAACCTACGCGGGCAGGCGGTGGCCCAGGCGCTGGGCTTCGTGGCCGAGGAAAACTACGCGCTACCTGGCTTCTGGCCGCGACTGCGGCTGAGCTTGCAGCGGGCCCTCGCCCCCCGCGAGCCCGACATTCTGTACTTCGTGCGCTACGCCGCCGGGGCGTAGTGCCGGCCCTAGGGCCCCGCTGCGCTTTACTGCCCCACCCGCACCCGGCGGGCCAGGTTGCCCAGCAGCCACTCCTGCCGAAAGTTCAGGTACACGCCGAAGGAGTAGTCGAGTATCTTGTTACCAATATCATACACCGGCTCCACGCGCACGGTCACGGCGGCCGCGTCCGAGATGCGGAAGTCGCGCAGCAGGCGCACCAGCAGCAGGCGGCGCTCGGCGTCGGTGTAGCCGGGCGTGCCGTAGCGCGAGGCCACGCTCTGGTAATAGGGCCCGCCGAAGGGCGCGTAGAACTGGTGCCCCTGCCAGTAGCTTACCATCAGGTCGGCGTAGCGCGTTTCGAGGGTGCCGTTGAGGTACAAGCCGTTGCCACTGCTATAGGGCAGCAAAAAAAGCCCCGAATGGTCGGAAAAGGAAGTGGCGTAGGCGTTCACCCGCACGGCTTGCAGCACCGAGCCCCCTAGGGGCAGCCGCGCCACCACGCCGGTAGCGTAGTTAAACAGCGTTTGCACCGGCGCGTGCAGCGTGTCAATCTGCCCGCCGTGGTGCCGGGCCGTGAACTGGAATGGGATGCTGAGCTGCACCTTGCTGTGGTCGCCGGTGAGGCGGAAGCTGCTGCTGAGGCCGCCGGCAATCTGCTCCTGATAAGCTACGCCGGGGTACTCCTGCTTCAGCCAGTCCACCCACACGTCCAAAAACACGCGCTTGCTAGTGAGGCGATACTGCAAGCCCTCTTCTAACGGCCTTAGTATTACGCTCTCAAAATCGAACAGCGGCTCGATGTACTGATGGTTGAGATTGGGCAGGATGTTGCCGAAGATGAATTGGTTGTTGCCCACCGTCCAAGTAGCCCGAAACGTGGGCCGCACCTGCTTCAACTGCGGGTTGCCAAAGTCCTTCCACAGAAACACGCCCGCTTCGAGGCGCAGGTCTTTGGTAGGATAATAGACGAGCTGCGGATTCAACTGCGTGCCAAAAAGGGTGTAGCCTTCGACAATTTCATTGAAATATTCGTTGTCCTTGAAGAAGGTGAAGCTGTTTAGCGAGATGCGCAGGTCGCCGTCTCGTGCGGGCTTATATAAGAGCGCTAACGAATCATTATATTTTTTCGCCATCGCTGCCGCTTCAGTTCCTACTCCCGCACAGATAGAAACTTGAACATCTGCTCTTCCTGGATTTGATGAAGTAAACGCCCGATTATCAAGCTGGGCCCAGGCGGGCGCGGCCGTAATCAGTAGGCCAACAAGGCAAACTAAAATTTTTAGAAATTTCCCCATAAATTTGAGCCGCACCCGGCACAAAACCGGGGGCCGTAGTGTTAGAAATAGCCGCCGAATAACGCCAGGATAGATGAAAGTTTCTGGTCGGCGGCAAGCTAAAACATCGTAGATTTACCAACCTTACGTTTTCAACCTCCCCTAGCCCATGGCCTTAGCAACCAAAGCCGAAAAACCAGAAAAAGCCGAGAAAGCCGAAAAGAGTGGCGACCCGGCCGTTGAGAAAGCCAAAGCCCTCGCGCTAACGCTCGAGAAGCTTGACAAGGCCTTCGGCAAAGGTACCGTGATGAAACTCTCGGACCAGAAGGTGAATGACATTCCGGCCGTGAGCACGGGCTCGCTCTCGCTCGATATTGCCTTGGGCATCGGCGGCCTGCCCCGCGGCCGCGTGGTCGAAATTTACGGCCCCGAGTCGAGCGGCAAAACAACCCTGACCATGCATGCCATCGCCGAGGCCCAGAAGGCCGGTGGCACGGCGGCTTTCATTGATGCCGAGCACGCCTTCGACCCTAGCTACGCCAAGAAGCTGGGCATCGACGTGGATGCGCTCCTCATTGCGCAGCCCGATAACGGCGAGCAAGCCCTCGAAATCGCCGACCAGCTTATCAGTTCCGGCGCCATCGACATCATCGTGATTGACTCGGTGGCGGCCTTGGTGCCGAAGGGCGAACTAGAAGGCGACATGGGCGACTCGAAAGTGGGCCTGCACGCTCGCCTCATGAGCCAGGCCCTGCGCAAGCTCACTGGCACCATCAACAAAACCAACTGCTTGTGCATCTTCATCAACCAGTTGCGCGAAAAGATTGGCGTGATGTTCGGCTCGCCCGAAACCACGACCGGCGGTAACGCCCTCAAATTCTACGCTTCGGTGCGCCTCGACATCCGCCGCATCGGGCAGATTAAGGAGGACAAGGACAACGTGACCGGCAACCGTACCAAGGTGAAGGTGGTGAAGAACAAAGTAGCGCCGCCCTTCAAGGTGGTCGAGTTCGACATCATTTATGGCCAGGGCATTAGCAAGGTCGGCGAGATTGTGGACCTAGGGGTCGATATGGGTATCATCGGCAAGTCGGGCTCGTGGTTTAGCTACGACGGCAACAAGATTGGCCAGGGCCGCGAGGCCGTGAAAACCTTGCTGCTCGATAACCCTGAGCTGGCCGAAACCATCGAGGGCAAAATCCGCAACATGGCCAAGGGCGACGAAGCCGTTATCCCGGTGGATATGAGCGGCCCCGAAGACGGCGAAGACACTTTCTAAGATTAAGTAGGATTCTACTCGCAAAGCCCCGCGGCCAGGTTGGCCGCGGGGCTTTTTTGTGGCCTGCGCGCTCTGAATCAGCCTAGGCTGGCGCATATTTTTGCGGGCTGGCCCGGCGTTTGTAAATCCACCGCCGTCCTGCCCCTCGTTTCTAGCCTGTATGCGTCGCTGGTTATTTCTTCCGCTCCTGCTGCTGAGCACCGCCTTTACGCAGCCCGGCGGCCCGGCCGAGCCAGTGCGGCTATGGCCCAATGCCAGCTTTCGCACCGGCGAAACTATCCGCTACAAGGTGCACTACGGCATCATCAACGCGGGCGAAGCGGTGATTGAAACCTCGAATAACCTGGAGCGTGTGGCCGACCGCCCCTGCTACCGCGCCACCGTGAGCGGGCGCACCCTAGGGTCGTTTGATTTCTTTATGCACGTGCGCGACACCTGGCGGGCCTACATCGACACGGCCAGCATCTTGCCCCTGCGCTCGACGCGCGACATCGCCGAAGGCACTTACCGTAAAAAGGAAGTGGTGGACTTCGACCAGACGCACGACGTGGTGAACGTGCTGCAAACCCACACGAAAGAGCCTATCCACTACACCTTTAAGGTACCCAACAACGTGCAGGAGTTGGTGAGCGGCTTCTACTTTCTGCGCACCCTCGACTACGACCACATGAAGCCCGGCGAGGTCATTCGGATGGGCGGCTTCTTTGACGAAAGCGCTTTCAACCTGGAAGTGGTGTACAAGGGCCGCGAGCTGGTCGAAACCAAGGCTGGGCTGGTGCACGCGCTCAAGCTGGTGCCCCGCATGCCCAAAAACCATATTTTCCGCGGCGAGGACGCTATTAAGGTGTACTTCTCCGACGACAAGAACAAGATTCCGGTGCTCTTCCAGGCCGAGCTGTTTGTGGGCGCGGTGAAGGTGGATATGTACCAGGCCGAAGGCCTGAAGGCCAAGCTCAACATAGTGGCCCGGCAATAGCAGTGAAATGGCGAAATGACGAGTTAGTAGAACTCACCACCTCACCTGCTTCACACAAACGTAATACCGCTGCCCCGTCACGTTCTGGTAATTTTGCGGCGCGAAAGTTCTTCTCCCTTTCGCCCCTTTGCCGTGGCTCCTACCCTAGCCCATCCCAAGGCGGCGCCTGCCAAGGCCACCACCTACAAGATTTTGGTAGTAGACGATGACCCCGACATCGTAGAGCTGCTCGAATTCAACTTGAAAAAGGAAGGCTACCTCACCGCCTCGGCCGGCGACGGCCGCCGGGCGCTGGAAATCGCCGCCGAGTTTGGGCCCGACATCATCCTGCTCGACGTGATGATGCCCCACCTCGACGGCATTGCCACCTGCCGCCAACTGCGCGAGCAGCCCCGCTTCAAGGATACTTACATCCTGTTTCTGACTGCGCGGGCCGAGGAATTTAGCGAGGTGGCCGCCTTCGAGGCTGGGGCCGACGACTTTATTGCTAAGCCCATTAAGCCTAGGGCCCTGCTGAGCCGCCTGGCCGCCCTGGTGCGCCGCGACCAAGACCCCCACGCCGGCGTAGAGGCCATCGACATCAACGGCCTGCGCATCGACCGCACCGCCTTTGCCGTGTACCAGGACGGGCGCAAGATTACGCTGCCCAAGAAGGAATTCGAGCTGCTGGCCTTTCTGGCCGCCGCGCCACACAAGGTGTTCAGCCGCGACGAGCTGCTGCAAAACATCTGGGGCAACGACGTATTTGTGCTGGCCCGTACCGTAGACGTGCATGTGCGCAAAGTGCGCGAGAAAGTAGGCGACCACCACATCCAAACCATTAAGGGCGTGGGCTATAAGTTCAACGCCGACTAAGCACGAAGCGAGGAGCGTTATTTGAGAAGAACGTCATGCTGAGCGCAGCCGAAGCATCTCTACCGCATCGTCGAACGGCACGGTAGAGATGCTTCGGCTGCGCTCAGCATGACGTTCTTTACTAGCCCCTACCCTACCCTAGGCCTCTATTCTCCGCAAACCGCTTTATGCTCAAGCTGCTGCACCTGCTTTCGTCGCGCACCATTGCCGTGCTTATTGCGCTGCTGGTGGCGGGGGTGCTCACGCTGGCGGCCGTTTACATTCCGCAGCTGCCCAGCTCGCAGGCGTTTTTGTCGGGTGGCTTGGCGGTAGCTGCGTGCTTTTTGCTAGTGTACCTGTCGTTCGAGGCGCTCATCTTTCGCGAAATCAACAGCATCTACTCGCGCCTGGAGCACATCAAGCGCAAAGAGTTTAAAAAGCTGAGCAACAAGTTCTTGTTTCGGCCCGAGCCGCTGCGCCGCCTAGGGGACGAGATAGTGGAAACGGCCCAGCGCCGCCAGCAGGAGCTCGACGAGCTGAAGCGCCTGCAGGCCCTGCGCCGCGAGTTTCTAGCCGACGTGTCGCACGAGCTGAAAACGCCGCTTTTTGCCGCCCAGGGCTTCGTGCACACCATCCTGGACGAAGAGGAAGCCGACACCGACGCCTCGAGTATGGACCCAGCCACGCGGCGCAAGTTCTTGCACCGCGCCGCCGCCAGCCTCGATGCCCTGGGCACGCTGGTGCAGGATTTGGTAACCATTGCGCAGCTCGAAAAAGGCGTGGTGCGCATGCGCCGCCAGCGCTTCGATTTGGTGGCGCTGGTGCACGAGCTGTTTGAGCTACTGGAGCAGCAGGCCGAGCGGCGCGGTGCCACGCTGGCGCTGTTTCCGCCCCACCTAGCCAGCGAGGAAATACCCGTGCTAGCCGACCGCAACCGTATTCGCCAGGTACTTATAAATCTGATTGACAATGCATTAAAATATGGCCGCGAGCAGGGCGTCCACGTGGTAGTGGTCCTCACGCCCGGCCGCAGCAGCGTGCGCGTGGCCGTGCGCGACAACGGCAACGGCATTGCGCCCGAGCACCAGGCGCGCATCTTCGAGCGCTTTTACCGCGTCGAGAAAAGCCGCTCGCGGGCGGCGGGCGGCTCGGGGCTGGGACTGGCCATCAGCAAGCACATCGTGGAGGCGCACAAGTCTACCATCCACATTAAGAGCGTGCTAGGCGAGGGCACCACCATGGAGTTTAAGCTGCCGCGGCCCAAGGTGCAGCCCTAGGGCCGCGGCGCCAGGTGCGCGCTATGGCCGCCGTACCTTTGCAGACCGCATGAAGCCCCCCAAGTTCCAAGACCTTATTCTGTTTGAAAACGACGATTACATCGTCGTCAACAAGCCCCCCTTTTTGGCCACGCTCGACGAGCGCATTGGCGTGGCGCCCAGCTTATTGCGCCTGGCCCGCGAGTACGCCGACGATGCGCAGGTGGGCCACCGCCTCGACCGCGACACGAGCGGCGCCCTGGCCCTGGCCAAGCACCCCGAGGCCTACCGCCACTTGGCCATGCAGTTCGAGAGCCGCGAGGTGAATAAGGTGTACCACGCCGTGACCTGGGGCGCGCCGCCGCTCGATAAGTTTATCGTGGAGCGCAACATCGAAACCACCAAGAGTGGCAAAGCCCGCCTGGCCTACCGGGGCAAGCCGGCCGAAACTCGCTTCACCACCCTTGAAACCTACGCCCGCCACGCACTAGTGCAGTGCGAGCCCGTCACGGGCCGCATGCACCAGATTCGCCTGCACCTGGCCTACGTGGAAACGCCCATTGTGGGCGACCACCTCTACGGTGGCGAGGACTTCTTTCTCTCCTCGCTTAAGAAGAAGTTTAACATGAAGGAAGGCGAGCAGGAGCAGCCCTTCATCAAGCGCTTTGCGCTGCACGCCAAGCAGTTGGGCTTTGGCGGCCTCGATGGGCAGCCCATAGAGGTAGAAGCGCCTTACCCCAAGGACTTTCGGGTGCTGGTAGAAACCCTAGGGCAGTACCGCTAGCCCAAGGCATGGCAAGGCCCGCTGGCACTAACCCGCCCGAGCGCTGGGAGAACTGGGTTTTCTGGCTGTTGCTAGGGGCGCACCTGCTGCCCCTATGGAGCCACCGCTACTTCCTGACGGTCGACGGCCCGGCCCACCTCTACAACGCCTGGCTACTGAAGGCCATGCTGATGCACCCCAGTAATACGGCGCACCAGCTGCTGGCGTTCAATTTCAACCCCGAGCCCAACTACCTTAGCCACGTGCTGCCCGGCGGGCTACTAACCCTGCTGCTGCCTTAGCTGGCCGATAAGCTCGTACTGACGCTGTACGTGGCCGGGCTGCCCCTGGCCCTGCGCTACCTGCTGCGCGCTGGCCGCTCCGACGCCAGTTGGCTGGTCGTGCTCGGATTTCCACTGATTTACGGTGTAGTACTACTGTGGGGCTTCTACAACTTTTGCCTGAGCCTGGTTATTTTGCTGTGGGCGTTGGGCTACTGGCGGCGGATGCAGCCAGGCGGGAGGCCCGGCGCGGTAGCTGCATTGGCGGTCCTACTTACGCTGCTATTTTTGGCGCACCGCTCACTTACTTAGTTTCCGGGTTGTTGCTGGGGCTGTTGGCGCTGGCCACTAGCGCTCAGCGGCGGCAATGGCTGCACCCGCTGGGGCAGTTGGCCGTGGCCTACTCCCCTACCTTGCCGCTGCTAGGGTGGTACTTCTGGCAAAAGGGCACCGCCACTGCCCAGCCCGCCCAGCACTACGACGAAAACCTGTGGAGCTGGCTGCGCCTCGAAGCGCTGCACTACAGCGGGTCGGCCGAGGGCACGTACCGCTGGTTGGTAGCAACCCTGCTGCTGGTTGCGCTGGCCGCAGCGGGCGCGCAACTGCGGCGCGGGGCGGCAGTAAGGCCCGTGCTGCCGTGGGCGGGCGTAGTGCTGCTGCTAGTAGCAGCCTACGTGGCGCTGCCCGACGAAATTGCAGGAGGCAGCATCATCCGGCCGCGCTGGGGCTGCTCAGCTACTTGGTGCTGTTGGGGGGCCTAGGGGCCGTACCCTGGCCTAGGCCGCTACGCCTAGTGGGCCTGGGCACGCTGGTGGCCGGCTTGTTCCTAGGCTTCCGCTGGCAGAAGTTTGAGCCCTACCAGGCGGGCTTAGCGGAATACCGCTCGGCGCGGCCCTACCTGCAACCTGGCGCCAGCCTACTATCGCTCACCTACGCCGACGTGACGCAACTGCCCAGCGGGCCCGAACTGGATACATATTTGACGCTCTTTGAGCACGCGGCGGGCTACCTGGGCACCGAGGCCCACCTGCTGTGCTACGAGAATTATGAGGCCGAAGCCGGGTACTTCCCGCTGGTGTGGCGCCCGGGCTGCTCGCCCCTCGCCGAGTTTGGCCAGCGGCCAACTAGGCTGAACCCGGTGCTTTACCAGCCCTCCTACCGGCCCGCTTACGTGCTGCTATGGGGCCGGCAGGGGGCTAGCCCCACCAGCCCGGCCAACGCGGCGCGAGTGGCTGCCTATTTGGTTCGATATGGCTATCAATTGCAGTTTCGCTCGCCCGCTGGCTTGCTGGAGATGTATGCGCAACCGGGCCCTAGACGGCCCGCACAGCCTTAAAGTTTAGCGGGTTGCGTTTGGCATTCTGGCGGAAAAACAGTACCTTTGTGTCCGTTTTTCCCCAAGCCCGCCTGGCTCGGGGGTTATTGTCAATTGTTTAGCCGGTAATTTTTACCACTCCCTATGGACCACCTGAGCTTCAAGACGACCCACGTCAACAAGGCCAACGCCCAGAAAAACTGGGTTATCGTGGATGCCAGCGTGGCCCCACTGGGCCGCGTGTGCAGCCAAATAGCCAACCTGCTGCGCGGCAAGCACAAGCCGTCATTCACCCCGAACTCGGATTGCGGTGATAACGTAATCGTTATCAATGCCGACAAGCTGCGCGTAACGGGCAAGAAAATGACCGAAAAGGTGTACCTCACTCACTCGGGCTACCCTGGTGGCCAGAAGCGCCGCACCCTGCGCGAGCAGATGGACCGCGACTCGCGCAAAGCTATTGAGCACGCCGTAAAAGGCATGCTGCAAGGCAACCGCCTAGGGTCTGAGCAGTTTCGCAACCTGTATGTGTATGCAGGCACCGAGCACCCGCACGAAGCCCAGCAGCCCGTAGCTTACGAGCTGAAAAACCTGTAAATCAACGTTTTTACGGCCGATTTTGGCCGCATTTTTTCCCACTAAATGGCAGCTACTAACACCTCTGGTAGAAGAAAAACCTCGGTGGCCCGCATTTACATGCAGGCCGGGCAAGGGAATATCACTATCAACAACCGGGACATAAAGTCCTACTTCGCCAACGAATTGTTGGAGAACATTGTGAACCAGCCCCTGGCCACCCTCGAGCAGGTTGGGCAATACGACATCATGGTCAACGTGAGTGGCGGCGGCATCGCCGGCCAGGCTGAGGCTATCCGCCTTGCCATCTCGAAGGCCCTGGTGAGCGATAACGCCGAGGTGAAGTCGGCCCTGCGTAAGGAAGGCTTCATGACCCGCGACCCCCGCATGGTGGAACGCAAGAAGTTCGGTAAGCGCAAAGCCCGCCGCTCGTTCCAGTTCTCGAAGCGCTAATCGTTTAACCGCAGTAGTATCATGGCTCAGACTACCTCTTATAAAGAACTACTTGACGCAGGTGCCCACTTCGGCCACCTCACGCGCAAGTGGGATCCCAAAATGGCGCCGTACATCTTCATGGAGAAAAACGGCATCCACATCATTGACCTCAACAAGACGCTGGCTTCGCTGGATTATGCCGCCAATGCTATTCGCAACATTGCGAAGAGCGGCCGCAAAGTCATGTTTGTAGCCACCAAAAAGCAGGCCCAGGAAATTGTGCAGACCGAGGCCCAGCGCCTCAAAATGCCCTACGTAACCGACCGCTGGCTGGGCGGGATGCTGACGAACTTCGCCACCATCCGCAAGAGCTTGAAGAAGATGAGCACTATCGACAAGATGGTGAAAGAAAACACCGCCTATGCCGCCTTGGCTAAGCGCGAGAAGCTGATGATGACGCGCGAACGCGACAAACTGGAGCGCGTAATGGGTGGCATCTCTGAACTGAGCCGCCTGCCCGCCGCCTTGTTTGTAGTGGACGTGAAGCGCGAGCACATCGCGGTGAAGGAAGCCCAAAAGCTTGGCATTCCGGTATTCGCCATTGTGGATACCAACTCGAACCCCGACTTGGTGCAGTTCCCCATCCCAGCCAACGACGACGCCTCAAAATCAATTCAGCTTATCATGAACGTGATTGGCAAGGCGATTGAGGAAGGTTTGTCGGAGCGCAAGGTGGACAAGGAAGATGCCGAGCGCAAGGAGGCTGACGAAGCCGCCATTGCCGAAAAGACCGAGGCTGACACCCAAAGCTAAGTTGCTCGCTTTTGAAGCTTGACGAAGAAGGGAACGGTCGAGGCTAACGCTTGGCGGTTCCCTTTTTCTTTTTAGTTACGCGGGCTTGCAGTCCGCGACTTAAAACATACTCATCCATTTACCCCCACTCGCGGACCCCAAAGCCCGCGCAACTGATATGGCCGCTATCACCGCCGCAGACGTAAACAAGCTCCGCACCATGACTGGCGCGGGCATGATGGATTGCAAAAAAGCCCTCACTGAGGCCGACGGCGACTTTGAAGCCGCTCGCGACATTTTGCGCAAGCAGGGCCAAAAAATCGCCGACAAGCGCGCCGACAACACCACTTCGGAAGGCCTTGTGCTGGTGAGCGTAAGTGAGGACGGCACTAGCGGCAAGCTAGTGGCCCTAGCCTGCGAAACCGAGTCAGTAGCTAAAGTGGCCGATTTCCGCACCCTGGTGCAGCAGATTATGGACACGGCGGTGCAAACTAACGTGGGCACCAAGGACGACCTGCTGGCTGCCAAGGAGGCCGACGGCCGCACCGTGCAGGAACATATCACGGAGCTAACCGGCAAAATCGGCGAGAAGCTCGACCTAACTTACGCCACCCTGAGCGCCGAGAAAGTAGCCTCGTACATCCACTCCGATAACAAAAAGGGGGTGCTGGTAGGCCTAAAGAACGTAGGCGGCGCCGACACCACCGAGGTGGGCCGCGACGTGGCCATGCAAATCGTAGCCATGAAGCCCGTGGCCGTAGACAAAGACGGCGTGGATTCGGCTACTGTGGAGCGCGAAATCGAAATTGGCAAGGAGCAGGCCCGCGCCGAGGGTAAGCCCGAAGCCATGCTGGAGAAAATCGCCCAGGGCAAGCTCAACAAGTTCTACAAAGACAATACCCTGCTCAACCAGGAGTTCGTGAAGGACAACTCGGTGACCATCGCTCAACTGCTCGACAAAAAGTCGAAGGGTATGACGGTGGAGTCGTTCAAGCGTGTAGCCATTGGCGCGTAAATGCCCCTAGGGTACGTTGTTGTAAAAAGGCCCGCTGGCAATACGCCAGCGGGCCTTTTTTTGTAATATATATTATTTACTGATTGGTCGCAGAATGCGGTTTATTCATCTCCTCATGCATTTTATTTGCTTTATTCAAGTAGCTTTCCAATGATTCCATACCAATGGCAGAACGACGCTGATTAACGTTGGTGGGGTCACGCAATGATTTAGGAGTTGCTTTACCAATACCAGAGCCTACGTATTCAACCTGTGTTCCATATTCTTGAGGATGCCCAGAATTCTCAGCTGCTTTTGTACGCTTCCCCGAATTGAGAGCCAGTTGTAAGTAGAGAAAAGTGTATTTTCACTACCTGACACCTGCGAGATGAAAAAAGGACGATTCAGTGAA
>JBPBPH010000075.1:0-75417 GCA_050954355.1 Janthinobacterium lividum
CGGCCACCCGGGTGCGTAAATCCAGCGAGTAAGGTTGCATAACGTTCTTACGCAATCGTCCGGAAAAGGGTAAATGGTTTACGAAACCGCTATAAAGCTGCCCCGCCCGAGCCCAACAGCTCGGATTTTTTGTTGTTAATCAGCAGCTTGTTTAAGCCTGCAAATGCTGGCTGGGCCGGTAGCTAGCCACTTATACTTCCCACTTCCATGTCCGCCAATAGTCCCCAGTACCTGCCCCGTATGCCGCAGCAATGGTTCGCCCGCGCCCACCGGAAGCGGCATGGCCTAGTGTTTTCTTTGTGAAATAAACGTCGGTGGTTTCCGATGGAAGCTCCCGCCCAAGAAAACGTTCTGCCTCTAAAAACCGGATTTTTGTGCGTTCTTTTACAAATAAAATGTATATTTTATTTGTAAAAGAAGTGCGTCTTATCGGTAACTAATAATTAACTCAATGCAAAATAAATTGCCTATATATCGCTAAAATAAGCTCGATTATTATCATCCTCGACAAGCTTCTTATCAAGGATGTAGCTCAATGGTAGCGCAGCAGTCGCCGACGACTCGTTGCCCCGGCCGGCCGTCGTTTTAATAGCTTCTCGACCGAAATGTTCTTTCTGACTTTGAAAACAAACTTACTTCTTTAACTTGTTTATAACCAGCAAGCTGCATGCCGTTGTGATGCCTTACTTCGTGCCCCTAGGGCCGGTGGCGGGTTCGGTTCCCGAAGTGGCAGCCGCTTGCGGTTGCTGCGCTGCACTATGGCTTTCGCCGGTCCGGCGGGCACGCTCTTGTTGCCCCATCTAGCTGGTTTAGAAACGAGCGAAACGCACAGACGAGTGCCGTAGGCTAGTCTTACTTCGTCGGGTCTTGCGCCGCAAGGCGTGCGGGTTCGAGCCCCGCCCGCGCCCCTAGGGGCGCGGTGGCAAAAAAGGTAAACGCACAAGCAATAAGTGACTAGCCGTCCTGTTACCTCGTTTCAAGTTAGTGCTACGCGGGTGCCGTAGCCAGGGCCTACTTCGCACTTTTAATGCCCAGGTCGCGGGTTCGATGCCCGCCGATGGCTGCTTGGGCAGCGGCCGTAGCTCAGTTGGTAGAGCAGGACCGGCCCGGCGCTCGTTGCCCCGCGTAGCATTTTGCGCTAGAAACCTTCCAACGCCGCACCCTAGCCGACTACGGCGTGGAGCTGTTGGGCGGCGGCCTCGACGAAGCGCCGATGGCCTACAAGGACATCCACGCCGTGATGGCCAGCCAGCACGAGCTAGTGGACGTGCTCGGCACCTTCACGCCCAAAATTGCGCGCATGGACGGGAACTAAAAAACTTTTTTTGAAACCGACTCAATCCGGTCTTTTCAACCACTACGTACATGATAGCGGCTCGCGAGAGCCGTGTTTTCATAGCCCTCGAAAAACCCGTCGCTTTTGGCCGCGGGTTTTTTGGCGTAAGGGCCCTAGTGCTGCGCGGCTTCCAGTACCCGCACCGCATCGCCCACCCGGATAGTGCCGCCCTGCGCAATGTGGGCCGTCAGGCCGCCGTGGCCGCGCATGGCGTTGTAGCCGCCGAGCCCCAGCTCCTCTTCCATGCGCGAGCAGGGGTGGCACTCGCCCGTTACGTCGAGCACCACCTCGTCGCCAATCTGAATTTGCCGGCCCTTGAGGGCCAATAGGTTGAGACCGCTTACCACTAGGTTGCGGCGCAGGCGGCCGGGCTCAACGGGCGCAGGCAGCCCTAGGAAGCCCGCCACCGCCGCTAGGTGCTCGGCCTGCATAAGCGTGAGTTGGCGCTTGCCGCCGGGCCTGGGGCTGGCGTGGTCGCCGGCCAGGTGCCGGTCGGTAATCACTTCGGCTTCCAGCACCGCCTCTAACTCGGCGCGGCGGGCGGGCCGCCGGCCTATCCACTCCAGCCGGCCCTGCTGCGGCAGCGTGGCCAGTAGCTGTGCAATGGTCGATTTGGAGTCGCCGAAGAAAGGAAAGGGCATGACAAAAACAATTAACGAGTAGAGATTACTGACAAAGAAACGTCAGGCTACGCTTGCCGAAGCATCTCTACCGCATCGCCTAGGGTATGCCTAGTAGCGCGGTAGAGGTGCTTCGGCAAGCGCAGCCTGACGTTTCTTTTAGCCTAAACAGCCCCTAGGCCACCCCTAGCTTCCAGCCCTGGCGGTAGTCACGCTTCACGAACTGGTTGACGTCGTCGAGGTTGGTGATGCGCATCTGCTGGTTGTCCCAGAGCAGCTTGCGGCCGCGGCCGGGGTAGTCGAAGCTGCCGCCGGGGCCGGTGGCGCGGGGCTTCTTGAGGTCGTAGCCGCGAATGGCGAGGTTGGCCATCAGCAGGGCCTCGGTGAGCGGGCCGGCCAGTTCGAAGGGCGAGCTGACTTTCATTTTGCCGGCGCCGGCCAGGCAGGCCTCTACCCACTGACCGTAGTGGCCGTTGGCCTGGCCCGGCACGCGGGCCAGGGTTTGGGGCACCTTCACTTCCTGGTTGCGCGAGAGGGGCAGCAGGCGCGGGTTTTCGGCGTAGGTGCTGGCCATCATCTTGCCTTTGTCGCCGATGAAGAGGATGCCGTTGCCGCCGTCGCCAAACAGCTCGTTGGGCCCCAGCTCGTCGGGGCGCTCGGGCTGAATGCCGCCGTCCATCCAGTGCACCGTCACGTCCTGCTTGGTTTTGGCCGTTTTGGGGAAGGTGAGCGTGACGTGGCTGCTGGGCGGGCAGCTATCGGGGAAGAAGCCGCGCTTAAACTCATCCACGTACACGCTGCCTACGCTGGCCTGTACCGAGTTGGCGTACTGCAGGTCCAGTACCCGGAAGGGCGCTTCCAGCAGGTGGCAGCCCATGTCGCCGAGGGCGCCGGTGCCGTAGTCCCACCAGCCGCGCCAGTTGAAGGGGATGAGGTGGTCGACGTAGTCGCGCTGGGGCGCCGTGCCCAGCCACAGGTCCCAGTCGAGCTCGGCGGGCACGCTGGCTTTGGTCGTGGGCCAGGCAATGCCCTGGGGCCACACCGGGCGGTCGGTCCAGCAGTAAATGGTGTGCACGTCGCCGATGGTGCCGGCGTCGTACCACTCCATCAGTTGGCGCACGCCGTCGTTGGAGGCGCCCTGGTTGCCCATCTGGGTTACTACTTTGGGGTAGCGCTTGGCCGCGTCGGTAAGGGCGCGGGCCTCGTAAATGTCGTGGGTCAGCGGCTTTTGCACGTACACGTGCTTGCCCAGCTGCATGGCGGCCAGGGCGGGCATGGCGTGGTTGTGGTCGGGCGTCGATACCGATACGGCGTCGATGTGCTTGTGCTCTTTGTCGAACATCTTCCGCCAGTCCTTGTGGTACTGGGCCTGCGGAAACGCCTTGCGCGAGTTGGCAGCGCGGCGGTCGTCGACATCGCAGAGGTAGGCGATGCGCGCCTTGCCGGTTTTGGCAAAGTTGGCAATGTCGCTTTCGCCCTTGCCGCCCACGCCCACGCCCGCAATCACGAGCTGGTCGCTCGGGGCGGTGTAGCCCTTGCCGCCCAGCACAAAGCGCGGCACAATTAGGATGCCGGCCGTGGCGGCCGCGCCTTGCTTGAGAAAGTCGCGCCGCGAGGGGGCGCCTGGAAGTTTTTCGCTCATGGAAAAGCTACGCTAGAGTGGGAAATGTTGGGAAAAGGTACGGCATTGAATCTACTTTTTTCAAAGAAAATTACCAAGGGCCGGGCAGCCAGCAAAGGCCTTATCCCAGCCAAGTGGCTAATTTGCCGCCGTAGTGGCTAAATCGTTTAACCAAAGTCCGCGTAGAGATGTGCTTGCCACCAGGTAAGATGCACTAACCGGCCCTAGGGCACCAGCTAAAAAGCTGACCCGACGCGTCCTGGCCCGGCGTAAGTTGTCTTTTCCAAACAATTCTTTTTCCTCCACCCAACCCATGCCCCGTACCCTATCCTGGCTTTCGGCGCTGCTACTAGCCCTAGGGCTGCTAGCCGGCCCAGTTGCCCCCGCCCAAACCCGCCCCGCTGCCCCCTTGCGGGTGGGCGTGGCGGGCCTCACCCACACTCACGTGCACGGCATTTTGAGCGAGGCCAAAAAGGGTACCATCACCATTGTGGGCATTGCCGAGCCCAACCGGGCGCTGGCCGAGCGCTACCTCAAGCAGTATGGGCTGCCCATGAGCCTGGTTTACAACTCGCTGGAGGAAATGCTGCGCAAGACTAAACCCGAAGCCGTCACGGCCTTTGGCAGCATCTACGAGCACCTAGGGGTGGTGCAGGCCTGCGCCCCGCGCGGCGTGCACGTGATGGTAGAGAAGCCGCTGGCCGTGAGCGTTGACCACGCCCGCCAAATGGCCGCGCTGGCCAAGCAGTACCATATTCACCTGCTTACCAACTACGAAACCACCTGGTACGGCTCCAACCGCCAGGCTTTCCAACTGGTAAATCAGGACCACGCCGTGGGTGACTTGCGCCGGCTGGTGGCCCACGACGGCCACCAGGGCCCTAAGGAAATTGGCGTCAACCAGGAGTTCTTAAGCTGGCTCACCGACCCGGTGCAGAACGGCGCGGGCGCCCTCACCGACTTTGGCTGCTACGGCGCCGACCTTTTCACCTGGCTCATGCGCGGCCAGCGCCCGCTGTCGGTGCAGGCTAGCGCCCTGCACATCAAGCCCGACGTGTACCCTAAGGTGGAGGACGACGTGACCATCCTCGTCAACTACCCCAAAACCCAAGGCGTTATTGAGGCCTCCTGGAACTGGCCCTACGCCCGCAAAGACCTGGAGATTTACGGCCAGACGGGCTCGGTGCTGGCCCTCGACCGCGACCACCTGCGCGTGCGCCTCAGCGAGCAGCAGCCGGCCCAGGAACAAACCGCCGCCGCGCCGCCCGCGCCTTACAATGAGCCCTTTACCTACCTAACCGCCGTGGTGCGCGGCACCGCGCCCGAAGACGTGCTCTCGTCGCTGCCCACCAATATGCTGGTAGTCGAGATTCTGGAAGCTGCCGAGCAGTCGGTGCAGCAAGGTAAAAAAATTGATCTGCCCGCCACTGCGCCGTATGAGCTATAAGGTAGTGATTAGTATTCAGTGATAAGTGATTAACGAAGGGCAGTCATTACCTATTACTTCCATCACCCATTACCTCTTCTCCTGGGTAGCGCAGGCCGATTTGCACGCGCACTGCGTCCAGCGACTGCATCAGTTGCAGGCTGAAAGCCAGGGGCAGCAGCGGGCTTTCCGTCAGCCCCTGGGCTAGGCACTCCTGCACGTGGGCGGCCTCGTAGTGGTAGCCGTAGCCGGTGATGGGAGCCGGAAATTCCTGGGGCTGGGCTTCGCTGGCTAGCCGCAGCTGCACCCCGGTGGCCGCGTGAAAGCGGCCGCTCAGCTGCAGCTGCCCTAGGGTGCCATAGAGCACGCAGCGGTTTTCGGTGGTGGCGGCAATGGTAGAGAAAAGCGTGGCCGTGGCCCCGCTGGCGTAGGCCAGCGCCATGGCGCAGTTCTGGTCGACGCCGGTGGGCGCCGGGGTGGCCACGGCCCGTACGGTAGCCGGCGCGCCTAAAAACAACTGGCTGATAAAGAGCGGATACACGCCAATATCAAGCAGCGAGCCGCCGGCCAGCGTGGGGTTGAATAGCCGGCCCTCGGGCTTATAGTCGGTGATGAAGCCAAAGTCGGCCACTAGGTGCTTCACCTCGCCAATGGCGCCGGCCTGCACCAGCGCCAGCGCCTGCCCAATAGCCGGAAAAAAGCGCGTCCAGAAGGCTTCCATCAAAAATACGCCCTTGGCGCGAGCCACGGCTACCAGCTCCTGAGCCTGGCGGGCGTTTTGGGTAAAGGCTTTTTCGCACAGCACGGGCAGGCCCGCCCGCAGGCACAGCAGCGCATGGGCGTAGTGCTCGGAGTGCGGCGTGGCCACGTACACCGCGTCTACGCCGGGCACCGCCAGCAGCGCTTCGTAGCTGCCCACGGCGTGCGCCGCCCCAAACTCGGCGGCGAAGGCTTGGGCCCTGGGCAAACTGCGCGAGGCTACCGCGTGCAGCCGGGCGCCGGGCACCAGCTTCAGGTCTTCGGCAAACTTGCGGGCAATGTGGCCCGGCCCCAAAATGGCCCAGTTGAAGGTGCGCATGAAATAGCAGTAGAAACTGTCATTGCGAGCGCAACGCAGCAATCGCACCAGAACGACACCCTAGGCGGATTGGGCTGGTACGATTGCCGCGCTGCGCTCGCAATGACAGGGAAATTAATAGAAGCAAGAAAAGCCCTAGGGTAGCTCGCGCACCCAAATGTTGCGGAAGCTTAGCGGCTCGCTTTTGTCGCCGTGGGCCTGCAGCTTGATGGGGGCGGGGCCGTGCGCCTTGCCCTCGTAGCTGGGCTTGCCAATGTACAGGGTGGGGCCGGCCAGCTCCACGTTGTCTTGCACCACCACGCCGTTGAAGAAGACCGTGACGCGGGCCGGGGTGCCTAGGGTGCCGTCGGGCTTAAAGGTGGGCGCCGTCCAGGCCACGTCGTAGGTCTGCCACTCGCCCACCTTGCGGGCGGGGTTGGCCGCTGGCACGCGCTGCTTATAGATGCTGCCCGCCATGCCGTTCACGTAAGTCTTGTTCTCGTACGAGTCCAGAATCTGCAGCTCGTAGCCCAGGTCGCCCTTGCCGATGGAGGCCAGAAACACGCCGCTGTTGCCGCGCGCCTGGCCGGTGCCGGTGAGGCTGGTGGGCTCGCGCCACTCCATGTGCAGCTGGTAGTTGCCAAAGCTGCGCTTGGTTTCGATGTTGCCCGTCGTCTTGTCCACCGTCAGGATGCCGCCGGCCACTTTCCACTTGGCAGGCGTGTTGCGGTCATCGGTCATCACCCACTCACTCAGGTTCTTGCCATCAAACAGTACCACCGCGTCGGAGGGCGGCGCGCCGGGCGTGGCCGCCGGTTTCACTACCGCGGGCACGGGCTCGTACACTTCGGTGTCTTCGGGCTTGCCCGCCTGCTGGGCGTGGGCCAGCGAGATTGCCCCTAGGGCCAGCGTGGTAGTGAACAGGAGATGCTTCATGAGGTGGGGAGCAGGATAAGTGGTAAAAGGTATGGGGGCAAAAAAACGTCATGCTGAGTGCAATGAAGCAGCTCGCCCGCGCCGCCTAGGTTCATCCAAACGGCGCGAGCAAACTGCTTTATTACACTCATCATGACGTTCTGGCTTAATCAAAAACTATTTAAACGTTGCAAATGCGTACTGCCTCGCGCAGCGAAGCCAGCTTGTCGGCTTTAGTCGGAATGAACTCTTGCGCCACGTAGCCCTGGAAACCGGTGGCCTTGATGGCGCGCATAATGGCCGGGTAGTTCAGCTCCTGCGCGTCGTCGATTTCGTGGCGGCCGGGCACGCCGGCAGTGTGGTAGTGCGCGATGTAGGGGTGGTAGTCGCGGATATTGCGAATAATATCACCCTCGTCAATCTGCATGTGGTAGATGTCGAAGAGCAGCTTGAAGTTTTCGGATTCTAGGCGCTTAGCCAGCGTGGCGCCCCAACTGGTGCGGTCGCACTGGTAGTCGTGGTGGTCTACTTTGCTGTTGAGCAACTCCATCACCAGCACCACTTTATGCTGGGTGGCCAGCTTCAGCAGCGGCGCCAGGCCCTGCGCGCAATTCGCCCAGCCCTGCTCGTCGCTCAGGCCGCGGCGGCTGCCGCTGAAGCAAATAAGGTTGGTATAGCCGGCCTGGCTCACCTTGGGTATCATCTCGGCGTACTGCTTCTGCAACTGGGCATGGAAGCGCGGGTCGTTGAAGCCGTCGGTGAGGTTAAGCTCGGCACCGTTGCACATCGGCGAGTCCAGGCCGTGCTTCTTGAGCGTGGGCCAGTCGTTTGGGCCTACCAAGTCGATACCTTTAATGTTCATGCCCTTGGCGGCGATGCACAGCTGCTCGAGGGGCATATCCTGAAAGCACCAGCGGCACACCGACTGCTTGATGGGGTTGGTCACGGCAAGGGGGCTAGGGGTAGGCTGGGGCTGCGCGCTGGCCCCGGCCACGCCCAACGCACCCACCGTGGCGGCGCCGCTGAGCAAGCCCTTGAGGGCGGTACGACGATTGGGAAAAGTAGGCATAGACTAACCAGCGGGCGCCAGCGAAGTAGGCGTGTAGGGCGCTTCGGTTTCGGCCAGCTGCCCCTGGCGGGCACGCTCGCGAAACAGCAGCAAGAACAGCAGTAGCACCACGGCCGCAATGCCCGCCGGAATCAGCCAAATCATGCGCCAGTTATGGGCGCCGTCCGCCAGTTGGTAATTGTCAAAGATGCGGCCCGAAAGCAGCGTGCCAATCAGCATGCCTACCCCGTAGGTGGCTAGGGTGATGAAGCCCTGAGCCGCGCTTTTGAACTGGTCGCCGGCCAGGTTATCGGTATAAATCTGGCCCGTTACGAAGAAGAAGTCGTAGCACACGCCGTGCAACACGATGCCCACAATCAGCATCCAATAATTACCCAGGCCGTCGCCGTAGGCGAAGAACAGGTAGCGCAGCACCCAGGCCGTCATGCCAATGGCCAACATTTTCTTGACGCCCAACTTGCTGAAAAACAGCGGAATAGCCAGCATAAATAGTAGCTCCGATACCTGCCCCAGGCTTTGCACGCCGGCGGCCGACTTCATGCCCACTTCGTTAAGGAAGGGATTGGTGAAACCGTAGTAAAAGGCCAGCGGAATGCAGATGGCGATGGACGCCAAAAAGAAAATCAGGTACGAGCGGTTTTTGAGCAGCCCAATGGCGTCGAGGCCCAGCAGGCTACCTAGCGAGGCACCGGCCTGGCTGCTTTTCATGGGCGGCGTGGCGGGCAGCGCGAAGCTGAACAAGCCCAGCAGCACCGAGGCGCCGGCCGCCATCAGAAAAGAGTATTGCAACAAGGTGTTGTTATTGCTATCTATTCGCTCCCAGTTCAGCCAGCCGATGGTGAGGCCAGCAATAATCCAGCCTAGGGTGCCCAGTACTCGAATAGGAGCAAATTCCTTCTGCGGGTCCTTCATCTGCCGGAAGGCCACCGAGTTGACGAGGGCTAGCGTGGGCATATAGAGCACCATGTAGCTGAGGATGTTGGGGTAGAAGCTGCCAAAATCGGGCGCCTGCGAGGCACGCCATAGCAGCGCCGCCCCCGCCAGGTGCAACACCCCCAAAATCTTCTGAGCTGAGAAAAAGCGGTCGGCAATCAGCCCCACGATGAATGGCGCCACAATGGCCCCGATGGACTGCGTGAGGAAGGCCACGCCCACCTCCACACCCGTGGCCTTGAGGTTGTGCAGCAAGTAAGTGCCCAGCGTTACAAACCACGCGCCCCAGATGAAAAACTCCAGGAACATCATGATGGACAGCTTGATACGAGTGGAAGTTGGCATGGGTGGGAAAAATAAGGTTGGCGCCGGCCCTAGGCCGGCCGCGCGCAAAAAAGGCAATTGCCGGGCGCGGCCCGCCTAGGACCGCGCAGCCGGGTTTATTTCAGGGTGAGGATGTATTTCACCATCTCCTTCGAGTCGGTGTCCGACAGGCCGGGGTGGGGCGTCATGGGAATGTCGCCCCAGTGGCCGGCGCCGCCCTTGATGATGTGCTCGCTTAGCATGGCGATGTTGGCGGGCGTGGCGGGGTATTTGGCGGCCACGGCTTTGTAGGCGGGGCCAATCAGCTTCTCGTTTTCGCGGTGGCAGCTCGCGCAGTCCGATGCGGCCATGAGCTTGGCGCCGGGGCTGTCGGGAGTGCCCTTGGCAGTAGTGCCCATCTTGGTCATGCCCGTATCCACCTCTAGTTGGTTGGTGACGGCCGCCAACTTCCGTTCGGAGGCGCTGTCGGGATTAAGGCCCGTGGGCGCGGCGTCGGGCGGGGCTTGGTGCTCCACACTGGTGCGGTCGCCACCATCGGCTTGGTAGCCCGAGTTGCACGCGGCCAGCAAGGCCGCCGCGCTGAGGAAAAGAAATACTTTTTTCATGGGAAGAAAGATAGAATGCTTACAAACCTAACAGCCGCTTATTCTGGGCTTCATCAATGCCCGAAGCCGCAAAGTCGTCGAAGGCTCGGTCGGTGACGCGGATAATGTGGTTCTCAATGAAGGGCGCACCTTCGCGGGCGCCGTCCTCGCTGTTTTTGAGGGCGCACTCCCACTCCAGCACCGCCCAACCGGGGTAGTTATACTGCGTCAGCTTGCTGAAAATGGCCTTAAAGTCAACCTGCCCGTCGCCAAGTGAGCGGAAGCGCCCGGCTCGCTCCAGCCAGGGCTGGTAGCCGCCGTACACGCCCTGCCGCCCCGTGGGGTTAAACTCGGCGTCCTTAACGTGAAAGGCTCGGATGCGCTCGTGGTAAAAGTCGATATACTGCAAGTAATCCAGGCATTGCAGCACGAAGTGCGAGGGGTCATACAGCAGGCAGGCCCTAGGGTGCTGGCCCACTTGGTTGAGAAACATCTCGTAGGTCGTGCCGTCGTGCAGGTCCTCGCCGGCGTGCGCCTCGTAGCACACGTCCACTCCGCAGCGGTCAAACTCGTCCAAAATGGGCCGCCAGCGCTTGCCCAACTCCCCAAAAGCCTCTTCCACTAAGCCGGCTGGGCGCTGGGGCCAGGGGTACACGTAGGGCCAGGCCAGCGCCCCGCTAAAGGTAGCGTGCGCCGCTAGCCCGAGGCGCTGCGAGGCCTGGGCGGCGTACTTAAGCTGCTGCACAGCCCACTGCTGCCGGGCGGCGGGGTTGCCGCGCACCGCCTCGGGCGCAAAGCCATCAAACAGCGTGTCGTAGGCGGGGTGCACGGCCACTAGCTGGCCCTGCAAGTGGGTCGAAAGCTCGGTGATTTCCAGGCCGGCCGCTTGCACGGTGCCGCGTACTTCGTCGGCGTAGGTTTGGCTTTCGGCCGCCTTTTGCAGGTCGATAAAGCGCGGGTCGAGCGTGGGTAGCTGCACGCCCTTATAGCCCAGGCCCGCTGCCCACTCGCAGCTGGCCGCCAGGCTATTAAACGGGGCCTGGTCGCCAATAAATTGGGCTAGGAAAATACCGGGTCCTTTAAGGGTCTTCATGGGTCAGGGCATAGAACTAAGAGCTTAGAATTTAGAAGACTTTACAGTAAGGTATTTCTGGATTCCATGCTCTTGGCGCTAAGTTTTCAACTCTCAATAATTGGAAAAGCAGTCCATTTCTGCTCCGAGCGGCCCGAGGCAATAACGGTTTCAATAAAGGCCATGCCGCGCAGCCCATCCGCAATGCCGGGGTAGTCAAGGGCTTCGGGCGTAGCCGGTTGGCCGGCTTGCTTGGCTTTCAGCGTAAGGGCGAAATTGCGGTAAATATTGGCGAAGGCTTCGAGGTAGCCCTCGGGGTGGCCAGCGGGCGTGCGTGTATTATGCGCCGCCGCCGCGCTCACGTAGGCACCCCCGGTGCGCCGGGTTTCGGCCGGCCGGTCGGGCCACAGCACCACCAGGCTGTTGTTGTCGGCCTGCTGCCAGTCGAGGCCCCCTAGGGTGCCGTACACGCGCAGGCGTAGGTTGTTTTCGGCGCCGGCGGCTACCTGGGTAGCTACCAGCACGCCGCTGGCGCCGCCGCTCAGGCGCAGCAGCACCGCGCCGTCGTCGTCGAGCTGCCGGCCCGGCACCACCGTATTAATATCGGCGCACAGCTTCTCCACTTGTAGGCCCGTCACGTACTCCAGCAGGTTGAAGGCGTGGGTGCCAATGTCGCCCATGGCGCCGGCCACGCCGCTCTTGCTCGGGTCGGTGCGCCAGCCAGCTTGCTTGTTGCCGCCGTCGCCCTCGGCAAAGGTGCTCAGCCAGCCCTGCGGATACTCCACGTACACCTTACGAATGGCCCCTAGGGCACCGCTGGCTAGTATGGCCTTGGCTTCCTTCACCATCGGGTAGCCGATGTAGGTGTGCGTGAGGGCTAGGTGGCGGCCGGTGGCCTTGAGCACGGCGGCCAGTGCCTGCGCCTCGGCCAACGAAAACGTGATGGGTTTATCCACCACCACATCGAAGCCGTTTTCGAGGGCTAGCTTGGCCGGCGCAAAGTGCAGGTAGTTCGGCGTTACGATGCTGATAACCTGCACCCGCTCGCCGGCGGGCCGCGCTTTCTCCTGCTCAATCAGTTCCTGGAAAGAGCCGTACACGCGGTCGGGCGCCAGGCCCAGCTCGCGTCCGCTGGCCCTGGAGGTATCAGGGTTGCTGCTGAAAGCGCCCGCCACTAGCTCATATTGCCCATCGAGAGCGGCCGCTAGGCGGTGCACCGCGCCAATAAAGGCGCCCTGGCCGCCGCCAATCATGCCGAGGCGTAGTTTCATCATAATAGCCATTAGTTGTTAGCTGCTGGCTATTAGCTGCTGGTTTGGCAGAAAGCTAACAGCCAGCAGCTAAAAATTACGAGGTAGCCCAGGCCCGGTCGCCCTTCTTATAAGGCACGTTACCGTCGTACTTACCCGGCACGGCTACGTAGCGCAAAGCCTGGGTAGCACCAATTTCCGACGTGAAAAAACCCAGCATCGACAGCTCCTTCATCATGCGGAAGTAGTGGTTGGGGTCTTCCGGCTTTTTAGTTTTACTGTATTCCTTCTGCTCCTTGTCAAGGGCCGTCAGTAGGGCCGTGCGCTCGGCCGGCGTGCTCTTGATAAAGCCCTTGCTGTTCATTTTATCACTGGCCGCTTCCAGCTTTTTCAGGCCTTCCATAAAAATGTTCTGGTCGGCCAGCGCGTAGCAGTCGCGGACCATCACGGCCATAAACGACCCCACGTTGGCGGCCTTGGCGCCGGGGGTCTTGGTGGCAGGCAAAATGGTATCGGCTACTTCCGTCAGGTAGGCAGTTTGCTCGGGGTTGAGCGCCTGAAAGGTTTCGGCCGTAGTTAGCGAAGGGTTCTTGCTGTTCTGGTCGGCGCCCGGCTTGTTGGAAGCCGATGGGCTGCACCCGGTAAGGATAAATTCGGCCCCAATAATGGTGCCGCCCATCAGTAGGGCGACTCGGGCCACGGCATCACGTCTGTTCATGGTGTTGCTACTGAAAGGGTTAGATGTTTTGCTTCTTCAGCTCACCCACCGCATGGTCCACGGCGCGGGCCGTGAGGGCCAGGTAGGTGAGCGAGGGATTCACGCAGGCGGCCGAGGTCATGGCGGCACCGTCGGTCACGTACACGTTGGGCGCGTCCCACACTTGGTTATTGCCATTGAGCACCGACGTTTTGGGGTCGCGGCCCATGCGCGCCGTGCCCATCTCGTGGATGCCGCCGCCCATGTTGTAGCCGCCGTTGTAAGTCTTCACGTTTTGCAGGCCCGCGGCTTCGAGCATCTCCTTGGCGTCCTTCATCATGTCTACGCGCATCTTCTGCTCGTTGTCGCGAATAACGGCGTCCATCGTCAGCACCGGCAGACCCCAGGCGTCTTTCTTGGTTTTGTCGAGGTAGATGCGGTTGTCGTGGTAGGGCAGCGTTTCGCCGAAGCCCGTGATGCCCATCGTCCAGTTGCCGGGTTCGGTCAGCGCATCCTTCAGGTCGCCGCCAATGCTCATTTCGGCAATGTCGCGGCTCCAGCCCTGGCGGCCGGCGCTGCCCTGGTAGCCAAAGCCCCGCAGGTAGTCGCGCTTGTCGGCGCCCACATTCTGGAAGCGCGGGATGTAAATGCCGTTGGCCCGGCGGCCAAACACGTACTTGTCCTCGTAGCCGGGCATTTCGCCGCTGGCCCCGGCCCGGAAGTGATGGTCCATCACGTTGTGGCCCAACTCGCCGCTGCTGCTGCCTAGGCCCCCTTCCCACACGTCGGTGGCCGAGTTCATCAGTACCCAAGCCGAATTGAGGGCCGAGGCGTTCAGGAAAATAACTTTGGCGAAGTACTCATAGGTCTTGTTGGTTTCGGCATCGAGCACTTCCACGCCCTTGGCGCGCTTGGTGTCCTTGTCGTACAGTATTTTGGTGACGATGGAGAAAGGCCGCAGCGTGAGGTTGCCGGTAGCCATGGCCGCCGGCAGCGTGGCCGACTGCGTGCTGAAGTAGGCGCCAAATGGGCAGCCCAGCCAGCACTTGTTGCGGTACTGGCAGTTCACGCGGTTGTGGTGGGGCACGGTGATATTGGCCGTGCGGCCAATAATCATGGGGCGCTGGCCTTTGTAGTGCTTTTTCAAGCGGGCCGCCACGTCCTTCTCCACGATGTTCATTTCCATGGGCGGCATAAAGTCGCCGTCGGGCAGCACGGCCAGCCCGTCGCGGTTGCCGCTAATGCCAGCAAACTTCTCGGCGTAGCTGTACCAGGGCGCAATGTCCTTATAGCGAATGGGCCAGTCCACGGCGACGCCGTCCTTGGCGTTGGCCTCAAAGTCGAGGTCGCTGTGGCGGTAGCTCTGGCGGCCCCACATCAACGAGCGCCCACCCACGTGGTAGCCCCGAAACCAGTCAAAGGGCTTGGCTTCCACGTAAGGGCTCTTGCGCTCATCTACCCAGTAGTCGAGGTTGCTCTCGTTCAGGGTGTAGTCGCGCTTCAGCACTGGGTGGTCGGCCTTCATCTGCTGGGTGGCGTTGCCGCGGTGGGGCAGCTCCCAGGGTGCCTTGTTGGCGTTGGTGTAGTCCTTGATATGCTCGATGTTGCGCCCGCGCTCCAGCATAATGGTTTTCAGGCCCTTCTCGGTCAGCTCTTTGGCGGCCATGCCGCCCGAAATACCGGAGCCAATGACGATAGCGTCATAGGTATTCTGTGCCATAACTAATTGGGTGGGGAAGTAATACGTCGCTTGGCAGTAGGCGTAGCCCTACACCAGCGATTTCTTGATATAGGTGATGCTCTGCTGAATGCTGTCGAAGGGCGAGCCGGGCGTGCGGTCCTGCTCCACGAAGAAGTACTTCATGCCGGCCAGGTTTTTCTGGGCAAAAATTTTCTTGAAGTCGATAGTGCCGTTGCCTACTTCCGTAAAGTCTTTCTTGTCGGTCTTGTCCATATCCTTGACGTGCCAGAGCGGGAAGCGGCCGGGGTGGGCCTTAAATAGGGCAATCGGGTCGTGGCCGGCCTTAGTAGCCCAGTACAGGTCCAACTCCATCTTCACCAAGTTCTTGTCGGTCTGGTTCAGCAGCAGGTCGTAGGGCAACTGGCCGTTCTGGGCCGCAAACTCGAAGTCGTGGTTGTGGTAGCAAAGCTGAATACCATTCTTCTTGCAGCGCTCACCCGCTTTGTTCAGGTGGTCGGCTATCTGCTTGTAGTGGTCGAGGTTGCCGCGCTCAGTGTCAAACAGATAGGCACACACCATGTACTTCACGCCGGCCTGGGCCGCGTCGTCCACGGCCTGGTCCCAGCCGTGCAGGATGGTACCTTGGGTGGCTTGGCCGTTGTTCATGGCTTCGCCCAGTACGTAGTGGCTGCTAGGCATTATCAACCCGTTCTGCTTCAGTACCTTGGCAAACTCCGGCGGCGTCATGCCGTAAAACTTCTGGCTGCCCGTGTAGGTGGCGCCTTCCACCGAGTTGTAGCCCAGTTGGGCTACCTTGGCCAGGGTACCGCTTGGGTCCTGGGCCATGGCATCGCGCACGGTATAGAGCTGCAAGCCAATGTATTTAGGCTCGGCCGCCAGCAAAGGCGAACTAATTAAGGCCCCTGCCGAAAGCAGGGCGGCGGATTTCACGAAGGCACGGCGGGACGTCATAAGGTACTAGGGTGGGATAGTAGAAAGACAACGAATGCGCAGGCGAGTTGCTCGGCGCCAGCAGCCCTAGGGTTATTAAAAGCGCTAGGCTAAAGCAGCTATTTAGCGTAGCAACTTAGTCACTATTACCTAACACCTATAAACCTTTGCAGCCCTAGGCGGCCGCTAATGTAAAGCCATTTGAGCATAATTCCGGCCCTTTTTCACAAATTTTACCTGCTAGGTCTGCCATTACTATACGGCTATGGCACACTCGCTCAGCTAACCCGCCGGAGTTGGCCTACCAAAGTTCAGTCCCTTTTTAACCTGGTTAACTATAAAAGAAACCTGGCAGCTACTACCCTGCCTGCGTGCCAAGCCCGGCCTCTACCACCGTGGGGCACTGGGCGCGGCTAGTAGCCCTAGGGCCGCGCGGCGTACTATAGCTCGTCGGGCGTGCCGAAGCCCTCGCGAATTTCGGGATGATGAATCTGGCCGCCTAGGTTGGCCGAGCGCGCTAGCAGGCCGTAGGCTAAGGCTGCCACAGCCAGCGTGAGCCAAGCCAACTGGCGGGCCCTAGGGGCTTGCTGGCGCAGCATCAGGAGGCCAATGAGGGCCAGCGTGGTTGCCGCCACCAGCACGTAGTAGCCCAGGCGCGCCGCCTCGGCATGGTTGCGAATCAGCGCCTCGCTCACGCGGGGCATGTCTTTCACCACCTGGGCCGCGCCCGCGCCGGTAAGCAGCGCTGGCAGGCCCACGGCGGTAGCCAGCACCAGTGACCACAGGCCCGCCACCAGCAATGTTTCGCGCCGCCCTAGTAGGCCGGCCAGCAGCAAAAGCACGCCGGCCAGGGCGCCAAAAATGGGGGCGTGGTTCAGGAGCAGGTGCCAGTGGGCTTGGTTCATGTATAGGCCAGGGCAGGTGAAAGAAGAAGGTTGCTGAGTTTGAACAAAAATAAGCCTCTTTAGCACTAGGCCGGCCTTAACCTAGCCACGGGCTTTGCGTACAAAAGACTAATCTTGGCTTTGCAAAAGCCAATCTTGTCTTGTTTTCCCCATTTCTCTTTGTCTCTGACTATGGCTACTAAAGCCCCCGCCAAAACCGCTACCAAAACGGCTGATAAAGGCGTTACCAACATGCAGGGTGCTGGCCTGCCCCAAACCAACTCGACGGTGAACGTGCAGCCGCTGCTCAATCAGCAAATCAAGGCGCCCGCTCCCATCCAAAAGTTTGGCACCGTCAGCCAGCGCCTGCCCAATACCCTCTCCGACGAGGTGCGCCAGGATAGCGTGCAGATGCTTAACCAGCTGCTGGCCGATACCATGACCATCCGCGACCTCTACAAAAAGAGCCATTGGCAGGTAACGGGCCCCACCTTTTACCAGTTGCACCTGCTGTTCGACGCGCACTACGAAAAGCAAGCCGAGCTGATTGATACCATCGCCGAGCGCATCCAGATGCTGGGCGGCGTCACGGTGGCCCTCTCGTTCGACGTAGCTGAGCTAACCAGCATTCCGCGCGCTCCGCGCGACCGCGAAGAAGTGCCCGTTATGATTTCGCGCTTGCTGCAAGCCCACCAGATTATCCTTCAGCAGTGCCACGACATTGCCAAGCGCGCCGATGAAACCGGCGATGATGGCACCAACGACTTGGCCGTGAGCGATGTGATGCGCGAAAATGAGCAAGAAGTGTGGTTTATCTCGGAGCACCTTGTAGATAGCCCGCTGCTACAAGCTAAGTAACTGGCTGCCAACTAAAAAAGCCCGGCTGCTCGATGCGAGCAGCCGGGCTTTTTTAGTTGGTAAGGGCCTAGGCGCGGTGCGCAGCCAGCTTTTCGTGGTGGTTGTCCTCAGCCTCCTCCACCGAGTGCGTTTCGCCCAAGTCGTTGTCGTCCTTAGCTTTCTCGGCTAGTAGGCAGTAAAAACCGTGAATGAGCCGAATCTCTCTTTCTGAAAAATCTTGGGCGTTGATGAGGCGGTTACTCGCGCCCTTAGTAGCGGCAATCAGCTCGTTAAGCTTTAGGTGAATGGCCAGAGAATCTTTGTTTTGGGCCCGCTGAATGAGAAAAACCATTAAGAAGGTAATAATGGTAGTGCCGGTATTTATGACGAGCTGCCAGGTTTCGGAGTAGTGGAAGAGTGGCCCCGTAGCCGCCCAGATAAGCACGATGGCGAAGGCGCTCACAAAAACTCCCGTCGAGCCCGCGTACCGGGAAGTCTTCTCGGCGAAGCGGTCGAAAAAGGTGGGGCCGTTAGCTGGCTTAGCGGGCGTTGCCATGTAAAGGAAGAGAAAATGAAGCTGGGCAGGAGTAAACTAAAACCCTGCCAAATAAGCGGTAAGTAGATGAAATTCTTGAGAAGTCTCAGTTAACGTCCCGCATTCTGGCCGGCAATGTTGCGCCAATAGCCGCCCTGGTAGTACCTTCGCACCCGCTTCGCTGCCTCAACGAAGCCGGCCCTGAGCCGAAGTATAGTTGCCGATTAGCTGCTGCGCACGTGGTGAAACTGGTAGACACGCCATCTTGAGGGGGTGGTGCCTTCGGGTGTGGGAGTTCGAATCTCCCCGCGCGCACAACCAACCTAAAAAAGCCCACCCTTTCGGTGGGCTTTTTTAGTGCCCGGCCCTAGGCCCCCTCACTCGCCAAAGGGGTTGCCCGGTACCACTAGCACCACCTGCTCACGCTCTACCAGCACCTGGCCGGGCAGAGCACCTTTAGGCTTGCGCACAAATTTTTTGGGTGTCACCGTCACGGGGCACAGTGAGTCGTGCTGGCGGCGCGAGTACCAGGCGGCCAGCTGGGCGGCGTGCTCCACCACCGGCTCGGGCACGGGCTGCCCCGCCCGGTGCCGAATGACGACGTGCGAGCCGCTCACGTCCTTGGCGTGCAGCCAGAGGTCGTCTTTGTGGGCGTAGCGCTGGGTCAGCAAGTCGTTGTTTTGCGCATTGCGGCCTACCAGGATGGTAAAGCCTCGGTCCTGAAAGACTTTGAAGGGCAGCTCGTTGGCCGGCTTTTCGACCGTGGCGGGGTCTAGGCCCTGCTGCCTGCGCCAGGCGCGCAGGCCGCGCAGCTCGGCGAGGGCCGGCTGGGTTGCTAGGGCCTCCAACTGCTCCAGGGCTTGTAAGGCCTCGGTTTCGCGCCGCTCGATGCGGGTGCGCAGCTCGGTTTCCTCGCGCTGCTGGTTTTTGGCTTTGCGGTAGAAATTGGCGGCCGTCTGCTGGGGCTTTTCGAGCGGCTTGAGCTTGAGCGTCACTAGCTCATCGGTTAAAAAATCGAGCACTTCCACCTGCACCGCGCCCGGCGCAATCTCGTGCAAGTGGGCCATAATGAGGTCGGCGCGGTAGCGGTAGCCCGCCTCGTGGGTGAGGGCGTGCAGGCGCTGGCGGGCCAGCTGAGCGCTAGTGCTGGCCTCGTCGGCGCGGCGCGTGAGCAGCTGGTGCAGCTGGCGGCGCTCGGCTTCGAGGGCGCGGCGGGCCTGGGCTAGCGGCACGTAGCGCCGCAGTGCCCCAATGGGGTCGGTGCCGGGTAGTGTTTCCAGCACCTCGCCCAGCGGCAGCAAGCTTAGGCGGGTGCGGTTTTCTAGGTAAATGAGGTAATAATGCGCCGGGTTTTCGAGCTGACCAACAACGGCTTGCAGTAGCTCCTGCTGGCGAATAGCTGGGGCCGCGTCGTAGCCTAGGGTGCGCAGGTAGCGCAAGGGCAAGTCGGCCAGGGGCGGCGGCAGGCGGCCGGGCGGCGGGGGCACGGGTGGAGTAGGTCCTAGGGCCGCATCGGCTTCGTAACGCTGGTGAAATAGCTGCACTGCCGCGCCCGCCGCCGGCCGAAAAATAGCGTTGGGCCGCGGCCCGTAGAGTTTAAAGGCCAGCGTCGCGCCGCCCTCGGCAAAGTCGAACTGCAGTACCCGGTCGCCGGGCCAGGCCGTTACGCTGGCCACGGTGCAGCCCAGCAGCTCGGGCAGCAAATCCACCGAGTTTTGGCGGGCGCGGTGGAAGTGCTCGGGCAGCGCTAGGGTAGGGAAGGCCGCGCCCAGCTGCGCCCGCAACCAAAAATCACCGCCGTCGGCCAGCAGCAGGCCCACCACCAGCTCATCCTTTTCTTGCGAGAAGCAGTTCGTCACCCGCGCCCCGCGCAGGCGCCCGGTGAGGGCTAGGGCCAACTGGCGCAGGAAGTAGTAGTTGGTGTGCATGGCTAGTCCTGCACCTCCACCGCCAGCCCGTCGTAGCCCAGCCGAATCCAGGGGGGCAGGGTGGCTTCTACCTCGCGGTGGCGGCCCAACTGGTGGCTGATGTGGGTGAGGTAGGCGGCGCGCGGCGCCAGCTCTTCCAAAATAGCCACGGCCTCGCGCAAACTGAAGTGCGAGAGGTGCGGCTCGTGGCGCAGGGCGTTTAGCACAATAACGTCGGCCCCGCGCATCTGGACTAGGGTGCTGGCGGGCAGGCGGTTGGCATCGGTGAGGTAGGCTAGGCCACCCACCCGGAAGCCCAGCACCGGCAACTGGTGATGCAAGGCCCGCAGCGGCTGCACAGCCAGGCCCAGTACGTCGAAAGGCGCTTGGTCGCTCTCGATGGGGTGCAGCGCTACCTGCGGCACGCCGGGGTACCTGTGCTCGGCAAACACATAGGCAAACTCGCGCCGCAGCTGCTCCACCACCCTAGGCTCGGCAAACACGGGCATCTCCTGCTGCTGCCGGAAGTTGAAGGCCCGCACGTCGTCGAGGCCCGCCGTGTGGTCTTTGTGGGCGTGGGTAAACAAGATGGCGTCGAGCTGGCTAACGTCAGCGCGCAGCATCTGCTGCCGAAAGTCGGGGCCGGTATCAATCACCACGCTGCGGCCAGCCGCCGCCAGGTGCACGGCCGTGCGCAGGCGCTTGTCGCGGTAGTCGAGCGAGCGGCACACCGGGCAGCTGCAGCCAATCATGGGTACCCCCGACGACGTGCCGGTGCCCAAAAAAGTGAGTTTCATAAGCAGATGTGAAAATAGGAAAAATGTGGAAAATGCGGAAAGTTGGCTTAGCCAGTGGGGGCGCCTACTTCCACATTTTCCACATACTCACATCATTCGTCTCTAAAAACCTACCCAATATACTGGCGCACAGTGCGCACCAGAGCATCAAAGTCGAGCGGCTTGGGCAGGTAATCGGTAATGCCAGCCTCCTGAAACTGCGCCAGCGAAAAATTGTGCGCATTGCCGGTGATGGCAATGATGGGCAGCTTTCGAATGGCGGCGTTGGCGTGCTGGCGAATTTCGCGGGTGCACTCCAGCCCATTCTTCATGGGAATATTTATATCCATCAGTACGCCATCAAAGGACTGGTTTTCGATTTGTCGCATCACTTCATTGCCGTTTTTAGCCACCACAATGCGGTAGTGCTGCTGCTCCAGAATCTTGCGCGTGAGGCTCTGAATGACCGAGCTGTCTTCAGCAATGAGAATGGTTTTAGGGGAGTCGCTGTGTGCCATAAGGGAAGTAAAAACGAGTTGAACGTAAAAATTTGGGTAATAATTGGAAAAGTCTATGTTTTTTTAGGAATAAAAAAGCAACCAGTTTTTCTTAGCTAGTTAGCCGACTGCTAAGCTAGTAAGTAGCCTAGTTGCAATAGGCCAATAAGGAATTGGGTTAAATAGGAAGCAAAGTTCGCAAATAGTTGCCAGCGAGTGCACCCAGCCAGCCCATTTCGCCGCCGCTTCTTGGTATAGTTCCATTTGGTTGATACGCCGCGCCGCCCCTAGGGCACGCCGCTAGCCTAACGCACAGCAGGCGCCCTAGGGGCGGCTAACCCTGGCTGTAGCCCCGCCGGCGGCAGAGCCTAAAGTGGCAACCATCTCCTAGGAAGCCGGCGCTAGCAGCGCGGCAGATTGGCCCATAAACTGCTCAAAACGGTGCTTGAGCTCGGCCAGGCCGGCGCCCAGGTCCTGGTCCTTGTTATGCTTGATGGCTTGCTCCAGGGTTAGCGCCTGCTCGGCCAGGGCGGTGATGCCTAGGGTGCCCGCCGTGCCCTTGAGCTGGTGCAGTAAGGGGTGCAGGGCGGGCAGGTCGTCGGCGTGCCAGGCTATTTCGGCCTCGGCCAGTAGCCCCGAGGTTTCTTCCATAAACTCAGTGTAGAGGTCGGCGGCAAACTCGGCGCCCCCCAGTTGGCGCAATTGGGCCAGCACGTCGGGGTCGATGGCGGGCTTGATGAGCGTGGCCGGCGCTTCGGGGGCCTGGGCTTCGGGGCCGCCGGGCAGCGGGCCCATTACCCAGCGGGCCAGGGTTTGGGCCAGCTGCTGCTGCTTCACGGGCTTAGCCAGGTAGCCATCGAGGCCAGCCTGAATGAAGCGCGCCGCGTCCTCGGGCATCGAGTAGGCCGTCATGGCCACCACCGGGGGGCAGGCCGAGCCCAGCTGCTCGCGAATGGCGCGCGTGGCCGACACGCCGTCGAGCCCCGGCATCTGAATGTCCATCAGAATGAGACGGTAGTCGGCCACTGGCGCAGTGGCGCGGGCAATGGCCTCATAACCGTCGCTGGCCACGTCGACGCGGCAGCCGAGCTTGGTGAGCAGCCGGGCCGCTACTTTTTGGTTGATGGGGTTGTCGTCGACCAGCAAAATGCGCGGCCCCGCGCTTTCGCCAAATGAGAGCGTGGCGGGCAGCACTACCGCGGGCTCGGTGGCCGGCGGAGGGGCTAGGCGCTCGGCCGTGCGGCAGTGAATAGTAAACCAGAAGGTGCTACCCTGGCCCACATCGGAAATAACGCCGATGGTACCCCCTAGCAGCTCGGCCAGCTCCTTGCTGATGGCCAGCCCCAGGCCGGTGCCGCCGTAGGCCTTGCTGGGCGTGGTGTCGAGCTGGGTGAAGCTGGTGAAGAGGCGGGCCGCATCGTCGGCCGAGATGCCGATGCCCGAGTCCTGCACCGCAAAGCGCAGCACGCACCAGTTATCGTCTGGCTCCTGGCTTTCTACCGATACTACCACGCTCACCGTGCCCTGGCTAGTAAACTTGATGGCATTGGCTACCAGATTGGCTAGTATCTGCAGCAGGCGCACCTCGTCGGAAATAATGAGCGTCGGCGCCTTGGGCGTGAGGTGGTACGAGAAGCGCAAATCTTTCTGAATGGCCCGGTACGTGAAAAGCGAGTACAGGCGCTCGAGTATCTCGGCCAGGGCCAGCGGCGCATTGTGCAGGCGCATTTTGCCGGCCTGGATTTTCGACAAGTCCAGGATGTCGTTCAGAATAGTGAGCAGCGCGTCCGAGCTGGTGCGCAGCGTGTCGGTGTAGTCGGCCTGCTCGGTATTGAGCTCGGTTTGCCCCAGTAGGTCAATCATGCCGATGATGCCGTTCATAGGCGTGCGCAGCTCGTGGCTCATATTGGCCAAAAACTGCGTTTTGGCGGCTGAGGCGGCCTCGGCTTCTTCTTTGGCCAGGCGCAGGTCGTCCTGGATGCGCCGAATTTCGGTGATGTCGCGGGCAATACCTTCGGTGCCCGTGGCCGTGCGGCGCACGTTGATGAGCATGCTCACCGGGTGGCCATCGTGGTGCCGAAACTGGGCCTCGAAGTTGCGCAGCTCTTCGGTGCGCGTCAGCTCCATCACTAGGGCGCGGTGCTGCTCGGGGTTCCAGTACGAGTCGCGGGCTCGTTGGCCCAGCACCTCGCTTAGCTCGTAGCCCAGCACCTGCCGCACCGAGGGGCTCACGATGGTGAAAAGCCCCCGCTCGTTGGTACGATAAAAAATATCCTGAAACGACTCGAAGATGGAGCGGAACTTCTCTTCCTGAACCGCCAGCTCCAGCTGCGAGTTTTTGATGCCCGTAATGTCCTGGGCCTGGGCACTGATTTCCTCAAACGAGCCGTCGGCCAGGTAAATGGGGCTCAGGGCTACCGACAGCCAGCGGCTGCCCTCGTTAGACAGCGCCACCTTGATTTCGAACTGCTGCCCCTGTCCTTTATTGGCCTCGCGGTAGTAGCGCAAAAAAGTGTCGCGCTCCTGCACCGGCTCGTTATTCAGCGCCTTATCGGCCTCTATCAAGTAGGCGCCCTGCACGGGTAGCGCGCCGTTGCGCAGCAGGAAAAACTCGCCGTAGTTGCGGTTGAACGACACCAACCGGCCGCGGCGGTCTACGTTCCACATTAGCTGCCCGCCGCTTTCAAAAATGGCGTTCAGGCGCGCGTTCTGGCGGGCTAGTTGCTCTTCCTGGCCCTTGCGGTCGATGGCCAGCGCCACCTGGCTCGATATAAAGTGCAGAATGTCGAGGTCGGCCGGTGTGTAGAGGTCGGCCCGCTCGTACTCTTGCACCGTGAGCACCCCGATAATGCGGTCGCCCACGCTCAGGGGCGAGGCCAGCAGCACGGCCGGCAGGCGCCCAAACGAGGTGAGCTCGCCGCTGCGCATCAGGCGCAGCAAGTCTTGCTGCGTAAAAAACATCGGCACGCCCTGCTGAATAATGTACTCCGTGACGCCCATTGAGAAGGGCCGCCCGCCGCCCTGCTCGAAGTAGGCGTGCTGGTCGACGTAGTACACGAATTGCACCTCGGTGCGGGCCTCGTCGCAGAGGGCGATGAAGATATTATTGGTTTCGATAACCTTGCTCAGCTCGCGGTGAATGGCCCCGTAGAGCGCCGGCAGGTCGTGGGCCGAAATGGCCAGGTTGGCAATGCTATAATAAACCTTTTGGAGCCGTTCGGCCTTGATGCGGTCGGTAATGTCGTGTAGCACCGCGCGGGCGGTGGGCGCCTGGCCCGGCAGCTGCTCGCGGCTGACGGAGCCAATGAGGTGTACCGGCCGGCCGGCGTGGGTTAGCAGCACGGTTTCGAGCTTGTGCAGGGCCTGCCCCTCGTAGAGGCGCCGCAGCTGGTAGAGCAGCTTGGCGCGGTAGTAGGGGTGCACAATGTCGATGAGCGAGCGGCCTAGCAACTCCGCATCCTGGTAGCCAAGGGTCTCCTGGCCGGCCTTGTTCACATAGAGCAGCGTGTTTTCGGCGCTTAGGTGCAGAATTAGGTCGTGCGAGCTGTCGAAGAAATTGCTCAAATCTACCGGCTCGGCGCTGGCGTCTGCGCTAGGAATGGCGGGCGCCAGCTCGGCGGGCGCGCCCGCTGGCCGCAGCTGGCCCGCGCCCCACAAACCCGGCGCCGGCCCAATGCCGGTGCGCGTGGGCAGCCGCTGCCACTGCCAGTTGAGGAGCAGCACCCCGCCACTTTGGGTTAGCAGCTCTACCTCCTGGTACGCCACCGGGCCCGCGGCGCTCACCAAGCCGCGCTGGGTGTAGCGCTCGTACTCGGTGCGGCGAGCGGGCGGCGTAAAGAGCTGGTGGAACGAGTGGCCCAGTACCTGGTGGCGCTCGTAGCCAGTAAGCAGCAGCAGCTGCTCGTTGACTTCCTCAACGATACTTTGCTGATTGATAACTACATAAACCATGCGGAGCTGGTCGAACATCGTAGCGGCAGTAGGCAAGGGTAGCGCAGACATAGTGAGGTAAAGGAAGCGATAAAACTGCTAGCAAATGGGCGTGGGAAACGAGGTAGCGTAGTTTTGCACTAAAATTACTATCTGTTGGGCTTTATTTCCACCATGGCGGCGCAATCTGGGGCGCGGCTGCCCGCCCGGCTGGTGCTGGCCGTCACCACCGACCTAAGTTACGACCAGCGGATGCAGCGCATCTGCGGCAGCCTAGCGGCGGCCGGCTACCGAGTGCAGCTGGTGGGCTGGCAGCGGCCCGCCTCGGTGCCGCTGGTGCCGGCTACTTATGCCCAGCACCGGCTGCGCGGCTTTTTTCAGCGCGGCAAGCTCTTCTACCTTGAATACAACCTACGCCTGCTGCTGTACTTGCTGGGTGAGCGCGCCAGCCTCTGGGCCTGCGCCGACCTCGACGCGGCGCTGCCCACCTGGCTGCGCGCCCGCCTAGGGGGCCAGCCCTTTGCCTACGATGCCCACGAGCTGTTTACCGACACGCCCGAGGTAGTAGGCCGGCCGGCCGTGCAGCGGGCCTGGCGCTGGGTTGAAAACTTTATTGTGCCGCGCGCTCAGCTGCGCTATACCGTGGGCCCGGCCCTGGCCCAGCTGTTTGAAGCGCGCCACCCCGGCTACCCTTTCGCCGTGGTGCGCAACGTGCCGGTGGGGGAGGCGATAGCCGAGACGGCGGCGCCCGGCCAAGACCTAGGGCCTGCGCCGGGCCCTAGGGCCGCCTGGCCCGCCACGCTGCTCTACCAGGGCGCCCTCAACGCGGGGCGGGGCCTAGAGGCGCTGCTGGCCACCCTGCCCCAGGTATCGGCCCGGCTGGTGGTGTGCGGCGAGGGCGACCTATCGGCGCCGTTGCGCCAGCAAGCGGCGGCCCTGGGGCTGCTGGCCAGCGGGCAGGTCGAGTTTCGGGGCTACGTGCTGCCCGCCGAGCTGCGCCGCCTCACCGCCCAAGCCACGGTGGGCATCATGCTGCTCGAAAACCGGGGCCTGAGCTACTATTACTCGCTTGCCAACAAGTTCTTCGATTACGTGCAGGCCGGTATTCCGCAGCTTTGCATCGACTTTCCCGAGTACCGCGCCCTGTGCCAGCAGCACCCCGTGGCCGAGTTGGTGGCCGACCTGGCGCCCGCCACGCTGGCTGCCGCCCTGGGCCGCCTGCTGCCCGGCGGCCAGCCCGGCGCGCACTACCAGCAGCTGGCCGCCGCCTGCCGCCAAGCTCGCCGCGAGTGGGCCTGGCAGCACGAAGCACAAGCGCTGCTTGAACTCTACAAGCAGGCGTTAGCTTGAACTTTGCGGCGGCCCTAGGGCTCGCCCCAGTCGCTACTAGCCAGAAACTACCTTATGCTGCTGCCCACCATTCTGCCCCAGCTGGCGCCCACCGCCGCCGACCCGCGCCCGGTGTTGCTGGCCGTGGCCGGCCCCACAGCGGTGGGCAAAACGGCCCTCACCGTGGCCCTGGCTCAGCAGCTCGGCACCGAGATTATTTCGGCCGACTCGCGCCAGTTTTACCGCGAAATGCGCATTGGCACCGCCAAGCCCACGCCTGCCGAGATGCAGGGCGTGCCGCATCACTTCGTTGATTCGCACAGCATTACGGACGACTACAGCGCCGGTCGCTTCGCCACCGATGCCCTGGGGCTGCTCGAAGCGCTTTTTGGGCGCTACCCCGTGGTGGTGGCCACCGGCGGCTCGGGCCTCTATTTGCAGGCCCTCACCGATGGCCTCGACGAGTTGCCCCCGGTGCCGCCCCCGGTGCGCCAGCAACTGCAGCACGAGTTGCAGGCCCTAGGGCTGCCCGCCCTGGTAAGTGAGCTGGCCCGCCTCGACCCGGTGGCCCACCAGCGCCTCGACCTGCATAATTCCCAGCGCGTGCTGCGGGCCCTCGAAATAGTGCGGGGCACCGGTCGGCCCTTTTCCAGCTTCCACCGCGGGCCCGCCGCCGTGGCCGAGGCCGCCGCCCAGCGTCCCTTTCGGGTAGTGAAAGTGGCCCTAGGCCGCCCCCGCGAAGACGTATATGCGCGCATCGACCAGCGCGTGCTGGCCATGCTGGCCGAAGGCTTAGTGGCCGAGGCCGAAGCTCTGCTACCCTACCGCCAGCACAACGCCCTGCAAACCGTGGGCTACCAGGAAATATTCGGCTACCTCGATGGCCTCTACGACTACGCCGAGGCCGTGCGCCTGCTGCAGCGCAACACCCGCCACTACGCCAAGCGCCAGCTTACCTGGCTACGCCGTGATGCGGGCTATCAGTGGATTGGGTTGAGTGCTAACCGCTAGACACTAAACACTAAGTATTTCCACCATGCGCATGAAGCTCTGGTTGATGACTTTGCGCTTAGTAATGGTGTCGTTAAAGGGCGTGTACATGAGCTTGCGGTCTACGATGCCGGCCATCACGTTTTTCATGCCGTTGAGCAGGCCCTCAACGGCGGCGATGCCGAGCTGCGAGGCTAGCAGGCGGTCGGCGGCCGTGGGCGAGCCCCCTCGCTGAATATGGCCCACGATGGTCACGCGGGTGTCGAGCTGCGGAATGGCTTCCTTCACGCGGCGCGCAATGGTGTGCACGTTGCCTTCTTCCTCACCCTCGGCCACAATCACGATAAACGACGTTTTGTGGCGCGAGTAGCTGGCTTGCAGGCTCTCAATGACGGCCTCCACGCTCATGGCCGTTTCGGGCACAATCACGATTTCGGCCCCGCCGCCAATGGCGCACGGAATGGCGATATAGCCCGAGTCGCGGCCCATCACCTCCACAAAAAAGCAGCGGTCGTGCGAGTCGGCTGTGTCCCGAATCTTGTCGATGCAGTCGAGGGCTGTGTTCACGGCCGTATCGTAGCCAATGGTGTAGTCGGTGCCAAACAAGTCGTTGTCGATGGTGCCCGGCGCGCCCACCGTCGGAATGCCAAACTCCTGTTCGAAAAGGGTAGCCCCCGTAAAGGTGCCATTGCCGCCAATGGCCACCAAGCCCTCGATGCCGTGGCTGCTGAGCTGCTCGAAAGCTTGCTGCCGGCCCTCCTTGGTCATGAATTTCTGCGAGCGGGCCGATTTGAGGATGGTACCGCCGCGCTGCACCGTGTTTGACACCGAGGCCGAGTCGAGCTTCACCATCTCGCCCTTAATCATGCCGCTGTAGCCCCGCACAATTCCGTACACCTCTACGCCGTGGTACACAGCCGCCCGCACTACGGCGCGGATGCAAGCGTTCATACCTGGCGCATCGCCGCCGCTGGTAAATACACCAATTCTTTTCATCATACTTAACGAGCCGCCGCCCACCCCGGGCCGGCTTTAAGTCCGCAAAGGTCGTAATTTCTTTCCCAATTGCTACGGCCTGCGTTGGTTAAGAACGTTACATTTTTCGGGCGGCTGCGTATAAGCGGGCGGGCCACCTGGGCAAGCCTATTGGTTTTAAGCAGATTTTGCTGTACTTTTCGCTTACCTCTCGCCCACCTTCACTCTTTCTTGTCCTATGTTTGGTTTCTTCGAAAACGAGCAGGCTAAAAAAATAAAAGGCCACCTGTTCAATCTGGCCGCCCTAGCCAAAGCCGACGGCCACGTCGACGACCGTGAGCTAAATTTTATCATCACCGTTGGCAAGAAAAACGGGGTGTCGGCCGGCGAAGTGCGCAAGATTATCGCTGGCAACGCTACCAACAACTCCGACCTGCCGCACAACGACTCGGAGCGTTTCGACCAGATTTTTGACCTCGTGGACATGATGTTGGCCGACGGCGTGGTAGACGAAACGGAGATGAACTTCTGCATCGGCATGGCCGAGAAGCTGGGCTTTCGCCAAGCCATTGTGGGCGTGCTGGTACGCAAAATCTCGCAGGGCGTGAAAGACGCCGTGCCGCGCGACCGCATTAAGGATGAGAGCCTGAGCTTTCTGAGCTACAACAACTCGCCGGCCCGCTAATAGGCTCCCCGTAAATAAGTTAAAGAGCCCCGCTAGCTGGGTTTTTCCCGTAGGGCCTAGGCCTTAGTTACCGCCTCAATGGCTTGGAGCAGCCCCGCGCAGGCTTGGTCAACCTCGGCCTCAGTGATGGTGAGCGGCGGGGCAATGCGCAGCGAATTATCGCAAAACAAAAACCAGTCGGTGAGGATGTCCTCGTGGGCTAGTGCATAGTCGATGATGGGCTTAAGCACCGCAAACGACTCGAACTCGACGGCCATAAGTAGCCCTTGGTTGCGGATTTCGCGAATGGCAGGGTGGCGCAGTTGCTGGCGAATGCGCGCGGCCTTGGCCGGCACCTGGGCCAGCAGGTTCTCGTCCTGAATAACCTGCAGCGTGGCCAGCGCCGCCGCGCAGCTCACCGGGTGGCCCCCAAACGTGGTGCAATGCCCTAGGATGGGGTTGGTTTGAAACCCGACCATGATGGCGGGCGAAGAAATAAACGCGCCAATAGGCATGCCGCCGCCCATGCCCTTGGCGCACACTAGAATGTCGGGCACCACCCCAAACTGCTCGAACGCCCACTGCGTGCCAGTGCGCCCAAAGCCACACTGAATTTCATCAAGGATGAGCAGGGCGCCCACCTTGGTGCAGCGCCGGCGCACGGCAGGCAGGTAGCCGGGCCGCGGCACGCGCACGCCGGCCTCGCCCTGCACCGTTTCAAGCACCACGGCGGCCGTGCGCTCGTTTATCAGGCCTAAGTCGGCCAGCTCGTTGTAGCGCAGGTGCGTCACATCGGGCAGCAGCGGGCGGTAGCTGTTTTTAAAGTCTTCGGAGCCCGTTATGGACAGCGCCCCGTGTGTAGAGCCATGGTAGGCGTTGTGGCTAGAAACCAGGCCCGTGCGTCCGGTGTGGCGCTTGGCTAGCTTGAGGGCGCCCTCGATGGCCTCGGCTCCCGAGTTGGTGAAGTACACCGTATCGAGAGGGGCGGGCAGGGTGGCGGCCAGCGCGTGGGCCAGGCGGGCAGGTGGGGCCTGCACCAGCTCGCCGTACACCATCAGGTGCAGGTATTTATCGAGCTGGTCCTGAATGGCTTGCAGTACCCTAGGGTGCCGGTGCCCCACGTTGCTGACCCCAATGCCCGAAATTAAATCCAGGATGGGCCGGCCCTCGGGCGTATACATGTACACGCCCTCGGCCCGCTCGATTTCGAGCAGCAGCGGAAACTCTGAGGTTTGGGCCTGGTGGCGCAGAAACAGTTGGCGCGGGGTAAGCATAGGGGCCGCAAAGGTACGGCCGGGGGTAAGCTGCGGGCGGGTGCACCCCCTAGGCTATTCCACGCCCGTGTAGGGCGCGGAACTGGCCGGCTGCCCGGCCCGGCTGCCCGCCACGCGCTGCAATACTTCCTTGGTGAAGTCGCGCTCGGCCTGAAAAAGCTGGGCAACCTGGCGCAGCGAAAGCACTTTCTGAAACCTGTCGAAGTACTCCTTCTCCAAACTCAACTGCTGCTGGCGGGTGCTGAAATCCTGGGTGAAGTAGTCGCGCAGCTGCGCGTCGGTGCGGGCAGGGTTAGCAGCATCGCGGCGCAGCAGGCGCGCCGTGCGGTTGAGCTCGCGGCGGCGCTGCACAAACTCGTTGTAGAGCGGCCAGAAGCGCTGGGCTTGGTCTTGGCTCAAGGTCAGGCGCGAGGTGAGGAAGGCAATTTTGGCGTTGTCAAGCTGGTTGAGACGGCCGCCGGGCTGCCCCACGCGGCCGCGGCCCTGGGCCAGCGCGGGTGGGGCGCTGGCCAGCCCTAGGCCCAGCAATAAAAATAATGCGCGAATAGTCATGTGCTTAGCTACAAAAGAAGGCCGCGCTACAGCGCGCCGGTTTCGTCGAGGGGAGTGGGCTGGCCGTCGAGAGCCTCGTTTAGCTCGTGGGCCGAAGCGCGCAGGTACTGCGGGGCCGGGCCCAACTGCCGGGCCGGCAGCTCCGAAAGGTCGAGCATATCCACATGGGTTTCGCCGCTGGTGAGGTAGTCCATAAGTTGCTCCGGCGGCACTTGGTCGAGGCCAGTGGCGGCCGGCAACCCCGCCTGGGTGCCGCCCAGCCACAGGGAGGCTGCAAAGGTGCCCAGCAGCAGCGTGCTGGCCAAACCCGTGCGCAGGGCAG
Organism: Janthinobacterium lividum; assembly: GCA_050954355.1. Lineage (GTDB taxonomy): Bacteria > Bacteroidota > Bacteroidia > Cytophagales > Hymenobacteraceae > Hymenobacter. The sequence continues at coordinate 31,009 of JBPBPH010000075.1, forward strand.
CCGGCGCGCGCAGCAGCCAGGCCAGCGGGGCCGGGCGGGCGGGCACCGCCACGCGCGCCATCACCTGCGTGGGCAGGCGGTCGAAGTAGCCGGGCGGCGGGCTACTCAGCGGCTGCCCGGCGCGGCGCGGGTGCTGGTCGAGCAAAAAAGGCGTTTTCATGAATGTTGGATGGAAAAGGGGGCCTAGGGTTTAAGCGGGCTCGTCGCCAAAAACCACCGGGTCGTCGGCGCTGGTCATGTATTCCTCGATTTTGCGGGCCGCGTGGTGGTAGCTGGCCTTGAGGGCGCCCACGCTGGTGCCCGTCACTTCGGCCATTTGCTCGTAGGGCATCTCGTCGTAGTAGCGCAGGTTAAACACCAGGCGCTGCTTGTCGGGCAGGCGCAGCATGGCGCGTTGCAGCTTGAGCTCAATGGCGTCGCCGGCCACCGCGGGGTCGGCCTCCACTTTAGCCAGCAGCTCGGCGCCCACGTCGTTGAGGGGCAGCAGGAACTTGCGCCGCTTGCTTTGCAAGAAGCTCAGGCACTCGTTGGTGGCGATGCGGTAAATCCAGGTGAAGAGCTGGGCATCCTGGCGAAAATGCTCCAAGTGCTTCCACACCTTCACAAACACGTCCTGCGTGAGGTCGTTGGCGTCGTCGTGGTCAATTACCATCTTGCGCGCGTGCCAGTACACCTTCTGCTGGTACTTGCGCACCAACTGGTTGAAGGCCAGGTTGCGGCTGGCGGGCTGCTGAAATTTGGTAAGGATTTCGTGGTCTTCCACGCGCTGGGGAAAGGGCAAACGTGGAGCTTGGACGGCGCCAGGGGCCTAGGGTTTAATAGGGAAATCTGTTTGCAAGTTTACGGCCCAAAGCTAGGGACCTAGGTTTAGGGCAAGTAGCTTTGCTAAACCCAACAGTTAACATACTTTATAACCTATGCCCACGAAGACTTACTACCTAAATGAAGCCCGCACGCAAGTGCTGACCGTGAAATGGGGGCTCTTTTTTCGCAACTTCGAAGTGCTTTACAATGGGCAGTCGCTGGGCATGGTTCCTAGCGCCAGCGACCTTCGTCGCGGCCATGAATTTACCCTGCCCACCGGGCAAGCGCTTGCCACGCAGTTGCGACGCAACCAAGGGTTAGAAGAATTAGAGCTGCGCCTTGATGGGCAGCCCGTACCCGGTAGCGCCACCCATCCGGGCGAGCGCTTGCGGCAGGCTTGGTACACGCTGCTTGGCGTAGGTTGCCTCAACTTTGTGGTTGGATTAATTGCCGTCTTTGGGCAAGTAACGTTGCTCTTGCACCTTGGCCTAGGCTGGGGAAGCGTAGTAGAAGGCTTACTGTACATAGGCCTGGGCTGGTGGGGCTACTCGCGAATTGCGCCAGTAGCCTTTGGCATAGCGTGCGCCCTCCTGCTGCTCGATGGGGCTATGATGCTGGTAGCAGCGGCGGAAAATGGTAGCAGTGGATTTGGAGGAATTTTCCTGCGGTTCGCCTTGCTAGTGCTAGTATACCGGGGCATGGTGGCTGCCCGGCAGTTGCGAGCCGAAGCAGCCGGAGTGGCCACTGCTTAGCGGCCAAAAATGGCTACTGAGCTGGTTTGGGCCGAACGGATGGTGAAATTGCGCACGTCGGTAAACTTGCTGCCCTGGCTGCTACTGGTGCGAAATACCACCCGGTAGGCGCCCGGCTGCAGGGCCAGGTTGAGCTTGCTGCTGGCTTCGGGCAGGTTATACACCCAGGTTTGCGACTCGTCATCGCCCAGGCGGTAGATGCTGCCGAAGCCCCTCAAGTCGCTGGTGATGCTGAGGGTGCCCGGCGCGGCGTAGCTTACGGAGGTAGTTTGGCCCTGGCGCACCACTACGCGCTCCGTAATGCGGGGCAGCGTCAGCAGCTCCACGTCGTAGCTGCCGGCCAGCAGCCTTTGCCGCGCCCCGAAGCCTAGGGCCAGGCAAGCAGCCCCGCCGCCCGCCGGGCGCACCACGGCCTGCACCGGCGCGCCGTAGGGGTTGGGCGTGGTGGCGGGCGGCTGCAGCGCCAGCGTGCCCTGCGGCGTCTTAAAATTCAAGACGTTGGCCTTGCCCGCCCGAATAACCAGGTTGGGCTGGCGCACCGCCGGTGTGGTATTGATGATGAGGTCGTAGCTCTGCAGCGCGTCAATATCTACCACGTCCGCTTGGCCCTTGGCGTCGCGGTAGTGCACGTAGTTATATTCGGGCTGCCCGGTCACGTTGTTCACAAAGGTCATGTTCACGTTGCTTTCTACCGGGCGGCCGTTTTCGTCAGTCAGGTTCACGGCCACGGTGGTTTTGGCCAGCGTTTGAGCAATCACATCGTTGAGCACCGTGCGGAAGGTCTTGACCTCGGCCGCGTTGTAATAGCGCCCCAGGCAATCCAGCGAGCGCCCAAAGTCCTTTTCGGCCCCAATGCCAATCACGAAGGGCTTGAGGAAGATGCGCTTGCGCTGCAACTCCAGCGACATGGCGCAGGGGTCGCCCTTGCACGATTCCACCCCGTCGGTGATGAGCAGCAGCACGTTGCGCGAGGTTTTGTCAAGCGGAAAATCCTTGGCCGACTGTTGCAGCGAGTACGTGATGGGCGTGTTACCCTGGGCCTTCAAAGTCCGCAGTTTAGACTTGATGGCGGCCGCGTTTTTGGGGGCGAAGGGCACTTCCAGGCGCGAGTCTTCGCAGTTCTGCTCGGCGTTGGGGTGTTGGTGGCCGTACACGCGCAAACCCAGTTCCAGGTTGGGGTAGGCATTGAGCGAGTCGGCCATGCGGGCCAGCAGGCGCTTGGCCACCTCCCAGCGCGGGTGGCCTTCCCAGGGCGCCATCATCGAGCCCGAGGCATCGAGCAGAAACAAGATGCGCGTCACCTTGGGCCGTTCGGGCGGCGCATTCTGGCCTAGGGCCGGCCGTGCCCCCAGGGCCAGCAGGCAGCTCAGCAGCCAGCCTAGGCTGCCGCGCAAAAAATAGCGGGGTGGGAAAAGCATTAGCGCAGTTTACACCGCTAAGATGGGTGCGGGCCGCTCAGAAAACAAACCATTTTGCTGATACCCAGGGCCGGCGCTCGCCCAGCGGCGGGCTTGGCCTGGCTGGCGCGCCGCCAGCGGCGGCCGGCTGGTTACCTTTCGCGCTGTTGTAGGCCCTAGGGCTTGATAACCTCCTCCTTTATGAGTATTAGTCGCGCTGTCTTTCAAAAACTTGCCCGCTTTTTAGCCGCTAAAGGTCTGTACCTCAGCAAGTCGCTTACCTATAAAAGGGCTCCCGCACCGCTGCCCATCAACCTCGATTACGTGCGCTACGCTACCCTAGGCCTGTGCGCGCAGGAGCTGGCCGCCCGGCAAGTGCCTGGCAATGTGGCCGAGTTGGGCGTGTACCAAGGCGATTTTGCCAAGCGCCTCAACTACTTGTTTCCCGACCGCAAACTTTATCTATTCGACACCTTCGCCGGCTTTGCCCACCAGGATGTGAGTACCGAAAAAGCCAGCGGCTTCTCCACCGGCGCGCAAAGCTTTGCCGATACCAGCGTCGAACTGGTGCTGCGCAAAATGCCGCACCCGCAGCAATGCGTCATCAAAAAAGGCTTTTTCCCAGCCACCGCCGCCGACGTCGACGACACCTTCTGCTTCGTGAGCCTCGACGCCGACCTCTACGACCCCATCCTAGAAGGCCTGCGCTTCTTTTACCCGCGCCTGTCGCCGGGCGGCTACCTCTTCGTGCACGATTTCAACAACGACGAGTACAAGGGCGCCCGCCAGGCCGTGGTCGAGTTTTGCCGCGCCGAAGGCATCGGCTTCACGCCCCTGCCCGATAGCGGCGGCACGGTCGTGCTGAGTAAGTAGCGTCCAAACAAAACCCCCGCGCCAGCCTTGCAGCTAACGCGGGGGCCTAGGGGCAGCTAGCAACCGCCAAGCTACTACATGTTCTTCACAATCTCTTCGCCAAACTCGCTGGTTTTGAGCAAAGTAGCGCCTTCCATCTGGCGCTCGAAGTCGTAGGTGACGCGCTTGCTGGCGATGGCGGCTTCCAGGCCTTTGTTGATGAGGGCGGCGGCTTCTTTCCAGCCTAGGTGCTCGAGCATCATCACGCCCGAGAGGATAACCGAGCCGGGGTTTACTTTGTCTTGATTGGCGTACTTGGGCGCGGTGCCGTGGGTCGCCTCGAAGATGGCGTGGCCGGTGAGGTAGTTGATGTTGGCGCCCGGCGCAATGCCGATGCCGCCCACAATGGCAGCCAGCGCGTCGGAGATGTAGTCGCCGTTCAGGTTCAACGTCGCCACTACCGAGTACTCGGCGGGGCGCAGCAAAATCTGCTGCAAAAAGGCGTCGGCAATACTGTCTTTGATGATAAGCTTGCCCTGCTCTACAGCCTGCTTTTGCAGGGCATCAGCCACTTGCTGGCCCTGCTTGGCCACAATCTTGTCGTACTGGGCCCAAGTAAATACCTTGGCGCCAAACTCCTTCTCGGCCAGCTCGTAGCCCCAGGTTTTGAAGGCGCCCTCGGTGAACTTCATGATGTTGCCCTTGTGCACCAGCGTTACCGACGGCAGCTTGTGCTCGAGGGCGTACTTGATGGCGGCGCGCACCAGGCGCTCGGTGCCTTCCTTCGAAACAGGCTTTATGCCGAACGACGACGACTCGGGGAAGCGAATTTTCTTCACGCCCATCTCGTCTTGCAAGAATTCGAGCATTTTCTGGGCTTGCGGCGTGCCGTTCATGTACTCAATGCCGGCGTAGATGTCCTCCGTATTTTCGCGGAAGATGACCATGTTGGTTAGCTCGGGGTGCTTTACGGGCGAGGGTACGCCATCGTAGTAGCGCACCGGGCGCACGCAGGCGTAGAGGTCAAGCTCCTGGCGCAGGGCCACGTTCAGCGAGCGGATGCCGCCGCCCACGGGCGTAGTCAGCGGGCCTTTAATGCCTACCAGGTATTCGCGAAAAGCGTCAAGGGTTTCGGTAGGCAGCCAGTTATTTAGTTGCTTAAAGGCCTTTTCGCCGGCCAGTACCTCTTTCCACACCAGCTTGCGCTTGCCACCGTAGGCTTTTTCGACGGCCGTGTCGAATACCAGTTGCGAGGCGCGCCAAATATCGGGGCCGATGCCATCGCCTTCGATGTAGGGAATAGTGGGTTGGTCGGGTACGTTCAGCTTACCATTTTTAATGGTGATTTTCTGCTCTGCCATGAGAAGGGAAAAAATTATCTTGTTGCGTTGGAGGGGGTGGGAAATAGTGACTAGCAATTAATAACTAGAAACTAATTGGGTAGAGTAGGAGCGTAGGCGACGGAGAAATAATGACTAGTCATTAATCACTAGTCACCACTTCAATAGCCAAAAATCTCCTTTAGGCTTAGCTGCTGCACGGTGCCGTACTTAGCTAGCTCCTTGAAGTTCAGCCGGTCTTTCGAGCCGATGACTAGAATAACCTGATTTTGGCCCTTGATTTTGGCCTGCTGAAACTTGGTCAAATCCGCAAACGTCATGTTCTGGGTTTGCTCATACACGTCGCGGCGCACGTCATAGTCGAGCCCTAGGCGCCGGGCCCGCTCGTAGCTCAACAAAATGCCCTCGTGGGTGATGCGGTCGGTGGCAATGCTATTGCGCAGGCTCTGTTTGGCAATGGCCAGGTTAGCGTCGGCCAGGGGCATGTCGGTAAGCAGGGCTTCCATGCCGCTCATGGCCTCAGGCAGCTTGTCGCTCTGCGTGCCGATGTAGCTGAGCACGTAGTTCGAGCGGCCCGTCTTATCGGCATTCGCGTAGCGCGACATGGCCGAGTAAGCCAGCGCCTTGCTCTCGCGCAAGTCCTGGAACACGATGCTGCCCATGCCGCCACCGAAGTACTCGTTGTAAAGGCTCACCGCCGGCACCATGCTCTTGTCGTACACGTCGCCTTTGGTCAGGAACAGGATTTCGGCCTGCACCATATTGTAGTCCACCCAGTACACCTTCTTATCCTTAAGCGGCTGCTCGGCAAAGTCCCTAGGGGCCGGGTCGGGCTTAAGGGCCGCGGGCGTGCGGTGCAAGGTTTGGATGGTAGTGGCAATCCCGCTTACCTCCCTAGGCCCATAATACAGCGCCCGATGCTGATAGGTGGGCAGCGACTTTAGCAGCGCCGTCAGCTGCTCCGGCTTCAGGGCCTGAAGCTGCGCCGCGGGCACCACGTCGGTAAAAGGGTTGCGCGGGCCGTACTTGGCGTAGTTCAGCATGGCCGCGTTCAGGATAACGCCCTTGTTGAGCTTGGCATCTTGGCGCTGCTTTAAGATGCCGGCCACCTGGTTTTTGAGGGCCGCCGCGTCGGGGCGTGGGTCGTTCAGCAGCTGCTCAAACAGCTTCAGCGCCGGCTGCAGGTTGCTGTCGAGGCCGCTCAGGCTGATGAGCGTGCGGTCCTGGCTGCTGCTGACGGCAAACGAGCAGCCCAGCTTGTAAAACTCCTGCTGCAGCTGCGCCGCCGAGTATTGCCCGGTGCCCAAGTATTGCAGATAGTCCGTCGCCACATCGAGCAGCGGACTATTGTTGGTGCCTAGGTCGATGGCGAAAAACAAGCTAAACAGCCCGTTCTCGGAGTTCTTGGTGTAGTACAGCGGCAGGCCGGGCTTGATTTGCGCCGTCTGGATGTCTTTCTTATAATCAACGAACACCGGCTGCAAGTCGGTAGCGGGCAGCTTACTTACTTCGGTGTAATAGGCTGAGGCCACGTCGCGGTTGGCCGGCACCGGCGTAATGGCGGGCTTCACCACCTTCACCTTGTTCGGGTCTTCGCCGGTGCGCTTAAACACGGCCACGTAGCCGGAGCCGTAGTGCTCGTTGGCAAACTGCACAATTTCGGCCTTGGTAATCGTGCCAAAATCCTCGTTCTGCTTCACGTACTCGGGCCAGCTTACGCGCTCAATAAACGACTCGTACATGGCCCCGGCGCGAGCCTCGTTGCTCTCGTAGCTCTTGGTGCGCTGCAGGTTCTCGTTGTTCACGATAGCCGGAATCAGCCAGTCGGGAAAGTCGCCGCGCTTCACCTTCGCCACCTCGGCCAGCATCAGTGCCTGCACCTGTTCCAGTTTCTGCCCCTGGCGCGGCGAGCCATACAGCACGTGGGTCGAGTAGTCGTCGTTGAGGTCGGCGAAGGTTTGGGCTTGCAACACCCGCTGCTGCTGGTTCAGGTCGAGGTCGAAAAGGCCCGCCTGGCCGTTGGTCAGGATTTTGTCCATCATTTGCATGCGCAGGCCGTCGCGGGTAGCCTTGCCAGCCAGGCGGTACCCTAGCATCACGTTCTCGGCCTGCGGGCCCACCACTTCCTTAGTAATGGGCGCGGTGAGGGGCTGCTCGATGGGTGCGTTAAAAGCCGGCACCGGCTTACTCTGCCAATCACCAAAATACTTGTCAATCAGCTGGATGGCCTGGTCGTAGTCCAGGTCGCCGCTCAGGCACAGCGCCACGTTGCCTGGCACGTAGTACTGCGTGAAGTACTTCTTAATTTCGGTTATCGACGGGTTTTGCAGGTGCTCAATCGTGCCGATGGTCGTTTGGGTGCCGTAGGGGTGGGTAGGGTAGAGGCTGGCGTTCAGGGTTTCCAGCTCCTTACGGAAATCCGAGTCCAGCCCCCGATTCTTTTCCTCGTACACCGCCTCCAACTCGGTATGAAACAGGCGCGGCACCAACTCCTTGAAGCGCTCGGCCTGCACGGCCGCCCACTTCTCCAACTGGTTGCTCGGGATGTCCTCCTGGTACACCGTTTCCTCTACCGAAGTATGCGCGTTCGAGCCCTTCGAGCCGATGCTGCCCATCAGCTTGTCGTACTCGTTAGGCACGGCATAGCGGGCCGCCACGCCCGAAATGGAGTCAATCTGGTGGTAGGTGCGCGTGCGGGCCGCCGGGTCGTTGCGCTCGCCGCGGTACGTTTCGTACAGCGCCTCAATCTTGTCTAGCTCCGGCTTTTCCTTAGCGTAGTCCTTGGTGCCCAGGCGCGAAGTGCCCTTAAACACCATGTGCTCGAGGTAGTGGGCCAGGCCGGTGGCAGTGGCGGGGTCGTTTTTCGAGCCGGCCCGCACGGCCACGTAAGTTTGGATGCGCGGCGCGTTCTTGTAGTCCGACAAGTATACCGTCAGCCCGTTGCCGAGCTTATACACGCGCACGCCTAAGGGATCGTGAGGGGCCGTGGTGTAGGAGTAGGTTTTGGGAGCGACCGTAGAAACCGGGGGCGCCGCCACAGCAGCCGTCGTCGCGGCGGGTTTGCTCGACTGGCACTGCGTGGTCAGGGCCAGGGCTGCCAGGGTCGGCAGCAGGAGCAACGATGGTCTAGTCACAAACTTCAAACTTACGGGTCGGAACGCAAACGATTTTACTGGGGCACAAAGGTAGAAGGTTGGGCGGGGAATAAAAAACAAAAATTTCGGCGTTTATGACAACTAAAAACCCCGAGTATAGTGTTATAAAACACGTATTTGCGCAAAAATTTTTAGATTATTTTTTTGCTTCGCAGCACGGCGTAGTCCAGCTATTTTTTAGGCTTTTGCGTGCTTGGCGCTACGCCCTTGAAGTTTCAATTGCCGGGCTTTTCCAGCGGCCCGGCGGCCGCACACGCGCCTCTAACCCGCCGCCGCGCGGGCACCGGCGAGCCAAACCGGCCGCTAATACATCTAAGTACTAGGAGTTGTTAGCAAGTAGTGGATAAGTCCAAAAGCCCGTCCTGCTCATTTGGCGTCCGCCTGTCGAAACATCTTTACCGCGCGACAATGTCCGGGCGAGATGCTTCGACAGGTGGACGCCAGATGAACAGGACGGGCTTTTTGCAACTGTGCACACTTCCTAGCGCTAACAACGCAGGATTTTAGTAGCCATAGCGGCCCTAGGGCCCCACCGCGGTAAAAGGACGAAGCTGCTGCCCTGCGGCAACAAAGAGCTTCGTCGCCGCCAAGCAAAACGGGGCCACGACGGATAACAATGGTAGGCAGCAAGAAAGCGGCTGCTGGCAGATGCCAGCAGCCGCTTTGGCTTGGTCTGATAGAGCCTAGGGGTAAGTTATTAGTGAGGTAGGTAGCTTACTCGGCAGCTGGCGGGGCTGGCGCCTCCGTTGCCGCGGTAGCGTCGGGGTCTTTGCGGCCGCCCCGGTTGCGGCCGCCCCGGTTGCGGCGGCGCTTGGCGGCTTCGCCAGTGCCACCTTCGGCGGCAGAAGCTGCTTCTGGCGCGGGGCCTTCGGGGCGCGGGGCGCGGGGCGGGCGGGCGGCGCGGCTTTCCCCCTCGGGGCGCGGCTCGCGGGGTGCAGCCACGTAGGGCGCTACCGACGACTGGCCCGCATCAATAGCGGCTAGGCGGGCGGCGGCTTGGGCCAAGCGTTCGGTGCGCTGCGGGTCGTTTTTGCTCTCGCCCTCGCGGCGGGAGCCCCGGTCGCGGCCGCCGCGGCCACCTTCGCGCTGCTCACCTTCGGCGCGGGGTGGGCGCGGGCCGCGCTCACCCTCGGGGCGCGGGCCCCGGTCGCGGCCGCCACCGCCGTTGCGGCTGCCATCGCGCCCACCGGCTTTGCCGCGCAAACCACTAAAGCGCTTGGGGTCGAAGTCGGGGGCGGGGCCGTAGCCCAGGCCCTCGGTGATGGCTTGCTTCTCGATTTCGCGCTCAATAAGGCGCTCAATCTTGATGATGCGGTCCTGGTCTTGGTCAGCAATGAAGGTGATGGCCGTGCCGGTAGTGGCGGCGCGCGCCGTGCGCCCAATACGGTGCACGTAGTCTTCGGCGGCCCGCGGCACGTCGAAGTTGACGACGTGACTTAGGCTGTCGATATCGATGCCCCGGCTCACCACGTCGGTAGCTACCAGAATCGGAAACTGCTTGTTCTTAAAGGCGCGCATGGTGGCCTCGCGCTCCTCCTGGGTGCGGTCCGAGCTGATGCCCTGGGCCGGGTAGCCCAGCTTGTTGAGCGAGCGCACGATGCCAGCCACCGCCGCTTTCTTGCTGGTAAAGAGCACCATGCTCTGCACGTCCTGGGCCTTGATAAGGTGCTCCAGCACGGGCAGCTTCTGGTGGTCGAAGGTCATGTAAAACTGCTGGTTGATGCCAGCCGCCGGCTTGCTCACGGCCAGGCGCACCTCGTCGGGCTGGTGCAGAATCTGCTGCGAGAAGTCGCGGATTTTGCTGGGCATAGTGGCCGAAAACAGCAGCGTCTGGCGCTGCTTGGGCAGCTGCCGCACGATGTTAAGAATGTCGTCCGAAAAGCCCATATCCATCATCTTGTCGGCCTCGTCGAGCACCAGGTAGCGCAGGTGCTCAAACTTGACGTAGCCGAGCTGCATGTGGGCAATGAGGCGGCCGGGCGTGGCGATGATAATGTCGGCCCCGCTAGTGAGGGCGCGCTTCTGCTGCTCCCAGTTCTCGCTTTTGCCGCCGCCGTAAATAGCCGTAGATGAGGCTTCTACGAAGTAGCCGAAGCCCGTTACCTGCTCGTCAATCTGGGTGGCCAGCTCGCGGGTGGGCACCAGCACCAGGGTGGAGGTGTGGCCGTGGCCGGCGGGGTCGTGGGCAATTTTATCGAGCAGCGGCACCAGGTAGGCGGCCGTCTTGCCGGTGCCGGTCTGGGCGCAGGCAATGAGGTCTTTGCCGTCGATAATCTTGGGGATGGCCTGCTCCTGAATGGGCGTGGCCTGCTGGTAGTTCATGGCCTCGACGCCGGCCAGCAGGTCAGCGTGGAGGTTAAATTCCTGGAACGTCAAAGGTTCAGCTAGTAAAGTGAAGAAAATGGGGCTGACCATGTGCTTCCCGGTCAGCAAACCGCTTGATTTAGAACAAAGGTAAGCCGGATAAGTGCCCAGCCGGCGGCTACCTTCGCCCCCATGCCGCTCGACCGTTTCTCCACCCAGGCGGCGCGCTACGCCCGCTACCGCATCAGCTATCCGCCCGCGCTGTATGCCTGGCTGCTGCCGCAGGTGGCGGGCCGCGCCCGCGCCTGGGACTGCGCCACCGGCAACGGCCAGGTGGCCGCCGCCCTAGCCCCCTACTTTGCGGCCGTAGACGCCACCGACCTCAGCGCCAGCCAACTGGCCCAGGCGCCGGCCCGGCCCAACGTGCGCTACCAAGTGGCCACGGCCGAGCACGCGCCCTTCGCTGACCACTCGTTCGACCTGATTACCGTAGGGCAAGCCGTGCACTGGTTCGAGCCCGCTGCCTGGCACCAGGAGGTGCGCCGCGTAGCCCGGCCCGGCGCCACGCTGGCCGAGTGGGGCTACAACCTGGCTGGCACCGGCGAGCCGGCCCTCGACGTCCTCATCCGGCATTTCCACGACGAAATCCTAGGGCCTTACTGGGACAAAAACCGCTGGCACGTTATAAACGAGTATGCGCAACTGCCCTTCCCGTTTGCCGACGTGCGCACGGCGCGCTTTGCGGTGGCGCGGCACTGGTCGGCGGCGTGGTTCTTGGATTATTTGCGCACGTGGTCGGCGGTGGTGCAGTACAGCCAGCAGCACGCCGGGGCCGACGCAGTGGCCACCGTAGCGCCGGAGCTAACGCGCCTGTGGGGCGCGGGCGAGCGCGAGGTGGTGTTTCCGGTGTTTGCAAGGGCCGGGTTAGTGCGCTGAATACTGCTGAATACTAGGGTGCCGCTAGCTGCGTTGCGCTTACTTAACTAACTGAATCGTATGGTAGTCTGGGTTACGCGGCTTCGGGGAATATGGCTGTTTTACCGCGGGGTAGCGCCGGTGCTGCTAGTCATCAGCGCGCTGCTGCTGGTGATGCAACTGCCCGCAATGGTGCCGCTGCCCGGCGTGCGCGAGGGGCGGGTAAGCGGCGTGCCGCCCGGCCTGGTGCTGGCCAAGCTGCTGAGCGGGCTGGCCGTGTGGTACCTGGCCAACGAGCTGCGACCCCAGCAGTACTGGTTTTACTACAACCTGGGGCTGTCGCGCGCCTGGCTGTGGGGCGGCGTGGCCGTGCTCGATGGCAGTCTGTTTCTGGTGGTGGCCAACGTAGTAGCGTGACTAGGGGCCTGAAAAATACTTACGCTCCTAGGGGCTCGCACGTGCTGGAAGCCGATAGCATTCGCGTCGCCTTCGACGGCCGGCCAATCCTGACGGACATTTACCTGCGCGTGCAAACCGGCCAGGTTGTGGGGCTGCTGGGGTGCAATGGGAGTGGCAAATCGACGCTGCTGCAGGCGGTGTTTGGCGCCCGGGCCTGCCCGATGCCTCGGTGCGCGTCGATGGCCGCCGCGTAGTGCCCGCCTTCCAAACGCCGGGCCTGCTCAACTACCTGCCCCAGGCGCCGGCGCTGCCCGCCACCTTGCCCCTAGGGCAGGCCGCGCGCCTGCTGCAAGTGGATGCCGCCGCGGCCACGGCCAACTTCCCCGAGCTGCGTCCCCAGCTAACTAGTCGCCTCGATGAGCTGTCGGGCGGCTCGGCGCGGCTGTTGCAGGCGCTGCTGCTGCACGCGCTCACCGCGTTTTCGTTGTTCGACGAGCCGCTCTCGGGCGTGATGCCGCTGCACGTAGAAACGCTGGCCCGCGAGATGCAGCTGCTGAAAGCGCGCAAGGGTCTGCTCATCACCGACCACCGCTACGAGGCCCTGCTGGCCGCGTGCGATGTGGTGTACTTGCTGCACCAAGGCCGCCTGCGCCAGTTAGCCACCGACCCTTGGCCCGAGCTGCGCGCCTACGGCTATGTGCCGGCGTAATCGGTTTTAGCGACGGCGGGCCCTAGGGCCTGCGCCGCCGCCAAGGCCGGTAGGCTAGTGGCGCGTTCTTTTGCGGCACCAACAAAACCGCCTTACTTGCTTAGCCAATGCCCACTACTCTTCCCTTTGCCGGCCTGCGCGTGCTCGAGCTGGCGGCCGTGCTGGCGGGCCCGCAGGTAGGCCAGTTTTTTGCCGAGCTGGGCGCCGAGGTGCTGAAGATTGAGCCGCCCACCGGTGACGTAACCCGCAGCTGGCGCACGCCGGCCGACGACCCCGCCAGCTCGGTGTCGGCCTACTTCGCGGCTTCTAACTGGGGCAAAACCTCGCGGGTGCTCGACCTGCGCCAGCCTGCCCACCAGGCCGAGCTGCACCGCCTGGCGGCCACCGCCGACGTGGTGCTGACCAGCTACAAGCCCGGCGCCGCCGCCCGGTTTGGCGCGGATTATGCCGCGCTGGCTGCCGCCAACCCGCGCCTCATCTACGCCCAGCTCACGGGCTACGGCCCCGCCAGCCCACGCCCCGGCTACGACGCCGTGCTGCAAGCCGAAACGGGCTTTATGCACCTCAATGCCCCTAGCCCCCACGATGCACCCCAGAAGCTGCCCGTGGCGTTCGTCGATTTGTTTGCCGCGCACCAGCTCAAGGAGGGTATTCTGACGGCCCTGTACCAGCGCGAGCGTACCGGGCAGGGCGCCCTGATAGAGGTCAGCCTGTATGAGAGCGCCCTGGCCGCGCTGGCCAACCAGGGCGCTACCTGGCTCGTAACCGGCCACGACCCCGCGCCGTTGGGCTCGGGCCACCCCGGCATTGTGCCCTACGGCCCCGTGTACCGCGCCGCCGATGGGCAGCGCCTGGTGCTGGCCGTGGGCACCGACGCCCAGTTTCGCACACTGTGCGCGGTGCTGCAGCGCCCGCACTGGGCCGCCGAGTTGCGTTTCGCTACCAATGCCGCACGGGTGCGCCACCGCGCCGCCCTGCAAGAGCTGCTGCTCACGCGCGTGGCCGAGCTCAACGGCTGGGCCTTGCTGCACGAGTTGGCTCGCTTAGGGGTGCCGGCGGGGGCGGTGCGCTCGGTGGGTGAGGCGCTGGCTATGGAGCAGGCGCAGGCCATGCAGCTACCACCCCAGTTGCCCGAGTTTCCGTATGCGGGGCTGCGCACGGTGGCGTTTCGCAGCTCGGCCTGGGGCGTGGCCGAGGCCCTAGGGCCCCCGCCGCCCCTGGCTCGGTCCTAGGGCCCGCCGCCGAAAAACCCAGCCCGGCAACGCGTAGGGCCCGGTTATCGTTGAGCTTAGCGCTACGTTAAAATTACTATGAAAGCAAGCGCGTTGTTACGCCCGCTGGGCCTAGGGTGCCTAGGCCTTTTGTTGCTATTAGCCCACCCTGCGCGGGCCTACTCAGTGCTTAGCCACCAGGCCATTATCGACTCGTGCTGGGTGGCTAGCCTGCGCCCGGCGCTGGAGCGGCGCTTCCCGGGGGCCACGCCCGACGAACTGCGCGAGGCTAAAGCCTACGCTTACGGCGGCTCCATTATTCAGGATATGGGCTACTATCCGTTTGGCTCGGCCCTCTTTACCGACCTAGCCCACTACGTGCGCTCGGGCGATTTTGTGCGCCACCTGCTTGAGGAGGCGCACGACCGCAATGGCTACGCCTTTGCCCTGGGGGCCCTCTCGCACTACGCGGCCGACATCTACGGGCACGAGCTGGGGGTGAATAGGTCAGTGCCCATCCTGTTTCCCAGGCTCGGGGCCGAGTTTGGGCCGGTCGTTACCTACGGGGAAAACCCGGTGGCCCACGGCCGCACCGAGTTTGCCTTCGACGTGGTGCAGCTGGCAGCCGGCCGCTACCGCACCAACGACTACCACGACTTTATCGGTTTCAAAGTTGATAAAGGCTTGCTGGAAAAGGCTTTTGAAAAAACCTATGGCTTGCCGCTGAGCAAACTTATTCTCAACGTGGACCTGACCATCAGCTCGTACCGCTTTGCCGTGCGCAACCTGATTCCGCTGGCCAGCCGCGCCGCCTGGCGGGCCAACCGCCACGACCTGCGCCAGGTAAACCGCCGCATTCGGCGCCGCGATTACGTGTATAAGGAAAGCAAAAACCAGTTTGAGCAGGAGTACGGCACGCGCTACGAGCGGCCAGGCTTTGGGGCGCGCATCGTGGCGGGCATCATCCGGATTCTGCCCAAGGTGGGCAAGCTGAAGAGCCTGAAGTTTGTGACGCCTACGCCCGAGGCACAACAGCTATTTCGGCAGAGCTTTCGCCAAACGGTGCAGACCTACGCCGGATTTTTAAGCGAGCAAACGGCCACCGTGGGCCAGGCTGGTACCTATCCCAACATCGACATTGACACCGGGCACCCCACGCACCTGGGCGAGTATGCCCTGGCCGACCGCACTTACGGCGAGTGGGTGCGCGAATTGGCCAAGGATAAGTTCAAGGACCTGAGGCCGCCGCTGCGCGAAAATATCCTGGCCTTCTTTGCCAACGGTAGCTACGCACCCATCGACAAAAAAGAGCAGAAAAAAGATAAACGGGCGGAAACGACCAAGGCGCTGGCGCAGCTGCAAGCCCAGCCGGCTAGCCGCTAGCTATTCGCCGGGGCCGTTGCCCAGGCCGGGGGGCGGGTTGCCCTGGCTGCCGCCGGTTTTGGGGATGCCCATTTTCTCTTCGCGCTTCTGCTGGTAGCGCGTAAATTGGCTGCCCGTGAGCACGTCCTTGAGCTGTTCGAGGCGGGATAGGCCGATGTCGTCGATGTAGCTGCGCAGCTTGGTGGGGTCTTGGCGGTAGCGTAGGCGGGCGGCCTCCACATTGCGCACCGAGTTGACGTTGATGACCCGGACTTTCTCGGCCTGGGCGGGCGTGAGGCCTAGGCCCTGCGTCATGTTGGTGGTAAGCGCATCGGCGCGGGCCTGGATGGTAGCTTCGTTGGGCGCCGCCTGGCTGGCCGGGCCAGGAGCATTGACCCTAGGGGCCGGGCGGGCGGCCTGAGCTAAGGCTGGCGCCGCGCTGGCCAGCAGCAGGGCGGTGGGCAGAATATATTTGGTTAGCATATAAAGACAGTAGAGAAGGCAACAGGAAGTGCGAACCCGGCGGCGAGTTGGGGCAACCCTTGGCGGGCAAAGCTAGTTTGGTGCCAAGCCATAAAAAAAGCCGCTGACGGGCAGCGGCTTTTTTTATGACTTGGCACCGTCTTCAGGGCTTCACCGTCAAGGTGCCGCCAGTAATCTTTTTTTGGTCATCCACGCTTACAGCAAGCGTGATATTGTAAGTGCCAGCCTTGGCAATGCTTAGGTTACCGCCGGTGAGTGATACACTTGCGCCGGTGGCCAAATTAGCCGCGGCGCCACCAAGGGCCTCAGTCCAGTCATTGTTAGCACGCAATTTAAACTCGCCAACGTTCAGCGGCATCGTCGCTTTGAAGGTTTGGGTGTAGCAGTCGTAAGTGAGGGCCTTGTCGGTGCTCCAGTCGACGCCAGCCGGGCCAATGAGGCTCCAGTTGCGGCCCGTGGTGTTCGGAATGCACACCGGCGTGGGGGTGGCCGTGAGGGTTACGACCGGCGAAACCTGGGTGGGGGCGCTGGCGCTTACGGAAGCTACCACCCGCACATCAACCTGCGAGGTGGCGCCATACGCATAGCCTAGGGCGAAGAAAGCGTTGGCAAGCTGCGACTTGGTAAGCGTAAAGGTGCCCGCCGTGGCGCCGGTCGAAACAGTTTGGGGGCTGCTGAAGTTGCCGCCTTTCTTGTCTATTTGCAAGGAGTAGGTCGTAACCGACGAAAACCCAAAATCGGCGGCCGTATACGTGAAGGTGGCGCCAGTAGCGTTGGCGTTGGTGGTAGTCAGCACCAGGTCCGGCGTAGCGGTGGAGGCAGTGAGGGCCGGCGCCGCCGAAGACTTTAGCACCACCTGAGATTCGTCTTTTTTGCAGGCAGTGACGCCCAGCACCAATAATGCGAAGGCACCGGTCGCTACCCGAGTAAACCAAGTATTCATAAGAATTTAAAAAAGCGGGTGAGAAAAGAAAAGCTAAACCATATCTCCTAGGCCCCAAACTCGTGGCCAACGCCAAAAGTTCAAGGGCCTAGGGAAGTACAGTGGTTTAGTAGCCAGGGTTTTGTATCAGGTTAGGGTTGGCTACCCGGTCGGTGTTGGGAATGGGGAACAGGGTGCGGAAGGTTTCCACATCCCGGCCGGCCTGCACGTTACCCTTGAAGGGCCAGTTGTAGCCAGTGGTGTACATGCCGAAGCGAATAAGGTCGGTGCGGCGGTGGCCTTCCCAAAACAATTCGCGGGCCCGCTCATCCAGAATGGAGTTGAGCGTAAGAGCCGAGGCCGTAGTTTCTGCTGCACCCGCGCGGTCCCGAATCTGGTTGACGTAGGTAAGGGCCTGGGTGGCCGAGCCACCCGAGCCGCCGCGTAGCACGGCCTCGGCATACATGAGCATCACGTCGGCCAGGCGGAACATCGGGAAGTCGGTGTCCGGGAAGGTGAGGTTAGAGCCCGGCGCGCCAGTTGAAGTCACGTTGAGATACTTGGCAATCAGCGGGCCGCTGGTAAACTGCCCTAGGGTGTCTACGCGCGGGTTTTGGCCCTGAAAGACGAACATCTGCGAACGCACATCGGTGGCGCTGCGCGCCGTGGTAGAGCCGAAGAGGCTGGTAAGGTTGGGCTTAGTGCGCAGGCCCGACCAGCCCCCGTCGATGCCCGCCAGCGCCGCCGTGTAGGCGCGGCCGTTGGGCGCGTGCACCAGGTAGGTCATGCCGCCGTAGGTCTGGGTGCGGGTGCCGTCGAAGGTGATGGGGAAGATAATCTCGTTGCGGGCGTTGTTGGTGTTGTTGTCAGCCTTAAACAGATTGGCGTAGCTCGGGCTTAGGGTGTAGCCAGCCCCTAGCACCTTGTTGGCGTAGGTAATGGCGTCGGTCGAGCGGTCGGTGCCCGTGTACACCTTGGCGTTGAGGTAGAGCTTGGTAAGCAGCGTCCAGAGCACGGCCTTATCGGCGCGGGCGTACACGCCGCGGGGGGCTAGTAGCGCGCCGCTAGCATCGTCGAGGGCATCCAGAGCTTTCAGCTCCGACTCGACGTAGGTGAATATGTCGGCGCCTTTCTTGTACTGCGGCGTGGTACCGATGGCATCGGCTTCGGTAGCGAAGGGGCCGCCGCCAAACAAGTCGATAGCGTGCCAGTAGCTGAGGGCGCGCAGCAGGCGGGCTTCCGAGCGATAGGTGCGCACGGTGTTGAGGCTGGCGGCCGGAATACCGCGCGACGACAGGTTGGCGTCCGAGGTCTGGCGGATGAACTCGTTGCAGAGGCCCACCTCGTAGAATACCCGGTCGTAGGTGGCGCGCACAAACTCATTGTCGGCGTTCCACTGCAGGGTGTTTAGGCTGGGCAGGGTACCATCGTTCCAGCCAATAACGGCCTCGTCGGTGGTCACTTCCTGAATTTGCCAGTACTGGCGGATGTAGTTCGAGAAGCCTTCGTCGATGCCCGAGATGTCGGGCGCACCGGCCGGGCCCTGCTGCCCGCTCACCGAGAAGGTGGCGTAGAGGCGGGCCAGCACCTGCTGAATCTGGGCCGGGTCGCTATACACGACGTTGGACGAAGCCAGGTAGTCGGGCGTCTGGTTGAGGTCTTTGGTGCACGAGGGGGCTAGGGCCGACATACCGGCGGCCAAGGCCATTATTCCCAGCGTGCGAGTGAAGTTGCGTTGCATAGTGATAGGGGTGGGATATTAAAGACCAAGGTTTAAGCCGACGGTGAACGTACGAGCCCGGGGGTAAATCGTATTGTCGATGCCACCAATTACTTCGGGGTCAAGCCCTTTGTACTTCGTAATCAAAAATAGATTCTGACCAGCGAAGGTCAAGCTCAGGTTGGTGCCCTTCTTCACAATCTGCCCGAAGTTGTAGCCGAGCGTTGCGTTCTGCAAGCGCAGGAACGAGCCATTCTCCACAAAATAATCCGAGAAATATTGGGCCGAGGTGAAGCGCGAAGCCAGGAATTCCTGGGTTTTATTACTTACGAAACCCGACGAGTTTTGGTCGTAGTAGCTATTGGCGCGCACGTTGTTATACACGTAGTTGCCTAGGTTGGCGCGCAGCGTGAAGGCCAGGTTAAAGCCCTTATAGCTGGCATTGGCGCCACCGCCTAGTATCCACTGCGGGCGGGGCGACTTGTAGCGGTAGCGGTCGGTGCTGTTGATAACGCCATCGCCGTTGGCGTCTACGTACACGCCTTCCAGCGGCTGGCCGTTGGCGCCGTACACCTGCTGGTTCACGTAGAAGGACTGCGTGGGGTAGCCCACGGTGTTAATCTGGATGTTGTTGCCCACGCCGCCCGAGATGCCGCCCGTGGGCTGCCCCACATCGTTGCCCGCGCCGTAAATAGTCAACTGGGTCAGCTTGTTCTCGTTGTAAGTGGCGTTGGCGTTCACCGTAATGTTCACCTTATCGCCCTTCACCAAGTCGAGGTTGGAGCTGATTTCTACCCCGCGGTTGGTGAGCGAGCCCACGTTGAAGTTACCCGCGTTCGAGAGGCCCGACAGGTCGGGAATGTTCACGAAGTTGAGCAGGTTCTTGGTGTCGCGGCGGTACACGTCTACCGAGCCATACACGCGGCCCCCGGCAAAGCCGTAGTCCAGGCCCACGCCGTAGGTCGTAGTGGTTTCCCAGGTGATATTGGGGTTGTACTGGTCGGGACGCAGGGTGCGGTAAAACTGGTTGCCAAACTGATACTGCGCCGTGGCGTTGCTGAGCGTAAGCGAAGCCAGGAAAGGGTAATAGCCAGGAATATCCTGCTGGCCGGTCTGGCCGTAGTTGAGGCGCAGCTTCAGCTCCGAAATGGCGGTCGAGTTCTTTAGGAAGTTCTCGCCCTTGAGGCGCCAGGCAAACGCGCCCGAGGGGAAGTAGCCGAAGTGGTTGGGGTTGAAGCGCGAGGTGCCATCGGCGCGGAACGTGCCGGTGAAGAGGTACTTGTCGCCGATGTTATAGTTGAAGCGGCCGTAGTAGCCTTCCAATACGTTGGTATTGAGGTAGGTAAAGGCACCCGAGTAGCTCGGCACGGCGGCCACGTATATGGTGCCATCGGCCAGGTTATCGTCGAAGCCATAGCTCCGGTTCTGGAACTTCTGGTAGGAGTAGCCGGCCAGCAAATCCAGCTTGCCGGGGCCCACCTGGCGCTCATACTTGAGGTAGGCTTCCAGGATGGTGTTGTTGAGGTCCTGGGCGTACTGGTTGTTTACGCCGCCCTGGTATACTACGCCGTTGGTCGTAATCTGGCGGAAGTAGTTAGAGGCCGCGCTGGCGGGGATGAGGTTGGTGCCCCGGCCGCGCTGCACGTCGTAGCCCAAGTTCACGTTGGCACTCAGGCCCGGCACAAACGGCAGCTTGTAGTTGACCTGCACGTTGCCAATGCTACGCTTCACGCTGCTGCGGTTGCGCTGCTGGTTAATGAGCCCAACGGGGTTGCGCGTAGCCAGCGTGAGCAGGCCACCGGTGGCATCGGTCGACTCGTAGTAGCCCCCGAAGTTGGAATTGCCCGAATACACGGGGTGGGTGGGGTCGAAGTTGACGGCGGCGCCCACGGCGCTCTGGTCCGAGAAGTCGTTGTCAATCCACGAGCCTTTCACGTTCAAGTCGATGCGCAAGTCGCCGTTCAGCAGCACTGGCGACAGGTTCAGGGCGCCGGTATAGCGCTTCAAGTCGTTGCGCTTCAAGATGCCTTCCTGGTAGAGGTAGCCCGTCGAGATGCGGTAGGGCACTGCGCCCGCCGCGCCGCTGAAGCTCACGTTGTTGTCGGCCGTGTAGGCCGTGCGGAAAATCTCGCGCTGCCAGTCGGTGCTGGCCGTGCCTAGGGTTGCCTTCTGGCCCGCCGTGCCGTACTGGTTCACCACGTCGCGGAACTGGTCGGCGGTGAGCACCGGCACGTACTTGGCCGGCGTCGCCAGCGACATCTGGGTGCTCACGTTCACGTGAAACGCGTCGCCCGAAACGCCGTGCTTGGTCGTAACCAGGATAACGCCGTTCGAGGCGCGCACCCCGTAAATGGCGGTCGAGGAAGCATCCTTCAAGACCGTAATGCTCTCAATATCATTGGGGTTAATGAGCGAGAGGGGGTTAGAGGCGCCCGCCAAGCCATCGTTGGTAACGGGTACCCCGTCAATCACAATGAGCGGCGAGTTGGAGGCGTTCAGCGACGAGCCGCCGCGGATGAGAATTTGGGTGCTCGCGCCCGGCGCGCCGCCAGCGGTGGTAATCTGCACGCCGGCTACCTTGCCCTGCACCAGCTGCTCGGGGTTGGTTACTTGGCCCTTCACAAACTGCTTTTCGCTAATCTGCTCCACGGCGCCGGTCAGGTCCTGCTTGCGCTGGGTGCCGTAGCCGATAACGACGGCCTCGCCCAAGGCGGTGGCGTTTTCGCTCAGGGCCTGGGCGGGCACGTTGGTCGTTTGGCCGGCGGCTACCGTAATGGGCTGGCGCTTGGTGTTGTAGCCCACAAAGGAGATAATCAGGGTGTGGGGCCCGGCCGGTACGCCCGCAATGGTGTAGGTGCCGTCGACGTTGGTAGAGCCGCCTAGGGTGGTGCCCTCAATGAGGACCGTTACGCCCGGCAGGCCTTCGTTTTTGCTATCGGCTACCCGGCCGCTCACGGTGCCGGTACCAGTCTGGGCTAGGGCCACTCCAATGGAGCTGGCCAAGCCAATTAGCAGCAAAAAGAGAAACCGGAATTTCTCCAAATAAGGGTGTTTCATAGAAGCGAAACGGGGTGGGGGAAAAGTGAAAAGTAAAATTCGACGTACCAGGTAAAAAAGACTGAAAATTAGATAAAGCCCAACTAGTCAATATTTTGCTTGGTAACGTGTAAGAAGAAAAACAGCCAGCTTATTCAAAAAAATGCCAGCCACAATCGATTGGGGATTAGCGTTGCCGGTAAGGTTTAGAAATTGTTAAATCTTACTCCAAGATAATTGCGCGCTCCCCTCGGATGGTCAAGCCGGCTCCCACTAGTTTCGTTTAGCTGGGGGCTGGCCAGGCGGCGGCCCCGCTGCCCGCGGCTGGCTGGCGGCCGCTAGGTTGTACTGCGAAGGTGCAGCTAGCGAGCCTAGCCCGCCGCAGGATAAAAAGCTCCTAAAAGCAACTTATTGATTTATAGTAAGTAATGACTTACTTTCGGGTTAAAAGGGCGGCAAAGGTAATAAGGAGTCGATATGACTTTTTTCGCGCTACCCTTTTGCCTAGTAGTAGCCCCTAGGCGGCTGGCACTGGGTAAAAAAAATGCATTTGGTGAGTTAGCGGCAAGTGTTTTGCCATTGGCCGGGCCTAGAGCGGCGGCAGCGCCCGGCAGCAGTCGGCGATGGCAAAACGCGAAAATTTTGCCGATGGGTCCGGCGGCGCGGCCAAGGGTGCGGGGCCAGCAGCCCCCTAGGCCCGCCCGCCGCTAGCTTGCGAATAGCAAGGCAATGCTTTAGCTTTGGCTAGTCATTCCTGTCCTTATGAAAATTATTCGCTATTCTGTTGTACTAGTAGGCTTATTAAGCTTGTTATGCGGCGCGGTGCGGCCAGCTGCCGCGCAGGTGGTGCCCGCGCACCTGCCCGTTAAGCCGGCCCCTAGGGTTACGCTCAGGGCCGCGCCCGCCGTGAGGCCCACGCCCAGAACGGCGGGCGGCCGCGCCCCGCTGGCTCCCAAAGCGCCTCCCGCCCCCATTGAGGCCGCCCAGCGCGTTGAGACTGAAGAGGTGAAGATGCCGGTAGTTATTCGGAAAGTGAAGCTAAAGGACCCGGTACTGGTTTTTTACCAGCAGGGCGCCCCCACCAATGCCGTGCAGCAACTGCTGATGGAGGAAAAAAACCTGCCTTTGCTTAAAACCGAGTCGCTCGAAAAGTTGGTGGAGCGCCGCGAGGTATTCATCGATGGCCTGGGCAACTACCCGCCGCCCGCCGCCGACGGCGAGAAATACCGCCTGACGGGGGTGAGCTTGCTGACTGGCACCGAGAAGCACAAAACCGCCCCCGACGGCCGTAGCACCTACGCCCGCCTAAAGGTGCCCAGCCCCGGCGACCTGTACGTGGTGCGCGAGTCGGCCGAGGACTACCGCCACTTCGTGAGCGGCCCCCGGCAGCAAGGGGCTCGCATCGACTTCTCCGTCAACGGCTTGCCAGGGGTCGATTCGGTGCGGGCGGCCTACACGCTGCGCAAGATTGACGCCTCGGAGCGCGGGGCGGGCAGCGGCGACATTATTCGCTAACCTTACTCCTAAGCGTATGCACCTGAGCGCCGCCATTGCCCAGCACGTGCTGGACGTGCACACCGGCGGCAACTGGACCGAGGTGGACCTGGCCCATACCCTGGCCGACGTGACGCTGGCCGAGGCCAACACCCGCACGCCCGCCTCGGCCAACACGCTGGCGAGCCTAGTGCGCCACCTCGCTTTCTGGAACCGCGTGATGGCCCGCCGCGCCCACGGCCAGCCTACCGAAATTAATCGGGCCAATGGCTTCGACGCGGGCCCACCCCTAGGCACCGAAGCCGACTGGCAGGCCCTACGCGCCGACCTCACTTGCTCGGGGCAGGAGCTAGCCGCCGCCATCCGGGCCGTGCCCGACGAACAGCTGCCCGCGGCCATTCTGCCAGGCTACTCGTCGGCCTACAAAAACCTGCAGGGCGCCGTCGAGCACCTGCACTACCACCTGGGGCAGCTGGTCATTCTGAAGAACCTGGTGCGGGCCCGGCCCGCGGCGGCGTGAGCTGAGTTGAGCGCCCGGCCAGCCGGCGCCGCAGTTTAGGATGGCTTGCCCGGCGCCTAGGTAGCCGGCCGCTTGCCACGCCGGTTGGCGCGTTCAGTTGTTCGCCATGCGGCCGGGCTGATATTTGCGGCATGACATGGAGCTGCTGCTGCCGGTGGGGCGGCGCGCTGGCGCTGGGGCTGGCTTTGGAAACTAACTGCCCGGTGCGGGCCCAAACTACGCTGCGCGTGGCGGTACCCGCCACTACGCCCGCCGGCCCGCTTTACGTGGCCGGTGCGTTCAATGCCTGGCAGCCGGCCGCACCGGGCTTCGTGCTCAGCCGCCAGCCCGACGGCAGCTACCAGCTAACGCTGCCCGCCACCGTGCGCGGAACCCAGGACTTTAAGCTGACGCGCGGCAGCTGGGCTACCGGCGAGGCCGACGCCAGCTTTCAGCCCCGGCCCAATCGCCACGCCGACTTCGGGCCCGGCCCGGCCACGCTGGCGCTGCAGGTAGCCGCCTGGCAAGACCAGCGCCCCGGCGGCGCGCCGCCACCGGCCCCCAAGCCCCATACCCTGACCGGCAACGTGCGGGTGCTGGCCGACTCGTTTCAACTGCCGCAGCTGGGTGGGCGCGCCCGCCGGGTGTGGCTCTACCTGCCGCCTGGCTACTCGGGCATGAGCCTACGCCGCTACCCGGTGCTGTACATGCAAGACGGGCAGAACGTGTTTGACGACGCTACGGCCTACAGCGGCGAGTGGGGCGTGGACGAAACCCTAGGACAGTTAGGAGCCACCGGCGATAATACCGCCGGCTGCTTGGTGGTAGCCGTCGACAACGGCGGCGAGCGGCGCCTCGACGAGTACTCGCCCTGGCTAAATGCCGAGCTGAAGCACGGCGGCGAGGGCGATGCTTACGTCAACTTTCTGGCACTCACCCTTAAACCCTACATCGACAGCCACTACCGCACCCTGCCCGATGCCGCCCACACCGCCATTGTGGGCAGCAGCATGGGCGGCCTTATCGCACTGTACGCGGGCCTGAAATACCCCCAGGTATTTGGGCGGGTGGGCGTGTTTTCGCCGGCCATCTGGTTTGCCAAGGATTCGCTGCTGAGCTACGAGCGCCGCCACCGGCCAGCCCCGCTCAGCAGCCGCTTCTACTTCGTGGCGGGCCCGGCCGAAAGCGAAACCATGCTGCCCCTGATGACGGCCGCCCGCAATGGCCTGCTGGCGCGGGGCGTGCCGGCCAGCCACCTCGCCTTCAAAGCCCCCGCCGATGGGCAGCACGCCGAATGGTTTTGGCGGCGCGAGTTTGGCCCCGCCTACCGCTGGCTGCTGGCCGAGTGAGCATAGTGTATAAAGGTGAAGACGTAAAAATGGAGGGGATGTGAAAATGAAAAAGGCGGACGCCAGATGCGCATGACCGCCTTTTTCATTTTACATCCCCTCCATTTTTACGTCTTCACCTTTATACACATTTTCTGCTATATT
Source organism: Janthinobacterium lividum (assembly GCA_050954355.1). Taxonomy (GTDB): domain Bacteria; phylum Bacteroidota; class Bacteroidia; order Cytophagales; family Hymenobacteraceae; genus Hymenobacter. The sequence goes on from JBPBPH010000075.1 coordinate 55,856, forward strand.
TGCTACCGTATGCGCCGCCACTCACTAGTCATTATGTGTCAGCTTAACCGACCCAAACCGGGCTTCGGAATTGCGCATAGTGGCCGGCTGCCACGGGTACCAAGCACCTAAAGATGCTACCGCCCCTTCTCACGCAGCCAAGCTTCTGAAGCCCGATTCCAGCCCGACTGGAATCGGTTTTTTTTTGTTATTCTCTCCCCTAGGCTATGACCCTGCACCTGCTTGCCCGCCCGCATCACCCCGCCGCCCCAGCCTCGGCTACGGTGTGGAAAATGCTGTTTGACCGGCAGCAAGCGCTGCTGCACCGCTGGATGCCCCCCGGATTTACCCGCGCCCTGGCCGAGTTGGGCTTGCGGCGCGATGCCCTGCCCAATCCCGCCGCCCTCACTCAGCTGCTACACCAGCGCACCGGCTGGACGCTGCTCTTCACCGGCACGCCGGTGGCCGAGACCACTTACTACGCCGCCCTGGCCCGGCGCGAGCTCCCGGTGGTGTCACGCCTGCGCACCTTCAGCGAGTTTGACCAGCCCCCCGGCGGCCCCGATTTGTTTGCCGATGCGCTGGGCCGCCTGCCGCTGTTGCTCGAACCCGGCTATGCCGATGCCCTGCAGCAGCTGGGCCAGGCCTGGGCCCTAACCACCACGCCGCCCGCCCTAGGGCTGCTGCGACGCTTTGCCCGCGCCACCTTCGAGCTGGGGCTGCTAGCCGACGCGCCCGGCGGCCGGCCCCAGCCCTACGGCACGGCGCTGCTCACGGCGCCCGGCCCGCTGCACGCCCTGGCGGCGGCCGAAGCCGCTCAGCTGCGTCCGCTGGCCGGCGCCGCCCGGCACCTAGCCCTGCTGGCCGCTCCCGGCGCAGCGCTGGCCGCCGAGGCTCCTACCTACTTCGTAGCCCAAAGCTGGGCCGAGCTAGCCACCGAGCTACACCAACTGCGCCAAGAGCTGGCGGCTGCCCAGCGCCCGGCCCTAGGCCCCCACACCAGCCCCCAGTCCGGCGCCCCCGCCACGGGCCGAGCCCAGGCTTTCGCCGCGCGGGTATCGAGCCTGCGGCAGGCTGAGTAACTAGAAACCTACAGCAAATTTATACTCAGTGTCCAGCTGGCATTGCGCGTAAAGCGAAGCAACCGCATCAGAACAAGCTACGCAGGTGCGATTGCTTCGCTTTGCTCGCAATGACAGACGAACACTATTTGCGAAATCGCGCTGACTAGTTCCTAGAGCGCATGTCGCACCTTTAGCCCAACCGCAACCCTAGGCCTTGAGGCGGGCTTTGAGGTAAGCCAGGGCTTTTTGGTGGGCGTCGGCGGCCAGGGCCTGGTTGTACTTGGGGTTCGAGGGGTTGGCGAAGGCGTGGTCGGCGGGGTATTCCTGCACCGTCACCTTTTTGCCGGCGGTGGCCATGTTCTTCTCAAACTGCGCTACTACTTGGGGGTTTATCCACTTATCCTGCTCGGCAAACAGGCCCAGCACGTCGGAGTGCAGGGTTTTGAGCTTGGCCACATCCTGCTCGGGCATGCCGTAGTACATCACGCAGCCCACCGTTTGCTTGCCGCCGAGCAGGGCCGACTGCAAGCTCCAGCCGCCGCCAAAGCACCAGCCAATGCTAGCCAGCTCGGCCTTGGGGCCGGCGTACAGCTCGGCCCCCTTGATGATGCTCACGGCGCGGTCGGTTTGCACGCCCTGCATCAGCTTGCCGGCTTCTTCGGGCGTGGTAGCCACCTGGCCGTCGTAGAGGTCGAGGGCCAGCACATTCACGCCAGGCAGCTCCTCGGCGTATTTGGCGGCCTCTTTCTTGATGTAGTCGTTCAGCCCCCACCACTCGTGGATGACGAACAGATACTTGTTAGAGGGCTTGGCGCTCTTGATTTCGAAGGCGTGGCCGGCTTTGCCATCGGGCGTCTTAAATTCAATGGCTTGGCCCGCGCCCTCGTAGCGGAAGGGCAGCGGCGCCTCGTGGCCGCCCGAAAAATCTTTGTTCGAGGCCAGCATGGCGAAGGTTTCGGTGGCGTTGGGGCCGCCGGCGGGGCGCGCGCAGCAGCTCAGCGTTTGGGCCTGGGTGGTAGCGAAGCCTAGGGCCGCTACGGCGAGTAAAAGCAGTTTTTTCATGGTTGAGTTTGAGTTAAGGAGAGTTGTTGGGGCTCAGCATGACGTGCTGGTTTAGCGCACCTAGGCCCTAGCGGCCGCCGGGCGGGCAGTACTGGTGCAGGAAGTCGGTGTAGGTGGCGGCCAGGTGGCGGCTGGTGCCCTCGCCCTCCGAGATGCTGTGGGTGCGGTTGGGGTAGCTCATCAGGCTGAACACCTTGCCGTCCTTCACCAGCTCATTTATCATCTGCTCGCAGTTGTTGTAGTGCACGTTGTCGTCGCCGGTGCCGTGCACGAGCAGCAGGTGGCCGCGCAAACCCTGGGCGTGGGCCAGCGGCGAGTTGTCCACGAAGTAGTGCTTGTCCTCGGGCAGCAAACCCATGTAGCGCTCCTGGTAGATGTTGTCGTAGTTGAGCTGGTTGTCGACGGCCGCGATGCTGATGCCCGTTTTGTAAATTTTAGGGTACTGAAACAGTAGGCTGAGCGTGCTGGAGCCGCCGCCGCTCCAGCCCCACACGGCCACGCGGCTGGTATCGACGTAGCTGTTTTTCAGCACTTCCAGCGCGCCCATCGCTTGGTCGCGGATGTTGAGGGCGCCGATGTTGTGGTAAATGGCCTTGCGAAACTCGCGCCCCCTAGGGGCCGGCGCGCCGCGGTTGTCGAGCGAGGCGTAGATGTAGCCGTCATCGGCCATGCTGCCCTGGTAGAGGCGGTTGAAGCCGGTGCCCACGCGGTCGACCACCGTTTGGCTGGCCGGCTCGCCGTACACGTAGAACACGATGGGGTACTTTTTCTTCGGGTCGAAGTTGGTAGGCTTCACTAGCCAGCCATCCAGCGTCACGTTGTCGGCGGTTTTCACCTGAAAAAACTCCACCTTGGGCAACTCGATGGGGGCCGCGCCGGGCCGCGCCGGGCCGGGGCTGGCCCCTAGGGTTTGGTGGGCGGGCAGGCTCACCACGTCGGCCACCGGCAGCGTGCGGCTATTGGAGTAGCTGTGCAGCGCCAGCTTGCCGTTGGGCGAGATGTCGTAGTCGTGGGTGCCGGCCTCGGCGGCGGGCGTCACGCGGGTGGCGGGGCCGCCCTTTAGCGGCACGCGGTAGAGGTAGCGCTGGGTGGCGTTGGTGGGCGAGGCCATAAAATACAGCTGGCCGCCCGCCTCGTCGATGCTCTCCAGGCTGATAACGTCGTAGCTGCCGGGCGTCAGCAGCTTCTCATGGCCCTGGCGGTCTACGGCGTAGAGATGGCGCCAGCCGTCTTTTTCGCTGGCCCACACAAACTGCTGGCCCTTGTTAAGCCAGTTCCAGCCCACGGCGCCGTCCTTGGCATCTACCCAGGCCTTGTCGGTATCCTGGTAAAAAGCCTTGGCCGCGCCGGTGGCCGTGGTGCACAAAATGAGGTTGCTCTCGTTCTGGCGGCGGTTGAGCTGCTGCACAATCAGCTCGCCCGGCCCGGCCCACTCCATGCGCGGCAAATAGTGCTGCACGGCGTCGCCCGGAATGGCCATCCACCTAGTAGCGCCGCCCGCCACCGGCACCACCCCAATGCGGGCGCGGCTGGGGTCTTCGCCCACCACCGGGTACTCCACCGGCACGGTGTACGGATAGAGCTTGTTGGTGGTGTTGAGCATCAAGTAGTTGGGCGTCTTGGTGGCGTCGAGCTGCCAGTAAGCCAGGCTCTGCCCGTCGGGCGCCCAGCGAAAGCCGTCGCGGCAGTCCAGCTCCTCCTCATACACCCAGTCGAAGGTGCCGTTGATGAGCTTATCGGTGCCGTCGCTGGTGAGCTGGGTGATAGCGTGGTCGGCCAGGTTTTCCACGTACAGGTTGTGCTCGCTCACGTAAGCCACGCGCCCGCCATCGGGCGAGAACTTGGCAAACATCAGCGACGACGCGGGCCGGTCCTTACCCAGCTGGCTTAGCTGCTTCTTATCCAGGTCGTACACCCAGTAGTCGCCGCGCGTGTCGTAGCGCCACACTTTTTGGGTGTTGGTGTTGAGCAGCACCCGGCGCCCGCTGCCCGACAGCTCGAAGCGGCGCACCCGCAGCGGCGCGCTCTGGCCGGCCGGCGTGAGCTGCTGCTTGCTCACGAGCACGGTGGTCTTGGCCGGCGCGCGGGCGTCGAGCAGCACAATCTCGTCGTTTTGCACCTTGCGGTAGCCGTAGCCGTCGGCCGTCCATTGGGTGCCGGGGCCCACCTGGGCCTGCGCGGCGGGGGCCGCGGCCAGTAGCCCTAGGGCCAGCGCGGCCCCCGCGGGGCGGAAGGAAATAAACGTCATTAAAAAAGAGGGAATTAAGCTGTTGCTCGGTAAAGATGCGCGGCGGCGGCCGGGGTTGCCGACCATGAGGACAGTACAGCTATTTGCCAACCATTGCCCCTAGGCGTCGGCCCCCGTGCGCACCACCGCGCCCAGCTCGGTGAGCAGCGAGAACAGGCCCACGTAGGTGCGGTTTAGATACACGAAGTGGGCCGAGCCGCGCGGCTCGCGCTGCTGTTTCAGCTCATCGTCCTGCATCAAATCGTCGCCTAGGGCATACAGGCTTTTGAGGTAAGCGGGGTCGCCAAAGTCGAAGGTGGCCTCGCGAAAGGGCCGGCCCACCAGGCCCAGCGAGTGGGTGAGCGTGCGCAAATACATGGCGCGCAGGGCGGGCGGGTCGGCGGGGCGCAGCACCTGGGCTTCGGTCAGCAGGGCTTCGAGGCGGGCGGGGTCGCCTAGGGTCTCGGGCGCCAGCAAGGCCAGGAACTGCTGCTGCTCCAGGGGCGGCACGTCTTTCACGCAGCCAAAGTCGAGCACGCCCACCGTGCCGCCGTTGGTGGGGCTGAATAGGAAGTTGCCGGGGTGCGGGTCGGCGTGCAGCTGGCGCAGGGTGCGCAGCTGGTACGTATAAAAGTCCCAAAGCGCCTGCCCCAGCTGGTTGCGCACCGCCTGGCTGGGCGCGCCGGCCATAAACTCTTTGAGGTGCTGGCCGGGCAGCCAGTCCATGGTCAGGATGCGGGCGGCCGACAGGGCCGGGTAGTAAGTGGGAAACTGCAAGTGCCGCAAGTGCCCGCACTTGGCCGCGATGGCCTGGGCGCGGCTCAGCTCCAGCTTGTAGTCGGTTTCTTCCAGCAGCCGGGCCTCTACCTCGGCCAGGTAGGGGCGCAAGGTTTCCTCGCGCAGGCCCATAATGCGCAGGGCCACCGGCTTCACCATGGCAATGTCGGAGCGGATGCTGGCGCCCACGCCGGGATATTGCACCTTCACGGCCAGCGCCTTGCCTAGCTTTTGGGCCGCGTGCACCTGCCCGATGCTGGCCGCCTGCCGCGCCTGCATGTCAAACTCGTCGAATACCTCCTGGGGCGAGCGCCCAAACGCGTCGCGGAAGGCCTTGACTACCAGCGGCCCCGAGAGCGGCGGCGTTTGGTACTGCGCCTGCCGAAACTGCTCGGCGTAGGCCGGGGGCAACAAGTTTTTTTCCATCGCCAGCATCTGGGCCACCTTCAGCACCGAGCCCTTCAGCTCGCTCAGCGTGCCGTACAGCTCCTCGGCGTTGGCCTGGTGCAGGTCGGCCAGGGCCGAGTCGGCCCCCACGGCGCGCTTGGCGTAGTGCTGCACGTAGTTGGCGCCCACCTTGAGGCCGGTTTTGGCAAAGCGGGCGGCGCGGGCCACCTTCGAGGTCGGCAGCGATTCCTGGGACTGTTCTTGGTTAGACATGGGGATAAGTACTTAAAAAAGAACGTCATGCCCATCTAGCGTCCGCTTGTCGAAGCAGCTCTACCGTGCCGCCTAGGGCCACTGTTCGGTAGAAATGCTTCGACAAGCGGACGCTAGATGAGCATGACGGCCTATACTTTTTTCGATAGGAGTTAGGCGTGGTGCTTGTGCAGCAAAAATCGGCCGAAGTCAAAGGCCGAGTCTAGGGTGTTGCGCCCCACCAGGTCGAAGCTCAGCGTCACGGCCTTTTCCACGGCCGCGTCGGTGCGCTCGAAATTGGCCGACTCGTCGCGCACGAAGTAGAGCAAAATGAACTGCAGCTGGCGCAGAAAAATGCGGTGGTAGCCGTCCTCCAGCATGGGGCGGCTGGCTACCTCGCCGGTGCCACGCCCTTCGCGCAGCAACTCGGCGATAAAACTCTTGAACTCTGCTTCGAACTGGCTAAGCACCTTAGGAATAACGGCCGGCCGGAAGCGCTGCGAGCGGCCCAGCGCCAGCAATGCGTAGCTGCGGTTATTCTTGAGCAGCTCCAGCAGCGTGTAGTAAAAGGCCAGCAGCTTTTCGCGGGCGCCGTAGCCCTGCCAGGCCGGCTCCTGGCTGGCCTGGGCCAGGGCGTCGCGCCCAAAGTCGGCCCACAAGTCCCGGTCGAGGGCCGTGAACGAGGCGTAGGAGCGGTAAAACTCGCCCTCCGAAATGCCTTGCGCATCGGCAAAGGCAAAAACGGTTTTGGGCGCGTGGCCGTGGCGGCGCACGTAGTCGAGGTAGGCGGCTTTGAGGGCAGATGCTTCCATGCCGCTATAACCGCCGCCGGGCCGCCGTAGTTCGAGGCTCCGCCTAGGGCTGGCTCGCGGCCCTAGGGGTGCGGCCACCTACCGCCGTCGGTGCGGCCGCCCTCAAGCGGCACAAGGAAGCCTCAGCCAACGGGAGGCATTCATAAGCTCGGCTAGCCCATCGCTCATCGTGGCGGCGATAACTCACAGCAAGCCCAGCGCCGTGGTGAAAATAAGTTGCTGGCCTGCCGCGCTAGCGCCGGCCCTAGGGCAAGTGCGCCGCCTAGGCCAGCTGGCGCTGCAAAAACTCCGTAAGGTCCTGGCCCTGCCAGTTGCCGTCAAACTTCTGGCCGTTCACAAAAAACGAAGGCGTGCCGTTGACGCCGCTGCGCACCCCGCTCTCAAAGTCGGCTTCTACCTTGCTGGCCGTGGCCGGGGCCCGCAGGTCCTGCTTAAACTTGTTTACATCGAGGCCCAACTGCTGCGCAAAACCTAGTAAGTGCGCGTCATCAAGCTGGTTTTGGTGCTCGTACAGCGCGTCGTGCATCTGCCAAAACTTGCCCTGCTGCGCGGCGGCCTCGGCCGCCAGCGCCGCTTGCTGCGCGTGGGGGTGCACTTCGGTGAGCGGAAAATTGCGGAACACAAACGCCAGTTTATCCCCCAGGGCCTGCTGGGCTGCTTGCACGGCCGGGTAGGCCTGCCCGCAGTAGCTGCACTGGTAGTCGCCGTACTCTACTAGCTGCAGCGGAGCCTGGGCAGCCCCCTGCGTGTGGTCGTGGTCGCCGATGGCGGGTTGGAGGTGAGCACTCATGGAGCGGGTTGGGGAGAAGGGGAATCTAGTTTTTCCAGGGCATCCAAAATACCGTCGGCGCCGGGGTTTACGTCGGTGGGCGACACGTAGCTCCAGCGAATAACGCCCTGCTCGTCCAGCACAAACAGGGCCCGTTGGGCATCGCCCTCCTGCTCGTCGTACACCTCGTAGCGGCGGGCTACTTCGCCCTTGGGCTCAAAATCGGCCAGCAAAGGAAAGTGCAGCTTGCGGCTGTCGCTGAAGGCTTGGTGGCACCACTTACTGTCTACCGACAGGCCGAGCACCTGGGCATTGTGCTTGTCGAAAAGCCTCAGCGTTTCGTTGTAGAGGGCCATTTGGTCGCTGCACACCGGGCTCCAGTCGGCCGGATAAAAGGCGAGCACCACTTTTTTGCCGCGCAACTCGTGCAGCTTCACGGTTTGGTCGGGGGCCGAGCTTAATTCAAAATCGGGGGCTAGGGTGCCAACGGCGAGCATAGCAGTGCGGAGTAAGTACAGCCTTAGCTTACGTAGGCAGCGCCAAAACGATAGCCAAGGCCGGGAGCAGGCCTAGCGCCGCCCCTTCCGAATTAAGTCGATGGCCCGGTCGCGGCCATCCTTCAGGTCTACCAGGGGGCTAGGGTAGTCGGCGGTGCCGTACTCGGGCACCCATTTCTTCACGTACTTATAGTCAGCGTCGTATTGCTTTTGCTGGCTTTCGGGGTTGTACACCCGAAACCAGGGCGCGGCCACGGCGCCGGTGCCGGCCATCCACTGCCAGTTGCCGATGTTGTTGCTCATATCGTAGTCGAGCAGCTTCTCCGAGAAGTAGTGCTCGCCGAGCGTCCAGTCGATGAAAAGCTGCTTGACCAGGTAGCCCGCCGCCACAATGCGGGCCCGGTTGTGGATGTAGCCAGTTTCGTTGAGCTGGCGCATGCCGGCATCTACCAAGGGCTGGCCGGTGCGGCCCTCGCACCAGGCTTTGTAGTCGGCCGGCGCGTCGCGGTAAGGCAGGTGGCGCATCTTGGGGTCGTAGGCTTCGGTAGCGGTATTGGGGTGGTGCCAGAGCAGCATCATGAAGAAGTCACGCCACACCATCTCGTTGAGTAGCTTGTTGTTAAGCTCGTCGGCCTGCTGCATCAGGGCCCGAATGCTGACCGTGCCGAAGCGCAAATGCACCGACAGGCGGGTGGTGCCGCGGTCAAGGGCCGGCGTATCGCGGGTTTTGTCGTAGTCCTCCACCAGCTTGGCCGGCGGCAGCTTGGCGGGCACCGTGTACTGCTCGTGCCGCTCAAACCCGAGGGCCTGCAGCGTGGGGCGGCTGGCATCGCCGCTAGCAGGGCGGGCCAGGTTTTCCTTAATAAAGAGCTTAGCCGAGGGGTGGGGCTTGAAGTCGGCGGGCGTGGCTTTGGCCTGCCAGGTCTTGGAGTAGGCCCCAAACACATGGTGCGGCTTGCCGTTCTTGGTCAGCACCTCGTCCTTGGCAAAAATCACCTGGTCCTTAAAAGCCCGAAACTCCACGCCGTGCGCGGCCAGCAGCTTGGCTACGGCCGCGTCGCGCTCGGTGGCGTAGGGCTCGTAGTCCTCGTTGGTGTACACGGCCGCCAGGTCGTAGTCTTCTAGCAGTTGCTTAAATACTTCGAGCACCTGACCATGCCGCGCCAGCAAGCCCCCGCCGGCCTCGTGGGCCTCGTGCCCTAGGCGCTCTACGTGGTCGAAGATGAAGGTAAGGCGAGCGTCCTGCTTAGCAAGCTTGTCCAGAATGGTGCTGTCGTAAATGAACAGCGGCAGCACGGGCTCGGGGCGCTGCAGGGCGGCCGCCAGCCCGGCATTGTCCTCAAAGCGCAAGTCGCGCCGGTGCCAGAAAAGGGTGATTTTCATAGTACGTAGTGTATTTCTAGAAAGGTCATCATGCTCATCTGGCGTCCGCGCCGCCGAAGCAGCTCTACTGCGTAGCTACTCTCCATCGCTTGCATTACTGCCACGGTAGAGCTGCTTCGGCGGCGCGGACGCCAGATGAGCATGATGACCTTTGCTACAACCAAATTGATTATTTTAACTACTTCAGCTTCCCTAGGCCCCCATCCACGGCCAAGGTCTGGCCGGTAATGAAGGTGGCTTGGTCGGAGAGTAGGAAGGCGGCCAGGTTGGCCAGGTCGCCGGGGCGGCCCACGCGCTGCAGGGGGTGGCGCTTGGCGCCGGCTTCGGCCTTCTCGGGGGTGTTGAGTAGGGCAGCAGCCAGGGGCGTATCGGTGAGGCTGGGCGCCAGGCAGTTGACGCGCAAGTTGCTGGCCGCGTACTCGGCCGCCAGGGCGCGGGTGAGGCCTTCGAGCGCCGCCTTGGCGGTGGCAATGCTGGTGTGGAAGCTCATGCCCACGGCGGCCGCCACGGTGCTGAACAGCACCACGCTGGCGCCGCCCTCGGCCTTTTTGAGGCGCTTTACGCAGGCTTGCAGCACCCGCACCGCCCCGAGCACGTTCAGCTCAAAATCGGCCTGAAAGTCCTCGACCGGCACCCGCTCGAAGGGCCGCAGCTTGATGGAGCCGGGGCAGTATACCAGGCCGTGCAGCACCTCGGGCAGCGCGTCGAAGGTGGCGCCCACGGGCTGGGTGGCGTCGTAGGGCAGGTGGGTGGGGCCTAGGGCCGCCAGCTCGGCCGGCAGGTGGCGCGAGGCGGTGTAGAGCGCGGCGCCCGCTTGGCTAAGCTGCCGGGCCAGCGCCAGCCCAATGCCCGACGAGGCGCCCACAATGAGTATATTTTTACCAGCAAAATCCATAAATGCGAAAGGCTGAACAGCCGCTGCTCTCGCTAACGGCCCGGCCCTAGGCCGGGTTATCTGGTGCCTAAACCGCGAAGGGGTTGAGGACCCGCCAGGTGCCCCAACGAGCAGTCCCGCCTGCAAGTCTTCCGAATACAGCGTGTTACACCCGCTTTAGAGCGCAGCAGCCACAAGCAGCGCATCAAGCCACGCGAAGCCGTAGCGCTGGGCCAGCCGGGTAGCGTAGGCGGTGGTGGCGGGGTAGTTTGGTGAACAGCGTTATTGCTGGTCAGCTCCAGCAGGGCAATGTGCACATCGGGCCACGGCGTTTTCAGCTTGCGGTGGCTTACATTGATAAACTCAATGAGCACCTGCGCTAATAACTATATTTCGCCATTGGTGGCAATGGCCAGGGCCTGCTTTTGCTTTACTGGCTCGCAAGCAGCGTAAGCATAAAGCAGGATATTGGTATCGAGAATAGCCTACCGCTCATTGGCTTCCTCACGGTTAAACTGGAAGCTGCGCGTGCCGAGGCGAAGGGCACTAAACGTTCGCTGTTCGGGAGGAAGCGCCTGATTGGGCAAAGCAGGCTGAATAGTAAGCACGCCTAGGGCCTGTAGCTCTTCCTGCCAGGCGGCGGGCGTGTTCGTTTTGGAACGTGATGGTGACGGTTTCCATGAAGTAAGCAGCGATAAGTAGCAGTAAGATATGCGCTAACAGCCGCGGCGCTGGTTTCACTCTGCGGCGGCGATGGTGGCGGCTGGCGCGGGCTTGCGGCTGCGGCCAACCAGCCACACCCCTAGGAAGATAAGGGCCGCCTGCCAGGCTTTGTCGAGCGTAAAAACGTCCTTGCCCAAACTCACGGCGATGGCCACCGCCAGCACCGGCTGCAGGTAGATGTAAACGCCCAGTAGGGTAGGGGTAGCGTATTTCAGGGCCCAGTTGTTGAGCAGGTAGGCCATAATGGTGAGGAAAACCACCATGTAGCCCAGCTCGGCCCAGATGTAGCCCGGAAACCGGCCGTAGTCGGTGGCCAGGGCTTGGCGCAGCCCCACCGGCAGCACCACCACGGCCCCCACCAGAAAGATGCGCGCCAGCACCGTAAAGGCGTGGTACTTGCGCATGAGCGGGGCCACCAGCACCAAATACAGTGCAAACACGGTGGCGTTGAACAGCAGGTACAGATTGCCCTGGAGGGCATCGGCGGCCACCTTGCCGCCGGGCGGGCGGCTCAGGATGAGGGCTGCCGCGCCACCGGCCCCTAGGGCAATGCCCAGCAGGCGGGTGGGCGTAATCTTCTCGCTGAGCAGCACTGCCGAAGCCAGCACCACCACAATGGGCGAGATGGTTTGGATGAGTGAAGCGTTGATGGGCGTGCTTAAGCTAAGGCCCTGAAAGAAAGCCAGCTGGTTGAGCCCAATGCCCAGCACCCCGCAGGCAATGGCCCGCCAGTTGTCGGCTTGTCCTACTATCCGCTCGTGCCGGGCCGTCGCGAGTTTCAGCGCCCCAAATACCAGCGTGGCCCCCACAATGCGCCACACTACCGCCGCTGGGGGCGAGATGTAGCCGGGCATTAAATCCTTAGCCAGGCTGTAGGTGGCGGCGTAAATGAGGGCCGCGAAAAAAAGGGCCGCGTGCACGCGCAAGGAGGAAGCAGGAGAAGTAGAAGTAGAATCTGTCATGGCGAGCAGCGCGAAGCAATCGCACCAGCACGATTACGGCAGAACAAAATCATCCGCGTCCGTAATTGTTCTGGCAAAGGTCGTGCGAGTGCAATTGCTTCGCGTTGCTCGCCATGACAGATGGTCTTTATGTCCTCCTTACCATGCCTTCCCTCTTCGATGCCCCCACCGCCGCGCCGCTGGCCGAGCGCCGCCGCCCCCGCCGCCTGGCCGACTACGCCGGCCAAACCCACCTGCTGGGCGAGCAGGGCGTGCTGCGCCGCTACCTGGCCGCCGGGCGGCTGCCTTCGCTCATTTTGTGGGGGCCGCCGGGCGTGGGCAAAACCACCCTGGCCCTGCTGCTGGCCGCCGAGCTAAAGCGGCCCTTTGCCATGCTCTCGGCCATTAGCGCCGGGGTGAAGGACGTGCGCGAAGTCATTGAGCGCGCCAGAAAGCAGGCGGGCACCATCCTGTTTATTGATGAGATTCACCGCTTTAGCAAGGCGCAGCAGGATGCGCTACTGGGCGCCGTCGAGCAAGGGCTGGTCACGCTCATTGGGGCCACCACCGAGAATCCGTCGTTTGAGGTGATTCCGGCGCTGCTCTCGCGCTGCCAGGTATACACCTTGGAGGCCCTAGGGGCTGATACGCTGCGCGACATCGTGCGCCGGGCGCTAACCGAAGACGAGATTCTCAGCAAAATTGCCGTGGATGTGGTGGAGGACCACGCCCTACTGGCGTTGAGCGGCGGCGATGCCCGCAAGCTGCTGGGCTTGCTAGAACTGGTGGTGGAAGGCACCGCGCCCGACTCCGCCACCGGCCGCGTGCAGCTTACCGATGCCGCCGTGCAGCTTACCGCCCAGCGCCCGTTGGCCCGCTACGACAAGGGCGGCGAAATGCACTACGACGTCATTTCGGCCTTTATCAAGAGCATCCGGGGCTCCGACCCCAACGCCGCGCTCTACTACCTGGCCGTGATGCTGGAAGGCGGCGAGGACGTCAAGTTCATTGCCCGGCGCCTGCTCATCCTGAGTTCCGAAGACATCGGCAACGCCAACCCCAACGCCCTGCTGCTGGCCCAGAGTTGCTTCCAGGCCTGCACCGTTATCGGCCTGCCCGAGTCAGACCTTATTCTGAGCCAGACGGTTATCTACCTGGCCACCTCGCCCAAGAGCAACGCCGCCTACACGGCCATTCGGGCGGCGCAGGCCCAGGTGCGGGCCCAGGGCGTGCACCCCGTGCCGGTGCCCCTGCGCAACGCGCCCACTAAGCTGCTCAAGGAACTGGGCTACGGCCAGGCCTACCAATACTCGCACAACGGCGCGGGCAATTTCGCCGCCCAGGAGTTTCTGCCCGAGGCCCTGAGCGGCACCCGCTACTACGATCCCGGCGATAACCCGGCCGAGGAGAAAATCCGGGAGCGCTTGCGCGAGTGGTGGCAGGAAAAGTATGGTTACTAGGCAATAAAGGGCCTAGGGCGTAATGGCCGCCCGCCCGGGCCGATAAACCAGCCGGTGCGCTGCCGGCGCGCTGTATCTTGCCAGCCGTTGGGCCAATCCGATTTACGTATCTTTTTATGCGACAATTTTTTAAATTCGTGCTGGCTACCGTAGTGGGGCTGGTGCTATTTTCGGCCCTAGGGTTTGTGCTGCTGCTGGGGCTGGTTGCGGCGGCCAAAAGCGTGGGGGCCACCGACAAGGAAGTGGCCAGCAACTCGGTATTGGAACTGCGGCTCGACAAGCCCCTGACCGAGCGCCAGGAGGCCAGCGACTACGGCCCGCTGGGCGGGGGCGGCGCCAGCATTGGCCTGCTAAACCTGCGTCAGGCCATTGCCAAGGCCAAAAACGACAACGACATCAAGGGCATTCTGCTGCGCCTGGAGGTGGTGCAGGGCGGCATGGCCTCGCTCACGGAAGTGCGCGACGCGCTGCTCGACTTCAAGAAGTCGGGCAAGTTCATTGTGTCCTACGCCGAGGTATCGACCGAGAAAAGCTACTACCTGGCCAGCGTGGCCGACCAGATTTACTTGCACCCGCAGGGCTCGCTCGAGTTCAACGGGCTCAGCTCGGAGGTCGAGTTCTTCAAAGGCTTGCTCGACAAGTCGGGCATCGACGTGCAGATTTTTCGGGTGGGCTCGTTTAAGAGCGCCGTGGAGCCGTTTTTCCGCACTAGCTTCTCCGATTCGGCCCGCGCCCAGTCGGTGTCGTACCTGAATTCGCTCAATGACGACATGCTGACGCGGGTGGCCGCCAGCCGCAAAATCGCGCTGCCCCGCCTGCACGTCATTTCCGACTCGATGCTGGTGCACAACGCCCCCGACGCCCTGCGCCTGGGCCTGGTGACCAAGCTCGGCTACTACGACGAGGTGCTTGACTACCTGCGCGGCAAGCTGGGCACGGCCAAGGATAAGAAACCCAGCCTGGTGACCCTGAGCGACTACCACGAGGGCGGCACCAGCGCCCAGCGCGAGGGCAACACCAGCAGCGGCAACCGCATAGCCGTCATCTATGCCGAAGGCGACATCGTGACCGGCACCGGCTCGGACGACAACATTGGCGGCGACAAGTACGCCGAGGCCATCCGCAAGGCTAGGCTCGACGACAAGGTGAAGGCCGTGGTGCTGCGCGTGAACTCGCCCGGCGGCTCGTCGCTGGCTTCCGACGTGGTATACCGCGAGGTGGCGCTGACCAAGAAGGTGAAGCCCATTATTGCCAGCATGGGCGACGTGGCGGCCAGCGGCGGCTACTACATCAGCATGGCCTGCGATACTATTGTGGCCCAGCCCACTACCATCACGGGCAGCATCGGCGTGTTTGGGCTGCTGCCCAACGTGCAGAAGCTGCTGGGCGATAAGCTCGGCATCACGGTAGACCGCGTGGAAACGGGCAAGTTCTCGGACTTTCCCACCATCACGCGCCCGCTCAGCGCCTACGAGCAGCAGCAGTTTCAGGCGGAGATAAACACGATTTACGCCGACTTCACCAGCAAGGCGGCCCTAGGGCGCCACATGCCCGTGGAGCGCCTGCGCCGCCTGGCCTCGGGCCGCGTCTGGAGCGGCCGCGAAGCCAAGGCCCGCGGCTTGGTTGACGTGCTGGGCAGCTACGACGAGGCCGTGCAACTGGCCGCCCGCGCCGCCCACCTCAAGGCCGACGACTACTCCATCCAGCGCCTGCCGCGCCAAAAAACCAGCTGGCAGCGCCTGCTCAGCCGCTTCGGCGCGGGCGACGACGACCAGTCGGCCACCGAAGCCCGCTTTATGCAAGCCAAGCTGGGCCCGCTCTACCCTGCCTACTGCCAGTACCAGCTGCTGCTGCAGATGAAGGGCGTGCAGGCGCGGCTGCCGTATGAGATTGAGGTGCGGTAAGATTTTTTGAGTTAAAAAGATAGAAAAGAACGTCATGCTTATCTGGCGTCCGCTTGTCGAAGCAGCTCTACCTCGTCGCTTGGGGTACTCCAAGCGGCGAGGTAGAGCTGCTTCGACAAGCGGACGCCAGATAAGCATGACGTTCTTGTTTTGCGTGGTATACCGTTCTTGCGTACGCAATTCTCAAGTAACGCATGGCGTTTCACCCCAAGCCCCTGCTGCTTGCCCTAGGCCTCGCTAGCGCCGCCTAGGGCTCGACTGCCGCCGCTACCCTCTACCAGCCTCGCAATAGCCAGTGCGCTTGCGCCACAGGTAGTGGCGCCGCCGCTGGCTCCAGCTTTTCATTGCTAAGCCCTGCCCAACTTGGCAGGCTGAGTCTACTTTCGGAAGATGCCCAGGTAGCCGCCGCCCGCTTGCAGGGCGAGGGTGAGCGAGGTTTGCGAGGTGACGGTGGTGCGCTTGATAGTGCCCTTGGCGGGCAAGTCTGGGCTGTCGGCCAGTGTTAGGGCCTGGTAGGGGCCCTTGCCCAAAAAGGCGAGGCTGACGGGCAGCTGCCGGCTGGCCGCCCCATTCAGGGCCGTTAGGTACCAGGTGGTGCCCCGGCGGCGAGCCAGCAACGACAAGGCCCCTATTTCGCTCTGGGGCAGCACAATAGTTTCGTCCCATACTGTGGGGATGCTGGTGATAAGCTCGCGGGCCGGGCTAGTTAATAGCTCTTCGGGGTTGGCAGCTACGCACAGAAAAGGCGAGGTGAAAGTAGCCAGCGTGGCTACCTGGTGGGCCAAGGTAGTGCCCTGGCCGATGGGCCGGAAGGTGAGGGGGGTGTAGTCGCCGTGGCCCGCTAGGTAGCGCGTAAAAGGTAGGGTGGTATTATGCGCCGGCCACACCGTTTCGTTTTCCAGGCCCCGCACGCCCTCCCGCGACAGCTCGTTGGGCCAGGTGCGTGACTCGCCGGTGGGCTTGTTGGCCCCGTGAAAATCCAGCAGCAAGTGCAGCTCGGCCGCATCGTGCAGCGCTGCCTGGTAAAACCTGATTACCTCCTGTGATTCGGTGTTAAAAAAGTCGATTTTGATGCCCGCCACGCCGATATCGCGGCAGTGGCGGAAAAACGCCTGCCGCGCGGCTGCCTGCTGCAGGCCGGGCGTGCCGTCGTGGTCGGGGTAGGCTTTCCACACCCATACTTTCACTTTTTGCGTGGCCGAGTAGGCCACTAGCTCCTGCATCAGGGCCCAGGGGTCTTTGCCGCCGTCGTTCCAGTGCGTCCAGCCCTCGTCAACCAGGTTGTATTCGAAGCCCAACTGGCCCGCCCACTGAGAAAACCGCTTCATGTTTTCAAACGTCACGCCGCCGTTGCCAGCCAGCCACGACCAGACGCTGCGGCCGGGCTGGAGCCAGGGCGTGGCCAGGCCCTGCGGAAACAAGCTGGCATCGGGTGCGGGCGACACGTTGTGCACAATGTCGCAGTTGACCAGCGTGTTGAGGTCGGCCCCCACCTCCACCACGCGCCAGGGCGTTTCGATGGTGGCGCCGGTGGCTACGGTGCCCGTCAGGTTGGCCTTAAACACGCGCGGGCCGGTAGCCACCAGCGACATGCCGGCAAAATCCGTTACGCCGCCCTCGGTGATGGCCAGGTAGCCTTGCTGGGCCGGGAGCGCGACGGTGAGGGGCGGCCCCGCCAACTGGCCCACGGGCACCGCTTCGATGGGTTGCCGCTGGTAGCGGCCCTCGTAGCTGCCAATGTCGGGCTGGCTCCAAACGGTGCTGCCCGCCGGAATAGCAAACTCCGTGTTGTCGGCGCGCACGGGGCCTGCCCCTGCCTCGGGCACCACGTAGCGCCAAGCCACGCCGTTGTTGAACACCCGGGCTTCCAGGCGGAAAGCGGCGGCCGGCGCGGCCGGCGCCACCGAGAGGCTGGCTTGGTTGTACGCATTGATGGCCTGGCTGTGCACGCCCCGCCAGGCGTAGGTTGCGGAGAAACTAGTGCGCTGCACGCGGCCAAACGCCTGCCCCCGGCCCACCGCCTGCGTGCCAAGCTGCAGCCCTAGGGCCGAAGGCTCGATGACAGGCTTACCCCGGAACACTACCTTATACTGCAGCTGGTCGCCCGTAAAAAAGAGGGTTAGGGCCAGGCGTTTATCGGGGCTCAGAATGGTTTCCTGCCGGGTTTGCGCCAGCAGCGCCGGCGCCGGCAGTAGGTGCGCGGCCAGCAGCCAGCGCAGCGCAGTAGAAACAGCCATGCAAAATTGGAAAAGGGGTGGGATAGGTAGGGGCAGCTAAAGTAATTACGGAACGGAGGTGGTCGGCTTTCACGCAAAGCGCGAAGAGAGTGAGGAGGCTGCGCAGCGGCCACCACTGGCCATCGGGCGGTAAGCGCTTACCTTGGCCCCTGGCGCAGTTCGGCTAAGGGCCGGCTGGCAGCTAGTTGCACCCTCACTTCCTTACTCTATGCGCTGCCTTCTGCCAGGAGCCTTGCTGCTGATTTGCTTAGCCTACACTGCCGCCGCCCAGTCGGTGGGCAGCGGCCCCGCCACCCTCTACCAGCCCCGCGACATCAAGCGCGCCTACGCCAAGGGCACCCGCGCGCCCGATGGCCGGCCGGGGCCCAAGTACTGGCAAAACCGCGCCCGCTACGACATCACGGTGCAGGCCGCGCCGCCCGCCCGCGACATTCGGGGCCGCGAAACGATTACCTACGTCAACAACAGCCCCGACACGCTCAAGTCGCTGGTTTTCCGCATCATCCAGAACATTCACCTGCCCGGCGCGGCCCGCGAGGGCGACACCGGCCCCGACTACCTGACTACCGGCGTCAGCATCGACTCGTTTCGGGTGAATGGGCAGCCTAGGCCCACCAACTGGCCCGGCGAGGCTACCGGCAAACGAGTAGCCCTGCCCCGCGCCCTAGCCCCCCACGACTCGGTGAAGCTGCAAGTGGCCTGGCACTTCCCCATCTCCAAGCAAAGCGGGCGCGAGGGGCAGCTCGATCCCACCACCTACTTCCTGGCCTACTTCTACCCGCGCGTGGCCGTGTACGACGACTACAACGGCTGGGACCGCCTGCCCTTCGTGGACAGCAAGGAGTTTTACAACGACTTCAACGACTACACCCTGCGCGTGCAGGCGCCGGCCAACTACATCGTGTGGGCCACCGGCACGCTGCAAAACCCCAAGCAGGTGCTGCAGCCCGCCGTGGCCAAGCGCCTGGCCAAGTCGATGACCAGCGACGAGATAGTGCGCCTGGCCACGCCCACCGACCTGGCGCAGCACACCATCACCAACCAGGCGGCGACGAACACCTGGGTGTGGACGGCCAAGGACATTTCGGACGTCACCTTCGCCCTGAGCGACCACTACAACTGGGACGCGGCCAGCGTGGTAGTGGACCCCGCCACCAAGCGCCGGGCCAGCGTGCAGGCCGCCTACAAAGACTCGGCGCAGGATTTTCACTCGTCCGTCAAGTTCAGCCAGAACGCCCTCGGGTGGTTTTCGCGCAACTGGCCAGGCGTGCCCTACCCATTTCCGAAGATGACCGTGGTGCAGGGCTTCGCCGACATGGAATACCCCATGATGGTGAACGATAGCCCGGAAGGGGACCTCAAATTTGCGCAGCTAGTGCAGGACCACGAGATTGCCCACACGTACTTTCCGTTCTACATGGGCATCAACGAGAGCCGCTACGCCTTCATGGATGAGGGCTGGGCTACCACGTTTGAGCTGCTGATTGGGCGGGTGGAAAACGGCGCGGCGCAGGCCGACGACTTCTACCGCAAGTTTCGGGTGGTGCGCTACATCAACGACCCCAGCACGGCCGAGGACCTGCCCATTATCACGCCCAGCAGCGAGCTGAAGGCGGGCTACGGCAACAACTCCTACGGCAAGGCCTCGCTCAGCTACCTGGCCCTCAAGGACATGCTCGGCGACGAACTGTTTAAGAAAAGCCTGCACGAGTACATGGCCCGCTGGCACAGCAAGCACCCCATTCCATGGGATTACTTCAACTCAATGAGTAGTGCCTCGGGGCAGGACCTGACCTGGTTTTTCCAGAACTGGTTTTTCAGCAACAACTACATCGACCTGGCCCTCACCAAGGCCGACAAAACGGCGCAGGGCACCGCCGTTACCATTCAAAACGTGGGCGGCTTCGCCGTGCCCATCGACCTGAAAGTGACCTACGCCGACGGCAGCACCGAAACCCTGCACCGCAGCCCCGACATCTGGCGCCAAAACCAGCAGCAGGCTACCATCGCGCTGCCCGCCGGCAAGGCCGTGCAAAGCGTGGCCTTCGACCACGGCCTGTTTCTGGACGCCGACAAGAAGAACGACCAGTTGACGGTGCAGTAAGGCCCTAGGGCCTCAGCTGGCGTAAAGCTAAAAAAGAACGTCATGCTTACCTGGCGTCCGCCTGCCGAAGCATCTCTACCAAACGACACCCTAGGCGGCGTGGTAGAGAT
>JBPBPH010000076.1:0-74467 GCA_050954355.1 Janthinobacterium lividum
TTTGACCTCCGAAAGTTTGCTGCATTTATAATAGCGGTTAACTGGCGGCATAGCAGGAAGTTATGCCCTGAATGCTGATTTTTGCTTCCTAAGCCCCTTGCCTTTTACCAGCAGCTGCTGGCCCTGCGCAAGGCGCACCCCGCCTTCCGGCTGCGCACCCAGGCCGAGGTGGCCCGGCACCTGGTTTTCCTGCCGGGCGCGCCGGCCGGCACCATCGCCTACCAGCTGCGCGAGCACGCGGGCGGCGACGCCTGGCAAACCATCACGCTGGTGTTCAATGGCCTGCGCCAGGCCACTACCGTGCCGCTGCCCGCCGGCCGCTACCAAGTGGCCCTGCGCGGCCTGGCGGTAGACTTGCAAGCCCGCGAAACCCTAGGTGTGGATGCCGCGGGCGTGAGCGTGCCCGCCTGTACCGCCTTGGTGCTGAAGCAGTAGCAGAAGCTAGCGGGCGGCTACGGCCTGAGCAGAAACGCTTACATTCGTTTCTTGCTGTGACTCCACCCAGGTCAGGATATTCTTTATATCCTTGTCCGAAAGTTGCGGAAAGGCGGGCATCTGTTGTTTACCGTTGTCGTTAAAAAGTTTCACCGCGTAGTCGTCGCCACCGGCAACAACCTTAGCCGAGTTGTGCACCCAGGCCGTAACCCACGGCAGACGGCGGCGCAGTAAGATACCAGCCAGAGCCGGACCTACGACCTTTTCGCTCACTCCGTGGCACTGCACGCAGTTACTTTTAAACAGCGCGTCACCAGAAGCAATGGCTGCGGCGTCAAACGGCAGCGTCGCTCGATAAGTCACAATATCACCAAGAACTGCTTTTGGGGCGGGCTACCCTACACTATCAACTGGCACTGCCGCCGTTTCCTCCCCTAGGGCCCCCAATTGCACCAAGCCGCCGGCGCTGAGGACCAGAAAACCGAGGAGCAAGACAATCAGCCCCATGCTAACGGCCAGGGCAAAGCCGGAATAGTTGGTACGCATAGCGTGGGCCGGCTTCGCTAGTGATAGCCAGGCCGAAAGTATAACCAGCGGCCGCGCTTTTTGCTTCAGCCAGCGCTCATTTTTTTCGATGCAAACCAGTGTTTTCACCGTACCCGGCGGCCCTTCCAGCGGTAGCCGCCGGGGCCGCGCCCGGCCAGGCCCACGGCCAGCGCGTAGGGCGCGTAGAGCAGTTGCAGGGGCAGCAGCCACGCCAGCCAGCGCCGCCGCCGTAGCAGGCCCAGCACCGGCCACAGCAGCCCGGCATCAGCCCCCAGCTTGAGGGCCCAGCTGGCCGCCACCCAGGGCCAGAGCACCGGCCAGGCCAGCCCTAGGGCCCCGCCCAGCGCCAAGGCCAGGTTGGTGCCCAGCACCAGCAGCGCCAGTTGGCGCGGGGCCGCCGGGCGGTAGTGCGGGTACTTGCTGGCCCAGCGCACCCGCTGGCGCAGCAGGGCCCCTAGGGTGGCCGGGGCGGGCGTATCTACCACGGCGCGGGCAGCGGCCAGAAAGCGCACGCCGGCCGGGTAGCGCTGGTGCAGCTTGTGCAGCAAAAATTCGTCGTCGCCGCTGGCCAGGCCGGCGTTGTCGGCGTAGCCACCCACTGCCTGAAAGCTGGCGCGCCGAAAAGCTAGGTTGGCGCCGTTGCACATGGTAGGGTAGCCGCGGGCGAGGCAGCCGGCCCCCACGCCCACCAGCCCCGCAAACTCCAGCGCCAGCAGCCCATCAAACCACGCGCCGCCCGGCGTGAGGCGCACCGGCCCGCTGATGAAGTGCAGGGGTGAAGGGGTGAAGGGGTGAGTTGGTAGCAAGCCGGCATACGCCGCCAGCCAGTGGGGGCCGGGGCGGCAGTCGGCATCGGTGCATACTGCCCAAGGAGCCTGGGCCTGGGCTTCGGCGGCCGTCAGGGCCGCTTTTTTGCCAGCGCCGCCGGGCGGCAGCTCAATGAGGCGCAGGCGAAAGGGCGCGGTGCGAGCGGCCTGCGCCACCACGGCGGCCGTGGCGTCGGTAGAGTGGTCGTCGGCAACGAGCACCTCGAACTGCGTGGGCGGCAGCGACTGCGCCCCTAGGGCCGCCAGCAGCGTTGGTAAGGCGGCGGCCTCGTCGCGGGCGGCAATGAGCACCGAAAAAAGTAGCGTCGTTCCAGGGGCTAAGGAGTGCGCATCCGGCGAAACCGGATTACTTGGCGGAGTTAAGAGCGAGGAGTTAAAAGTTAAAACTGCTGGGCTGTCTTCGCTTCTAAAATTCTTGTCTTCACTTTTTGACTCTTTACTTTCAACTTTTAACTCCTCATATGCCTTTACCCAGCCGCCGCGCAGCCAGGCCCATACGCCGGCGTAGAGGGCTGCTACCAGCAGCAAAACCCCACCTACCAGCGCGGCCATGCTAGCGGCGGCGCCTTTCGCGCAGCACCCGCAGGCCGGGCAGTAGTAGCAAGCCCAGCGCGCTGGGCAGCGCAATATTGAGCACCCACAGGCTGAGGCTGGCTGAGAGCACCGGCAGCGCCGGCTGGCCCAGCAGCCCAAAGAGGTGGGTAGCTGTGAGCTCGCGCACGCCCACGTCGGCCAGGGCGTTGAGCGAGGGCACCAGCGACTTGAACAGGAACGTGCCCGCCACCGCCGCCACCGCCGGCCCTAGGGCCCCGCGCACCCCGTAGGCGTGCAGCAGCAGCAAGAACTGCCCGCAAAACACCATATAGCGCGCCCCCGACAAGGCCAACACCGCGTGCAGTTCGCGGCCGGAGTAGGTGGGCATCACGGCCAGGTAGCGCCGGAAGCGCCGCAGCGGGCGCACCAGCGCCAGCGCCGCCAGCAGTAGGCGCGCCCGGTAGAAGGGGAGCAGCACCAGCGCCGCGCCCAGCCCGGCCGCCACCACCACGCCCGCCTGCGCCGCCGGGTAGCCCCCCAGGTAAAAGCGCAGCGCGAAGTAGAGCCCGCCCGCCCCGCCCGCCAGCACCGTGGCCACTAGCTGCGCATAGCGCCCCAAAAACACGGCCCCCACGGCGTCGAGTTGGCGCCGGCCAGGCAGGGTGAGGAGGCGGGCGGCGTAGTCGCCCACCCGGTTGGGGGTAGCAAAGCCCAGCGTGAGGCCCAGCAGCACCGCCCGCAGGCTGCGCCCGTAGGAGTGCCTGGGGTTGAGGTGGCTCGCCAGGCGCTGCCACTTCCAGGCCTCCAGGCCCCAGTTGAGGGGCACCAGGCCTAGGGCCGCCAGCACCGGGCCGCGCCCGGCCCCGCCCAGCGTGGCCGCCACCAGCTGCCGCCAGGCCGCGGCTGTGTCGGGCGCCGCAAACGCCGAGTGGTAGAGCAAGCCTAGTGTGAGCAGCGTAAAACCCAGCTTGGCCCACGGCACCCAGGCGGTGCGCCGGGGGCGCGGGGGCCTAGGGTCGTACCTTTGGGCATGGCCGCCCCGCGCACTCCCGCCCCCCTCACCCCGCGGCAGTTGCCCGCCGAGAAGATTATCATGGGCGTTGACCCCGGCACCCAGATTCTGGGCTTCGCCCTCATCGAGGTGCGCGGGCCGCGCGTGGACGTGCTCACCTACGACGTGCTCAACCTGAAAAGCCTCGGGACGAACCATGCCGTAAAGCTAAAGCGCATCTTCTCGCGAATGCTCGAGCTCATTGACGAGTACCTGCCCGACGAGCTGGCCATTGAGGCGCCCTTCTACGGGGTCAACGTGCAGAGTATGCTCAAGCTGGGCCGGGCCCAGGGCATGGTGATTGCCGCCTGCCTCTCGCGCGACATCCCATTTGTGGAATATGCTCCCACGAAGGTAAAACAGGCCGTGACGGGCTCGGGCTCGGCCGACAAGGAGCAGGTAGCCCGCATGCTGCGCCAAACCCTGGCGCTGCCGCCTGTGGAGGAAGCCCCCAAGTTTCTGGATGCCACCGATGCGCTGGCCGTGGCATTGTGCCACCACTACCAGCAGGGCAACAACGCCAAAGCGGGCGCCAAGAGCTGGGACAAATTCTTGGCTGACAACCCCGCGCGGGCGCTGGCCAGCACCGCCAAGCCCGCCCGTCCCAGCGCCAAAACCCCGCGCTAAGCTGTCCAATTCGGACTTAGCATTCATCAATTTTTAAGGAATTTTAGTCGAGAAACCGACTGATTTCGGCCATGCGTTTGTACTTATTAAATAATCACTTGGCCCACCGTAACAGTCGTGGTTTTTCGTGTATTATCTTTGCAATAGAAAAACAACACGGCATCTTCCGTTAAGCCAAAACTGCCCTGCTACTCCTTGCTGCCTTCACTACTTCTACTCACCGAAAACAAATTTTCAATTATGCGCCTCTCGCTAGCCCTCCGCCTCTGCATCGCTTCTGCCACCTTCCTGCTGTCGCTGCCCTCGCTGGCGGCTAGCCACGAGCCCAGCGCCAAAGCTCCTAAGGTCCCCGCCAAGCGCAGCGCAGCCCTAGGTGCCCCCGCCGCCAAAGCCGCCGTGGCCGCGCCCGCCGCAGTGGCCGCTAGTACTGTGCTGGCCGCTCCCCAGCCGGTGATGCTCACCGGCGTGGTGCTGCTGGCCGACGGCCAGCCCTGCCCCGGCGCCAGCGTGTTTATGACCAATGCCCCGCGCCAGTTGGTAGTAGCCAATGCCCGCGGCGAGTTTTCGCTGCCGGTGCCGGCGGGCAGCCCGGTGGCCATCAAGGCCGACTACTTTGGCGTGGGCAGCACGCGCCTGGCCCTCGACCAGCCCAGCGGCCAGCCGCTGCGCCTGACCCTAGGCCGCTAAGTTTTTGCTGAAGGACAGCCAAGCCGCAAAAGGCCCTTTCCCACCAGTGGGAAAGGGCCTTTTGCGGCTTGGCTAGTAGCTTGCAGTGAAACGCGGGTTGCTTGTTAAGCGCGGCTATTTTTGGCCCAGTAGCAAGCGCCCGGCCCTGGTTGATTGGCGCCGGAGGGCGCTGCAAGCTATGCCGCCTACTTTTGCCGAACCCGCCGCGCTGCCCGCCGAAGCCGAGCTGCAAGCCTTGCGCCTGCTGGCTGACCTCAACCCGCACCCCGTGCTGCGCTTCGATGCCCAGGGCCAGCAGCTGTACGCCAACGAGGCCGCCGGGCAGCTGCTTGGCGCGCTGGCCCCGGCCGAGCAGGCGCTAGTGAGCGAGCGGCTGCGCGCGGCGCTGGCCGCGGGGGTTAGTCCACTCCTGGCGGTGGGGGGGCGCTTTTTTCGGGGGCAGGCGGTGGTGTCGGTGCCCCCGGTTGGCAGCCTCACGCTCTATCTGGTCGAAATTACCGAGCAGGTGCTGGCCGAGCGCCAGCTGGCCGAGCAGCGCAGCCTGATGGAGCAGATACTGGACACCACGCCCAACCTGGTGTTTGTGCGCAATACCCTAGGCCACCTGGTATTTGAAAACCGCGCCACCACCGAGCTGCTGCACCAAACCAGCCACCTGCACCCCAGCCAGGCCCAGCCCGCCACCGCGCTGCAGGCGCAGGAAATAGCCATCATCCAAACCAGCGATGCCCATGTGCTGGCCAGCGGCGAGCAGCTCACCTTCGAGTCGCCCATGACGCTGGCTACGGGCGAGCAGCGCTGGTTTCGCACGGTGAAGCGCCTGCTGGTGCGCCCCGACGGCGAGCGCCAGATTCTGGGCATCAGCACCGACATCACCGCCCAGCGCCTGGCCACGCGCGGCCTAGAGCTGCGCGAAAAGCAGTACCGCGACCTGATGACCTACTCGCAGGCGCTCATCTTCACCCACGACCTAGCGGGCAAGCTGCTGAGCGTAAATCCCGCCGGGGCCGCCCTGCTGGGACGCCCCGCCGAAGCCATGCTGGACGTGCACCTGGCCGACGGGGCCCTGCCTAATTACCGCAGCGAGGTGGCCGCGTACCTGCACCAGGTAGCCACCCAAGGCGGACATCAGGGCATTATGGCCATCAAACCGCCCGTCAGCGAGCGGCCGCGCTACGTGCTTTACCACTCCCAGCTGGTGCGCGAGGAGGGCCAGACGCCCTACGTGGTAGGCTACGGACAAGATATTACCGAGCGCATCGAAGCCGAGCGCACACTCAAGCAAGCCAAGAACGCGGCCGAAGCCGCCGTGCGGGCCCGCGAGAGCTTTTTGGCCAATATGAGCCACGAGATTCGCACCCCCCTTAACGGCGTGCTGGGCATGGCCGGGCAGCTGGCCCGCACCGCGCTCGACGGCCGCCAGCAGGAGTTTCTGAGCACCATCCGCCACGCCGGGCAGCACCTGCTGCACATCATCAACGACGTGCTCGACATGGCCAAAATTACGTCGGGCAAGCTGGAGCTGGAGTCGCAGCCCTTCAACCTCTGCGACTCGATGTACGAGTGCCTGCAGCCGCTGCTCTCGCAGGCCCAGGAAAAGGGCATTACCGTGGAGGGCACCCGCCTGCAAGACTCCTGCGCCCACCCCTGGGTGCTGGGCGATGCCTACCGCCTCAACCAGATACTGCTGAACCTGGTGGCCAACGCCATCAAGTTTACCGAGCCCGGCGGGCGCATTGTGGTGGTGGGCCAGCAGCTGGCCGAAACCGACACCAGCCTGACGGTGCGCTTCAGCGTGGCCGACACGGGCATCGGCATTGCCTACGACAAGCAAGAGGCTATTTTTGAAGGCTTTACCCAGGCCTACGCCGACACCACCCGGCGCTACGGCGGTACGGGCCTAGGGCTCAGCATTTCGCAAGCGCTGGTGCACCAGTTGGGCGGCAGCCTGCGCCTGAGCAGCGAACCGGGCCTAGGCAGCACGTTCGCCTTCGTGCTCACGCTGCCCAAGGCACCCTCGCCCCTGGCCGCTGCCCCCACGGCCCCCTACGACACGGGCGCGCTGCGGGGCCGCCGCGTGCTGGTGGTGGAAGACAACGAAATAAACCGCACCGTGGCCCGCCTGCTGCTCGAAGACTGGGGCATGGTGGTGGAGGAAGCCGAAGATGGCCAGGCCGGCGTGGCTTGCGTGCGCGACGACGCGCCCTACGACCTGGTGCTGATGGACATTCAACTGCCCGTGCTCAATGGCCTCGATGCCACGGCCGCCATCCGGGCCCTGCCCGACGGCGCACGCGCCCAAGTGCCCATCGTAGCCCTCACGGCCAACGTCTTCAAGTCAGACTGCGACCACTACCTGGCGGCTGGTATGCAGGCCTGCCTGCCCAAGCCGTTTGAGGAAGAGAAGGTGTACCGCACGCTGCTGCGCGTGCTGCCCATCCCGCGCAGCTTCGACCTGACGCGGCTGCGCCAGATGGCGCGGGGCCGCGAGGCGTTCGTGGTGAAGATTATTCGCTCGTTTTTGCGCAACATGCCCGGCAGCCTGGCCGCCCTGCGCCAAGCCACAGACAGCGCCAACTGGACCGAGGCAGCCAAAATAACGCACCACATCAAACCCAGCCTCGAGTCGCTGGGCATGGTAGAGGTGGCCGACGCCGTGCGCCTGCTCGAAGCCGCCCCGCCCTATAGCCCCGCCGCCCTGCGCACCGCCGCCCTGCACCTGCTGGCCCAAGGCGAGCGGGCCCTGGCCGAGCTGCCCCACGAGCTACCAGACGCCTAGGGGGAGTTATGACTCCTAACGCTAGCCCTACAGGCTTTCGAGGCGGCGCATAAACTCCTCCTGGTACGATTTACCCACCGGAATCTCGTACTGCATCAGCTTGAGCAGGCCGTCATCGATGGTCTCGATGCGGCGGGTGTTCACGATGTAGGAGCGGTGCACGCGCACGAAGTTGGCAAAGGGCAGGCGCTCGCCCAGGGCCTTGAGCGTGAGGTAGATAATGTGCTTGTGGGTGGGCGTCACCAGCACCGAGTACGTAGACAGCGCCTCGATGTAAAGCACATCGTCGAAGTTGACGCGCACGGTTTTGGTGCCCACCTTCACAAACAGCTCGGAGCTGCTGGGGGCAGCTGGCGGCGCGGCGGGCCGGGCGGCCACCACCCGCGCCACCGCCTGCTGAAAGCGCCCAAACTCCACGGGCTTCACCAGGTAGTCGGCGGCCTGCATGTCGAAGGCAGCCACGGCAAACTCGCGGTGGGTGGTCACCAGCACAATGGCTGGGCCAGGGCGCGGCAGCAGCTTAGCCAGCTCCAGGCCGCTGAGCGTAGGCATCTCCACATCGAGCAGTAGCAGGTCGCAGTGCCCGCCCTGCCGAAAAAACTCCAGCGCCTCGAGGCCGCTGGCCAGCGAGGCGGTCAGCGTCAGCTCGGGCGATAAATCCACGAGGTGCTCGAGGGTCAGGCGATTAATCTCATTATCGTCGACGATGACGCAGGCAAGCGAGGCAGCACTCATAAGCAAAAAGAAAGTACCGAACAAGTCGATAAGGCGGGCTTATTTCCAACAGCTAGCAGTTCGTAGCCGCAAGCTACCACCCACCCGGCGCATCTACGAAGCCCAGCCCGGCCGGGACTTGGCCAGCCCTAGGCCCCGGCCCCAACTCAACAGCTACCATCCGGCCAAGCGCTTCATAGCCACCGCTATTGATAGCCAAAAACTTTGCGCCCGCTTCATTTGCTTCGGCGCCCGCCTGGGCCCTAGGGCTTGGACTACTTCAGCTTGGGCCAGGGGTAGCCGCGCGACCACTCCTGGAAACCGCGCACCTGCAGTGGGTGGGCCGCCAGCCACTGCCGCACCTCGGGGGCGTTGGGCTGGGCGCTGTGGGTAAGGTAGGCAAAGGCCGGCACGAAGCCGCGCCGCTCCATCTCGGCAAAATAGGGCGCGTAGTAGGTGCGCACAAAGCCGCGGCCGGCCTGGGGCTGGCGCTCGCCTAGGGCCCGGCACAGCGCCCCAAACTGGTCGATAAACTTCTCAAGCTTGGTTTTATGCTGGCTGGCGTCGCTCAGGCTGAAGGCGCCCTGCATGGCCAGCAGCACCTCCTCGGGGCCAAAGTCGTCGCCCACCCGGCCGCCGTCGGGGCGCAGGCCCGAGGCCGGCACGCGCAGCTGCACGCGGCCGCCCGCGGGCTGGGCCACGCCCTGCCCCATCACCTGGTCGAGCCACTGCTGGCGCTGCTGGCTGCGCGGGCCGGTGGGCTCCAGCACCAAGCAGCGGGCCATGGCCAGCAGCCCCGGCACCCGCGCCCCCAGCTGCAACTGCGTAATGCCCAGCAGCATATGGGCTTTAGCCTGGTTGGGCTGCAGTGCCACGGCGTAGCGGAAGCTGGCCGCCGCGCCCTCGTAGTCGCGCTGCCCAGCCAGGGCCATGCCCTCGTTGAGGTGCAGGTTAGCATCGGCCGGAAAGTACTGAATACCCTGGCGATACGCCGCCAGGGCCTCGGCGGGGCGGCTATCGGCCAGGCTCTGGCCATACACCGCGTACACGAACGGGCTGACGCGGGGGTTTTCCTGCACCAGCTGCTGGCAGAGGGCGGCGGCCTCGTCGTTGCGGTCGAGGGCGGTGTAGGCCATGGCCAGCTCGGCGCGGGCCAGGGGGCTGGCGGGGGTCAGGTCGAGGGCCTGCCGGTACTTGGCCAGGGCCTCGGTGTAGCGGCCAGCATCGTAGAGGCCAATGCCATCGCGCACCAGCTCGGCCGCCGAGGCGGTAGCAGTAGCATCGGTGGGGGTTTGGGCGCGGGCGGCCCCTAGGGTGCCGGCCAGCAGCAACGAGAGTAGCAGTTTGTTCATAGTAGAGAGAGGGAGAGTGTGGGGGTAGACAGGTGGGCCGCGCCGGGCGGCCGCTGGGGCTAGGGCACGTCGGGCACGTCAAGCTGGCCGCGCAGGTAGGTCACGGCGTAGCCGCCAATATCGACCCGGTCGCCGCGCAGGCGGCACCACAGCTCGCCGCCGCGGGCCGACTCCTGGCGGGCAAACAGCTCGGTTTTGCCCAGCTTGGCGGCCCAGAACGGGATGAGCGTGCTGTGGGCCGAGCCCGTCACGGGGTCTTCGGGCACGCCTACTTCGGGGGCAAAGAAGCGCGACACAAAATCGACGCCCGCCGGGCCGGGAGCCGTGGCAATCAGCCCGATGTAGCCCAGGGTTTCGAGAGCCGCGAAGCGGGGGCGCAGGGCTAGCACCTCGTCGGCGTGGGCAAACTCGACCACTAAATCGCGGGCGGCCAGCACGGCTAAAGGTTGGGCGGCGCCGGGCCCTAGGGCTTCGGTCAGGTCGGCAGGCACTTCTACCGGCGCCAGGGGCCTAGGGGGCCGGCTGGGAAAGTCGAGCACCAGGCGGGCGTCGGCTTCGCGGCGCACGCGCAGCAGGCCGCTTTGGCTCTCAAACACCAGCTCGTCTTTAGCAAAGCCAAACTCCTGCCACAGCACGTGGGCCGTGGCCAGGGTGGCGTGCCCGCAAAGGTCGATTTCGAAGGTGGGCGTAAACCAGCGCAGGTGAAAATCGGCCGCCGCTTCGGCGGGCAGGGGCACGAAGAAGGCGGTTTCGGCCAGGTTGTTTTCGGCCGCAATCAGCTGCATGGTTTCGGCGGGCAGCCAGGCGGGCAGCGGGCACACGGCGGCCGGGTTGCCGGCAAAGGGCCGGCGGGCAAAAGCGTCTACCTGGTAGAGGGGAATGGTCATGCGGCCTACTACGCAGTCGAGGTTAGCCCGACTGCGTATAAGCACAAATATGCTAGGTTTAATACCACCAAACAAGCGCACGCGCGCCTGAGCGGCCAGCTGCTAGGCAGTTCAGAATCAGTTAGCTGCCAGCCGTTTTGCACTAGTGCCCGACCGGGGAAGAAGCCAGTGAAAAAGTTAACTACCCGGCGGCTCCAGGGCCTCACTTCCCCACCGAAATAGTGCTATCGGGCCCGGCAGGCGGTTAGGACCCGCTTGGGCTTGGGCAGCTGGTAAAACTTCTGGATTTTAGGTAACTATTTCGGTAGCCACCGCTTCTCGGGGCCGATATCGGCGTCCGTGTAGCGCAGCCCCTGGCAGGCGGCGCGGCGCTGGGCCTAGGCCGCCGCTTTTACGAGTACGACAGCCACCAATGGCGGTGGCGCTGCTTATAGGCCTGGTACCAGCGGCAGAGCCAGTACAGCAGCACCACGGCCAGCCACACCGCGTAGGCCCGCCCCAGGCTGGGGTGGTAGGCAACCGGCAGGGGCTGGCCCGGCGGCGCAAAGGCCAGGTTGAAGGGCCGGCCGAACGCCACCCAGGTCCACAGGAACGAGCCGCTGCTGATGAGGCAAAAATGCAGCAGGTAGTAAAAAAGCGGTACCCGGCCGTAGGCGGCCAGCGCGCGCCCCGGCCAGCCCAGCGGCCGCTCGGCCGCAGCCAGCAGCCTCAGCGCCACCCCCAGCGTGAGGGCCAGAAACAGCAGCGACGGTGGGTACTTGGTCACGTTGACGAACGGGAGGGCGCTGAACAGCCACCCGCGCGGCTGCCAGCTCCAGGGCGCCGGGTCGCCGTAGTAGAGTTGGCAGCCCGCAAGCTGCAAACAGTAGCAGGGCTGCCCCGCCCGCCCCGGCCAGCCAGCGCCGGCGCCGGGATAGCGGCTGCGTAAACCAGGGCCCTAGGGTGTAGCCCAGGGCCATAACGGCCGCCCAAGGCAGCACTACGTAGGCCACCAGCACGGGCGGCTGGCTGGGCACCAAAAACGGATTGTGGTAGAGTAGCGCCGCGCTTAAGTTGCCGGCCGCCACGAGCTCGGCGGCGGGCAGCAGGTTGTGTCCCGCCAGCACCCCTAGGGCCAGCGCCGCCACCAGCCAGCGCGGCAGCCAGATGAGGCCCGCCAGCAGCACCATGCCCCAGCCCAGCACCCAAATTACTTACAGCAGCACCAGGCTGTAGCTCCATTGCAGCAAGAAGTTGATTACCAGCACCACTAGCCACAGGCCCCGCGCCAGCAAAAACCGGCTGGTAGCCCCCGGCCCGGCCGCCGCTGCTAGGCCAAGCACACGCTGGTGCCGGCCAGCAGCACGAAGGTGGGCGCGCAGAAGTGCGTGACCCAGCGCGTAAAAAACAGCAGCGGCGTGGTGTGGGTTACGTCTTCGGGCCGCGCGGCGGGCGGGGGGCACCAAAACGCGCGGGTGTGGTCGAGGGCCATGAGCACCATCACCAGGCCGCGCACTACGTCGATGGCGGCCACGCGGCGGGCGGGGACGGCTCGGCGGGCGCAACGGCGGGGGCTAAGGCGGGCAGCACGGCAACGGGCTAAGGGTCAGCTCGCGAAGTACCACCCCGCCGGGCCCGAACCGCGCCGGCGCGGGGCAGCGGCGTTACTTTGGGCTTTCAGGCCCGCTTTTACTTGCATGAATTCTCCCCTTGAACCCTGGCAAACGCTCCACTCCGAGCTGGTTTTCGACCACCGCTGGTACCAGCTGCGCCGCGACCACGTGCGCCTGCCCAGCGGCCAGGAGCTGGACGACTATTTCGTAAGCGTGCGGCCGCACGTGGTGCTCACCTTCCCGCTAACCGCTGACAACCAAGTGGTTTTTGTGCGCCAGTACAAGCACGCCGCCGGCCAAATCCTGCTGGAGCTGCCCGGCGGCGTGGTCGATGCCCACGAAACGTCGGTGCTGGCCGCGGCTGGCCGCGAGCTGCTGGAAGAAACCGGCTACGCCCCTGCTCAGCCCCTGGAGCACCTGCTCGACACCTACGACAACCCCACCAAGGACACCAACCAGATTTCCTTCTTCCTGGCCCGCGGCGTGCGCCCCATCGCCGCCCAGCACCTGGACGAGACCGAGAATATCGAAGTGGTGCTGGTGCCCCTGGCCGAGGTAGAAGCCCGCATTATGAGCGGCGAAATCCGGGTGTCGGGCTCAGTGGCGCTGTGCTTGCTGGCTTTGCGCCGGCTGGGGGCCTAGGGGGCTATCTTCTCCAAAGGCGGATTGAGCATTTGCTCCGCTAAGCTCAGCACCATTTCTAGGATACGCTGGGCCCGCTCAGCCCCAAAAAGCTGGTCGAATTCGGGCGAGGCAAGAATGCGGGCCGTCAGGGCGGGCGAGGTGACGTATTCTTTTCCCAGCAAGCCGGGCGCCACGAGGCGGAATCCTAGCTGGTTAGGAGTGGCATCCACCGCCACCTGCATCATATACGTGTTTAGTAACGCTGAAAATACGTTTGCCATCAGTTTCTTTAGCTCTAAAAATTACCTCCGTTTGGTTCATCGCCATTTGTCAAAAGTAATTACCCGCTTTGCCCCATGCCCGCCACCACCGACTACCAACCCATCGCCTGCCACTTCTACGACGTGCTGGAGGCCGCCGCCACCCGCCACCAGCAGGTGTACCTGCAGTATTTCAGCGACTTGCGCGAGCTGCGCCAGGGGCCGGCCACCTTCAAAACGTTCGTTGCCCGCGAAGGGGCCGAGTACGCCGTGCTGGGTTCGGGCGAGGAAGTGCGTCTCGACCGCATTATCCGCCTCGACGATACGCCCGCCCCGGCCTTTGCCGACTACCCCGACTACCGCTGCGGCTGCTAGCTACGCCTGGACCTTTAGCAAAGAAGCCGACCCTAGGGCCGGCTTCTTTGCATTTCAACGCTGGGCTTACGTCCAGTACTGGATGGGCGCTTGGGGGAAGCGGCGCTGCCATTCGGCATAGAACCAGGCCTTTAGCTCGCGCATGGTGGGCAGGTCGTACACGTACTTCACGCCGCCAAACTTGTTGCGCTTCTGGGCGCGGGTGCTTTCCTCCAGGTCGAGGGTGGTGGCGGGGTACCAGCCCAGCAGCACCTCCTTCGAGCCGGGCGTGAAGCGGTGAGTGATAAACTCCACCGTGAGGTCGAGGCCAGGCACGTCGGCGAGGGCCGCGTGCAGGCGGTCGAGCAGCTCGCCGTAGTGCTGCTGCCAGTCGGGCAGGGGCATGATGGGAGCCAGCACCACGCCCACCGGGTAGCCGCCGCCCCCTAGGGCCACTGGCAGTGCCAATTGGCGCAGGGCCTGGATGCGCGCGCCCACGCTGGCCGTGCCGCCCTCCAGCTGCCGGGCCAGGGGCTCGGCATTGAGAGAAGCGCGGGCGCGGGTGTGGCCCTGGTGCGGCAAGCCCAGCAGGCTGCCCACGTGGTCGTACTTACTCACGAAGCGCAGCCGGGCTCCCGCGCGGCCCGCGAAGTAGCGCACGGTCTCGGCCAGCGCGCCGGTGAGGTGCTCGATGCCCAGCACATCGGTGTAGCAGCTGGCCTCGAAGCTCACCAGCTGGCCAGGGCGCTCGTACAACTGCGTGTTTTCGAGCAACTTGGGCAAGTTGGCAAAGGCGCGCACCACGGGCGGCCCACTCAGGCTGCCGGCCAGGTAGCAGTACTGGCAGTGGGCGGGGCAGCCCTCGGCCAGGTTGAGCTGGTAGTCGGCCGAAGGCGGGGTGGGCTGCAGGCGCAGCGCGCCGGCGGGGGCCTTCACCACGGCCAGGGTACTTTTGGCGGTGCGGTAGGTGGCACGCTCGTCGGCGCCGCGCAGGTTGGTGAGGCGGTTGCTCTTGAGCAACTCAATATCCAGCCCTAGGGCCGTGGTGCGGGCCAAGATTTGCTGGCCGTATTCTTCGTCGAGGGCGTCGGGGGTGAAAACTACGCGCTTGGGTAGCCATAGCTTGGCACCGTGGGCGCGGGGCGCGTCGGGGGCCAGGGTAGTGGCGGCGGGGCCTAGGGCCGGGGCCAAAGCGGGAGCGTTGAGGACGGGGAGCAGCAGGTCGAGTTGCATTAGGTAGTAAACATTCGCAGCCCGTAAATAAGTCGCTTCGGTTCAGTATTCGCCTCAAATAAACCGCTTGTTTACCAGCATTTTACTCCTAGGGCTAACTCTTTTTTCGCGCTTAGCTCCCCTACCCTAGCCCACCCCGCACCTAGCTGGCCAGGCAGCACCGAGCGGCTGCCATAACCGTTTTAGCTACTGCTTATTTGCCGGCGGCAACCCCGCTTTACTGGCGCCAAAGCAAGCCGCCCGGCCCGGCCTTGCGTATGCCAGGGCCATGACCAGTCCTGCACCCCTCATTCTTACCCTCACGCTCGACGACGCCAGCCAGGCATTTTTCGATGAGCAGCGCCGCCGCTATTTCCCGCCCAGCCGCAATTACCTCGGCGCCCACCTCACGCTGTTTCACGCCCTGCCGGGCGACCAGGAAGCGGCCATTGCCGCCTATTTAAGCGAAGAGGCTGCCCGCCAAACACCCCTAGAGCTGGCCGTGGCGAGCGTTAAATTCATGGGTCGGGGCGTGATGTATAGCCTAGACTGCCCGCCGCTGGGGGCGCTGCACCGACGCTGGCAGCGGCACTGGCAGCCTCTGGCGCTCACGGCCCAGGACCAGCAGGGCCTGCACCCCCACATAACGGTGCAAAACAAGGTAGACCCCGCCGAGGCCCGCACCCTGCACGCCGAGCTGGCCGCGGGCTTCGAGCCTTGGGCAGCCCTAGGCACGGGCCTGGCACTGTGGGCCTACCGGGGCGGCCCCTGGGAGGCGCGGCAGCAGTGGCCGTTTGGGATGAGCGGCTAGTGCAGCGGCACGTATTCGGCCAGCAGGAACTCGTGCAGCAGGTGCCCCACCGAAGTGCCTTCGGCCACGGTCAGCGAGTGCTCTAGCTGCAGGTAGCCAGGCAGTTGGCCGCACTGGCTGGGCACCGTGCAGGCAAAGCTCATGTGCCAGTCCCGAAAGTCGGGAGTGGGCTTGGGTCCGTCGGCCAGCAGCTCAAGCTTGCCGTGGCGGGGGTCGGCGGCTACGCGGCTAAAAAACTCCCGGAGTGGCGTTTCGGAGCCTTCCAGAATTTGCAGAAAACGCCCTTCGCGGTACAGCAGCAGGCCGGTAAGCTGCGCCCGCTGGTGCTCGGCCCGCGCCTGCCGCAGCAGCGTCAGCAGCGCGGCCTGGCTCGGGTTGGCCGTGGCCTCACTTATGTAGACAATGCAGTGTTGCGTCACTTATCAGCGCTTAGCAATGGCCGCAAATAAATTTTCGCGTCGCGCTTGGCAACCTAAAGATAGTGCCCGGCCGGGGTGATGCCCTAGGAAAAACCAAGCGAAAAGCAGCCTGTTTAACCAAATGCCGTAATGTAACCCGTTTCTTCTTGCTTTTACCATATGAACCTAAAGACTTCACCCGCCAAGCCGCTGACCGCCGACGTCGTGCTCATCGGGGCCGGCATTATGAGCGCCACGCTGGGCGTACTGCTCAAGGAGCTGGACCCTAGCCTGAGCATTGCCATCTATGAGCGCCTCGACGCGGTGGCCGCCGAAAGCTCCGACGCCTGGAACAATGCCGGCACGGGCCATTCGGCTTTTTGCGAGCTCAACTACACGCCCGAGCTGCCCGACGGCCGCATCGACATCGTGAAGGCCGACAAGATTGCCGAGCAGTTTGAGCAAAGCAAGCAGTTCTGGGCCAGCCTAGTAGCGGCCGGGCAGCTACCCGAGCCCGCCAGCTTCATTCGCAGCATTGCCCACATGAGCTTCGTATGGGGGCCGGCCAACGTGGAGTATTTGCGCAAGCGCCACGCGGCCCTGCTGCACTCGCCCCTGTTTGCGGGCATGGAATTCAGCACCGACCTGGCCGAAATAAACCAGTGGGTGCCGCTGGTAATGGCCGGCCGCGACCCGGCCGAGCCCGTGGCCGCCACGCGCATGGCCATTGGCACCGATGTCAACTTCGGGGCTCTTACCCGCTCGCTCTTCGACTACCTGCGCCAGCAGCCCGGCGTGAGCTTCGAGCTGGGGCAGGAAATCGTGGATTTTCGGCGCAAGCCCGACGGGCTGTGGCGGGTAAAGATTCGCGACCTGGCTAGCGGTCAGAGCCGCAAGGCGCGCGCGCGCTTTGTGTTTATCGGGGCCGGGGGCGGCTCGCTGCCGCTGCTCGAAAAAACCGGCATTCCGGAGGCCGGCGGCTACGGCGGCTTCCCGGTGAGCGGGCAGTGGCTGAAGTGCTTAAACCGCGAAGTAATTGAGCGCCACGATGCTAAGGTATACGGAAGGGCCTCGGTGGGCTCGCCGCCCATGTCGGTGCCGCACCTCGACACGCGCCAGATAAACGGCCGCCGCGAGCTGCTCTTTGGGCCCTACGCGGGCTTCTCGACCAAGTTTTTGAAGCAAGGGTCGTACGCCGACCTGTTCCGCTCCATTGAGCTGGGCAACATTCGGCCGCTGCTCTTTGCCGGGGCGCGCAACATTCCGCTCACGCGCTACCTCATTGGGCAGGTGATGCAAACGCCCGAGCAGCGCGTGGCGGCCCTGCGCGAATACTACCCCGAGGCCCAGCCCCAGGACTGGCAGCTGGAGGCGGCCGGCCAGCGCGTGCAAGTCATTAAGAAAGACAAGAAAGAAGGCGGCGTGCTGGAGTTTGGCACCGAGGTAGTGACGGCCGCCGACGGCTCGGTGGCGGCGCTGCTGGGGGCCTCGCCGGGCGCCAGCACCGCCGTTAGCATCATGCTCAATCTGGTGCAGCGCTGCTTTCCCGAGCAGGCCGCCACGCCCGAGTGGCAGGCCACGCTGCACCGCTTGGTGCCCTCCTTTGGCCAGGCGCTGGCCGACAATGCGCCGCTCACGGCCGCCGTACGCAGCCACTCGGCCGAAGTGCTGCAATTAGAAGGCTAGTGACTGCGCACAGCTCCTAGTCACTATTTATTCACTTGCTGGAAGTACGCATCCAGCTCCGGCCGGCTAGCCAGGCGGCGGGTTTCGGCGGTGCCGTAGCCAATTTCCAGCTCGCCGGCGGCCAGGCGGGCCAGCACGCTATCGGCAAAATCGGCCACGGGCTCGCCGAAGGTATGCAGGCCGGGGCCCCCTAGGTCGGTGTTGAGGGCGGGCGGCACCAGCTCGACCACGGCCACACCCAGCTTGCCGGCCTCGTGGCGCAGCGAGAGCGTGAACGAGTGCAGCGCCGCCTTGGTGGCGCAGTACACGGGCATGAGGGCGAAGGGCGAAAAAGCCAGCCCCGACGATACATTGATGACCGTGGCGCCGGGCTTCCCCTGCAAGTGCTTCAGCAGCAAGGCCGTGAGGTGGATGGGCGCCTCCAGGTTGATGGCAATTTCCTGGCGCTCCTGCTCCCAGGCATCGGCCGAGGCGGCCATGTCGGCCACCGGCACCCGGTTTTGGATGCCGGCATTGTTGAGCAGCACGTTCACTTGGGGGTGCTCGCGGCGCACCCACTCGGCCAGGGCCACGCGGGCGGCGGGCTGGGCCAGGTCGGCCTGGTAAGTGAGCAGGCCGGGCACGCGCTGCTGGGCTTCGCGCAGCTTATCGGCCCGGCGGCCCACGGCAATTACCTGGCTGCCCGCAGCTTGCAGGCGCTCGGCCAGGGCCAGGCCAATGCCGGTGGCGCCGCCCGTCAGTAGGAGGGTGTTGTTGGCTAAATTCATCAGTGTATGGAAAAAGGGTTGCGGACAACCAACGCCCTAGGGCAAAGGTTGGGCGCCCACGCCCGGCCTTTTGCGCCCGGCTTGCGGTTTTTTCCACCTTACTTTACCCCATGAACGCGCTTTTGCTTATCGATGTGCAGCTCGACTTTATGCCCGGCGGCGCGCTGGCCGTGCCCGCCGGCGACGCCATCGTGGCGGGCCTCAACGAGTTGCAGCCCAGCTACGACCTGGTGGTGGCTACCCAGGACTGGCACCCCCTAGGGCACCGCAGCTTTGCCAGCAGCCACCCCGGCCAGGCGGTTTTTGCCGATATCGAGTGGCAGGGCCTGCCCCAGCGCCTCTGGCCCGACCACTGCGTGCAGGGCACGCCCGGCGCTGCCCTGCACCCCGCCCTCGACCTGAACCGCGTGGAAGCCATCTTCCGCAAGGGCACCGACCCCGACCTGGATAGCTACAGCGCCTTTTTTGATAATGGCCACCGCCGCGCCACCGGCCTAGGGGCCTACCTGCAAGCCAGGGGCGTTACCCAAGTGGCAGTGGCGGGCCTGGCCCTTGACTACTGCGTGTATTTCTCGGCCAAGGACGCCCTGCAGGCAGGCTTCGGCGTGGAGGTGCTCACGGAGCTAACCCGCGGCATTGCGCCCGATACCATCGCCGCCGCCCGCCAGGACTTGCTGGCCCGCGGCGCGGTGTTGCGGTAAATGAGTAGATGGATAGATAGGTAGATGGGTAAATGAGAAAAAAGGCGGTTATACTCGTCTATTCATTTACCAATTCACTCATTCACCCCGCCGGGTCGATGGGGGTGATGCTGCCGTCGGGGCGGCGCTTGAGCTCGGTCACTTTCACGTTGCGCAGCCAGGTTTTGCCGCTGAGCTGGGTGTCGTGGTAAAAGATGTACCACTTGCCCTTAAACTCGACGATGGAGTGGTGGGTAGTCCAGCCCTGCACGGGCTTCATTATCACGCCTTGGTAGGTGAAGGGCCCTAGGGGCGAGCTGCCCGTGGCGTACACCAGCAGGTGGGTGTCGCCGGTCGAGTACGAGAAGTAGTACTTGCCCTGGTACTTGTGCAGCCAGCCCCCCTCGAAGAAGCGGCGCTTGTTGTCGCTGGCTTGCAGGGACTTGCCCAGCGAATCGAGGACGACTACCTCCTTGGCGGGCCCGGCAAACTCGGTCATGCCGGGGGTGAGGCGCGCCACGCGGGCGCCCACGGCGGGCTCGTTGCCGGCGGGCTCCTTGTCGGGGGTTTTGGGGTTGTAGGTGCCGGTTTTCCAGCGCTGCAGCTGCCCGCCCCACAAGCCGCCAAAGTACAGGTACGCCTGCCCGTCGGTGTCAGTAAACACGGCCGGGTCGATGCTGTAGCTGCCCTTGATGGGCTGCGGCGCGGCCTTGAACGGGCCGCTGGGCGACTTGCTCGTGGCCACCCCTAGGCGAAAGACGTCCTGCTTGTCCTTCACCGGGAAGTACAGGTAGTAAGTGCCGTTTTTGAAGGCCGCGTCGGGCGCCCACAGTTGGCGGCCGGCCCAAGGGATGTCCTTGATATCGAGGGCCACGCCGTAGTCGGTTACCTGGCCGCCCACGCTATCAAGCGACAAAATGTGGTAGTCGCGCATGGCGAAGTGGTCGCCGTTGTCATTCTCGGGAATGCCGGCCTCAATGTCGTGCGAGGGGTAGATGTAAATCTTGCCCTCGAACACGTGAGCCGAAGGGTCGGCGGTATAGATGCCGCGCAGCAGCGGCTGGCTGAGGTAGCGCGGCCCGGCGGCCGAGTCGGCGGCGGGCGCGGCGGCCCCGCTGGCCGCGGCACTTTGGGTGGATGAGCTTTGGCAGGCGGCCAGCAGGGCTAGGGGCGCGGCCAGCAGCCAGCGGCGCGCGGCGAGAGCGTAAGGCATAAAATAGGGGGGAAAAAGCGGGAAACGGGTTGCGCTGCAAGATAGAGGCCCCCGGCTTGCGCCACCTATCGGCTTCGTTACGATAGGCTTAGCCTAAAAAAAGTATTTTTGGGGCCCACCTAGCCAGGTAGGCCAGTGAGTTGTTGGTAGTTGCCAGGGGTTGGCGGCCCACCGGCCTGGCCGCCCCCTCACCCTGCCCCGGCCGCGCGCCGTATGCTAGTGCTGCCATGCCCGACCTGCTCATCACCCGCCCCGCTCGCCCCACCGATGTGCCGGGCCTGGTGGTGCTCATCAACCGCGCCTACCGGGGGCCGGCGCGCCGGGGCTGGACTACCGAAGCCGACCTCTTTGACGGCTCGCGCACCGACGAGGCCAACCTGCGCGCCCTGCTGCGCGCGCCCTACACCCGCCTCTGGTGCTGCCACGAGCCGGCCCTGGGGCTGGTGGGCTGCGTGTGCCTCACCCGCCCGCCCGGCGAAGTAATGCACGTGAGCTTGCTGGCCGTAGCGCCCGAGGAGCAGACCCTAGGCGTGGGCCGTTACCTGCTGCTGCACGCCGACCTGCAAGCCCGCCACCTGCGCTGCACCCGCCTGCGCATGAGCGTGCTGGCCGAGCGCCCCGACCTGCTGGAGTGGTACGCGCGCCGCGGCTACCAGCCCACCGGCGCCATCGAGCCCTTTCCGGCCGGCGCCGGGGCCGGCGAGCCCCGCCAGCCGCTGCACCTGCTGCTGCTCGAAAAGCCAGTGTCGGGGGTGGCCTGCGCGGCCCTGAGCGTGCTGGCCGAGCCGGCCCAACTGGCCTAGCAGATATAAGTCAGTAAAACTTGGTTGTCCTTGCG
This sequence comes from Janthinobacterium lividum, assembly GCA_050954355.1. Classification (GTDB taxonomy): domain Bacteria; phylum Bacteroidota; class Bacteroidia; order Cytophagales; family Hymenobacteraceae; genus Hymenobacter. Next base: position 20,875 of record JBPBPH010000076.1, read on the forward strand.
AGCGCAGCGCGGCAACCGCACCAGCACGATACCCGCACGACTTATGCTGGCGCGATTACTGCGTTGCACTCGCTATTATAGCTGGTTTTGCGTAAGTTCCGCCTTCTTCATTAAGCCACTGCATTTTATGAACCTCTTGCTTACCAGCGGCATCCTGCTGCTCGGCCTCGCCGCCTGCCAACCGGGCAAAACCACCCAGCAGGCCCCCAACCTCCGGGCGGTGCCGCCGGCAAGCCAGGTGGCGTCAGCCGCGGCGGCCCAGGCGGCCGTTACCCACTACCTCAGCCAGCAGCCCAACCGCCAGCTTTACCAGCCCGACTCGGCGCGGGTGCTGGAGGTGGGCGGCCACTACCAGGTGCTGGTGCCGCGCACCGACTGGGTGGGCCGCCTGCCCAACCGCGCCGCCTTCGAGGTTGACAAAGCCACGGGCGCCGTGCGCCCCCGGCCGGTGAAGTAAGGCTGGGTTTACCGCCTTTTGCACCCTAGGGGCCCGCCGGCGCGTATGCCCGGGTGGCGGGCCCTAGGCGCGCATTTCCCTTTTCACTTGCCCCTTTTCTCATGGCCCAGGTAGCCGCTGGCGTGCACCAGCTTCTGATTCAACGCTTTGTTAACGTGTATTTTGTCGATGCCGGCGAGCCGGGCCAGTGGGTGCTTATCGACACGGGCCTGCCGGGCTCGGAGAAAACCATTAGGGCCCAGGCCGAAAAGCTTTACGGGCCCGGCGCCAAGCCCGAGGCTATTATCCTCACCCACGGCCACCTCGACCACGTGGGCTCGGCGGCGGCGCTGGCCCAGGCCTGGAGCGTGCCCGTCATTGCGCACCCGCTCGAGCTGCCTTACCTCACCGAGCGGGCGCTTTACCCGCCCGCCGACCCCACCGTGGGCGGCTCGCTGGGCTTTGCCAGCCGGTTTTTTCCGCGCGAGGTGCCCAGCGTGAAGGATGTGGTGGCGCCCCTACCTCTGGATTCGGACGAGGTGCCCTACCTGCCGGGCTGGCGCTGGCTGCACGTGCCGGGCCACGCGCCGGGCCAAATCGCCTTCTTCCGCGAGGCCGACCACACGCTGCTCGGGGCCGACGCCTTCGCCACCACCGACCACGAGTCGCTGCCCAAACTGCTGCTAGGCATCCCCAAAATCAGCGTGGCCGGCGCGCCCTTCAACTACGACTGGCAGCAGTGCCGCGCGTCGGTGCAGAAGCTGGCAGCCCTTGAGCCGCGCCACATCGGCTGCGGCCACGGCCCGGCCCTGAGCGGCCCGCAGGCCCTAGCCGACTTGCAGCAGCTGGCCCGCGACTACCCCGTGCCTACCCACGGCCGCTACCACCACGAGCCCGCCCGCACCGACGCCAGCGGCGTCGAGCACCTGCCCCCACCCGCCAAGGATACGCTGCCCAAGAAAGCGGCCCTTGTGGGCGCCAGCCTGGCCGTGGCTGGCGCTACCTGGCTGCTGGTGGGCGGCCGCCGCCGCAAGTAGCTGGGCCCCTAGGGGCCGGGGCCAGCTACCTGTCTCAACCCGCGGCGCCCACCGCCGGCCCAGGCCCCTAGGGCACCGGCGTCGGCGGTGGGCGCCGTATTTTTACCCCGCCTACCGCCGCATTTTACCCTCTACGGCGGGCGTTTTCCCTCAGCTTTATGTACCAGGCCAACGTGGAGATTAGGGTGCGCTACGCCGAAACCGACCAGATGGGCTACGTGTACCACGGCAACTACGCGGCCTACTTCGAGGTGGCCCGCACCGAGGCCTTCCGCCAGCTCGGCATCCGCTACCGCGACTTGGAGGAGCAGGGCGTGGGCATGCCCGTGGGCGAACTGCAAACGCGCTTTCGGCGCCCCGCCCGCTACGACGACCTGCTCACCATCAAGGTGTTGCTGCGCGAGCTGGCCGCGGGCTCGCGGGTCAACTTCGAGTACGAGATTACCAACGAAAACGGCGAGCTGCTCACCACCGGCCACACGCTCATGGTGTTTGTGAGCACCGCCACCGGCCGCCCCGTACCGGTGCCCGAGAGCGTGCGCGCCAAGCTAGCCCCCTACTTCAACCCCGACGGACCCGCAAGCCCTCTAGGCCCCCCCGCCCACGCTACCCCCGCCCCAGCCGCCTTTGGGAAATGAGTATGAATTAAAAGAGTCTTTTGTCATTGCGAGCGCAGCACGGCAATCGCTCTAGCACGTCGTTCGGGCGGCGTTCTGGTGCGATTGCCGTGCTGCGCTCGCAATGCCAACCAATTTTGTAAAAGCCCTAAATTCATAACTTTTAGCTCATAACGCAAGAAATGCCCGCCCCGCCCGCCCACCACCGCGCTACCCTGCCCGATGTGCGCCGCCACCGCGCCTACCGCACGCTCATGGCCTGGGGCAAGCGCCAGCGCCTGCGCGGGGGCCGCATTTCACTCTACGACGTGGGCGAACGCGTGCTGCACGAGCTGCGCCTCGACTCGCTGGAAAAGCGCGCGGCCTACATGGCCTTCAACCTCACGTTGGCGCTGTTTCCGACCATCATTTTCCTGTTCACGCTCATTCCCTATATCCCGGTGCCCAACCTGGACGTGGACATCCTGCAGTTTCTGGCCGACATCATGCCCCACGAGCTGTACACCGCCACGGCCAGCACCATCGAGGATATCGTGCGCATTCCGCACGGCGGGCTGCTCTCGTTCGGCTTCGGGGCGGCGCTGGTGCTATCCAGCAACGGCATTATGGCCCTGCTCGACGCGTTTGAAAAGAAGTACCCCTGGTTTAAGCACCGAGGATACTTTCATAAACGTCTGATTGCTACCGGCCTCACCTTTGTGCTGGCGCTGGTGCTGGTGGTATCTATTGCGGGCATCTTCTTTGGCACCTTCATCATCGACGCGCTGGTTTACTACGAAATCGTGCCCGAGAGTTCCACCGAGTTTCTCATCCTGGTGCTGCGCTATGGCTCGCTCATCGGGCTTTTCCTCACCACTACCTGCGTTATCTACTACTTCGTGCCGCCCGTGCACGACAAGTGGCCTTTCGTATCAACGGGGGCCCTGGTGGCTACGCTGCTTATCTTTCTGGTGTCGTTCCTATTCACGCTCTACGTGCGCATCTTCGACTCCTACAACCACTTTTACGGTTCTATTGGGGCGCTGGTGGGCTTCATGGTGTGGCTGGAGTTTGTATGCATGACGCTCATCATCGGCTTCGAAGTTAACGTGAGCATCGACGCCGTAACGGGCCGCCTGGGCTTGCTGCCAAAGGAGAAATGACAAACTGACTGTGAGGAGCTTATTGAGGCAGCGAGAAAAATTAGGGCCTAGGCATTGGCGGCTAGCCATTCTCTCCCTACTTTTGCAGCCCCATCCACTCGTTTGGGACCTTTAGAGAGGTGGCAGAGTGGTCGAATGCGACGGATTCGAAATCCGTTATACCGGCAACGGTATCGGGGGTTCGAATCCCCCCCTCTCTGCAATAGTCTGAAATACCCACTGTCTACCAAGTAGTTACAGTGGGTTTTTTATTTTTAGTAAAACACGGGTAAAACAACCCGACAAATTCCCGAAACCACGGGCGCCAGCTGCTGAGTTTTCTAGCTTGGCAGGCATGATGGCAACCCCTACCCTAGCCGAAAAAGAAAGCCAAGCCGATGCCTGCCTAGAAGTGGCCGAACGCTACCAGCCCCAGCTGCTGGCGCTGGCCGTGAAGCTGGCCGGCTCGCGGGAGGGCGGCATGGATTTATTTCAGCAAAGCCTACTCAACTGCCACGACGCGATTCAACGCCACGGCTTCGAAGGCGAGCGCTACGAGTTCTACTTGCGGGCGTCCATCAAGAATCTGCACTACAAGGAAACGCGGACTCAGCGGCGCATTAGCTACCTGGAGCCCGAGGCCGAGGCCCTGCCCGTGGCGGCTGAGCCCGACCAGGGCGCGCACGCCCAGCTAGCTGAGCAGGTAGCGGCCGAGGCCCGCCGCCGCTTCAGTGAGCATGACCGGCTGCTGCTGCGCCTGCACGCCGATGGCTATTCGTGCCAGGAGATAGCCGCCCTCACCGGCAGTAGCCAGGACCGCCGCCGCATCTGGGAGCGCCTCGACTGGATGAAGCAGAGCCTGCGCGAAACCTTTGCCCAGGCCTGGCAAGGGCTTCGGGAGTAGTTGCTAGTTTAGCTAGTACTATTTACCTTAGTAGAAACTTCTTCTTCTACTACAATGGCTAAGCCTGACCGCAAACCCGACCCCGATTTTGAGCCCGATTACGATGTAGCTGACACTGAGCACGACGAGGGTAGCCAGGCGAGCTACGATGAGGGTGCCGACCCTGATTTTGAAGAGAGCGCCCAGGCTGACTATGACGCGGATTTCAGCGACGCCGACGCGCTGGAAGCCAGCCAGGAGTGGCGCCACCGCCCGCAGAAATAAAAAAGCTCCGGCTCACTGAGTCGGGGCTTACTTTTGGGCCATGCCCGACTACACCACCGAAACCCGCACCTATGTCGGCCAGACCGGCACCCAGGCCTTTGACGGCTTCGCGGGCTTTCGCCTGGGCCAGGTCTACGAGCTGCGCTACGAGCGGCGGGGCGGGCAAGTGGCCGTGGCGCTTGTGCACCCACACGGTGTGGAGGGGTTGGAGCTGCTGGTGAGCGAGGGGGAGTTTGAACGGTGGTTTAGAAAGTAAACCGTATTAATCCATTGATTAGCATATGACCGCCGTCGCAATAATTGGTATTTGCCAGGTTTTGGGATACGCCCTTGTGTTAGGCATCCAAAAATATTTAATTGATGGTTTGCGTAATAGTCTAAAAGACCAAAAGGAATCTATTGACGCATTAAAAACGCAGGCAGAAGGACAGGCTTCTCTTACTAAACAGCAAGAAGCGTATACAGAACAATTACGTAAATCAATTACTGACCTCTCGGCAGTATATGATAAAAGGTTGACATTAGAAAAGGATAATGCTGAAATCGAGAAAAAGACGATTGAGCAACAACTCACCCATGCTAATAAGCAACTTGAAGAAAGCAGCAAAGCTCAAATAAATAAGGTTGAAGCTTTGGGCATTCCAGCTGAAATCACTGCTGCTTTAACTCAGATTATAGGGGAAGATACTTCAACCAAAAAAGAAATTCTAGCTTTAAGTGCTCGTTTAGAAAGCCTTACAAATATTACTCAACATGGTTTGAGCTATAAAAGCTTGACTCTAGGGGCTATTTTCCCTAGGGTAAGTGGGTATTTTAGTGGCGATATATTAACGGTAAGTAGCAGAATCAATCATAATATAAACATGATAATAGGGCTTCATGGTTCGCAGTCTTTAGATGAAGAGATTACTAAAATTGAAAGCACAAGGTTTAATATTATAACTAACTTTCCTGAGATAATTAGTTATTATGGTCCTGCATTACTTGACGAAGCAATAATGCACGCTATCAATAATTATTTTAGAAATAAAGCTTAATTTAAAACATACAGCGCAAATGCTTCGCAGCCTGAACTGAAAAACTACTAGTCAACTTCTCATTAAAACTGACTGGCTATTTAACAAATAATAGCCACACTAACGATAGCCCGGCCAGCAGTACCCAGAGCGGGAAGCCCAGCACATCCTGGCGGGCGAGCAAGAAGAGGCGACGCAGCATCGGTGCAAAGAAAGGCGCTACTTTAGAGCTGGGCCGCCTGGGCTGCGCACGACGATGCCGGCCGCGCGCACCCACTTGCGAATCACACCGTAGTTTACCCCGTAGCGCGCGGCGAGCTGCCGCAGCGTGTGCGTGGCGTAGTGCGCGCGCAACTCGGCGGCGGGTGGGGCCGCGAGCTGGGGCCGAGTGGAGATGGGCGGCGGGCCGTAGGCGCTCATAGCGGCCTCTAGGTAAGCGCTGCGCACGTCCGGCGTGAGGGCGTTCAAGGTGCGAAAGCGCTCGTCCGAAAGGGTGAGCAGCAGCGGGCGTAGGGGCGGGGGCATGGCGCAAAGAAAAGCCCCGCCGGATACCAGCGGGGTTTTTCGTAGCTATTTCTTTTCTTCCAACTTCCTTTTCAGGAAACCTTTGCCCGCCAGGGCAGCCAGCCCAGCGGGTTCAATTGATGGCTCAGGTACTCCCAGCCGATAGCGCCGCCCACGGCCACCAGCAGAAACACCCACCAGGGCAAAGCGCCCTTTTTAGTGCTGGCCGTAACGGGCGAATTAGCGCCCGTGCTCAGGGCCTGCGCCCGCTGCCCGGTCTTATCCTTGCCTATGACCGAGTTACCCGTGCCTTGCTGAATCGTGACGTTACCGTGTACTACGAGCTTATGCACCGAGGCTAGGCCCGCGGCCGTGAGCAGGGTATCGGCGCGGCTGGGGGCTAGCAGCTGCTCGGTACCGGCGCAGCCCGAGAGGCTACTAGCCCCCAGCAATAGCGCGAGCCAGCAGGCCGCTAGCAGCGCTAGGGCGCCGGGGAAACTATAGAGCTTACTCATTTTAGTAGTGGCGCCGGGTAGCGCAGCGAATCCAGGTGAGACAAGGGCCCCCGCGCCACGATGCGCGCGGGCAAGTAGGCCGGGTGCGAAAAGCCGGGCCAGGGCCTAGGCCGCACGCAGCTGCTGGCCAGTCGCGCAAGGGCGAGGGCAGCCAGTAGCGCAGCCAGGCGCACTAGCAGCGTAGGCGGAAAGGCGGGGCGCGTAGCTGGGATTATAAACCGCATCGTGCAACTGGCGCAGCAACTCCTGCTGCTCGGTTTTGGTAAGGGTGAGGGCCTGGCCCATCACGGCGTTGACATTTTCCATTTATTCAGCGTGGGTATAGCGCGGATTATCAAGTACATCGGCCACAAAGGCTATCTGGCGTTTATCGCGCCAATTCCGAAAAACGCCATCTCCTTCCCGGTTCTGCCGCCCGCCGCTGGTGTTGCCTTCAATCGTGACGCAGGACACACCCGGCGGCCACTGCTCAATTAGCCCGACGTGGTGTACCTGGTTGCTGCCCCACTCGTAGCCGGTTAAATCGCCCGGCTGCGGTGTCTTGCCCTGGCCCCGCGCCCAAATGATGTGCGCCCGGTCGAACCAGTCCCGCGCCCGGCCAAACCGGGCCGTTAGGACGCCCGCCTGCCGAAGCACCCAGGACACGAAGCAGGAGCACCAAGCAGAGCGGGCCGGGCTACCCACGAAGTGGAGGTACTTCTCCACGTCGGGGCCGGCGTTGAAGCCGTGCTCGCGTACTCCTAACTGGCTTACTGCGGCAGCGATGACAGCTGCCCGCCGGGACTGGCCAGCATCGCCACCGTCAGCGCGTGCTCGGCCAAGTGGAGCAAGCCAAATAAAACAAGCAAGCAGAAAGCTAAGCGCACGCATCGAACAGTGAAGGTGTATTGAGACACCTTGCGGCGCTCGGTGAGAATGGCAATTTTTTCGGCCTCGGATAAACTAGCATAATCCGTCGTGGCAGGGTTAGGAAACAGGGGCTTGCGTAGCTCGTCGGTCACGTTCTCGAAGAGCTTGCCGGCTTCTTCCAGGCACTCAGCCAGGTAGATTTTGAAGCGCCCGAATAGGGCCCGGTAGGCGAGAAAGCCTAGCTGCAGCACGGCCCAAAACAGGGTAGCCGCCAAAGCCAACACGTTCAGGGTATTGGTGCCGAAGCCCCCGGCCCCGGCATCGAAGAAGTGCAGCAGGTAGGGCAGGCCCAGCAGCACGGTAACGGCTAGGGTCAGCGTGAGCAGGGCGTAGCGCAGGTAGCGCGGCTTGGGGAGCGGTACAGGGGGCATAAAAAGTTAATTGGCTGGTAGATGCGGGTGCAGCGCTTTTTGAATAGCGATGTGCTTATCAATGGCGTGGTGGGCTTCGCGCAGGGTGCGATTCTCCTGCTTTACTTCCCGCACTTCCCCGCTCAGGTAATCGGTGAGCTGCTTATAGCCCTGGAAGTCGAGCGCCAGCGTGGCCACGGCCTCGCAGTTGCCATCCAGCTTTTTATCAATCTGACCGATGCTGCGATTGAGCAGCGCGCCGATGACGCCCATAATGACGGTAGCGGCGAGACCGATGAGGCAGCAGAGTAGAGGAAGCGGCACGGGGAATAGCTAGCTAAAGGGAGATGCCGCCGAAATAATCAATGGGCTGGGCGCTGGTGGCGAGCGGCTGCGTACTCCCATAAGCCGGGTAATTCACTTTGTCCGCCTCCAACCACCGTACTAATTCCGCGCTGCGAAACACGGCCTTCTCACGCTGGGCGTTGTGCACCTGATTCAGCGTGGCCGCGTCAGCGCTGGTCGTGCCGTTCTGGTTGCCGGTTTTGATGTTAATGCCCGCCGCTTCGACGTGCACCAGCAAATCGGGCCAGGCCGCCACGTACACCCACTGCGCCAGACAGGGCTGCAATTCGTCCCACAAGTCGAGCAGCACCGAGGGGCCGTTGGCCGTGCGCCAGGCCCCGAGGGCGGTGGCGTAGGCCGTAGCGGCGGCAGTGGCGGCCGGCGCCGCTAGCCCGGCCAGGGTGGGCGCCTCGGGCGCATCACCGAGGAAGTCGAGCAGCAGGCCCAGCAGCTTAGCACCCAGCAGCGGGCGCAGGTGCTGCAACGTGGCGTCGGGTATCGCCTTGTCCAGCTTCTCATAATCGGCGCTGGCTCCCACGGTGGTGAGGCGCTTCACGTCGGCAACGTTTACTAAATTTTTCATCGGGCGGAACGGGTAAGGGAGTTTTGCCGGCGCCTATCCTGGCGGCCGGCGCGGTCGGTGGTGCGCTGGGCCTGGCGCTCGCCTTCGCGCTGGCGCCGGGCCTGCTGGCGGGCCTCGGTGCGCGCGGCGCGGGCCTCGCTGATGCTGGCGGCCCCGTTGCGGGGCGTCGACTGGAAGGGCACCCCCCGCGCGATGCCGGCCTCTTCGGGCGTATCGACAAAGCGGCCTAGGGCCTCGCTCCAAAAAGCCGAGATGCTGAGCAAGTTGCCCCGCCGGTAGCTGCGCCAGCGCCCGCGGCCCAGGTCGTAGTAGCGGATGCTCAGCCCGAGGGGCTCGGCACTGGCTTCAGCCGGATGCTGCCCAGCGGGCACGTAATTCAGGTTGCGCACGCCCTGGCGGTAGCCGCTGTTCTGCCCGGCAATGCCGCGCGCCTGGTTGGCCGCGTTATCGGCCAACTGATAGGCGAAAATCACGGGCACCTGGTTGGCGTAGTACACGAACTGCGCTTCCGAGTAGGCCGCTAGCCGCAGTAGCTCGCTCGCCTCGCCGCGCGCGGCTACCTGCTGAATCAGCTGCAGCGTGAGCATTAAGCGGCGGGTGGAGCGGCGGGCGGGTGAACGACGGGGGCACCAGTGGCGGGCAGCGCGGGCGGGTCGGCAGCGGTTTTGGCGCCGGCCGGCAGGGGCTTCAAGTCAATTTTGGCCCGCAGCTCGTCGTCGGTCATAATTAGCTCCATCAGTTGCTCGCTGAAGGTGTACTCCACGGGCAGGCTGCCGTGAATGTTGAGCCAGGGCTCCTCCTCAGGCTCCTTGCTAAAATCTACGCCCGCCACGCGGCTGAATAGCTCCCGAAAGCACTCAATGAGAATATCTTGGTCGGGTAGGCAGCGGGTGTTAAAAAACAGCTTGAAGCTCTGGTACAGCTCTTGGCCGTTGCCCCCTAGGGCGCCGCCGTTGGCGCTGGGCAGGCCGGCCACCATCGGGCTGGTGCACTGGAAGGCCGATAAGATTGCCTGCTGCGCTAGGCTAGCGTACGCCTCGTACATCTCAGGCGAGCCGGCGGGCAAGTTGACAATCTTCGCCATCTTCTCCGCCGAGTCAGCCGAGCCATCGCCCCACATGAACATGAGGCGCTGCGCGCCGGGGCCAGTGTACTTCTCCTTAAACTTGGTTTCCAGCTTCTGGCGCTGGTTTTCGGCCGTGAGCGCGTTGCCTTGCCCATCCTCCGTCGCCTCCGGCCCCTTGTTAATCATAATGGCCGTTTTCGCCGCGAAGCCGCTGGCTACTTCCGTGCTGTGGTGCGTGGCCAGGTTGCCCTCTACCTCCATGTAAGGCAGGGCGGCTTCGTAGTCGAGCGGCGCGTAAAACTCGACGCCCGCATCCTCATCGGCGTACACGAATAGCTGCACGGGCTCGGTGGCCGCGTTAGCTGGGTTGTAGGCCGGCAGCGAGCGGGGCGGGTACTTGCCCTGCTGGCTCCAGTCGCGGCAGAGCCAGTAGGTGGTGATGTTGTCCTCATCGTCGGGCAAGCCCACGGCCACGGTCTCAATCCGCTGGTGGTGCAATTCGGCGATGTGTAGGCCATCCTTCGCCCACACTACTTGAATAGCGAAAGCGCGCACCTTCAAATCCTTCACCACCCGTTTGAGTAGCTTATCGCCCGTGCGATGGGGCCCGGTGCGCGCCACGTTTTTCAAGAAATCCACCAGCGCCTGGCCAGCTGCCGGGTTTACGCGAAAGCCATCGCCCGCCGTGAGACTGGCGATGCGCGCCGTAACGGCGGAGGCCGTGGGCGAGCGGCGAATCAAACCCAGCACCCTAGGCATAAAGTCGTGCTTGCTGCCCTGCAATACCCACTGGCGGCCCCGATTGACGTAGTTCTTGGGCACGCTCACTTGGTCGAGCTTGATTTCGACGCTCGAAAGGCTAATGGCCGCCGGCTTGGCGGGCTTGGTCTCGGTACTCATGCTAGGCAAGGGTAAAGGGCAGCGTGTGGGGGCGCGGCGTAGTACCGGCGCCGGGCTGGGTGATAGTGGGAGGCGTGACAACTTGCACGGGCGCCCCGAGGGTTACCAGGCGCGCGGCGGCCGGCTGGCGCCCGGTAAGGCTCCAGCTCGTGAGCGACTCGCCGCCCAGCGGCCCGCCCTTAGCAGCGTAGGCGGGCAGGCGCAGCGCCCCGTCCTGGCCGTAGAGCCACCACTGGCCGCGCATATCCTGGCAGAGCGCCAGTAGCGGCTGGGCGGTGAGCAGCTGCAAGCCGGCGCGCAGGGCCACCAGCAGGCCGGGCACCCCTAGGGTAATGGTTTGGGTGTAGCCAGGGCCGTTTTTGTCGGGGGCGTAGGCTTCGCCGAACTCGCAGGCGGCGCCGGCCTGCTGGCAGTCCACGGGCCACCACACGGCGGCCGGGTCTAAGTCGAGTAGGGTATCGAGGCTGGTACTGGCATAGACGTAGCTAGCCCCCGCTACCCAGGGGCCGACTAGCAAGGCCCGAAGGCCAGCCGGCGCGTACTGAGCGGCAGGGGCTAGGTAGTCCATCGCGGAGCTGTCAGCTGCTTACACGTCCGCTACCACGCGGATAGCCAGGGCGTTGAATTGGGCCTCGTCGATAATAAAGGCTTTAGCTGTTTCGCCGCCCGACAGTACCACGTCGAAGCCGTTAAAATCTTCCAAGCCGGCGCCAGCGCCCGACTTGTTTTGCTCGGAAATCAAGCCGCCCTGCATGCCCAGCACTACGAACTCGCCCGTGCGCGTTTTCAGCGCCCAAGTGGTGCGCACCAGGTCGAAGGTGAGGGCGGCATCGTTGAGCGCCTGCGTGCGTCCGCCCAGCTTAAAGCCAAATTGGTGCTTGGGGAAACGGTTGTTGCCGATGGTGGTATCGTCGGAGTAGGAAGCCGAGTTTTCGTCGAAATCCATTGCAATCAGCTTGGCGCCGGCTGCTACCACGAGTTTACCGTTCTCGTCCAGGGTGGTTTGCGCTAATTTGTTAGCGGCGAGTGTGTTCCACCCGATAGCCGCCACAATGCCACCCGACTTGTATTTGGGTTGCGTGCGGATATTGAGTGCTAGTCCTGCTAGGGGGCCTGCCATTGTCGTAGAAAGGAGTAGCTACTGGCTACTCAGCAGAAATCTTGGTGAGCGAATGGAAGCCTTCCTCGCCTAGCATGTGCACGGCGTGCTTCTTATCGAAGCAGATGGAGCCATCGGGCATCTGGTAGGCTTCTTTCAGGCCGTTGCGCTTGAGCAGGGCCTTCGTTTCGGCGTGCGGGTCGCTGTCGGCCGGCGCGGTGGCTTCGGTTTGCTCGGTGCTATCTTGAGGCTTGCCGGCTTCGTCCAGTAGTTGGTCGCGCTGGGCTTCGGCCTGCTGGCGGGCCTCGTCGGCCTGCTCGTACTTGGCTTTGTAGTCGTCGCGCTCGCCAGTAGCGGTATCGCGCTCAGCTACGGCCGCCTCATGCTTGGCTTTGTAGTCGTCGCGCTCGGCGGCGGCCGTGTCGCGCTCAACTTCGAGCGCCTTTTCGCGCTCCGCTTGCTTGGTAGGAGTCATAAAATGGAGTGAAATAGGCGTTGCCTGTTGCCGCCAAAGGCCGCCACCCCAAAGGAGTGGCGGCCCGGTGGGCTGGGTGGGCGCAGCCTACACGTAGAATACTTTTTGCTGGGGCAGCAGCACGGTGGTATCAAGCACGGCCACGGCCTTGCCGAACATCTTGTCGCCCAGGTTATTCACCTTGTTGATTTCGAAGCTGCTGGCGTCGCTCAGCAAATCGGTGGCGGCCACGTAGTCGGTATTAATGCCGGCCGTGCGGTAGTTGATGGGTACGAACTCGATTTTCATGCCCAGGTAAGTCACCTTGGCCGTTTCGATGTCGGTGCCCGATACCGTGAACTTGTCGCGGAACTGCTGGTCATCGTTAGCCTGCAGAATCAGCGAGAAGTCGCCTTCGGGCACGAACAGCGTGGCCTTACCAGCTACTTCGCTCGGCAGCGCCGACTGAATTTTCTTGTACTCCGCCGCGATGTTAGCCGAGGTAACGGTGGTGCCCACGATAGCAATGGGCTTAGCCACGGCATCCTCGGTGGCGGCTACCAGGGCGGTCGCAAACAGGCCCGAAACCTTGGTGGCGGGCTGGGCAGCGGCCCACGCCTTTTGCTCGTTGGTGACGTTGGCCGAAGCGGCAATCTTACCCTTGTCGGTAACCGACACGCCACCCCAGATGAGCTTCTCGAAGTTCTTACCCAGGCGGGGCTCCACGTAGGCAATTACCGTCTGCTCGAACTTGTTGCTGGTGATGTTGGCGGCGCCGGCCAGCATGTCCTCGGCAAAGCGCGAGTTACGCAGCTGGTCCATCGCAAAGCCATCCAGGGCCATGATTTTCTTGGGGTTCACGGCCCGGTCGCTGAACTTGAGGCTGTTGTTGGCCTCGAAGCCGGCTAGGTCGGTCTCCTTGATATCCTCCTGGTAGTCTACCCAGGGAATATCGCCCGAGATGGTGGTGATAATTTCCTCGTTCTTGACATTGGGCAAGAAGCGAATGAGGTTGCCCGCCACCGTGCGGTTGGCGTGAATCACCAGCGAGATGATATCCTGGGCGTGCTGGCCCCGGAAAATATTAGGTGCGTACTGCATGCGTAGCGGAGTGCCCGTTCACGGGCCATTTTTGGGAGTGAAGGGACTGCTTAAGCGGCCTGCATTTCGCGCAGGCGGGCGGTGGCCGACAGGCCAATCTTTTGGGTGGCGGTGCCAGTGGTGGGAGCCGGCTGATTTTCCTTGCCTTCGCCCCCGAGGCGCAGTTTGCCAGCGGCCGGGGTGCTGGCCAGCTTGGCATTGGCTGCCTGCAGCTCTACTTGGCTCAGGTACACCGAATCGTAGGTGGGCTTGCTGATTTCGTAGATGTACTGGTCGGTGCTCACGTTGAAGTAGGAGCCATCGGCGGCGGCGTAGTAGCCACTTTCGGCCAGGGCCCCTTTCTCATCGCGTAGCTGGCGCGTCACAGCGTTGTAAATCAGCTTGCCGCCGCCTTCCAAGTCGATGGCATCCAGCTTGAGAGCAGCGAGCTTGAGGCCTAGGTCGGCCAGGGCCACTTTGTGCAGTACCTCCGCTAGTTTGGGCGCGGCGGGCGCGGTGGCCGGGTTTTCTGACGGCTTCTTTTCGCCGCCCTGGGTAGCAATCAGGCCGTTGATGGCATTCACTACGTCCGTCATGCTCGCCGTTTCGGCTAGCGGAGCCGGGGCGGCAGGCGCTTTGTCATCAGCAGCGGGCGGCGCAGCTAGGGCCGGGTCGGTAGCCGGCTGGCCTTCGCCATCCTTACGCACACCACCAGCAACTACCAGCTTGCCGCCGCTGGCTAGGTCGTACTCGCCATCGGGCAGGGCCGAGCTGTTGCCTTCGGCATCCACTACGCTCACGGCGCCCGTGGTGTCGTCGATAGAGAGGGAGCGCCCATCGGCCAATTGCTCCAGGCCTAAGGCAGCGCGCATTTCGGCGGCTTTTTCGGGGGCGTGCTTGCTGAGCTTCGCCATCAAACGCTGGTAGAAATTCATTTTGACGGGTAAGGGCGCCGGCTTCGCGGCCGACAGGGTTAGGTGCTGCGTGTCGAAGAGGCCCTCAATGGAAAAGCCGGTCTTATTGCCCGTTACCACTTCGCTGAGCCAGTACTCGGCATCGGGGATGTGCATGCTCATCATCCAAGTGCCGGCGGGCAGGTCCGAGAGGCCTAGGGCCACGGCCTTATCGCACGCCGGGTCGGTAATCAGCCACGACTCATCGACCACGTTGCCCGTGAGGGCCGTAGCGTGGTCCTGGTTGGTCGAGGTGTGGCAGGCCTGCAGTGCGTAGCGGCGGGCCGTGGCGGCAATGGTTTCAGCCGTAAAGACGATGTAGAAGGGGTTGCCCTCGGCATCCAGGCGCAGAATCTGCTGGCCGGGAATCAGGGCCGGGCCCGTGAGCACCTGGCGCTGGCCGGCTTCGGAGAGGTGAAACCGGCGGGTGGCCGTGGCAGGCTCAGCTGCTGATAACGCTACCCAGCCACGCTGAATGGCAGGGTTGGCTACCAGCGACACGGTTTGTACGCCGTGCTCGGGCGTGGCCGCATCCAGCACCATGTTATAGCGCGGGGCAGCGGCTAGCACCTCAGTGGTGAGGGCGGTGGCGGCCAGGGCCAGGAAAAGGGTGTGTGGTACGCGGGCTTGCATACCCCCAAAAGCAGGCGGGCGCAGTTTGTCCGCGCCCGCCGCCCATATTTTTTCACTTACAGCGTAGCGAAGCCCTGCGCCTGCTCACCCTTCTGCTTTTCCTGCTCGATTTGCTGCGCCTCGTAAGGCCCGATGCTGAGCTTAGCCGGGCCATAGCTGGCAATCTGCTGGTTGCTCTGGTTGATGCCCTGCAAGTGGGCCGCCATCTGGCGGTTGGTAGCAATCAGCTCGCTTAAATCGGCCGCCTGTACCATTACCTGCCCGCCGCTCGCGCTGGCGCCGCCGGGTAGCGTGACCATGCCGCCAGCGGCGAAGTGGCCAGGGGGCGGTGGCAGTACGCGCGTGCGCCCGGCCTCGTTTATCATTTCCAGCAGCGCGCGGTTTTTTGTAGTAGCTGCGCGATTGACCACAAATTCTCCACCCTCCATCTCGCCTAGGTGCGCGCCCCCCTTATGCCACATCTGGATACCCCCTTGCCCGTGGCTTGGGCCATCGACTAAGCCCCCATTCGCAAAGGTTTTGCTCAGGCTGCGCGCCTGGGCCAGGGCTGAGACCACCACCGCAAGGCCCGCGCCGATGGCGAAGATGTTGGCCGGGAACGGGACGCTAGCGGCGCCCGAAATGATGTCTACGGCGGCGAGCACCGCCTTCTGGCCGCTGGCGATGGTCGAGGCAATGCCAGCCGCTAGCGTGAGCTGGGTGCCTTCCTTGGTTAGTTTCTGCTTTTCGCGCTCAGCGGCCAGCTCGGCGGCAGTTGCCTTGGCTTTGGCGGCGGCCAGGCGCTCTTCCTCGGTGCGCTGGGCCTGCAATTTCTTAATTAGGTAGTCGCGCTTGGCACCGGTGGCGCTTTCTAGCTGGCTGGCCGTGTCGTTGGCCGCGGCCTGGGCCTGGCTGAGTTGGTCGGTTACGGTTTGCAGCGTGGCCTGGGTTTCCTGCAGGCGTTGGTCGGCAGCATCCTGCCCGATGGTAATGAGGGTGGTAGCCAGCGCGCCAGTCTGCTCGGCAAACTCGCTGATGCGGCCCTTTAAGTCCTGGGCCTGCGCGTCGGTGAGGCCGAAGAGCTTGATAAACAGGTTGCCGAACACATCCTGCTTGGCGGCCTTCTCCATTTCGTTGGAGATAACCGCGATTTGGCCCTGGGTAAGCCGTTCCAGGCTGCGTTTGGCGAGCCCGGCCGCGTTGGGGTCTACGGTGAGCAGCGTAGCTAGTGAGGCCCGGCGGTCGGCGGAATCCAGGATGGCCGCCTGCACTTTCTGGCGCAGCTTAATGCCCTCCACTACGACCTGCACCTGCTGCTGGGCATAGAGCCGCGCGCGTTCAATACCCAGGGTGTACTGCTCAGTCTCGTTGGCCTTCACGGCGGCCCAATCCACCTGGGCCTGGGCGCGCAGGTCCTGGCCGACCTGCGTGGCAATGCGCAGCTTTTGGGCATTCGTGCGCAGGCCGAGGGCTAGCTCATCCTGGGCCTCAGTGCCGAGGTAGGTGAGCTGCTCGCGGCCGGCAGCCTCGGTAATGGCCAGCTCCCCTTCTAGCCGGGCCATGCGCAGGGCGCGGCGCTTATCGGCCAGCTGCTTGTCGTGGGCAATGGAGAGCTCATCCAGCTCATTCTGTACCTGCTCCAGCTGCGCGGCCGTGATGTACTGACCCTGGGCCAACGCCTGGTAGAGCTGCGCCTGCTCGGCTTTCTTGGCCTTGAGCTGCTGGGCAAACGTATCGGCGCCCCTGGCAGCTTCGGCCGAGGCCAGGCCGTTGAGAAAGGCCAGCCGCCCGGCCTTCTGCTCATCCTGGTTGCGCTTTTCTAGTTGGTCGCGCAGTACATCGTAATCCCTGGCCGCGTCCAGTTGCTCTTTGCTGCCATTTTTTTGGGCATTGAGCTTGCGCTTCGCGTTTTCCACTTCCAGGGCCAGCGTATCGGTGCCCCTGGCCCGCAAGATGTCGAGTAGCCTATCGGTCATTTCAGCTTCCTGGGCCAGCTCCTTGCGGCGGGCCTCGTCAATTACCCCGGCCCGGCCCTCAGCGAAAGCTTTGCCGATGTCGGCCCCGCCCTTTTTGAAGGTGGCCGCCGCGCCCGACCAATCCAAGGTGAAGACCTGAAACAGAATTTTGTAGTAGTCCTTCACTAGCGCCAGCAGCCCATCGAACACGCCTACTACCGTCGCCTTGTACTTGGTGAAGGTGCTTTCGGAGCCCTTCACCTGGCTGCCCCAATCCATGAACAGGGCAATGAGCGCGCCCACAGCCAGCACCAGCAGCCCAATGCCGGTGCTGGCCAGGCCTACGCGGGCGGCCTTGCTACCGGCCGCTGCCGCATCGCCGAAGCCCAGCCAACCTTTGATGCCGGCGCCCACGCTTTTGAGCAGCGCCACATTCTCGCCGTTGAGGGCTTTGGAAAACTGCTCTACGGAAAGCAAAACCCCGGTGAGGCCTTGCATTTTTTGCGTCCACTGTTCAGCCGTTTGCGAGCTGAGCCCGAATGCCTGCGCGGCGGTACCAGCTACGCCTACACAACCAGTCAAAGCACCCGTAAAAACAGTAAATGCCCGCGCCTGGGCCCTAGGGTTGGCCGCATTTACGGCGTTGCCCAGCTCGCGTAGCTGCGACTTCTTATCGCCTAGCTGCTGAATAGCCGTGCCTAGCTCGGCGCTGCCCACCGCGCCGTTTTCGAGCGCCGCTTCCAGCGCAATGACTTCCTGGCGCAGCGCGCCCACGGTGCCGGGGGCAAACTCCTGGCTGGCGGCCTTCGCCGCGGCCTGGTAGTCCTTCACCCCGCCGGCTAGCTGCTTGACGTCCACGGCTTGCTTGCCCACGGCGGCGCCGGCCGCTACTGCCGCCTGTTTCGCATCATCGTACACCACCTTGCTTTCCTGCACGATGGTATTGAGCTTTTTCTGCTCGGTCGCGTTGCGCGTTACGGCCGCCGCGGCAGCTGCGGCATCGCCCCCGGCCGCCGCCTTGCCCTTGGCTACTTCCAGCGCCTTGCCCTGCTGGGCCAGCTCTTTGAGCGCCTTCGCGTTTTCCAGGTAAATTTCTTTGGTTTCCTTCGCTTCCTGGTTGGCGGCGGCGGCCTTGGTTTTGAGGTCCGCCAGCAGCTTGCCGGCATCGGCCAGCCGCTGCTGACTTTCGCCCAGTTCGATGGATAACTGGTAGACTTTCTGCGTAGTAGCGCCCATATTAGAATACCTCGCGGCTTAAATCAAGTTGAGCGAGCGCGGCTTCGTCGCTCGGGTCGTAGTTCTGCAGGGCCTCTACCGTGTAGGGGGCGCCGTGCAGCAGCACCCGCCGGCCGGGCCCTAGGACCTGATAGTAGTCGGGGCGCAGCGGCACCTGCACGCGGGCCAAGTGGCCGGTGAGCGCCCGCGCCAACGTGGGTTGGTAATAGGTCGCCACGGCCCCGGCTGCCCCATCCCAGGCGAGGGCCCCATCCCACACGGCGCCGGCCAGCGGCACGCTGCCCTGGCCGAAGGGCACCACCTGCCCAGGGTCGGGGCCGGTGTAGCGCACGAGGCGCGGGGCCTGGCTGCCGCTGTCGGGGCTGGTTTCTGAGCGCGCCTGGGCTAGAATGTCCTTGGTTGAGCACGTAGGCAAGCTCACGTAAGCCCCGCGCGGCAGCCACACGGGCCGGCTGCCCACAGGTGCGAACAAGCTGGTAAGCTGTTGGCTGGTATCGCCCGGTCCCACGGGCGCGGTGACGATATCAGCCGTGGCAGGTACTAGCGGGTCATCGCTCAGGGCCACGGGCACGAACACGAACGAGCCCACGCCCCCAGCGGCGGGCAAATACTCGGTGGCCCTCGGGTCGCACAAGTCGGAGAGGTCGAGCGGCTCCCCGCCGGCCCTGGCCAGTTCCTGGCGGCTCACGAGGGTAGCCACCTGGCGGGCGGCATCGGGCAGGAGAAACCCGTCGACGCGCAGCAAGAAATCTTTTACTACATCCTTGCAGGCCAGCGGCGGCAGAAATAGCGCCGGCTGCAAGGCCGTGATGCTCAGCCCGTCGTTGTCGGCGTAGCGCGTGCACGAAAGGCGGGCGCTGGCAAAATTCAGCACCGATTGTGAGCGGTACGCCAGCAGCTTATTGCTCCCATCAAACACGCAGCGCCGCCCAAACACGCACAGCGTCACCGAGTCGCCGGTTTCCAGGTACACGCCGCTCGTGGCCGCCTGGTAGGAGCCCAGGCGCAGGGCCCCGAGCTGGCCGCCGGGCACGTCCAGCCGCTGCGGCGTGAGTACCCTATCCTGGCCGGGGGCGTAGCCGAGGGCCCCCGCGTTGGGGTCGCCGCGTAGCAGGCCGCCTTCGCCCTCGGTGAAGTCCTGGCCGCCGCGGCGCAGCACCAAGCCCACCCCGAGGGGGCGCAGCAGGGCCTGCACGTAGGCGTCATGCTGGTCGATGTTCGGGCCGCCGAAGTTTTGCACCCCGCCCGACAAGCTGAATACCCACTCGAAATCGTACACGCCCGGCCGCAGGGCCGTGTAAGTAGCCGTGGCTAGCTCCAGCGTGCGCGTGGGGCGCAGTTTGGCCGTGGTAAGGGGCACGGGCAGAAAGAACACGTCCCCCGAGAGTTCGCCCCCATCGCCGGGCAGCGTGTAGAAGCCGGCCGCCGTGTTGGTGTAGCCCGGCGCGGGGCCGCTTTGGTAGTAGCTGCTGGCCGTGGTGCGCTGGCCGGTGCCCGTGGCCGGCAGCAAGCTACCCCAGGGCCAGGCGTTGGTTAGGTCGGCGCCCGCGCAAGTGAGCACCACCTGGCGCCAGAACTCGCTATCCAGTTCGCGGCCCTGCAACTGCCAGCCGATGCTGGCGAAAATCTGCCGCAGCACGTTCACGTAGTACACGCCCGGCGGGTAATCATCCACCGAAAGGGGCCAATCCAGCACGGCGGCGGCCGGCGCGGGCACGTCCTCGGTAGTGCCATCGGCTTTTACTTGCGTAAGCGGCGGGTGGTAGAAGTTGCCGAAGGCCACCAGGGGGAATTGCACGTCGGTTTCGTCGCAGCCGAGAGCCAGGATGCTGGCTAGCTGCGAGCCGTCGTAGGCGAGGGTCGGAAAAGCCAGGTCCGTGAGCTTGGTATCGCCCAGCAGCAGCGCCCAGCTCAGGCCCGCGCCGATGAGCGAGCCCACGTAGCCGTTTTTGAGGCTCGTGAGGCGAAAAGTGCCCGTAAACACCTGCCCGCCCACGCGCAGCTCGTAGGGGTAATCGCTGAAATAGCCGAATTTACCCACGCCCTGGGGGTGGAGCTTGGCCGCGCCGAAAATGCCCGCGTTGCGGCGGGTCGGGGGCAGCGTGAGCGGGAAGGAATACTCCCCAACGCGCGCGGCCACGTCGGCCAGCGTGGCGCTGGCTTGGCTGAGCTTTACCAGGCCCTTGGTGGTGGCGGGCAAGTCGGCCGGCTGGCCGCTGAGTAGCAGGGTGAGCGGGCGCATTTAGTTGGAAAGGCCCCGCACGGGGGCCGGTTGCAGGTCCACGGATAGCGAGTAGAAGCCCTTGGCCACGTCGGCCTCGGTGGCGAGGTCGCTTACCAGCACGGGCTGGGCGCCGGCCTCGGTTTCCAGCCAGGCCTGCGGGCTCACGGCTAGCTCCTGGCGCAGCCAGTCCCAGGTAGCCACGTCCAGCGTTTGGGAATAGAGCTTTTGGGCGGGCTGGTAGTCGGCGCTCAGGTTCTGCGGCCCGAGGGCATTGCTGAAGGTGGCCGCCGTGCGCTTGCCGCTGGGTTCCTGGCTGCCGGCCAGCCACACCGTATCCTGCCCGCCGGCCCGGTTGACGAAGGTGAGCGCGGGCCCTAGGGCGTCGAAGGTGAGCGCAGCCAGCAGCGGCCCCACGGTGCCTTGGCTGTCGCTCACGCGCAGCTCGCCGCTGAGCAGCCCGGCCACGATGGGCAGGCGCAGGGCGGTGCGCGTGACCTGGCCCATTCCGAGGGCCTGTGGGTAGAGCAGGCTCACCAGGTCGCGCGAGGTAGCCAGGCGGTAGCGCAGCAGCAGGCGCGCGTCGGCGCCGGCCGGGGCCAGCACGGCGAAGGGCAGGCGGGCGCCGGGCGCTACCTGGTAGGTGGGGCGGGTAGTGAGCAGGCGCAGGCCGCCCAGGGCGGCGGGCACCTGCATGGCTTCGAGGCCCCAGGCGATGGGGCTCTCGTAGGCGGCGCCCGCTCGGCGCGGGCCGGTGGGCGCGTCGGCGTAGCTTTCGCCGTAGCGCAGGAAGTAGCTCACCAGCCGCTCGGGGCTGCTGCCATCGCCCCTAGGGCTGGCGTGGCCCGTGAAGCCGGCCAGGGCAGGCGCCAGGTCGAACTGGTAAGCGTTATCGGCCCGGTAGGGTAGCTCCAGGCGCTGGGCCAGCTTGGCGCTGGCCTTATCCGTTGCCCCGCCGTAGGCGTTGCCGCAGCCAGCCCACACTTCCAGCCAGCAGGCCCAGCGATAGCGGCGCTGGCTCCAGAGCGCGGCCACGCCCGCCGTAAGCGTCACGGCCACGGCGGGGCTGCTACTGGTGACGGTGGGCGCGCCGGGCAGGCCAGGCACGAAGGCCGTGAGCAGCACCTGGGTGGGCGCCGGCTGGCTGAACTGGTAGCTGGCCGCCAGCACCGGCAGCGCCTGCAGGGCCGCTAGCAGCGAGGGCGCGTCCTGGAAGCGGCCGGGCACGATGAGCGGGCCCGAGGTGAAGAGGTAGCCATCGATGCGCACCTGCACGCCCAGCGCCGACCCTAGGGCCGCGAGGTCGAGCAGGCAGGTAGCGGGCGCGCCCACCGCGCCCACGGGCAACGCCGCGGCGAGCCTGGCTAGCAGCGGCACCCCGAGGGCCGCCAGCTCGGGCAGGTTGCCGGCTAGCTTGACGTGGGGCGTGTAGGCGCAACTGCCGTTGTCGTCGGTCGCCTCGGGGTCGTAGTTGTCGGCCAGCGGGTCGGTGCAACCGTAGCGGGGCGGCAGCGCGGCGATGATAATGTCGTGCGTAAAGCCGGGCAGGCCGGCGCTGCTGCCATCCTGCACTTCCAGCGTGTGGGTACCCGATGGAATGCCTGCCTTATCGTAGCCGTATTGGCCCTCCACCGCTAGCGGCGTTAGGGGGATGGGGCCGGCTGTGAGGCCCGCGCAGTTGAGCAGCAGCGGCCCCACCGAGTCGCCAGCATCGACTACGAAATGCAGCTTGCCCGTGCGCACCCGCCCGGCAGGCTGGGTAATATCAAGGGCAACGATGTAGGGATTCGTGGGCATAGCCTAGGTGGTGGCGAGGTAAGAAAATTGGGCCTCCAAATCGGCGCTCATGGCCGACAGCGCGCTTTCATCTAGCAGCTTATCTAGTAGCAGCTCCCCCGTGGCCCAGGCTTCGGCCAGCACATGACGACCTAAAATTCCCCGCCGGAAAATCGCATTTTGTATCGCGAACGCCAACTGATTCACAGATATATCCGGCCCACCATTGCGGCCCTTTAGGGTGCTGGTGCGGTGCTTCACATAGCGGCCGCTCACTCTGTCGCGGGGTCGTAGCCCTCGGGCTTTAATGAAGGCAATGATTGCTAGAATGGGCACCTTTTTTCCACCAGGCTTCCGGCCTGTATCGAGCCACTGCAAGTAGTCGAGGGCCACCAGCGTGAGGCCATATGAACCGAAGCGCCCATTTGCGCCCCGGCTTTGGACCACTTGCACCGCCTCAGGGCTGCGTAGTTGGCGGGCTAGCTCGGAGTTGGGGCGCAGTGGGTAGCGGCTCCGCTCATTGAGCAGTTGCAGGATAACTTCCGCGATAGCTTCTCCTATCTGCTGCAGAATATCACGGAAGGCGCTCGGTGCGGGCATGTGCTTAGAAGCCGCAGTTGCTCAATCATTGCTACGCGCGGGCCTACCACCCTAAGCTAGGGCGGCGGGTTTGTCCGCGTGGGGCAGCAAAAAGCCCCGCCGGGTGGGGTGGGGCTTTTTTGTTGCAGCTACCAGCCAGCGGCTACTTGGCGGGCTCGGTGGTGGTGGTAGTCGTTTTCTCAACCGGCTTGGTGGTCACCGTCGTTTTGGTGGTTTCTTGGGCGGGCTTCGGAGTGGGGGTTGGGGCGTTGGCCATAACGAGAAGTAATGTGAGGGGGTGAAAAAGTGCGACGGTTGGTTATACGCGTGAGGTGGGCGGCTGTTGCCTGACTTTTCGGTCGAGGCTTGGCAATTGGGCCGCTTAGTATCTTGGGGCATGGACACGAGTATGCCTCCCATTCTTCGTACTTGGCTACCACTGCTAATTGCTTTCCTATTGAGCATAGTCACTAGTAGGTCTGTAGTAATAACCATGCTGTGCCAACTAGGGCTTTTCGCATGTACTGTTTATCACCTCGTTAAGTATTCAAAACCCACGCTGTCGTATTTTTTGTCTTGGCTACTATTCCTCTTGTTGGCAGCAGTTATTCTCTTTTTAAGTTTTAATTTCTGGCTCTGGTCAGACTTATCTGTATAGCTAAAAGCCCCGACCCACACAGTCGAGGCTGTTGCGTAGCTTCGCCGCCCATGAAACACCTCTTACTCGCCGCCGGGCTACTGCTGGCCGGGTGCAAGAAAGAAGCCTCTACTCCTACGCCCATTCCGAAGCCGCCGCTAGAAGGTATATGGGAGGGTACTAGCATTCGGTATGTGGAAAAAACCCCAGCAGGAACCGTAGCAGTTGATATGACGAATGCGATTGCCGCTGGCAGCGATATCATTCAGATTACGTCCACTGATTTTATCTTATTTCCGAATACAGCTGCTAGCATAAACAGGTCGTATATCCGCCAGGATACAACCTTACTATCTTTCGGCGATACTCAAACCATCCGAGAATTAACAGCTACTAAGTTGACACTAGTAACTAAGTCCGCTGCGACAAGGCCTCCGAATACTGGGACTAGCGCTACCACTTATTTGCGCAAACAGTAAGATTTTACACGCATGTATTGCCCCCGCCCACCAAGCGGGGGCTTTTTCGTACCTGTTTGGGTGCCGTGGGGCTTTTTTTGGTAGCTTGGGGGCATGAAAGCATTTCTACTCGCTGCTGGACTACTAGTCGTGCTGCATAGGTTCAGATAGCAGGTCGTACATAATTCGGCTACAAGTGTACAAAGTTCGGGCGCCTCTAAGGAGGTGTAGACGACTTCCCCCACTTTCCCCCGCCCGCGTAGTAGATTCCGAAACTAGCTACTTTACCTTTGCTGCATCGCGTTGGGGTTATGCCCCGCGACCTATTCCGACTTTCCTAGAAAGACGAAAGCCCGAACCGCTGTAACGGCCGGGCTTTCAGAAGTGCGGGGCTATGGTACAACCCTTTACTTCATCGGAATATGAAGAATAACGCGAAACCGGCGCTTGAAGTGGTATTCAAGTGTCGGTTGTCAGATAGAGCCCTTTGGCGGCTTATCTGGCTAATCTTGGGAGGTGGTGCAGCAGCTACGGCTACTGCTCACCTGCTTAACTAGAGTGCAAGGGCCGTGCCGCGAGGTGCGGCCCTTGTTTGTTTCAAACGGGTATGATACAAATCTACGAAGCCTACCCAAGATTGGGTAGGTATCATGCAAAATGTTTTGCAAATACAATAAGTTTTGCCTTTTCAAATATCTTATAATCAATGTATTACTGATTAATTGCTACAAAACGTTTTGCGGCATTACTGGTAATACAACCAAATGATTGGCTACATGCGCGCTTAGCTTGCTAGCCGCGAAGCCTGATGCGAGTCTTAGGGTAAGAAGAATTGAGAAAAGATAGATTAGCTTACCTCGATTCAAGATGGACCTGAAAGCGGCTACTACTCAGCCACGCTCGTATAGGTAGTAGCTGGGCATTCCTTCTGCTCTTCTGCGTGCCCATGTCCGTCTTCCCTTCCAATGCGTTCTCGTTGGAATACCGTGCCGATTTAGGCCTTATTATTGGTCGGTGGTTAAAGGATTTGCCGCCCCCGGCACTACAAGGCACCTACGAGGCCATGCTGGCCGCTGCGCAAGCCCACGGCAACTGCCGGTTCTGGCTGCTGGACTTGCGCCGTCGCCCCGTGGCCGGCCCCGACCTGAACCAGTGGTTTCGCGAGCAGTTTTCGCCCCGTCTGGCGGCCGCGCTTAATGGGCCGTTGTTCACCGCCTACCTGGCTGGCCCGCATCAGCGCCCGGCGGCCGAGAGCGACGCGATGGAGCTCTACTTCCGTCGCGAAGCTGCGGTAGATGCCTTCCCGCAGCTGTTCGAAAACGAGGCAGAAGCCATGACGTGGCTCCGCGCCGGGCAGGTGCGCGCCGGTGTAGAGCCAGTGTAGCGGCACAGAGCTATTCTACGCCTGGGCGGCGGGCTTACGATTGAGGGCGAGCATTCGCACCAGGGCGGCGCACGGCTACTTGGGTGCGGGCGTCAGGCGTGATGAGGCTGCTGCTCTCAGCCACGTCGGTTTTGGGGTCACTATCGCCAGCGAAGAGCCAGGCAGGCCACCCGCCAAGGTTATCCAGCCACCGCAGGTACACGCCAGCAGGGGAGCAGGATTGGAGCTGAAGCCGAAGTGGTTGAGCGAGGTCGCGCATGCCACGAAGTTGCGGCGCAGCTTACTTGACTGCCAAAAGAAGTTGCCAAAAGCGTAACGAGATGTTGGTAGGCAGCAAAAAGCCCCGCCGGGTGGGGTGGGGCTGGCAAGTTGGGCTGGGAATGCCGACATTTGGATATGGCTACTTTCCTACACTTGGTACCTGCGTCTAAAGGCTCGAAAAGGCGTCGCAAGAAAAATGAATTCAACACCTACCTGCCTTGGCTGCTGATGCTGCTGTTGGCAGTGGTGGTACTGCTAGTGCGGCAGTTCGGATAGACATTGCTAAGCCCCTCTAGTGGGGCTTTAATTTTACTCGCTAGCAAGCTTACTTATGCAGAACAGAAACGCTCTTATTGATAATACGCGAGGTATCGCTATTTTTTTGGTTGTATATGGCCACGCTATTCAAGTGTCTACTCGGGATTATGATTTTTTCACAAATCCTTTATTTACGGCAATTTACGCGTTTCATATGCCCCTTTTCGTGAGCCTATCGGGATTTTTGCTCTTCCAGAGTCAACGCAAACGGCAATTATTAGAATTACTCGCTGGTAAGACAAAGCAAATACTTATTCCCTTACTAATATGGTCAGGACTATTTTTAATAAACGACCATTTTATTTATGACACTATTGCGCAAGAGCATCCATTAAGCATTTTAACTCCAGGACTATACGTTGGGGAGGTTACAAACACTTTATGGTTTTTATGGTCGCTTTTTGTGTCGACCGTCATTACTGCTTTTATTAGTAAGTGGGTAAAAGATGCTTGGTGGGCCTATGCAGTAGCCGTGCTAGTAGTATGTCTGTTACCTAACCGCCTGCATTTCTATTTTATAAAGTTTGTGTTCCCCTATTTTATCGGGGGCTACCTATTTCACAAATACCAGCAGCAACTAAAACTCACTACGCGAGTGAGTATGTACTTATCTTTTATTCTGTTTCCGGTACTATTGCTGTTTTGGCGCAAGGCTGCTTACATCTACTTGGGCGGCCCTTCGTTCGCCCTTTATCCATTGTCCTCACTAACAGTAGTAATTTATCGCTATGCAGTCGGTTTGGCGGGCATCGTGCTAGCTATTACAATTGTACATGGATTTCTACGAGGCGTTAAGGCGCCTTTACTAGCAAAATTAGGCCAATATTCGCTGGGGCTTTATCTCATCAGCAGCTTGCTGAATGGCGTTATAGCACATACTATTAACTTATCCCACGAAAGCACACTTATTTACAGCTTCATTTTCAGTTTAGCAGTTGCAATAGTGGCCTGTGCAATCTCCTATGGACTGACCGTACTACTTTCTAAAAATAGCTTGCTAAATCGCTACCTATTTGGTGGCCGATAGCTGCGACAATTATCGCCACCACATATACATAATAAGTTGCTATCTATAAAAGCCTTTCTTGTTTAGCGAGACTTTGATTTTGCTCAGGTTACACTGCATCCACTCTTATGGAACCAGAAGTACGCCACAAACCCGTCCGCTATTACGAAATAGACGCGCTCAGATTTATTGCTGCCATAGTGGTAGTCTTATATCACTTAACATACAGAGGTTACCATGCCGATAACTTGAGCCCGGTGGCCTATCCCGGCCTAGGCGATGTATTTAAGTATGGCTTCCTCGGCGTGGAATTGTTCTTTATCATTAGTGGCTACGTCATGCTTATGTCAGCCCAAGGAAAAACAATAGGCCAATTCTTCACTTCCCGCGTCACGCGCCTTTACCCAGCTTATTGGGTCGCAACCACCTTAACATTTATTGTCGTGCGGCTTTTTGGGCCTCATGTTCATGAGCTTGGATGGTCGCCAATCATTGACGCTCCAGTAAAAGGTTATTTCTATAACCTAACAATGCTTCAAACCTTTCTTGGTATCAATAATATTGACGGGGTCGCATGGACGCTGGCGATTGAAATTTATTTTTATTTCTGGATTGCCGTAATGATTGCTTTCGGCTGGTTGAAACATCTACTACCTGTCTTAGTCACATGGCTTGCCTTCTGTGCATTTAGCGGGCCTGTAGTAAATTCTAATTTACTGACTACAGTATTGTTTACACGTTTCGCTCCATTTTTCATTGCCGGCATGACGTTCTTTCTATTGCAAACAAACCAGGCCGCGCGGTGGAAGCTCTATACTCTGCTAGGAGTTAGTTTTCTGCTCTGTCTGCGTAGCGCCCGCACTATTGTCAATGAAGGGATTGTGTCCTATCACGAAGGCTTCTCGATACTAGTAGCCGGGGGGCTGATAACGCTATTTTTCGTTTTGTTTCTGCTCATTGCCTACCGTAAACTTACCGTGCCACATTCCAAGTGGGTGGCATGGGCAGGATTTCTTTGTTATCCAATTTACCTCACGCATCACAATATAGGATATGTGGTGTTGCAACGTCTAGGAGGTAAAGTTGACAAGTATGTACTGTTGATTGGCATTATCACTTTGGTGCTACTGCTAGCTTATTTGCTACATGAATTCGTAGAGCGACGAGGTAGCAAATTGCTTAATCGATGGCTTCAGCGATTACTAGCCCGCTTTTAGCAAAACCTATTTATGACTAATTTTCTCATTCAGCATCCGATTATATTTCAGATGATAGGCTCCGCTATTGTGTTAGCGGGCTTCGCCTTATTTGTACTAACGAGGCCGAGCGTTGAGCAGGAGCCTTACAAGGGTCCGCCGCGTTTCCAAGAAAACCGCCGCGAGCGTAACCACCGCGACGATGACTGGCCGGGTGTGAATGAGGTAGATGTGTGGTAGTATAAAAAGCCCCGACCAACTGGCCGGGGTTTTCCTGTTACAGATTTGAGTTGGCCAGGTTGGTGCTCGTGAGCGTGCCCTGCGTAGCCAGTAGGGCAGCCGTAGCGGCGTCGCTGGTGTTAAAGCTCACGTAGGGCACTTGCGGCCACGCGATGCCAGTTGGCTCGTCAAAGCCGCCTACCACTTGGTCGTTGGCGTCGAGAATATCCACGCGGGTGTTGCTGGTGAAGCGTAGCTTAAAGCGAGCGTTGGCCACGTAGGCACCCGTGTAGCTGCCCCCGCTCGCCGCATCACCCTGGCTGTTAAGTTGGAAGGGCGAGCAATTATAAAGGTCCATATACGCCCCGTAACTGAGGTCATGGTAGCGGTCGCTGGCGCTGCGGCCGAGGCGGCCGGGCGTGGTGGTGCCCATGACTATCGCCACCCCGTCCAGATTCTGGCTGATGGGCAGCACCCCGAGGTCGTAGATACCTCCTGGGCCCGTGAACTGCTGCGTGCCCACGGCGTAGTTGTCGTAGCTGCCCACGCCGGCCGCGCGACTGGCCGTGCGCCCGTTGTCGCTTACCGTGCGCTTCACGCCCGTAGTAGTAGCCCAGAGCTGGTTGCTGGTCGTCACCACCGTGCCGGCCGGTGGGGCAATGATGCCGGTACCGCCGTAAATCGTAATCCCTTCGAACCAGTAGATTTTAGTGTCGCCCGTATCGTTAAGTTTTTTTAGCGTCAGTTTGTGGTTACCAGCCGCCACAGCAGGCGTCAAGTAGTGGTAGTTGGGCACGTTCTGTTCGGCCGCGTTGTACTGGCTGAACGTACCCACTACATTGTCGTCTATAAGTACTTGAACATCAGTACCTTGCCGTTCCAAATGATGGTCGAGCTTAGCCTGTGTGCCGTTAAAAAATACGTTGATGCTGCTACCCACAATTGTGCCTTGGGCGGGGCTGTTATTAATGTAGGTCAGCGCCGCCATTAAGTAGTTGGCAGTGGGCGTAGTGGTGTTATGAAAGAAATTGAAGGCCGCCGTGTTCGGCAGGTACTGAATGTTGCTGCTGTTTACCTGCGCGCTCACTCCGCCCTGCTGGGCCTGCAAGGCTTGCAGCCAGTTGCCGGCCATGATGGTGTGGCCGTTGGGTAGGGGGTGCACGCCATCTGGGTTGAGTTGCGCGTTATCCCCTAGCAGGTTTAGGCCATTTACGTAGAGCGCGTTGGCATCACCAAAGTTGCTAACCGCCTGCTGGGCCGCCGTGCGGATGGCGGGCATGTTCGACTCGCTGGCGTAGGCGCTGTTGGCCACAATCGGCGAGGCCACGATGAGCCGGTCGCTGGGGAAGCGTTGGCGCGTGAGGGTGAGCCAGTTGGTGACATAGCCCCCTAGGGTGGCGGGGTCTTTGTTGTAGTCGTTGGTGAACAAGCACAGTGCCTGCGTCACCTTGTTATAACCTGTACGGGCGGTAGCTATTTCATCCCCTAGGCTGCCGATGGCCGCACTACTGCCGATGGCTACGCTTCCCTGTCGGCTCTGGTAGCCGTCGTTCAGGTAGTCGCGGCCGGTGTCCAGTGCCCGCAGCTTGGGTAGCCAGCCTTCCAACTCGGGCGTGGTGCTACCCGTGCCCGTGCCGATGGAATCCGTGATGAAGATAACAGCCTCACTTTGCTTGGTCGGGGCTGCGAGGCTCGCGTTGGTGCCGGCCGGAAAGGAGAGGGAATTAAATACCCGCCCTAAAATGTCGCCTTGCTCATTGGCACGTTCGAGCGTGCCGAGCACAATTCTAAATTTATAGGGCGCGCTTCCCAGCAGCGTAATATCGTAGTCGGTTGCCCCCTGGCCGCCGGTCGGCCGCACGGTTTGGGCGGGTTGTCCGGCTTGCAGGATGGTAATAGAGGAGGGCTGCGCGTTGCCCGCGGCTTCCGTATTGGTTAGGTTAAATCGGGCGGCCCCGTTGTCACTGGTGCCATCGAGATAGCTGCCGTAGGAGCGTTGCACATTGCCGGCGCTGTCGGCCCGGTTGAGCACGTTCAGGCCGTAGGTGCTGGCCTGCGGCGTAAGTACCACCCGCTGGCCAGACTGCGCCGCCGCCTGCACCGTCACCACCACGAAGTCCTCACTCGACTGCGCTCCGTGGTTATCAGTGCTCCGAAAGCCAAACTGATACGTACCCGCCACAAGCCCACTCGCCACCACGTTAAGGCTGGTAGCCGGCAGGCCCACAGCATTATTTGGTCCCGTAATTTGGCGCCAGGCGTAGGTGAGCGTATCCCCGCTGTCAGGGTCGCTGGCCGTGCCCATGAGCACCACCGAGCTGGTTGGCAGCTGAATGGTCACGTCCCCGCCCGCATCAGCCACTGGGATGCGGTTAGCGGCGGCCACCACGTTGAGGTAGCGCGTAGCCGTTTCCACGACTTTCGCCGGGCTGCTGCTGTCGGTTACGGTAGCATCGATGGCAAACTGGTCGGCGGTGGGCGCTTGCCAGGTGCCTGATTTGGTGCTGCCTAGGGCAAAGGTGGCGCCGGTGCTGACGTTGGTAGCCACTACCTGATAAGCGTAGGGCACCGTGCCGCCCGCCGGGCTGATGCTGTAGCCCATGCTGGCCCCTAGGGTAATCTGGGCGAGCGAGATAGCTAGGGCGGCGGTGAGGTCGGGGGTCGTAACAACCGGCGTGGTGACTACCACGGCCACCGCCCCGACCGTGAAGCTAGCGGCGCTCGTGCCCGTAGCCGAAGCAGTGGCCACGCTCACCGGCCCCGTGGTTGCGCCACTGGGTACTACTACTTGAATGGTAGTAGAGTTAATTACCTGGAAGCTGGCGGACGTACCATTGAAGCTCACGCTGGTAATATCTACGAACCGGCTACCCGTGAGCGTGACGCTGGCCCCCTCACTGCCTTTGCTGGGCAGAAAGCCCGTGACGATGGGTGCGGCAGTAGCTGGCGCGGGCTGCAGAGCGCCTAGCGACTGGTTGAGGCTAGCTAGCGCTCTAAACACGTAGGCCCATGAGCCAGCATCGCCATCCTCGGTGGAGAAGGCCGGGTGGTCTCCGTAGGCCCCGGCCCGGATGCGCGGGTTGTTCACCAGCAGCCGCTGGGCGGCGGCACTCAGGGCCGTGAGCATGGCCCGGCCCGCGTCGGTGGCGTCGGTAATGCCGGCGCTGCCCACGGTGGCCGCGCCGTTGAAGCTGGCGACGCAGCGCCAGTAGGCGCCGGACGCAGGGTCGGCACCAGCCTGGAAACTGCTCTTGGCCTCCCACACGCCCGAAGCGGTGAGGTACCAGTAACCCGCAGTCACTGCCTGAGGCAAGGCGAGCGGGCACAGTACTTTGCCGGCTAATATGCCCGCCGCGTAAAGTTGTTGGAAGGCACTGGCGTAGCTCTCCAACTCGCTGGCGTGCTCGCTGATGGCTTCATTGAGGGCATTTACCTCGCTGGCTTGTAACTCATCCAGCGAGTATTTGTAGGGCACGTTGGCGCGGGCTGCCATTAGGATTCGGGGGCGAACAGGGCGCCGTTAGTAGTGCGGTTGAGTTGCTTGGCTAGCTTGAGTTGCAGTTCTACCCGCCAGCCGCAGGCCATCGCCCCGCCGGCTATACCAGGCAGGCAGAGCTTGTTGACGCCCGCCAGTTGCCCGCTGCGCTCCTGGCGTAGCTGCTCGCTGAGCATATCCACCCACGTATTGGTCTCGACTAGCAGGGCCTGCAATTGCTCGGTGGTAGGCTCGCTGCTGGCGGGCATGGCCAGCACCTGCACGGCCGCGGTGAACACGTCCAGGCCGGGCGTCTGCTGGCTCTCATTGCCCTGGGCGTCGCCTTCGACGAGCAGCACAGGGTAGGCTTGGCCGGCGGGCGCCTCGCCTGAGAAGGTAAGGGCGGAGCGGCCGATGAGCGAGAAGCGCACCCCTAAGCTCAGCAGGTAGTCGAGGGCGGTGGCGTAGGTAAGCAAAGAGCCGGGCATACCACCGTAAGCCTGGCCCTAGGTTTTGTCCGCTACCCTGGCTGCTGCGGGGCGTGCGCGCGGTGGTATTCGACTAGTTCCAGCAGGTCTAAAGCATTTTCTGCACGTTGGCTAGCCAGCGTTGTGCCCGTGAGCGCAGCAGCTTCTGCCAGAAGGTGCCGGAACCCCCACTGGCTAGCGCTTGCTCCAGGCTGCTGAGGGCCTGCCGCGTCTGGCTGGCGAGCGCCCCAGCAGTTTGGATGCTCAGCGCGGCAGGCCCTGAACTCCTCGTAAAATCGGCGAGACATGGCCAGGCCACCGACATCGGCAGCGAAGCAAACGCCTGGGCCGCGGCGCGCACCACCTCGCGGGTTTGCGCTTCCTCGCGCGGGCAGTAGAGCACGGCCAGCAGGCCCGGCGCGCTGCTGAGCGGGTGGCCCTCGCTGGCTTGCAAGAAATCGGTAAGAGCCTCCATCTGCCCGGCGCTAATTTTCTCCAGATGCCCGACGTGGGCATACCATACCCCTAGGTGTGCGAACTCAGGCATGGCGCCCGTAGCCTCGGGCAACTCAGTTTGCAGCCAGGGCGCGGCCTCGAAGATGGTCGCCGACAAGCTCACATCCTCCAGCAGCGGACCGACGGGCAGCCCCACTAGAGCGGCCAGGGCTTCGACGCGGGCCGGCAGCGACTCGGCGGCGGCGAGTTGGGCGTAGGGGGCGAGGGGTACTTCGGCCCACGAGTCGGGCAGCTTGCCTTTGAGGATTTCGCCATCGTCGGCCTTCAGGGTCAAGATTCTCATTGCGCGGCTTGGGTATCGGGCTGCCCTAGGAAAGCCTCGTAAGGTTGGAGATAGGCCACTACGGCCGGCTGCCCACCCCGCCGGTAGGCTTTGCGCAACTGGCGCAGGTGGTTGGTGGCGTTGGTGGGCGAGCCCACGTAGTAGAGCCGGTTGGGGTTGATGGGCTCGCCCTTGGGGCCACGCAGTTCGGGGCTATCCTGCAGTAGCTGGCTGCCCGTGATGGGTGTGCGGTACTTTACCTCGGGCAGGGGCAGGCGCTCGGCGAATTGGCGGAGCGCCTCATCATAGGCGGCAGTGAGTTTATGAGGCATAAAGCACAAGGGTAAATTATGACCAGGTAGTGCCGCCGCCCTGCTTCTTGTTGTAGCGGGCAATGGCTTGGGTGAGCGTGTCGAGCATATCGTCGTGGGCGGCCGTGGGAAAGCCAGCGGCCTGGTTGATGAAGGCCTCCACCCACCCTGCCGGGGCGCCGGGCGCGTCCAGGATGAGGCATACCCGGCCGGACTCAATGAAGGGGCTGGCCGCGTTCACGCGGGCGGTTTTGTCGGCTACGGGCGTGGGCGCTTCCACCACGTTCACCTGCGACATATTGCGCAGCTCGGCTACCACGTCCTTGCCGCTGGCCTTGGGCTCCACATGCAGCTTACTCAGCGGAACGCGGTAGCCATGCAGGGGCAGCAGCTCCACGAGCTTGGCCTTGAGCTGGGGCAGAGCTAGCCACATTTCTAGGGCCGCGCGCACGTAGAGTGTTTGCCCTAGGTAGACCGACGAGAGGAAGGCCGTGGGGTCATTCTTCTGATTATCGGTATAGGCTGTATCGGCGTCAAAGAGCCACACGGCATTCTTAGCGCCTACTACCGTCTCCAGGAAGTGCGCCCAGCTCATGTTCTTAAACCAGGCCTTCTTGAGAATGCCACCTTCCTCGGGGGCGGGTAGCTGCTGCACCTGCCCCGCGTAGCCGTAGGAGCCTAGGGAGATGGCCAGGCCCGCCAGCACCGCGCGCCCCAGGCGCCTCGGGTCGAGTAGCCCATCGGTGTAGCGGGTGAGCAGTTCCACTGGCCGCACCTGCGCCCCTACGACGCCCTTGCTATCGGGCTTCAATTCACCCGGCAGGCAGATGTGGCGCAGCACCTTGCCTGAGCCCAGCCACAGGCCGGCGGGGTCCTTCTCGCTCAGGCGCTGCATCACCATGATGGTGACGCTGCGGGCCTTATCGGTTTTGCGGGTGGCCAGCGTCTTGAGGTTCTTATCGGCCGACGCTAGCCCGGCCTCGCTGGTAGCCTCGTCGGGTTTGAGTGGGTCATCAATGATGATGAAATCGGCGTGCACACCCGTCACGGCGCCCCCGGTGCTGGTGGTGTAGCGCTGGCCGCCCTTGGTATTGCGGTAGGCGGTTTTGCCATCCTCATCATCCTTGGCTTCGATGAGGCCAGGGAAGAGGCGGTTGAACTTATCGCTGCGCAGGCAGTCGCGCGTTTTGATGCCGTGGCTCACGCTCAGGCTGCTGGCGTAGCTGCTGGAAATAATGCGCGTGGCGGGGGCTTTGAGCCAGAGCCAGGCCGGGAAGAGCTGGGTAACGGTGGTGCTCTTACTGGTACCAGGGGGCACGTTAATCAGTACGTCGGGCTGGGCGTCCTTGCGCGCCCACGTCTCGAATACTTCTTGTAGCTGGCCGCACAGGTATTCGATGTGCCAGTTAGGCACTAGCTCTACGGCTTCAATCGTCTCCCAAAATTCTAGGAAGAAGCGGTGAAAGCTGCGGCGGCATTGCTCCGCTACGATTATATCAAGTGGGGGCAGCCCGTTACTCATTGCTCGTAATGATTTCTAGGATATGCCAGGCTGGCACCCGTTCGCACTGCTCTTGGATTTCCTCTATCCGGTCGAAGGGAATGCGGTAGAAGCGCTTGCAGGGGATTTTAGAGAGGTGCTTGCGTTCTAGGTATAATTCCTCTGCCATTTGCTTCATGTTCTTAGGCGAGAAGGGCAGGCAGATAAGGTGGCGGTTCTCATCGCACAGGTAGCGCAGCGCTACTTTGGGCGGCTTGGCATTGCTTGACTTAGGCGTCCTAGGCTTCGCCGCCTTGGGCACTGCCAGGGTGGTTACTGGTGCAGGCGCGTGGGCCGGCTGTAGCGCAGCATCAAGCGCGGCAGCGCAGATAGCGAGCGCCTCTTCGTTGACTGGCTGCTGCCCGGCAGCTTCTAAATCAACTTCCTCCATGTGGGCTACGCGATAGGTGCACCCAGGCTTTAGGAAGCCTAGGCCCCGCCAAAGCTTGTAGGCCTGCAACGCACCTGCCTTATCCTCGTGGTGACCATCCGAGGCAGTGGTACGGCCACGAGGCCCAATCTCCACGAGGTAGTAGCCAGGCTCACCTAGGAACAGCCCTTTGTCAGTTGCTTCTATCATGCCGCGGGTAGCCCAGGCGGCGTGGCAGCGCGGGTGAGGGCTTCGAGCTGGGCTAGCTGCTCGGGGTTGAGGCGGCTCAGGTCGTAGGCGGGCTTGGCATTCACGCTAGCATCTAGCTTGAGCTTGTCGCCGAACAGGGCGGGCAGGCGCGCTTTGAGCAGGGCCAGCAGCAGTGAGTCGGACTTGCTCACCTCGTAGTAGGGCTCGTGGGTTTCGGGGTGGCGCAGCGGGAAGCCATCCTTATCGAACTTATAGCTGCGCCCCCCTTCCACGGCGCGGCGCCAGGCCTCGCTCAGCAGCGCGTCGCTAGCTACCTCTTCGGCCGCGGCCCACTCCAAGGCAAAGTCGGGGTCGTTGCCCTTAGCCCGGTAAGCGGTGCTGCGCTCAATTTGGGCAGCCGCGCACGCATCGCTCACGTTGCCGTTGAGGCAGTAGGCCGCTAGGAAGGCGCGCCGCCACACGGGTAGCGGGGCAGCCTCCTGCACGTGTGTAGGGGTGTTGCGTTTTGTTGCTTTTGCCATACCACGAACCTAGGCCGCCCAACGGCCCAGGTTGTGGTTTCGGGATTTGAGCTCGCGCCACTTGGGCACCCCATTCTCTGCCCGCCATTTCAGGCCGAAGCATTTGCGGGCCACGTCGCGCACCTTCTCGGGCTTGTCGATACCCAGCAGCTGGGCTATCTCGGCGTTGCTATGCGTGTGGTAGAGTTCTTTTATAAGCTGCTTTTGTTGCGGGGTGTAAATAATATAGCGGCGCACGGACGGGGTTAATTGAAGAGTTGCAGATTGGGTTAGAGGCGGGTGATAATGGCAATAGCTTCGGCCACGGTGTGCACCACGTGGTACTCGGAGCCCCGCCAGTCAGCCCGAAACCTGGCCTCGCCAGGGGTAAGTTGGCGGCCACTTGGTGGCTGAGCGGGGTCCTTTATCTCCATGAGGAAGGTGCGTTTGCGGTAGCCTACTAGAATATCAAAGCAGTTTTTGAGTTGATGCACGTGCAGTACTGACGCCCCAATGGCTCGGAGCGCCTGCACTATTTCGGGCTGGTTGGCATCGACTCGGGCAGCGGTGCGCAGCATCTATAATTCTAGGTGGCCCTGGGCCGCTTTAAGGGTAGCAGGTTTGCCCGTGCAGGCGGGGCGCGCTTCCAGCATCTCGGTAGTGCCGGCTAGCTGGAAGCGTTCGCACCAATCGGGCTGGGTTTTGAGGCGGTGCTTCTGGCAGCCGCAGTAGAGGCAGGTGGCGGTCTCGCCCCAGGGTAGCTTCTTCTTGTCCCAGCGGTGGCGCTCGGCGCTGGGTATGAGGCGGGTGGCGCGCACGGTTTGCAGGTGCACCACACCCACGCCGGGGTAAAATCGGAGGCTCATTGCTTAGGAAGTCAGTAAAGCACGCATAGGCTCCGTATTTACCGGGCCTTATGTGGTACTTAATTGGTATTTAATTGATTAAAATAAAGAACCCAGGCTATGATGAAGTAACTTTCTACTATGAGATGGCTAAATCGACTGTGGCAGTGGTGGCAGGCGCAACTAAGCGAGCAGCAGGCCCAGCCGCCGTATCCGCTCACCTATGATGAGTGGGAGTTCATTCAGCAGCGAGAGGCGGCGCGGGAGGTAGCAATCGCCTGGGAAAACTATGTGGCCCAGCAAGTGCGGCAGGCTAGTAGCCCACTGGCTGACCCAGCGGAGCGGACTAACGGGGCGCAGGTCTCGGGCAAATAGCGCAGTGGTGGTATTCACTCAGCGGCTCGCCGCAACTGGGGCAATGGGTATCGGGGTTGGGCGCGGCGCGGCGGGCAATCTCCGAGGCCGCCGCTTCACGCGACATTGGGGGTGCGTGTTGGCCAATGCTGGCAAGTGATTCATTCGACAGCCCGCGCATATAGCCAGCTAGGCTGCTGCGAAGCGTAGGCGAAACCGGAGGCTTTTCGGCGGCGAAGCGGGAAGGCATACCCAGCGCGGCACAGATAGCAGAAGCAATTTGATTGGTGGTAGGCATAAATACTTGATTAAAAAGGAGGTTCTTCACGGGGGAACATGGGCGGGCACAGGCACTCGGCGCCGCGTTGCAGGCAGCGGGGGCAGGCCGGCGGAAACACATTTTGCGGGGGTGGGGCCACCACGCGGTACACTAGCTCCGCCACGCCGGGCAGCGGGTCGTAGTGGTCGATGACCGCCTGCACGGCAGCCAACGCATCGGCGTAGCGGATGAAATTGGCCGGCTCGGGGCCGATGAAGGGGCGCAGGTATTCTGGGGCGGTTTTCATTGGGTAGCAACTGGGGTATAGGCCGCCTGAGCCAAGGGCCAGAGCAGCGCGGATAAGTCGGTTTGCTTAGCGTGCTGGGTAATGAGCCACTGGCAGAAAACCCGCCAGCGGCACGCGGCCCGCACCCTGTCGGCTAGCTTGCCCTGGCTGGGCAGCGCCGCCCGAATGAGGCGCAGGTAGGTATTGCCGGCGCGGCGCTCTTCCCGGTCCATGCTCTGGCGGTGGTGGCGGCCCTGGCGGTAGGCTTCCTGCTGGCGCAGGCGGTGCCAGTACTCGGCGGGGCGGCTTTTGAGGAACGGCCCCAGGGCGCCGAGTTCGCCCAGCCAGAGGTAGAGCAGGTTGGCGGGGTCGGCGTCGTCGGCGGGCAGGTGGGCCAGCCGCGGACCTAGGGCGCAGAGCTGCTGCAGGCGGGCAACGCGCCAACGGGCCGCTACGGGGTGGTTGGCGGGCAGCTCGCAGGCCTGCGGCACCAGGCGCTGGGCGTAGGCCATCGCCTCGGGCTTGAGCTGGTATTTGTAGCGGGTGAGCCAGGTGCCCACCGTGGCCGACGAGAGGAAGATTACCTCGCTGTGGTCTGGCTTGCCGTTCTTGTCGAGCGGCAGCAACTGGCGCATGCTGCCCAGCAGGAACACTTGCTGAATCTCGCCCCGCGTGAGGTAGCTCCAGCTTAGGCGCAGCAGGGCGGCCAGGTCGCGCTGCATCAGGTTGACATCCAGCCCATCGGTGGCCGTGTTTTTGTGGCCCAGCCGGCGGGCGGCGTGCTCAATCTCGCTGATAAGCAGTTGGTCTAAGTCTCGGTCGCTGATCTCGCGCACCTTCGGGGTGGCCTGCGCATCCAGGATGCGGGCGAGGCTCGGCGGGGTGGCTTGCTTGTCGTAGGCCAGGTGACCTTCGGCGGTGGTGGCGGGCAGGCCCACGTGCGCCAAGGCGGCGCTGGGGGCAGTTTGCAAGTGGGCGGCAGTGGCTAAGGCGACCATAACTAATTGATTCTGTTACCGTGAGCATCGTATTCATTCAAGGCAAAGGCGGCCTCGGCCGTAGCCAAGCGTTGCAGCACCGGGCTGCTGGCGGCTACCCCGGCAATGGCGGAAACCCTGATTAGCTGACCCTTGCCGTTATCCCGGCGCATGGAATTGCAGATGACATCCAGCCAGCCGTGGCGCTTCTCGTTTTTGGAATTGCTCCAGGCCAGCAGGTTGGCGTGGTAGTGCCGCAAGTCAGCCTGGGCGAAGGGAGCATAGGCCTCGGGGTAGCAGCTGGCCGCCTGGGCAAAGACCTGGGCGAAGGCCGCGAACTCGGCCAGCGGCGAGTCGCGCATCAGCACCGGGCGAGGGGTAGCCGGCGCAGCCCCGATACCGGGCACCGATGTAGCTACATTGGCCGCGCCCCCCTCGGTGTGCGAAGCCAAGGCGTTGGAGTTTTCAGGCAAGCCAACTGCTCCTAATTTTTTTTCAAGCTCGCCGCCCGCCGCGCCAGCGGCGAGGGAGAGAGTCTTTTCTTCTTCTTTACCTATAGTCTTTTCTTCAAAACGCGCGCGCTCCTTATATGCGGCGGGCTTTGCTAGGGAAATATTCCCTTCCATTTGGGAGCAATCCGGCTGATTGTTCCTTTTTGGAGAGGAAATATTCCCTTCCATTTGGGAGCTATTTTCGCTTGCTAGGGAAATATTCCCTTCCATTTGGGAGCAATCCGCTAGGCTCCACGCAGCACTTTGCCCCTTGTTGCCGGCCACGTAGGTGAGCAGGCCCCGGCCTTCGAGGCGGGCGCGGGCCTTGTCGAGCGTCTTAAAATCTAGGTTCACCTCGGCCGCCAGCGTGTTGCGCTTGCGGTAGATTTTCTCGGGCCAGCGGGCCGCGTTGAACAGGCGCAGCAGGTAGAAGTACAGGTGCGTTTCGGCCGGCGAAAACGAGGCTTCGTCGTGCAAGTCCCAGAATTTATTTTGCAGGTCGTAGAAGCTCATTTTGGGCGCGGTGGCGGTGGGAGCCAAGCCCCCACGCTCTGCGCGCAGGGGTTGAGAGTAAGCTAGCTGAGCACTCACGCGGCAAGGGGTTTAGGTAGCCAGCAGCGTGTGGGCAGGCAGTACCAATCGGCGTGCAGCGGGTCGATTTGCAGCCAGCCAGCGGCGGCGGCTAGGTTCAGCAAGTCGGCAGCTTCGTAGGGCGCGTGCTCGATACCCAGCAGGCGCCGGCCTAGGGTGGCCTCATTCATCCAGGTATCAAAGGGCAGGTGGCGCAGCACCCACCCCGCCAGCTCAGAAAGGGCATGCATCGGCTTCGGCGTAGTGGTACTTGCCATCGGCACCGATATGCCAGCTGCCGCCCTCGGCGCGGGTGTGCTTGGCAGAATTAGCCCCGTAGGGGATGCAATCGAGGTTCCAGCAGTGGTAGCCCTCGAAGGGGTCGCGCCGGTCGATGCTGGCGGCGCCCGGCGTGCGGCCGGTGCGCAGGTGGTAGCCAGTCCACTGGCACCAGTCGCGGAAATTGGCGAGGGTAATCGTCCACTCGTGGCCGCGGGCCTTGGCTCGCTGCTTGCGGTGGCTGTAGATATAGCTGATGGGGTCACGTTGTTTGAGGGCTTGGTGGTGGTGCCGAGGGCAGTATTTCTTTTTGGCGCCGGCCGGGGCCAGGCAGCCGTAGCGGGCGCAGAGGCCCAGCTTGCGTTTGCGGGCCTCCGTGTCGGTCGCCAGTAGTTTCCACGCCCTGGCGGCCAGCGGTAGGGCCTGGCACATTATCCGCCCTCCGTTTTATTAGCTGAACAATACATTGTTAAGGCACAAAAGCGCCCCACCACTTCACCAGCAGCGGGGCTGGTTAGGGTTTATGCGGCCATCTTTTCGGCTTCGTCTTGCTCGCGCTCCGTGCCATCGGTTTCGGCATCCCAGGCAGATTCTAAGCCCCAGCGCAGGGTAGCCTGGAGCTCGTCTAGGGTAGCCTTGGCGTTCGCCAGCACGGCCCGTAGCTTGCCTTCATCCTCAATTTCCAACTTGCCCGCGTGCTGCTTTAGCAGCGAGGCAATCTTGGCCCGCGCCGCGCCGATTTCCTCCGCTTCGGTGGGCTCGGTGTAACCCTCGCGCTCAGTAATGGCCGTGCGCAGCTTCGTGAGCAGCTGGCGGGCGCGCTCGGTATCGAGCTTGTTAATGCCCAATAGCGCCTGCGTCTTTTCCTTGCGGAAAATCTTGGGGTGGTTAAGCAGGCGCTGAATCTCCTGCTTTTGGTCTGTAGTAGCCGGGCCGAACGTGCCGCTGAGCATCGTGGGCTGCTGCACGTACTCATCCACCAGGGCCGAATCGCTGCCCGCCTCTTTGATGTTGCCGGCCTCGGGCTGCGTTACCACCGCCTTGGCCTGCTCTACGCCGGCTGCTAGGCGCGCTTTGGCAACCTCTTTGGCGGCAAACAAAGCCGTAGCCTCGTTTTTAGTAAGTGAATCCCACAACCTTTTTAACTCAATACCCGAGGTTACTGCTTCAAATTGGCGCTCGTACTTAGCCAGGATTTCCGCCGGAATCTCGGCCGGGCCGGCAATGTTTGGGGCGGCACCAGTGGAGGCCACCAGGGCGGCGGAACTGCTCGCGGCGGGCGTCGCGCTGGGCGCGGGCGTCGCCGCCGGCTCGTTTCCCACGGGCAGGGCGGGCACGGGCGGAGTATCTGCCTGGCCAGGTAGCGAGTCGGCTTTGCGCTGAAAGTCGTCGGCCTCATCCTCGCCGTAAATGCCTAGGGCGTAGAAGCCCATCAGCATCAGTACGGCGCGACTTTTGGCCCGCTTCTCCGCCATTTCCAGGTAGTAGGAAATCTGCGAGCAGCTTTTCGGGTGGGCACTGCCTAGCGATACCACACTGAGTTTCTTGCCAGTTTTGGTGCCCTCGGCTTTCACGGTGCGGGTGGCTGTGCACTTGACGCCCGCGAAGTCAATCCCGAAGCCCACCACGTCTAGCTCAATGCCGATGTTGTTGAGGCCCTGAATCTTCTCAATGCCGGTTCGGCCGATAATCCACTGGCCAGACTGTTTTTGTTGCCAGACGTCGGCTTTGGGGTCGAGCTGGTTGGCGCGGCACAGCGCCTGGAAGGCCGCGTATTGCTGGGGAGTTTGCTTAGGCATATATTTGTGGCGAGTTTTTAATGAATGATTTGCCCGGCCGCTGCGAACGGCCGGGCTTTTTTGTGGCTAGTTGGTGGTGGGGGCGGTGGCCAGTTGGCGGGCGTGGGCCATCAATTCGCGGAGCTTGAGCCGGGCGAAGAATTTGGGAGCGAGCACTTTCATGCGTAGGCCTCCAGGGCTTGGTAAGCCTCAATCTGCGCGTCGATGTAGCGGCTAGGGTCGGCCTCGTAAGCCTGTAGTTCGAACTCGGTGAGCTGCTCGTCGAAAGCGACCTCTACCGCTTCGAGGGTGCGGCTATCCACTTGGACCGGGGCCTCGTGCCACTGCTGGCCGGCCATCGCCGCCGTAAGCGAAAAGGTGAGGTAGCCCGAGCCGCCCGCCGGCTGGGTAAAGCGGGCGCTCACGATAACGGCGGGCAGGCCGGCGGCCTCAGCGCGCTGCTGCACGCGCGCCGTTACGGCGCGCAGGGCCGCTTCTAGGGGGTTGGGGGCATGAACGGCACCAATTAGGTAGGTGGCGCTGGTAACTGGTTGATTTTCCACTGCGAATGGTTGGGGGTGAAGGAGTTAGGAATGAATCAGGAAAGCGAAGCGGGCCAGCTTGGCTAGGGCCGCGCGCCAGGTGTAGGGTCTAGGGGCATCGGAGCGGTGCTCGTATTGGTCGCGGTAGGGCATAGCGCTAGGCGGCGGCTAGTTGAGTGGGGGCGCGGCGCGTCAGGCGCGCTTCGTTGAAGGCGTCTAGGCTGCTGCGCTGGTAGCGCAGGCCGCCTTCGGTTTTCCAGACTAGCAGTGTGTCCGGCTTTTTGCGCGCGCGCGCTAGGGTGGCCTGGGAAAGCCCGGTGTACTGCTGCGCCTCAGGCTCCCGCAGCCACTCGGGCTGGGCGGCTTCGAGCCGGTCAATCCGTGCCAGGGCTTTCTGCAGGGCTTCGTGCAAAGCCTGCCCTTCCTCAGCGGTGAATACAGAGACTGTCATGAAGGAAACAAAAACCAATTTAAAGAACCAAAACAATACAAGCAGAGCAAATAAAAATGCGCAATCTACTTCTTGGCTTTCAGAACAGCATCTGCTTTTTCCTCTAACCAATCCGCAACAATAGACATTAAAGCGTCTTTCGTGCCAGTTTCACCTTGCCTGTTACTCTGCTCAATATTAAGGGCTTTCTGCACTTTAGACAGGGTTTGAGTGCGCACTGAATACACCCGGTCAGGGCGGGTTTTATCAAGGAGCTTCATGAGGATTTGGCTTAAGTACACAACAAATATATAACACAAAACAACGCAAAGCAACAATGATTAACGCATAATTTGTCAGAATGTGTTAATGTGTATTCCTTTGCATCATACTAATGCATCAAAAATTATGATTCAAGGGCGCGGAGAGCGGTTGCGAGAGGCTCGTACCGCAGCAGAGCACACACTACGCTCGGTAGAAGAGGCTCTTAAGAACGCGGGCGCGGCGGCGGTAAGTCATTCGCAGTTGAGCAAGTACGAGAGCAATGATACAATCCATATAAAACCCTCAAAACTTGAGGCACTAGCTAAACTCTATCACTCCACGGCTGAATACCTGCGCACGGGCAAGAAAAGCGGCCGAGAATCTTTTTCCGCCATGCCCACCCGCTACATAGTCACTGATAAAAAAGGCCGCCAACAAATACTGTTGGTACCACACAAGGCTGAGGCTGGCTACCGACAGCACCTAAATGATGAGCAGTATCTAGGAGCCCTGGAAACCATCTCACTGCCTGGCTTCCAGGGCGGCGACTTTCGGGCTTTTGAAGTTAGCGGCGTCAGCATGTCGCCCACCTTCGAGCCAGG
Source organism: Janthinobacterium lividum (assembly GCA_050954355.1). Classification (GTDB taxonomy): domain Bacteria; phylum Bacteroidota; class Bacteroidia; order Cytophagales; family Hymenobacteraceae; genus Hymenobacter. Next base: position 64,214 of record JBPBPH010000076.1, read on the forward strand.
CGACTTAGTTATCTGCGAGCATATTGAACGGCCCGAGGATATTCAAGATGGGGAAGTTTATGTGGTAGTGACCACAGAAGGAATCTGCCTGAAGCGTGTGAGCAATGCTGTGCCCACGCGCGGCTACCTCATTATTGAGTCGGATAACCCAGCCTACAAACCCGATTTCATCATGGCCAGCGAGGTGCTGGAAATGTGGAAGTACCGCAAGAAACTGACGGTCTAGCCCCTCCCCTACTTATGGCAACCACTTACGCCCTGGTGCTGCGTCCGCCGCGCCAGAGGGATGGCCTGTGCCCCGTGCATTTGCGCCTGACTTCCGAGCGCCAGCCTATCTACCGCGTTGTGCCCGACGTGGCCCTGTCCGCCAAGCATTGGAATGAGGCCGGCACGCTGGAAAAACACAACTGGGTGCGCAAGACGCACCCCTACGTAGATAATGTCAACGAAACCCTGCGCAAGCTTATGCGCCAGGTGCAAAAGCTGCTTGACGACAACCCCAGTTGGAGTGCCCAGCAGCTACGCGTAGCCCTGGATGGTAGCAGCGCCGACGACTTCCTCGCCTACCTGCGCCTGGACGTAGACCGGCGCCGGGCCGTGGGCCACCCGCGCACGGCCGAAAAGTTCTGGGGCATTCACAATAAGCTGCAAAGCTTTCGCCTCGGCATCCCCCACCCCAAGGGGCGCGGGGCGCTGGCTAATGAGCCGGACGAACTCAAAGCCCGCCGCGCGGCCACTACCCTACCCTTTGCCCAACTCACTCCGAGCTTGATTCGCCAGTATGAGCAGTACCTGGTGGGCCTCGGCAACCGGCAAACCACCGTGCAAAAGGAACTCTCCTTTATTAAGACCGTGGTGCTGCTGGCTATTGATGAGGATAAATTGCCGCTCGACAAAAACCCCTTCCGGCGCCTGAAACTACGCGAAGCCAAGCCCCGCGTAAAAGCCAAGCTCAGCGACGCCGAAGTGGCGGCCCTCGAAGCCCTAGGCCCCGAGCAGCTCAGCCCCGCCCAACTCGCCGCCCGCGATACCTGGCTGCTGCAGTACTACCTGCTCGGCTCGCGCATCGGCGACGCGCTCACCCTGCGCTGGCGGGATGTGCACGAAACCGAAATTGAGTTTACCGAGCACAAAACGGGTAAGCAGAAGATTGCCCCCCGCCACGCGGGCCTCGATGCCGTGCTCGCCCGCTACCCCTGCCCTGGGCCCGATAGCTTCGTACTACCCTACTTAGATGCGCGCCCCCCCTACGCGCAGTTCCCGGCCGGCCTCACCTGGGCCGAGCTCGCCCGCCTGCCCGCCTACCGGACCAAGTGGCTGGCGCTGCTGCCCCACGTAGAATCAGCCACCGCCAGCATCAACAACAACCTTAAAGCGGCCGCGCGCACGGCCGGCGTCGCCAAGCACCTCACCACTCACACCGCCCGCCATAGCTTTGCCGACCGGGGCCGCCGCCTGGGCATTGCCACGGCCGACATGCGCGACATGCTCAACCACCACAGCATCTCTCAAACGGAAGAATACTACGGCGAGCTGGAACGCGCTGAATTGAGCCAGAAGGCCGTCAGCATCTACGCGCAACCGGCAAAAGACGTAAAACCTGCGTAAAACAAAGCTGACGAAACCAGCAGAAACCGCCTCGTCAGCTTGGCCGGCAAAAGCCCGCTGATGTACCTTTGCAGAGCCTCAGCAGGCAGGGATAGGCAAAAACCCAGTTCCCCCCTCTCTGCAATAGGCTTTTTCTGCGCTGGAAAAAGCCTTTTATATACCTAAGCGCAGCAACCCGACCCAGAGGAGTGGCAGAGTGGTCGATTGCGGCGGTCTTGAAAACCGCTGACTGTAACAAGTCCGGGGGTTCGAATCCCTCCTCCTCTGCAAAAATGCCCCTAGCATTGCGCTAGGGGCATTTTTAATGCTAGTTAATCAAGCCGTGGGCTGACAGCACAGACTGCCCACAAAGCGCTGGGACAATGGCACCGACGCTAGCTAAGGCAGGCGCGCTGTGCGCTAAGCCGCTGATAGGCGACAGGATACCTACCTATCGGCAAAGCAAAAACCCCGACCGAAGGGCCGGGGCTTTTACTTTGTTTTCATAGCACAGTAGCAGAGTATAGGTGCAAGACCTGGTACAAAGAAGATATGGGTTTGAGTTGATGAAACCTGCTCCGCACTGAGTGCACCGAAGTGCTATCTAATCACGCAAGATTGCTACCTAAATGAAAAAAGCCCACTGGAAACCAGTGAGCCTTTCTGTGCTATGAAATAAACTTAACCAACTGCGTTTTTCACGTAGCCAGCAAGGAAAATACGGGAACACTACCAGATAGTTGTAGTATAGGCTTGTTTCTGAATCAGCAGATTCAGAAAGGGAGGAGTGAGCAGAGCTATTATCTACTATAATCCAATGCCTTATAAATTACGATTACCTAACGTTTGTCATGCTTCGACAAGCTCAGCATGACAAACGTTAATACTATACTGATTAGCAATTTATAATAATTACAGTAAATGAGCAAAGTAGTGGCTAGCTACTTTACTCATTTACCATAGCCGGCCTTAGCCCGCACCTTGGCTAGCACGCCCGCGCCGTACGCTTGGGCCCGCGCTGCCCCTAGGGCCAGGGCGGCGTCCAATTCGGGCAGGTTGCTCATATAGAAGTCAAACCGTGTGCGCTCGGTAGCGAAGCGGCGCAAAATCAACTCGTATAAGGCCTGCTTGGCATGGCCGTAGCCGTAGCCGCCGGCCTCGTAGCGCTGGCGCAGCTCGGCGGTTTCGGCGGGGCTGGCCAGCAGCGAGTACAGCTTGAAGGTAACGTCGCTAACTGGGTCCTTGGGCGCTTCGAGGGGTGTGCTGTCCGAAATAATGCTTTTGATGGCTTTCAGCAATTCCTTTTCGGGCGCAAACACGTCGATAATGTTGCCGTAGCTTTTGCTCATCTTCTGGCCGTCGGTGCCCGGAATGGTCATCAGCTCGGCATCTACGCGGGCCTGGGGCTCAACCAGCGTCTGGCCATAGCGACTGTTAAAGGCGTGGGCAATGTCGCGGGCTATTTCCAGGTGCTGCACCTGGTCTTTGCCCACGGGCACTACCTCGGCGTCATAGAGCAGGATGTCGGCCGCCATCAGCACGGGGTAAGTAAAAAGGCCCGCGTTCACGTCCGACAGCTTGTCGCTCTTGTCTTTGAAACTGTGCGCGTTGGCCAGCATCGGGTAGGGCGTGAAGCACGACAGGTACCAGGTTAGCTCGGTCACCTGCGGCACGTCGGACTGCCGATAAAATAAATTTTTCTCGGTGTCGAAGCCGCAGGCCAGCCAGGCGGCGGCCACGGCATAGGTGTTGGCACGCAGCACCCTAGGGTCGCGCACGGTGGTGAGCGAGTGCAGGTCGGCAATGAAATACAGCGACTCATTGGCCGGGTTTTTCGACAGCTCGATGGCGGGCAGAATGGCGCCGAGCAGGTTGCCCAGGTGCGGGCGGCCAGTGCTCTGGATGCCGGTGAGGATGCGGGACATAAAAAAAGTAACCGGTGTGGCCGAGGCTAGACTCAACGCAGCGCGAAGAAGGGTAAGTTGGTATTAAAGGCGTGAACGGCCTCGGGCAGATTCTCGGCCGTAATGCGCTTCTCCTCAACCTGCTTTTGCAGGTCGGGGCGCCCGTTGAAATAGGGCCGTACGACCTCCCGAAATTTCTTACCGCCGTTGGAGTAAGCGCCGGCCTGCGCCGCTGCCACTCCAGGGATAGTGGGTGTGCTCAGCACGTAGGTACTCAGGGAGGCGCTACCGCTGGCCATAGGCGCTCCAACGCTGTATTCGTAGCGCATCAGCACCACCTGACCACTGTCGAGCTGCTCGACGAAAACAAGGTCAATATCGGCTCCGCCAATGCCCCCCATGACGTGGAAACCGCTTGCCGTCACGTATTTATGGTCGCTTATCCGAAATGAGGTTACTTGCTCAGGGGTAAGCTTGGCAGTCTTGCCATCGTCGTATTTCACTACGAGTCGTGAGCCGCTTTGCAGCTTAAGTTGGCCTAGCGTGCGAGCGTAGCCGTTATCGCGCAGCACATACGAGCCCGGCTGGAACCCACTCCCAAAAAGTTGCGCCCACCCCAGCTGCGGCAACAGTATAAAAGTCAATAAAAAAAGATTCATAAATTGCAGCAAGTATATGTAAATCACTCGATTACACCCCCCTGTCCTCCAGTGCCGCTGCCTGCACCTCGGCCGTTTCCTGGGGGCCTAGGTAGCGGTCGATGACGTAGTGAGCCAGGTAAAGCAGCGGGGTGAGCACGATGGCGGCGGCGAATTTATACCAGTAGTTAAACTTGGCCACGGCCAGCACCTGCGTCATCGTCCAGTTGCCAAACACGTAAAACGCCACGTAGAGCACCACGAAGCTATCCACGAGCTGCGAAATGAGCGTAGAACCAGTGGCGCGCAGCCAGATGTAGCGGCTGCCTGTCAGGCGCCTGAATACCTGAAATACCGTAGCATCGAGCACCTGCCCGATGAGAAAGGCTACCAACGAGCCCACGATAATGCCCAGGCCCTGCCGGAAAATACTCTGGTAAGCAAACTCAATATTAAAGGGCCGCCCTAGGGCATCCGTCTTGTTGACGGCCAGCCAGAAGTCGGCCGGGGCCAGCTTGGTAGTGCCGTAGATAACCAGAAAGGCGTAGAGCAGCAGCCCCGCCGCCAGGAAGCTGATGCGCAGCACTCCGCGCCGCCCGAAGTACTCGTTGATGACGTCGGTAGCCACGAACACGACGGGCCACACCAGCACGCCCGCCGTCAGGTCGCCGGTGAGGCCGAAAGTTTTCTCGACCGAAAAAATCTTGACCCCGATGATTTCGGCCAGCAGCGCATTCACCAAAAAAATGGCGCTCAGCACCAAATACAGCTGCTGCTTGCGGCGGGCGTAAACAGATAATGACAAATGACTAATTACTAGTGACTAATAGGCGCACGTCCGTATTCAGCTTTTTGCTACTCCACCGCTACCATTAGGCCCTCGGTGGCCAGGATGGTGCCGGGGAAAACGGCGCGGGCCTCCAGTAGATGCGCCTCGGTTTGGCGGTAGCGCGACGAGAAGTGGCCGATGAGCAGCTGGCCCACCCCGGCGGCGCGGGCTAGCTCGGCCGCTTGGCGGGCAGTGCTGTGGTGCGTTTGGGTGGCGCGGTCACGCAGCTCATCCAGAAAGGTGGCCTCGTGGTAAAGCAGCTCGACGCCGCGCACCAGCTCGGCCAGCTCGGGCTGGTAAAGCGTATCGGAGCAAAAGGCGTAGCGCCGGGGCGCGGCGGCCGGCACCGACACGGCGGCGTGCAGCAGGGCCGGGCGCCCGGTAGCGGGGCTAGGCGGCAGGTCGTGGCCCAGAGCCAGCTGGCTTAGCTCGGCCGCCGACAGGCCCTCGGGCAGCTGCTCCTTGCGCAGGCGGGCGCGGCGCGGCTGCTCCTCAAAGAGGTAGCCCGCGCAGGGCACCCGGTGGCGCATAGGCAGGCTCCAGGCTCGCACTAGCGCATCTTCATACACCAGGGCGTGGGCTTCGGTGTCGATGGGCGCAAACGTGACGTCGTAGCCTAGTTGCTGCTGCGAGTGCAGGCCCACGGCCGTCACCATCTGCTCGATGCCCCAGGGGCCCACCACCAGCAGCGGCTCCTGGCGGCCCTGCATGCTCATGGTGCTCAGCAGCCCAAATAGCCCCAGGAAGTGGTCGCCGTGCAGGTGCGAGATGAATACCACCCGCAGCGTGCTGAAGCGCCGCCGGTGCTCGAGCAGCCGCAGCTGGGTGCCCTCGCCGCAGTCGAGCAGGTAGCGGCCCTCGCCCACGGCCAGCACCTGCGCCGTAGGGTGGCGGCCCACCATGGGCGTGGCCGAACCACTACCCAGTATTTGAAGCTCAAAACTCACTGTCTTTGGCTATTAGCTACTGGCTGTTGGCTATTAGCTTTTTTTGAGCGGCGGGCCAGCCCCAACGGCTAGCGGCCAGCAGCTAAAAAAGCTGTTAACCGCCACTCTCCGATAGAAAGCTAGCAGCTAACAGCTAAGGGCTAACAGCTAAAAATACCTATTCCTTATCCGTCAGGTCGCGCTCGATGGAATGCAGGAAAATGCGGTCGATGGCTTCTTCCACGGTGGGTAGGATGTGCAACACCGATTCGAGCTTGCTGATGGTGATGAGCTTGAGCACGTGGTCTTGCAGGCCGGTGAGCACCAGCAGGCCGCCCGTCGAATTGCACAAGCGGTTGGCAATGAGGATGCTGCTGAGCCCCGATGAATCGGTGTATTTTACGTGCTGCAGGTCCAGAATCAGGTTGTTATTTCCCTCCGCATTAAGCTTGACAAACTCTGATTTCAGGTCGGGCGCAACCGTGGTGTCCAGCTTCTTTTCATCAATAGTGATGACGGTGTAGCTTTCTTTCTTATCGATGGAGTACTTCATAGTAGCGGGCGGGCGGATGGGGAATTTACTTGCCGAAAGACGAAGGTAGGCAAAAAAAAAAGAACGTAAAATGAACTAGTAGTAGTAGCTCAACCCTAGCAAATTAGCGCTTAACCTAGCGCCTAGGCCCCCCTGGCCCCCCAAACGTGAGCGAGGCCCAGGTGCTCAGCCAGTCGGCTTGGGGCGCCAGCGCGGGCGGGGCAGCTTCTATGTGCACGGCGGCCAGCAGGTAGGGCCCGGCGCCCGGTAGGCGCAGCAGCAGGCGCCCCTGCTGGTTGGTGCGGGTGGCGAGGTGGCGGGCAATGGGCTGGCCAGCATCCCAGACCTGCACTAGGGCGCCTGCCACGGGCTGGCCCTGGCGCAGCAGCCGCACCGTGAGGGCCGCGCCGGGCGCCAGGCGGTAGGGGTTTTGCTCGGGCACCAGTTCGAGCGGTAAGCTCAACACCCGGCGGTAGGTGGTGTCGGCGGCCACAGGGCCTAGGGCACCTGCCAGCAGCAGGGTTTTGGCGCAGCGGCGGTAGGCTTCGCGGCCGGGCTTGGTAGCGGCCACGCCGGCGGTTTCGCGCTGGCGCAGGGCTAGGGCCAGCCCCTCTTCTTTCAGGTAAGCGGTAAACTTATCGGCCGGCAGTTCGATGAGCGCGGGCTGGCTGGTGAGCACCACCAGGTGGGCGCCCGGCGCGGGGCAGCGCACGGCGGGCGCCACCGAGTCGGCTAGCAGCGCGGGGCGCAGGTCGGTGCTATCGGCCGGGCCGCCGGGTCCTAGGCGCACGAAGCGGCGCACCCGGCGCGTGGGGCGCGGCCAGGTTTCGCCTTGGAAATTCTCGCCTACCAGCAGCCGCACGGGCATCGGCGCGCCCACGGCTACGCGGTAGCTGGCCGGGGCCAGCCAGAACTCGTGCCCTAGGGCCGCGGCCGGGAGCAACGCTAAAGGCCACAGTTTGCGCATAGTACGTGTTCGGGAAGTTACCGCTGAGGTGCGCAGGGGTAAAGCGCGGAGGTCCGCTGGGAACAGACGCTCGCACCCAGCGCGCCGCAGCAGTAACGCGCACGAATCTTACTGCCGCTCCAGCGCCAGCGCATAGGCCCGGTCGTAGTACACGCGCAGGTTTTTCCAGTCGAAGATGTCGGCCGAGCTTTCGACGCGGTTGCGCTGGGTGATGCGCTCGCGGCGGCTCAGCAGCACGAAGTCCCAGAGCATATTGGCCAGCTCTTCGGCCGACTGGTCGAAGCTGCGCTCCTGGCGGTGCACCACAAAAATGCCTTTTTCCTCATTGTCCGGCACGTTTTTCTGCACGTAGTCGCCAAAGCCCGAGAGGTCGGAGGTGATGGCCGGCACGCCGCGCGCCACGCATTCGAGCGGGGTGTAGCCCCAGGGCTCGTAGTAGCTCGGGAACACCCCTAGGTGGCAGCCGCGCACAAACTGCCCGTAGTCCATGCCAAACAAGGGCGAGGTAGTGCTCACAAAATCAGGGTGGTACACTATTTTCACCCGGTCGTGCTTGTTGTTCACCAGGTTGGCGCGGCGCACGAAGTTGAGGATGTCGTCGTCGGCGTCGTTCACCAGGTTGTGGGTGATGACGGAGGGCAGGGCCGAGGTTTTCCAGCTTTGCAGGCCGCGGCGGTAGCGCAGCTTCCAGTAGTCGTCCACCATGGCATCGAGGTCGGGCAGGCGGTGGTCGGCGCTGGCGGCGGCGGCATAAAACAGGCGGTCGCCCACCTGCTCCTCAATGGCGCGGCAGGTTTGGCGCACCTCCTCCAGCTGGGCGCGGCTTTGCAGCACCAGCGGGTTGATGCTGGTATAGGGCCGCTTGGTGATGAAAAACATCACCACCTGCCCTTCCAGCCCGCTTTGCTGCAGGCGGTAGTTGAGGCGGGCCAGCGCCTCCAGGGTCAGGTCGAAACCCTTGTTGTGGTACTCGTAGCGGCCCGAGGTAAACAAATAAATCGTTTGGTCGAGGTCGAAGGAGTAGCTCTGGAAGAAATGGGCCATCACAAACTCGTGGATTTTATCCTTGTAGAGCTTGTGCAGGTTCTGAAACTCGTGCAGGGCCACGAAGCGCTCGATGTTGAGGCCATTGGGCAGCACCGCGTCGGGAATGCGGTCGAGCAGGTAAATGCATTCGCGCACCGTCAGCTCGCTCACGGTGGTGAACACGTGCGAGCCGTGGGCGGCGGCGCGCTCCATCTTCACGGCGGGCTCGATGCCAAAGTGCTTGGCCTCGGCTTCCCAGTTCACGGCCATTAGGTGGTCGTAGAAGGCGGGGTCGTTCATGGCCAGGTAGCGGCCTAGCAGCGTGGCATGGGTGGTGAACACGAGGTGCACCGGCACCTGGCGGCGGCGCAGCTCCGGAATGGCCACGCCCGTCATCCACTCGTGGAAGTGGGCAATGACGCGCTGCTGCCCCTCGGTTTGGCGGGCCACCATTTCTACAAAGCGCTCGGCCAGGTGGCCAAAGGCGATGACTTGGTGCAGCAAATCGTCGTTGTTGGGGGCGGGCAACTGGTGGTCGCGCCAGAGGGCGTTTTTCAGCTCGCCTAGGCGGTCGTACACCTGAAAAGGGTTGATGAGCACGGCGCGCGGGCGGCCCGTTATCAGCCATACGCCCAGGCAGATATCGATGCCCTCGGCCCGCAGCGCGCGCACGGCCAGGGCGTAGGGGTCACTCATGCGGGCCACCTGCTCGTCGGAGTAGCTCTCGAACTCGCCCTGGGCCATGAGCGGGAAATAGGGCCCTAGCAGGCAGTAGCGGTCGCCCCAGGCGGGCATGGTAGCGGGCACCTTCGAGCGGATAACGGTGTAAATGCCGCCCACCTGATTACACACTTCCCAAGCGGCTTCAATCAGCAGGGAATCGGGAAACAGGACTTCGGGCGCGGTGGGCTGAGGCTGCATAAGGCGGTGGCAGTTGGGGGGGAAGAGGCGCGAAAGGTAAGCTGCCCGCTCGCTACCCGCAACCGCCCGGCCCCAAAACATTCCGACCAATTTTCAGCTTTAAGCCCCCGTAAATTCTCTTTTTTTTTATGTCCGACACCCTCAACGTGCTCCAACCTGAGCACCCCATCCTGCCGCAGCTTACGCAGCGCCGCAGCCCCCGCGCCTACACCAGCCAGCCGGTTTCGACCGAAACCTTGCAGCAGCTTTTTACGGCGGCGGGCTCGGCAGCCTCGTGCTTTGGCGAGCAGCCCTGGCGCTTCGTGGTGGGCAGCCAGCAAAGCAGCCCCGAGGCGTTCCAGAAGATTTTGGATGCCCTAGCCCCCTTCAACCAGCCCTGGGCCGGTAAGGCGTCGGCCCTGGCGCTGGCCGTAGCCAAAACCACCTTCAGCCACGACGGCAACCCCAACGCCTGGGCCAAGCACGACGTAGGCCAGGCCGCCGCTACGCTGGCCATTCAGGCGGTCGAGCTGGGCGTGCAAATCCACCAAATGGCCGGCTTCTCGCCGGATGCCGCCCGCGCCGCCTTCCAGATTCCGGCCGATTTTGAGCTGGTATCAATATTCACCATCGGCTACCCCGGCGACGTGGACGCGCTACCCGACGCCCTGAAGGAGCGCGAGTTGGCCCCGCGCACCCGCAAGCCCCTGGGCGAAATCATGTTTGAGGGCGGCTGGCCTACCGTGCAGGGCGAAAATTACAGCGAGGCCAAAGTCTGAGCGCAAGGGTTCGCGCAGTAAAAAGAGGTTTCGCAAGGTTTTGCCGCCTGACGTTATATGTAATGATATAGCGTCAGGCGACAAAAACTTGCGAAACCTCTTTTTACTGCGTGAATGCGTGCGCTCAGACTTTGGCCGCGCTGTAATTTTCGCCCTGCACGGTAGG
>JBPBPH010000082.1:0-72546 GCA_050954355.1 Janthinobacterium lividum
GGGCGGTATCTTTTTTATACGGGGGGACTTCCACCCCGGGCCCACCAATCCCCCCATTTCCCACTACTTACCCGCCTGCCCACCTTTACCTTGCGCCTATGCGCCTATTCCTCCGCTTCCTGCTGCTGGCCCTTGTCGTACTGCTGGCCGTGCTAATTGCTAACACGCTGCGCCTGCCCAACCGCCAGCTGGGGGCGGTGCCACCCGCGCCCACCCTAGGGCTGCCGCCCGACTCGGCCACCGCCCACTTGGCGGGCGCGCTGCGCATCGCTAGCGTGTCGCGCGCGCGCTACCCCGATACCGACTCGGTGCCCTTCGACCAGTTGGCGGCCTACCTCACGCGCACCTTTCCTAGGGTGCACCGGCAGCTTAAGCTGCAGACCGTCAATCACTACGGGCGGCTGTATACCTGGGCCGGCACCGACGCCAGCCTGAAGCCGCTGCTGCTGCTGGCCCACCAGGATGTGGTGCCCGTGCTGCCCGGCACCGAGCAGCAGTGGGCGCGCCCGCCCTTTGCCGGGCAGCAGGCCGGCGGCTACCTCTACGGCCGCGGCACCCTCGACGATAAGCTGAACCTGCTGGGGCAGCTGGAGGCCGTGGAGTACCTGCTGGGCACCGGCTACCAGCCCCGGCGCACGGTGCTGCTGGCCTATGGGCACGATGAGGAAACCCAGGGCCGGCGCGGGGCGGGGGCCCTGGCGGCGCTCATCGGCCAACAATACCCGGCCCTGGAAATGGTGCTCGACGAGGGCGGCACCGTGAAGACCGACGGCGTGGCGGGCCTGCAGCAGCCTGTGGCGCTGGTGGGCATCAGCGAGAAGGGCTACCTGAGCCTGGTGCTCTCGGCCACGGGGCAGGGCGGGCACTCGTCCATGCCGCCCGCGCTCACCAGCATTGGGCGGGTAGCGGCGGCCGTGGCCCGGCTGGAGGCCGCGCCGTTTCCGGCCCGCCTGAACGGCGGCATCGGGGCCACGCTCGGCTACCTGGCGCCGGCCGTGCCGCTGGGCCGGCGGCTGGTATTTGCCAACCAGTGGCTATTCGGGGCCCTCATCAAGCGGCAGCTGGCGGCGGCACTGGCCACCAACGCGGCCATTCGCACCACTACCGCGCCCACCATCATCGCGGGCGGCGACAAGGACAACGTGCTGCCCATTGGCGCCGCGGCCACCGTCAACTTCCGCCTGCTGCCCGGCGACTCGGTGGCGGCGGTGGTGCGCCGGGTGCGGCAGCTCGTGCAAGACACGCTGGTGCACGTGCGCCTGCTGGGGGAGGGGCGCGAGGCCTCGCCCGTATCGCGCACCGACAATGCCGCCTTTGCCACCTTGCAGCGCACCATCGGCAGCGTGTTTCCGCGGGCGCTGGTGGCGCCCTACACGGTGCTGGGCGCCACCGATGCCCGCACCTACGCCCCGCTGTGCCCGCAGGCTACCTACCGCTTCGCCCCGGTGCGCGTCGACCAAGCGGCCATCGAGAGCATCCACGGCACCAATGAGCGCCTAGGGGTAGCCGACTACCAGCAGGCCATCCGCTTCTACGCGGCGCTCATTCGCAACGTGCAGTAGGGCCCTAGGGCTTGGCGGTGAAGCTCGCGCCACGAAGTCCCCGCCGAGGGGGGCGGTAATAAACCGCGGAGGTGCGGAGCCCAACGAGTGCGAACGGGCCACTCAGGGCGCCCTGCTGCCCCTAGGCCCCAAAACAATGCGAAAGCTAAGCCGCTTTAGCGGCGTAGCTGCGCAACCGAAGAAAGGCGTAAGCCAATCCGTTAAATCCGTTAAATCTGCGATGTCTTTCACCTCTTCCCAGCCCAACGACCTGCTCTACGACGCTGCCCGCCGCGGTGACGTAGCCGAACTAAAGAACCTCCTGGCCCAGGGCGGCGACCTCAACGCCCAAAACGGCAAAGGCCACTCGGCCCTCATCCTGGCTACCTACGACGACCACCTGCCTGCCGCCGAAGCCCTGCTGGATGCCGGCGCCAACCCCGACCTGCAGGATGCCAGCGGCAACTCGGCCCTGATGGGCGTCTGCTTCAAGGGCTACGCCGACGTAGCGCGCCTGCTCATCCAGCGCGGCGCCGACCTCAACCTCACCAACGGCAACGGCGGTACGGCCCTCATGTTTGCCACCCTGTTTGGGCGCAACGAGCTGGTCAAAATCTTGCTCGAAGCCGGCGCCGACGCCACCCGGCGCGACGTGCGCGGCCTCACGGCCCTGCACCTGGCTGGCCAGCAAGGCAACGAAGAAGCCTGGAAGCTGCTGGGCGGCAAGGAAGAGGGGTGATTAATGTGCTTGATGTGCTAATTTCTACATTTGCACATTAATTCAGTCCTGCGTGAGGGCATACGCTACCAGGTTGGCGCCCATCTTCAGGGCCGCTTCGTGGATGGCGGGGGTGTCTTCGGGATAGGTACCCACGTCTTCCCAGCCGTTGCCCAGGTCGCACTCGTAGGTGTAGAAGCATACCAGCCGGCCCTTATAGAGTAGGCCAAAGCCCTGGGGGCGCTTGCCGTCGTGCTCGTGCACCTTGGGCAAGCCCCTAGGAAACTGGTATTTCTCGTGGTAGATGGGATGCGCGTAGGGCAGTTCCACAAAGTCCAGCTCGGGAAACACCTTCTTCATCTCGGGCCGGATAAACTTGTCGAGCCCGTAGTTGTCGTCGATGTGCAGAAAACCGCCGCCCACCAGGTAGCGCCGTAAATTCTGCGCCTCGGCCTGGGTGAAGCTCACGTTGCCGTGGCCCGTCATGTGCAGAAATGGATAGGTCAGCAGCTCGGGCGAGTCCAGCTCCACGGTGGCCTCGTCGGGCGCGAGGTTGGTGTGCAGCGCCGCGTTGCAGAAGCTGATGAGGTTGGGCAGGCTCGTTTTGTTGGCGTACCAGTCGCCCCCGCCGCCGTAGTGCAACTTGGCCAGCTGGTTGCTGGGCCCGGCAGCCCTAGGGGGCGCAAAGGCGGTAAGGAGCAGGAGGGCGGCGGCGAGCAGCAGCGGTTTCAGCATGATAGGGCGCCGGGTGGACCGGCTGGTTGGGCAAAGGAAGGGGCGAGGTAGAAAGTTCGGGGCAAGCGTAGAATGGAAGAGCTTGGCTGCTATCTTCGCTCAGACGCATCCTGCTCAGTATTTGCTGCTTAATGGCTGCCGCTTTGCGCGCAGGTGAAGGTTAGTTGAATAATAAGCAAGCGCTTTTACTCTTATGGCAGAAGTATCTATCCAACGTAAAAATAGAATCTTTGAGATTCTAGCTGTGGTTATAACCGCTTGCGGTAAATTCATCTTTATGGATTTACTGCGCTGGAAATTGCCATTTATTTTGGTGGCGATAGTTTTCTGGGTAGGATACGTATTTTATCAGCAGAAGCGAAACCCTGGCATTGCAAAACAGTGGGGATTTAGGACTGATAATTTCAGCAAAACGGTCAAGATTGTTTTACCCTTTGGGTTGGCAGCACTTGCTGTATTCATTAGCCTAGGGTTTTATCTAGGCACCATACATATTACCTGGCACATCATCCCAATACTCATTCTGTATCCAACGTGGGGCATAATTCAGCAGTTTCTCCTGATTGCCCTAGTTGTTGGAAATTTGCAAGTATTTGGAAATTCTAAGCTGTATCATGTGGGTGTTATTATCCTGGCTGCACTGCTTTTCGGAGTATTGCATTATCCGTTTGGCTGGCTAATAGTAGGAACATTTATACTAGCTCTTTTTTACGGATTTGTTTATTTGAAGCAGCGTAACGTTTACGCTTTAGGTATTTTTCACGGCTGGCTCGGTGGATTATTTTTCTATACAGTCGTAAACCGTGACCCTTTTGTTGAAGTATTCGGCCGCATTTTGCACATTAAATAATAAGTTCTATTTTATGGCTACATGAAGTAGTAGGACTGTATTATTCTAACGCAACATGTTATTTACTGAAATTTAGTTTTGCTCTAGTTATCCCTCATGCTCACCGGTCAAGACATCATTGCCCTAGGCCTGCGCCCCGGCAAATACTTCAAGGAAATCCTAACCCACGCCAACGCCCACGGCCTCGAAGGCGAGGCGCTGGCCGCCTACGTGGCGCCGTTCCGCTCGCCCGCGCCGCTGCCCTTGCGCCCGGTGCCGCTGCCGTTTCAGGAGAATATCCGGGCCAGCTCGGCCGTGGAGGCGCACAATGTGGAGCAGGTGCGCGCCTCCATGCGTGAGCTGATGCGCGTGCCCACGGTGGTGGCCGGCGCCGTGATGCCCGACGCCTGCCCGGCCGGCCCGCTGGGTACCATTCCGGTGGGCGGCGTGGTAGCCGCGCGCAATGCCATTCACCCCGGCATGCACTCGGCCGATATCTGCTGCTCGGTGATGCTCACCAACCTGGGCCGGCAAGACCCTAGGGCGGTGCTCGACGCGGCGCAGGCCATCACCCACTTCGGCCCCGGCGGGCGGGCGCCCGAGCGGCAGTTTGCGCTGCCCGAGAGCTTGCGGGCCGAGCTGGCTGCCAACTCCTACCTCAACTCGATGCGCGGCCTGCAACTGGCGCAGGAGCACCTCGGCACCCAGGGCGACGGCAACCACTTCCTCTACGTGGGCACCCAGGCCAGCACCGGCGACACGGTGCTCGTGACGCACCACGGCTCGCGCGGGGTGGGCGCGCTGCTCTACAAGGCCGGCATGCACGTGGCCGAGCGGTTTCGGCAGGAGCTCTCGCCCGCCACGGCGCCCGCCAACGCCTGGATTCCGGCCGACACGCCCGAGGGCGCCCAGTACTGGGCCGCCCTGCAACTGGTGCGCCGCTGGACCAAGCTCAACCACGAGGTGCTGCACGATGCCCTGGCCGCGCGCCTAGGGGTAGCGGCGCCGCAAGAGCGGTTCTGGAACGAGCACAACTTCGTGTTTCGCGACGGCGACACGTACTACCACGCCAAGGGCGCCACCCCGCTGGCCGCCCACTTCCTGCCCGACGCCCCCGATGCCCGCCGCATTATCCCGCTCAACATGGCCCAGCCCATCCTGATTGTGGAGGGCGACGTGACCGCTGGCAACCTGGGCTTCGCGCCGCACGGAGCCGGCCGCAACCTAAGCCGCACCCAGCACAAGCGCCAGCTTGGCAGCGTAACCGACGAGGCGCAGTACGCTCTGGAAACCCAGGGCATTGACGCCCGCTTCTTCTTTAACCGTATCGACACCTCGGAGCTGCCTAGCGCCTACAAAAACGCCGCCGAGGTGCGCCAGCAAATCGCCGAGTTCAACCTGGCCCGCGTGGTCGATGAAATCCACCCCTATGGCTGCCTCATGGCCGGCGACTGGGAGCACGACGCCCCCTGGAAAGCCAAGCGCCGGGCCAAGCTAGCCGCCAGGGAGCCCGGCGGCGAGGAGCAGTTTGCGACGACGTAGGATTTAAAAAGAATACAAAGGCCCGTCATGCTGAGCTTGCCGAAGCATCTCAGTCGCGCCGTATTATTTGGTAGAGATGCCTTAGCAGGCTCAGCATGACCCACTTCCTAGCTCACCCACTACCTGGGCCGTGAATACGGCCGCCAGCGCCGCCGTTTCGGTGCGCAGGCGCGCGGGCCCCAGGGTAACCGGACGCGCCCCCAGGGCTAGGGCCGCCGCAATTTCGGCGGGCGAAAAGTCGCCTTCGGGGCCGATGAGCACGCAGGCGCGGGGCGCGGCGCGCACCACCTGGGCCAGCGGCAGGCGCTCGCCAGCTTCGAGGTGGGCGATGAAGGTGGTGCTAGGGTCAGTTTCGAGCAAAAACCTGTCGAAGTCCATGAGCTCGTCGAGCTGCGGCAGCCAAGCCTGGCCGCTTTGCTTGAGGGCGCTGATGGCTATTTTTTCCAGGCGCTCCGGCTTCAGCTCGCGGCGCTCGGAGCGGGCGCAGCGCACGAAGCTCAGGCGCTCGATGCCCACCTCCACGGCCTTCTCCACGAGCCACTCCAGGCGGTCGAGGTTTTTGGTAGGGGCTAGGGCCACGTGCAGGTAAAAGGACCGGCGCGGCACCAACTGGCGCTTGGCCAGCAGCAGCTGGCAGCGCTTGGGGCTGGCCTCGGCAATGGTGGCTTGGGCTAGCGTGCCGCGGCCATCTACCAGCAGCACGGGCGCGCCGAGGCCCAAGCGCAGCACCCGCACGGCGTGCTTGCTTTCCTCTTCCGAAAGCTGATAAGTGGGCTGGGTAGGGGTGAGGTCGGGGGCGAAGCAGGTGAGCATAACGATTCTAGGAAAGTTTTTAAGGGAGCCGTGCAACTATCGCGGGGCCCTAGGCCATCAAGGCTGCGCAAGGCCTGGCTGGGGCCACGGTGCAGCCAATGAGCGGGCGCGCCAAGCGTTTTTTTACTGCCGAGGTAATTAATTGTTAAGGAAGCTCAGCAGTACAACCGATAAAAAAGTGATAATAGGTGAAAAATAAGCTTTTTAGGGATAAAATAAAGTCCAGGTTATTGGAACTATGACGTAGCGTAGATAAGTTTGT
This sequence comes from Janthinobacterium lividum, assembly GCA_050954355.1. Lineage (GTDB taxonomy): Bacteria > Bacteroidota > Bacteroidia > Cytophagales > Hymenobacteraceae > Hymenobacter. The sequence continues at coordinate 6,441 of JBPBPH010000082.1, forward strand.
ATCGCGGGTAGCACTACGGTGCTTTCCGCATCATTTTCATCCTAACCAAGCTATGATACTCAAACCCCTTTTACTCGTTGCCGGCCTGCTGGCGGCTACCGCCCCCGGCTTCGCCCAAACCACCCCTTCGCCCACGGCCGCGGCCCAAACCCGCGAAATGGCCGAGCGCCTCAGGCTCAACGAAGCCCAGTACATCCGCCTGCTGAGCGTGAACCGCACCCGGCTGGCCCGCCAGCAGGAAATTGAACTGGCCAACAAAACCAACCCCGCGCGCCGCTCCACCCAACTGGCCGAGTTGCAGGGCCAGTACGAGCAGGAGTGCGGCCGCATTCTGTCACCCACCCAGCTCAGCCAGCTGCAGCAAGACGGCAGCCTACCCACGGGCGTGGCCAACGGCAATGGCTAAGCCCCAGCTTTCATAAGCTAAGATTTCACGAAGCGCCGACCCTATCAGGGCCGGCGCTTTTTGCTAGTGGGCCGCGCCGTGCGAGTTGTCAGGCGCAACTTAGTAGCCTAGGGGGCCGGGGTGGGCAGCGGCTCGGCCTGCACTTCCGTAACGGTGCCTAGGGGCCCAAAGCGCAGCCGCAGGCGCGGCGCGGCCGAGCGCGGGTGGCGCGGGCCGCACTGGGCGCCCGGCAGCAGGTAGTAGCTGTATATTTTCTCGGTTTGGGCCAGCAGCTCCTCCTCGTCGGGGTGGCCGAGCAGGGCGGTTACGTCGTCGGCGCGGGCGTCGTAGAGGCGGGTGCGGGCGGCCAGCAGCGGCGGCAGCAGGGCGGCGCGGCGGCCCAAGCAGGCATAGGGGTCGGTGCGCCAGGCGGCGGCCGCAAAGCCGGGCACGTTGGGCAAGGCGTGGCCGCAGCCGGCCAGCAGCAGGCCGGCCAGCAGCGGGGCGCGGCGCCAGGAAAAGCGAAAAAGCATAAGCAGGAGAGGAGCGCAAAAAACAGTTGCGGGCGCGAAGCTAGGGCCCGCCGCGGCGGCGCGATAACCTGCGCCGCCCTGTTGCGTTTAGAACGCTGCTGCGCGCCGCCCCGGCCGCCGCGCCTACTCTCCCCCTACCATGCGCCTCAATACCCAAACTATCATCGGCCTTATCATCGCGCTCGTAACGCTGATTGGCTACTTTCTCAACACCTCGACCAACCCCGTGACCGGCGAGAAGCAGCACGTGAACATGAGTGCCGAGCAGGAAATAGCCCTAGGGGTGCAGGCCGCCCCGCAAATGGAGCAGCAGTACGGCGGCGAAAGCACCGATGCCCGCGCCACGGCCGCCGTGCAGCAGGTGGGCCAGCAAGTAGTGCGCGCCAACGGCCTCGACCAGAAAACGAAGTACCAATTCAAGTTTCACCTGCTGGCCGACGACCAAACTATCAATGCCTTTGCGCTGCCCGGCGGGCAGGTGTTCATCACCAAAGGCCTGCTCGATAACCTTACCAGCGAGGGCCAGCTGGCCGGGGTGCTGGCCCACGAGATTGGCCACGTCATTGCCCGCCACTCGGCCGAGCAGGTAGCCCAGAGCCAGCTAACGCAGGGCCTGAGCGGCGCCGCTGCCATTGCCAGCTACGACCCCAACAACCCCGGCAGCAGCGTAGCCCGCGCCGCCGCCGCCGCTATGATTGCCAAGCTGGTAGGCCTGCGCTTTAGCCGCAACGACGAGCTGGAAGCTGATAATTTTGCCGTGAAGTTTACGCCCGCCGCCGGCTATAACCCCGCCGCTATGCTGCAAGTGATGCAGATGCTGGACCGCAAGGCCGGCGGCAGCAACCCGCCCGAGTTCCTGAGCACCCACCCCAATCCCGGCAACCGCATCGAGGAGTTGCAAAAGGACATTCAGCAGGATTACCCGCAGGGCGTGCCCGGCGGGCTGAAGTCCTAGGGAGGCGCGAAGAATGTAGGCTTACGCTTCCTGCCTAAATTCCTGGCCTAGCTCAACGGTTTGGGGTAAGTATATTTGCCTGATGTTTCCCCAACCCATTTCGCCGCTGGTGGCGCGCCCCAGTTTGGGGCCGGCGCGCGGGCGCTTTTTGCTGGTAGCGGCCGGGCTCTACGCGCTGTGGCTGCTGGTATACGAAGGCTTTGTGGGCCCCGATGGCCGCCTTGATGCCCTGCTGACGGAGCAGGTAGCGCAGGCTGGGGCTTGGCTGCTGCGGGCGCTGGGCTTCGCGGCCCGCACCCCGCCGGGCGCGGCCTTGCTATATATGGATGGGCTGCCGGCCGTGATAGTGGGCGCCGCTTGCGACGGGCTGGCGCTGTACGCGCTATTTGCGGGCTTCGTGCTAGCTTATCCGGGGCCGGGGCGGGTGCGGCTGTGGTTTGTGCCCCTAGGGGTAGTAAGTCTATTTTTGCTGAACGTGGTGCGGGTGGCGGTCCTGGCTCTCAACCACCACTACGCCCACCGCTCGGTCGAGTTCAACCACCACTATACCTTCAATTTTGTAGTCTACGGCTGCATTTGCGCGCTGTGGGTGTGGTGGGTGCGCCGCTACGGCCACGTAGCCGCCCCCAGCCCCGCGTGAAAACCACTTACTTCGGGCGCTCGGTAGGGTACTGGCTATTGGCCGGCGGGCTGGTGGCGCTGCTCTTCGGGCTGGGCACCGACAATGAGCCCCTGTTTGCCTGGCTCACGCGCACCTGGCAGGCCTTTTTTGCTAATATAGGCCTAGGGCCCTGGCTGCGCGCCCTGCAGCAAGGTACCAACGCCGAGGTGGCGCGGCGCAGCCTGCCCGCCCTGCTTAGCTACGCGGGGCTATACCTGGCCCTGAGCCTGGCGCTGCTGCGGGTGCTGGTGCCCGGCGCGGGGCAGTGGTGGCTGGCCGTGCGGCTCTACGCGGCCGGTGCGCTGCTGTGCGCGGCCTTGGTGCTGGCCGGCCAGCTGGGCGGCAACGTGGTGGCCCTGTACCGGGGCGCGCGCCACCTCATCGAGTTTCTGGTGTCGCCGCTGCCGGTTATTCTGCTGGCGGTGCTGCTCAACTCGCCCCTGGGACGGGTGCAAGAGCAAGAGCAGTAGAGGGGCGTTAGTTCTTGGCAGAGGGCGTCATGCTGAGCGCAGCGAAGCATCTTTACTGGGTTTGTTCGGGTGTCGTTCAACGACGCGGTAAAGATGCTTCGCTGCGCTCAGCATGACGCCCTCTGCCAAGAACTAACAAACCAGCTGCTTAAAGGGCAAAAAGGCCCGCTGGCAATGCGCCAGCGGGCCTTTTTAACGGGCTAGGGCCTAGGGGGCTACTCTACCCGCAGTTGCTTGGCTACCGAGCCGCCGCTGGTGGTGGCGCGCACGGTGTAGATGCCGGCCGCCAGGCTACCCAGCGGCAGCTCTATCTGGTCGGAGCCGCCGGCGGCTACGGTGCGGCGCAGCACGGCTTGGCCCAGGGTGTTTAGCACTTCTACCTCGCTGGCGGCTTGGCCGCGCAGGCTGGTGGGCAGCAGTAGCACGGCCGTGTTGTGGGCCGGGTTGGGGTACACGGCTACCAGGGCAGCCAGGGCGGCGGGTGCCGTGGCCAGCGGCGCGTTGGTGCCAAACACCACGGCGAAGCGGCTGGTGGCCGGGCCGGCGGCCAGGCTCACCGCTACGCGGGGCGTGGTGGCCAGGTCGGTGTAGGTGTTCAGGCTGGCGTCGCGCAGGTAGGCGTGGTAGCCGGTGGGCAGGTTATCTAGGTTGGCTACCCCTAGGGTGTAGGTGCCGGCCACGGCCGCGGCCACGCGCAGCGGCACCGTGGTAGTGCCGGCCAGCACCGGCTGGCCGTTGATGGACAGCAGGTTGGCGCCAGCTTCCGACACCAGCACCAGGCCGTTGCTGGTGGGCAAGGCCTCGGCGTCGAAGGCGGCGTCGAAGGCGGCGGTGGCGCCGCGCTCAAAGTAGATGTCGGTTTGGGTGGTGGCGGTGCCGCTGCTCAACTCCAGCAGCAGTTGGGGGCGGGTGTCGGCGGTGGTGCGCTGGAAGAGGGCCGTGGTAGCGCCGGCAATGCGCTGGCTGTTTTGGAAGTTGAGGCTGCCCTGGCCGCCCACCGCGCTGGTGCGCACGAAGAAGCCCTGGGCCAGCGGCACCACGTTGGTGCCGCCGTTGCTGGCCTGGCCGTTGACGTAGCTGGCGTAGCTGCCCGTGTACTGGCCGCTGCTTTTGTACACAAATAGCGCGTTGTTGATGCCATTCAAGCCACTGGCGGCCACCTGGTTCCAGTCGAGGGCGCTGGGGTAGGGGTTGCCCAGCAGCTGCCAGCCCGCGTTGGCCTTGGCGCTGCGGCCCTGCGCGGCGGTGCTGATGTTGCCGTTGGCCAGCGTGCCCACAAAGTCCACGATTTCGCTGTTGGGGATGTTCACCGTGTAGGCCGTGCCCGAAACCCAGGGCGTGGCGGCGGTGGGCGAGAAGTAGCCGCGCTCGAAGTCGGTGTTGATGGTCACGGCCGGCGAGCTCTCGTACATGCTCTGGCTGTAGCCATACACCGTGGGGAAGGGCATAGTGGTGCCCGGCGTGGTGCTGGTGTTGTAGTCCGGGTTGAAGATGGGCGCGTACGTCGAGGTGGCAATGTCGCCCACCGTGGTGCCAGTAACCGGCGCCGAGTAGTGGCGGTAGCCGATGCCCTGGCCGTTGAGGCTGCCGTCGATGTAGCGCTGCACCGTGGCCGTGCCCGTTACCGAGCCGCCGGTGTTGTTCACCACGTAGGCCGTGCCGGTGGTTGAGTTCGAGAGCAGCGTCAGGGCCTGGCCGGTTACGTCCAGGGTGCCGCTCAGCGTGAGGCCCGCCGCCACCGAAATGGGCGCGCTGGTGAAGGCGCCCGCCGAGCCCACGCTCAGGTTGCGAAAGTTGGAGGTGGCTGAGCCCGCAATCTCCTGCCGGGTGGTGCCCACCAGGGCCACTAGGCCGCTGCCGCTGCCGGCCACCGTGCCGTCGTTGTTCACAAAGTCGCCGTACACGCTCAGCGTGCCGCCGTTGGCCGTGGTCAGCACGGCGCTCAGCCCCAGGGTCACCGAGTTCACCTGCTCGGCATCGGCCACGATGGGCTGGAACTGCACGTTGGCGCTCGGGCCCGGAATAAACACGTTGCTGGTGGCGGTGGGCACCGTGCCGGTGCTCCAGTTGCTGCCGTCGTTCCAGGCGTTGCTCACCGTGCCCAGCCAGGTGTAGGGCTGGGTCACGCCCACGGCGATGTCGGCAAAGTAGATGGGCACGTTGCCCACAATATTGTTGATGAGCGTAGCCGTGCCGGTGGCCAGGTCAAAGGTGTAGAGGTTAGACGTAAAGCGGTCGGCCACCGCAGGCGTGTCGCGGTAGCGGGCCTCCACCAGGTAGGCGCTGTTGGCCTGGCTGGCCGTGGCGCTGCCGTTGTAGTAGATATCCAGCCCTAGGCCGATGGTGGGCGAAGCAAGGCCGTAGGGGCCTGGGTTGGCGTCTTTGGTCAAAAATGACAAGTTGGCTACCGTGTTCAGCTGCCCGTCGTTGGGCGGAAACTGGGTCGAGAGCACGGCCCTATCCGCGTTGTTAGAGTTGGTAGCGGTCACGTCGATGTCGTAGAGCGTGGTGCCGCTCACGCCCAGCTGCGAGTTGGTGTAGGCCGCCGTGCCCACGTAGGGCGTAGCCGGGGCCGACACCGCCTTGCTGCCCGAGTAGGCCAGGTCAGCGTCCTTGAGGACAATCTGCCCGTTGTTGGGATTGAGGCGGTAGTTGGCGCGGTTGGGGGCCACCACCCGGATGCGGTCTACGCGCGGGTTGAAGTCGAAGCCGATGTTGGGCACCAGCCCGCGCGTATTGGCGCGGTTGGTATCGCTCACGTCCAGGGTAATGGCGGCGCCCACCGGCGTGGCCGTGGCCGTGCCAATGCTTGTAGTGGTGCTGGCCGTAGTTATTACCAGCGTGTATACCTGCGCATTGCCGGTGCTCACGTTCGGGTTAATACCCAGCGCGTAGAGCACGCCCGTGCTGGGCCGCGCGTCGATGCCCACCAGCTGCTGGCCCGCCGTAATGCCCGCAATGATGGTAGGCAGCCCCACGAAGGCCGCCGTGCCAGGGTTGAGCGGCGCCAGGGTCTGCGAGCCGGCTGGGTAAGTGAAGGGCCCTACGCTGTAGTTCTGCGTCACGGTGCCCAGCGCGTACACGGTGCTAGGGGTGGTTTGGGCGTGCAGGGCCGTGGCCGAGGTCAGAAGCCCGAGCAGCCCCAAAAAACCATACCCACGGGCCCGCGGGCAGTTGCGTAAAAAATGTGGCATAAAGCTGTGCAATAAAGGGAAAATATGGGGTGAGAGAAAGAAAGAAAGCCTAGGCCCCTAAGTTCGGGCCTAGCTACGTATTTCCTAAATAATAAGGCTGAGCTTCCGCAAAAAATCATACGCCAGCCTGGCATACTACCGCTCAGAAGGTGGGCGGCTTAAGGTTCTTAAAATGACCGTTCTGCTTTACGCGCTCCTTGAGGCGCTCGGCCTCGAGCACGGCGGGCAGCAGGCGCTCGAGGTGCTCGCGCACCAGTTCCTGGCGCTCGTGCTCGGCGGTAGTGCCCAGCAGCTGAAACTCCTGCTCGGTGCTCAGGCCAATGTGGTGGGCCACGTCGAAGATGCGAAAGTCGGTTTTCAGCTCCAGCAGCAGCTTGTGCAGCCCCAGGGCCTCGTAGAGGCGGCGCACCTGGGCGGCAATGACGTTGCTAAGCAGCGGGTCGGTTTCTTCGTCCTGCCCCACTGCCTCCACCTGCCCGCCGGCATAGAGCTTGCCGGTCACTTGGCGCATAAACTGCTCGATGCGCACCACCCGCAGCCCTTCGGTGCGAATGTCCATCTCGCCGCCGGCATGCACGCGCTCCACGCTCAGCAGGCGCATCTCGGTGGCCAGCATCTGCACCGTATTGTCGAGGTAGGGCGGAATGCCGAAGGTAAGGCCCTCGCTGAGGCAGTCGCGCACCAGCTGCCGGTAGCGCGGCTCGAAGATGTGCAGGTTGAGCTTCTCGCCGGGAAAAGCGACGAGGCTGAGGGGAAACAGGGGCAGCAAGCGCATAAGTGCGCCAAGGATACGACGGCCGCGCCAATCTTGCGGCTACCGCGGGCCCTAGGGCGGCCCGGCCCGGCAGGCCCTGGGGTGAGCGCGCGAGCTGCCTGAGAGTTGTTTCGGAGTGAGCGCTGCTCACAAAGTGCTCGTCAGCGCCTCACGGGTGCGGGCGGCAGCCGTGCGTAAATGGGTTTTGCCTGCCGTACCTGCGCAAATTGGCCCCTAGGGCTTCCCTCGCCCCGCAAAGGGTAGGAGGGAAGCCCTAGGGGCCAAGCGTACTTTGAAGAGGCTAGGCGGGCACAGCCCCCAGCTCGCGGCTAAAGAAGCGGTGCTGCTTGATGGCCGCGGCAAACTCCTGGGCCAGGCCGGCGATGTCCGTTTCCGGGCTGGTCACCACGCCTTCGGCCTCCAAGATGCCCTCGGCGCCGGGGTAGGCGGCGGCTTGCAGCAGCTCCACGCCTTCGGCCGAGGCGGCCAGGGGCTTGCAGTGGCGGAAGGCCTCGTTGACGAAGCGCACGGCGTCAAAATCCTGCTTTAGCTTCTGCACGCTCGGCGCGCCGGCGGCCACGTACACGGCGTCGAACAAGGCCGATGAGGTGCTCTGGAACGTCCAGTTAACGAGGATTTGCTCGCCGTCCTGGCCCTTAATTGTGCCCAGGTGGGTAGCGATAATGGCCGTTTGGGCGCCCTGCTCCATAAAGGTCTTCATCAGTTCGGCAATGGCGGCTACGTCGGCCCCGTCGGTAGCCAGGATGGCAATCTGGCGGGTTTTGACGCTGCCCTTGCCCTGGTTGATGGGGCTGTCGGCGGCGAGGCTCAGGTGCGGCGAGCTGCCGACGTTGGCCTTGGCCTTGGCCGACTGGAAGTCGGCGGCCTTGTCGTCGGCGCCGATGGCGCCGTAGTTGAGCTGCATACCCTTGGCCGACGGCACATCCATGCCCAGGCCCACGGCCACGCGGCTGGCCAGGTCGTGGTCTACCTGGGCGAGCTGCACCAGCGTGCGCTCCCGAATCCAGCTCACTTGCACGTGGCTCAGCTCGAAGCGCAACGCCTTCACGATGTGCATCTTCTCCGCCTCGCTTTGGCTGTTCCAAAACAAGCGGGCCTGGCCGTAAAAGTCGAGAAAGCTCTTGCTGCGGCGCCGAATCTTGGGGCCTTCCACGCGCTCGTATACCGACGAGAAGCCGCCTTCGCTTTGCGGAGCCTGCCTGGGGTACTGGTCATTGAGCAGGTTGGGGCCGTAGCTCACCTGGCCCTTGTTGATGGTCTGGCGCATGTGGCCGTCGCGCTGGTTGTTGTGCACCGGGGCCAGCGAGCGGTTAATCGGTATCTCGTGGAAGTTGGGGCCCCCTAGGCGCTTGAGCTGGGTGTCGAGGTACGAGAAAATGCGGCCTTGCAGCAGCGGGTCGTTCGAAAAGTCGATGCCCGGCACGATGTGGCTCAGGCAGAAAGCTACCTGCTCGGTTTCGGCGAAGTAGTTGTTTACGTTGCGGTTGAGCACCATCTTGCCGATGGCCTGCACCGGCACCAGCTCTTCGGGGATGAGCTTGGTCGAGTCCAGCAGGTCAAAGTCAAACTTGTGCTCGTCCTCTTCCTCGACCACCTGTACGCCCAACTCCCACTCGGGGTAGGCACCCATCTCGATGTTAGCCCACAGGTCGCGGCGGTGGAAGTCCTGGTCTTTGCCCGAAATCTGCTGGGCCTCGTCCCACAGCACCGAGTGGGTTCCGAGTAGCGGCTTCCAATGAAACTTGACGAAGCGCCACTTGCCCGCGGCATTCACGAAGCGGAAGGTGTGCACGCCGAAGCCCTCCATCATGCGCAGGCTGCGCGGCAGGGCGCGGTCGCTCATGGCCCACAGCAGCATGTGGGTGCTCTCGGGGTTGGCCGAAATGAAGTCGTAGAACGTGTCGTGGGCCGAGGCGCCCTGCGGAATCTCGTTGTGCGGCTCCGGCTTCACGGCGTGCACGAAGTCGGGAAACTTGATGGAGTCCTGAATAAAGAACACCGGCATATTATTGCCTACCAGGTCGTACACGCCTTCCTGCGTATAAAACTTCACGGCGAAGCCGCGCACGTCGCGGGCCAGGTCGCTGGCCCCGCGCGAGCCGGCCACCGTGGAGAAGCGCGTGAACACCGGCGTCACCACACCGGGCTGCAAAAAGTGCGCCTTGGTCAGCTCCGTGGCGTTGCCGTAGGCCTCAAAGTAGCCGTGGGCCGCCACGCCGCGGGCGTGCACCACGCGCTCCGGAATGCGCTCGTGGTCGAAGTGGGTCATCTTCTCGCGGAAGAGGAAGTCTTCGAGCAGCGTGGGGCCGCGCTCGCCGCCCTTCAGCGAGTTCTGGTCGTCGTTGATGCGCAGGCCCTGGTTGCTGGTTAAATATTTGCCGTAGCCTTCGTCGCTGTGCTGGGCGAGCTGCTCGGTTTTGGGGTTGCTCACCACATCCTCATGGGTTTGCTTGCCTAGGGGTTTGTCGGACATAAAAGGGGGTTGGAAAGGAAGCCGCGGCGGGCGGCAGCAAGTAGCTGGCCGCCAGCTGAACAAGCAAAAAAGCCAGCTTAACTAAGCGAGCAGCCGTATTCTAAGTGGTTGCTAGTACGGCAGAGCTAGGCCCGCGGCCACTTTTCTGCCTTAAAATTTGCCAGGAAAGCGCGCGCTGGCCGGCATGGTGGCCGGCGCCATTGGCAGCGGCGGTGGCCGTGAAAAGTGGCTAGGGTAGCAAGCGGACTTGGTTGGGTGAGGTTTGATTGCGCGCCGCCGAATTTACTTAAATTCCCAAGCAGCTGTTATTCAAGAAACCATAACGAGCGGCCGCGCAGCTCTGCAGCCGCTCCGCGGCTGGGGGCGCTACTTTGCAAGCCTTGGCGCGCCACCCGGCGCGGCGCGCCGGTCCGCGCTTTTTCCTCATGCCCGAACTCCCAACCACTTCCCGCTACGCCCGCGTACTGGCCTGGCTCGACCAGCACCTGCTGCGCCAGCTGTATACCGAGCGCGTGCGGCGCCTCATTTTGCGCAGCTTTCCGTTTTGGGTAGCCTCGCTGCTCACTGGCCTCATGGCCGTGGGCTACGAAAAGGTATTTGGTTGGGCCGAGCAGGTCAGCTTTACCTGGCTGCGGCAGCTGCCGCCGCTGGCCTTCGTGCTCACGCCGCTGGCCTTTGTGGGCTCGTGGGCGCTGGTGTACTTTCTGGCGCCGGCCAGCCGGGGCAGCGGCATTCCGCAGGTGATGGCCGGCATCGACCTTTCCAACCCCGCGCACTACCGGCGCACCGGCTACCTGCTCAGTTTGCGGGTGGCCCTCGTCAAAATAGTCAGCAGCGTGGTGCTGCTGCTGGGCGGCGGCGTTATCGGGCGCGAGGGGCCTACCATCCAAGTGGCGGCCGCCATCTTCCGGGCCATCAACCGCTTGCAGCCGGCGGGCTGGCCTAGGCTCTCGCGCCAGATTGCGCTGGTCACGGGCGGGGCGGCCGGGCTGGCGGCGGCCTTCAACACCCCGCTTGGTGGCATCGTGTTTGTGGTGGAGGAGCTGACCCAGATTCACTTATCGCGCTTTCGCATGGCCGTGTTCACGGCCGTTATCATCGCCGGCCTCACGGCCCAGCAGTTTTTGGGGCCGTATCTCTACCTGGGCTACCCGAGGGTCACCTCGCCGGGCGGCTGGTTTCAGGTGCTGGTGATGGTGGCGGCGGCGCTGTGCGGGCTGGCCGGCGCGCTGTTTGCCAAGGTGCTGCTGGGCCTCAGCCAGTACCGCAAGCGCTTTACCACGCTGCCGCAGCGGGCGGGCTGGGTGCTGGGCTGCGGCTTAGTGCTGGCGTGCCTGGCCTATGCCCTAGGGCCGGCGGCGGTGGGCACCGGCAAGCCCCTTATCAACACGCTGCTCTTCCAAAACGACGGGCACACGCCGGCCTACCTGTTTCCGGCGCGCTTCGTAGGCATGGTGCTCAGCTACAGCAGCGGCGGGGCGGGCGGCGTGTTTGCCACCTCGCTCAGCGCCGGCGCCCTGCTGGGCGATGGCGTGGCCCAGCTCTTTAATATTGCCGTGGCCGACCGCAACCTGATTATTCTGGTAAGCATGGTGGGCTTTCTCACGGGCGTGGTGCGCTCGCCCTTCACGGCCGCCATCCTGGTGCTGGAAATGACCGACCGGCACTCGGCCATTTTCCAGTTGCTGCTGGGGGCGCTGCTGGCCCAGGCCGTGGCCGCCCTCATCGACCCGCACTCGCTCTACGAGCACCTCAAGCACGAGTTTGCCCGCGAGGCCCTGGCCGCCCCCGAGCCCGGCCGCGCGGCCAAAGCCTCGCCCAGCCGTTCAGAAAACGACTAGCGGCGCGATGCTAGTTGGCAGCCGAATAGTTAGTAAAAAGCGGTCATGCTGAGCGAAGGGAAACATCTCGCCCGCCCGATGCCCTAGGGTCTCTGTTCAATGAAAAGAGCGAGATGCTTCGCTGCGCTCAGCATGACCGCCTTATAAGCCTTATAAGGAGTGCACTAGCTACCTTAAAACACGTCGCCTAGGTTGAAGAACACGCCTTGCGAGCCTTCCAGCCCCAGGGCGTAGTCTACGGCCAGGTAGGTGCCCACCTTTTTGCTGAGTGCCAGCCGAATGCCGGCCCCGCCGGCCGGCGCCACGCGGCCGAAGCCGGTGTCGGGGTTGCGGGCGCTTTGGCCGTTGGCGAACACCACGCCCCCGAGCACCCGGGAGGGCGTGAGGTTGAAGCGGTACTCGGCCTCGCCATACACGAGGCTGGTGCCCCGAAAGCGCCCCTGAATGTAGCCGCGCCCGGTTACGCTGTAGGTGTCCCAGCCGGTGGCGGGCAGGTCGAGGTAGGGCGCGGCCGAGCCCTGGGCAAAATCGCCGTAGAGCCAGCAGGCCAGCACGTTGCCCCGAGGCCCGGCCCGGAAGTAGCGCCGCGCGTCGAACTGAAAAAAGCGGTAGTTGGCGTCCGAGCCCAGTGCTTGCAGGTTGGTGCGCAACGCCAGAAAGAGGTAGCTCTCGCCGGGGGCGGGGCGCAGCTGGTTGTCGCGGCTGTCGCGCAGCACGCTCAGCACCAGGCCCGAGGAGGTCGAGCGCCCGCGCACGCCCGGCCGGTAGCCCGAAATAACGTCGATTTGCTCGCCGCGCCCGTTCACGGTTTCAATGTTCCAGCGCGTATCCAAAAAGTAGCCTACCCCGGCGTAGAGCGGCCCGCGGCCACCCACGCGGTGGTAGTAGCTCTGGTGCACGCGCAGCAGGTTGTAGTCCATGGCCAGGGCGTCGCTCAGGTGCGAGTTGCTGCCTAGGCCGAAGGTTTGCTGCGGGTAGTGCAGCAAGCGGTAGTCGGCCAGCCACAGGCTGTGGTTGTAACTGGTCCAGAGCGGCCCGTTCAGGGCCAGAATAATTTGCCGGTTCTGGGTGTAGGTGAGGGTGGTGGAGAGGGCCGACAAATTGGCCTCGGGCCTCGTAAACGACACGCTGGCCGTGAGCGTAGCCAGCAGGCGCGCCTCCAGGGTGTAGGCTACGGCCGGCAGCACCACCAGGGTGGCGTTTTTGGGCTGGCGCGGCCGGCTCGGCGGCCGGGGCGCCAGCGAGTCGGCCGCCTGCGCCGCCGAGTCAGCGGCGGCCTGGGCGCGGCGCGGGTGGGCCAGGTGCGGCAAAACGCTTTTTACCAGGTCGCCCAGGTCCTTGGTGGGCAGCGGCGGCCGGCTATCGGGCGCCTGGGCCCGGCCCGGCGCCGCCAGCAGCAGTACTCCCAGTAGAATTCCCCAGAAGCGTAAAATTCTCATCAAGCAGTAAGAAGCGGGTAGGGCGACAATTGTTGCAAGCCCCGCGGCGCCGTAGGCTAAGCAGTTGCTGGTGAGCGCAGAAAAACCGCCAGTCGGCGCCCGCTAAAAACCTTGCCGCGTGTTGCCTGCTGCCAGACGCGCTCGGCCGGCTGATATTTTCGGGCGCCGGCCGGGTGCTGGGTTGCACTGCCCCTAGGGCCTGGCTGGCCGGCAAAGCACGGGCTAGCTCCCTGGCTGCCGCGCCCGCCCAGCGCCGGCTGCGCCTGGCTAAGCCCTAGGCATGGTAGCCTGCCCCAGCACCGCGGGTGGGGCGTCGAGGGCCAGTATTTGCGCGCGCCAGGCCGGGGGCAGCAGGCTGGCGCGCAGCCACCGGCTGACGCGCAGCCCCTGCGTGCGCTGGTACACGGCCAGCGCCAGGCGCAGCCCCAGGCCCCGGCGCAGCTCCAGCAGCTGGCGCACCAGCGGCGGGGCCACCAGCCACTGGGCCTGGCGCAGCAGCCAGTAGCGCAGCCCACCCAGGTGGCGCCGATACTGGCGGTAAAGGTCGGTGGTATAAGGGCTTAGCTGCACATCCTGGGCTAGGTGCGCGGCGCGGTCGGCTAGCCAGGCGGGGTAGTCGGCGGGCAGGTCCGCGATGCCCATGCGCCGCCCCACCCGCAAAAACACGTCGGTAATTTCCGCTTTTTCGGGCGCGCTCAGGGGCCGCTCCAGCACCTCAAAGGCCGCGATGGAGTAGGCAATGAGCAGGTAAAGCACGTCGCGGTAGGCCCAGGCCGGGATGGCCTGCCCGCGGCTGGCTTCTACCGCCGCGTGAATGGCGGCCATGCTGTCGATGGTCCGCTCGGCCCCGGCGCGGTCGGCAAACACGATGCGCCGGGCGTACTCCACCGTCGAGAACAGGCGCGCCAGTGGGTCGGCCGGCAGCCGCCCCGTGAAGTACAGCCAATCGACGGCTTTGTTAAGGGCAAACTCGGCCGCCGCCCCGGCAAAAATGAACAGCACCGTGTCGGCCGTGCCCCAGATGCGGCGCACCACCGAGCCGGGCGGTACGAAGTAAGCGGCCGGGGCAGGGCCTTGGGCAGGGGTAAGTTGCATAGTTAATCTTTTATAAAGAACTTTGATTTGCAAAGTTACTCTAATACCGTCAATCTGCCCCTAAATACTGCCGCTTATGGCCGCCGCTGCCCGTTCTTATTCGCTGCGCCCTAGAGCCGGCTACCTGGGCCTAGGGCTGGTTGCCATTGGGCTGGGCCTGGCCTCGCGCCGCTACGCGGCTGCGCTGCCGCCTTGGGTGGGTGCCTACGCGGGCGATGCGCTGTGGGCCCTATTAGTATACTGGCTAGCGGGGGCGCTGCAGCCCGGCTGGTTTGCGGGGCGGCGGGCGCTGGCCGCCGGCGCGTTTGCGGGCCTCATCGAGGCCAGCCAGCTGTGGCAGGCGCCCTGGCTGCAAGCGCTGCGCCACACCACCCTAGGGGCCCTGGTGCTGGGGCAGGGCTTCTTGTGGAGCGATTTGGCGTGCTACGCGCTGGGCATCGCGGCCGGGGTGGGGCTGGAAATGGGCTGGCGCCGAGCTACCGGCCGGGCCTAGGCCGGCTGGTCGGGCCAAGGCCTTGCAAAATGCGCATTAGCGTGCCGCCAATGATGAGCCCCGCACCCAGGGCTACTTTCAGCGGGCGGGTTTCGCCTAGAAAACCACCGATGGCCCAATGCCCAGGCCATGCTCAGCTTATCGGCTGGCGCCACCTGCGAAACCTCGCCTGGCTGCAGGGCCTGGAAACAGAAAATCCACGCGCCCGGTAGCCACGCCCGACAGCCCTAAAAGGGCCCGGCCTCGCGTATGCAGATGCCGCCGGCGGTGGAGCCGACCTTGCTTTGGGGCGAGCACTTCGCTACGCGCGCCCTGGCCCGCGCGCAACGCAAATAACAGCCCGGCTAGTAGCGCGGCACCTGCCCTAGGGGGCTTTTTCAAACCGTACCCGCTGGCCCGTAGCGGCGTCTTGCAAGAAGTAGAGCCCAGCCGGCCGGTTGCTTACATCTATCGGCTGGGGGCCGGCGGCTAGGGCGGCTTGCAGCAGGCGGCCCTGCTGGTCGAAAATAGTGACCTGCGTAGCCACTGGGCTGGCCATGCTGAGGGTAGCGGCCACCAGGCTAGGCGGCCAGCGCCTCGCCCCGCGTAGTTTACACGGCCACCACGGGGCTGTAGCTAACCTGCCCGGTGGCCGCATTTACCTGCCGCAGGCGGTAGTAGCCCAGGGTGAGCGGGGCGGTATCGACGTTCTGGTAGCGGTGGGCCTGGCTGCTGCCCGCGCCAGCTACCTGGCTCAGCGCCGCGAAGTTGGCCTCGCCGCCGGCGGCGCGCTCCACTACGAAGTGGCTGTTGTTGAGCTCCGAAGCCGGCCACCTTTCACGTGAATGTCAACCTGCTGCGCGCCGGCGGTGGTAGTAGTGGCTGCGCCTACCCGGTGCGGCGCCCAGAAGAAAAACCAGGCTACGAATGCCATAAGCCCTAGGCCGCCGAGCGTAACGAAAAGCTGCGAAGTATCCATTGGGGAAGAAAAATTATTTTCGACGAAAAACCGCGTTTTCCGTGCGAATGAATAGCATTATAAAAAACTTGACTTATTCAGCCCAGGCTAATCGGTTATTGCTTTAGGGCAAAGCCGCGCAGCCGCAGCGAGTTGGTGAGCACCGATACCGAGCTGAGGGCCATGGCGCCCGCCGCCAGCATGGGCGAGAGCTGCCAGCCGGTAAAAGGGTAGAGCAGGCCCGCCGCCACCGGAATGCCCACCACGTTGTAAACAAAGGCGAAAAACAGGTTTTGCCGGATGGTGCGCACGGTGCGGCGCGAGAGGGCGATGGCACCGGCTACGCCCCGCACATCGGCCCGCAGCAGGGTGATGGGGGCGGCGGCCACGGCCACATCGGTGCCGCTGCCCATGGCCAGGCCTACATCGGCGCGGGCCAGGGCCGGCGCGTCGTTGATGCCGTCGCCCACCATGGCTACCACGCGGCCCTGGGCTTGCAGCTGCTGCACCTGGGCGGCTTTATCGGCAGGCAGCACCTCGGCCACGAAGCGCTTGATACCCAGCGCCTGGGCCACGGCGGCGGCCGTTTGGGGGTTGTCGCCGGTCAGCATCACCACCTCCAGCCCGAGGGCCTGCAGCTCGCGCACGGCCTGGGCCGAGGTGGGGCGCAGCTCGTCGGCCAAACCCAGCACGGCGGCCGGCTGCCCGGCTACGGCGGCGTAGAGCACGGTTTTGGCCTGGGTTAGCAGGTCGGCGGCCGCCTGCCGGGCAGCGGGCGTCAGCTCGATGCCGGCCTCGCGCAGCAGGCGCTCGTTGCCGAGCAGCACCGCCTGGCCCTGCACGGTGGCGCGGGCCCCTAGGCCCTCCACGGCCGCAAAGGCAGTGGCCGCGAGCCGCGGTAGCGGGGTAGGGTGGGCGTCGGCGTAGCGCACCACGGCGGCGGCCAGCGGGTGCTCGCTTTGGCGCTCGAGGGCGGCCAGCAAGGGCAGCAGCGCGGCCTCGGAGTAGCCGGGCAGGGCGCGCAGGTCGGTGAGGGCGAACTGCCCCAGGGTGAGCGTGCCGGTTTTGTCGAGCACCACGGTATCTACCTGGTAGGCTTTTTCGAGGGCCTCGGCGTTGCGAATCAGGATGCCATACTCGGCACCCTTGCCGGTGCCTACCATGATGGCCGTGGGCGTGGCCAGCCCCAGGGCGCAGGGGCAGGCAATGATGAGCACGGCCACGAAGCTCGTGAGCGCCAGCGGCAGCCGCGTGGCGGCCGGCGCCAAATCGAACCACAGCACAAACGTGGCCAGCGCCAGCAGGATAACCACCGGCACAAACACGCCGCTGATGCGGTCGGCCAGCCGCTGAATGGGGGCGCGGCTGCCCTGCGCCTCCTGCACCAGCTGCACTATCTGGGCCAGCACGGTGCCGGCCCCCACCTGGGTGGCGCGGAAGCGGAAGGCCCCGGTTTTGTTGAGCGTGGCGCCGAAAACGGGGTCGCCAGGTTTTTTCGCCACCGGCAGGCTCTCGCCGGTCAGCATGCTCTCGTCGAGGGTCGAGTGGCCCTCGGTCAGCTCGCCGTCGGTGGGCACTTTCTCGCCGGGGCGCACGGCCACCACATCGCCCACTTGCAGCGCGGCCACGGGCACGGCCTCTTCGCGGCCGTCGGGGCGCACCACGCGGGCGGTTTTGGCCTGCAGGCCCAGCAGCGCCCGCAGGGCGGCCGAGGTTTGCTGCTTGGCGCGGGCCTCCAGCACTTTGCCCAATAGAATGAGGGCGATGATGGTGGCCGTGGTGTCGTAGTACACCACTGGCGCAAGGCCGTGCGCCCGCAGCAAGCCCGGCCCTAGGGTGGCCGCCAGGCTAAAGGCAAAGGCTGCCCCCGTGCCCACGGCAATGAGCGTATCCATGCTGGCGGTGCGGTGGCGCAGCCCGTTCCACGCCGCCACGTAGAACTCGCGCCCGCCCACCAGCAGCACCGGCACCGTGAGGGTCAGCAGCGCGTAGTGGAGCAATGGCGCCGGCACCCGGTGCATGAGCGCGGGCCAGAGCATGAGCATGCTCAGGGCCATGATGACGGCCGCCAGGGTGGCCGTCAGCCAGAAGCGCCGCCGCAGTTGCTGGTAGCCTAGCGCCTTGCGGGCCGCCAGCTCATCTTCGTCAGGTACCAGGCTGGGAGCGGGAGCACCGGCCGCAGCGGTAGTGGTAATGGCGGGTTCTACCACTTGGTAGCCAGCGGCTTCTACGGCCGCTTTCAGCTGGGGCCGGCCGGTGAGGGCGGGCGCGAAGCTGACGGTGGCCTTCTCGGTAGCCAGGTTCACCTGGGCGCTTTGCACGCCGGGCGTGCGGCTGAGGGCGCGCTCCACGAAGTTGGCGCACGAGGCGCAGCTCATGCCCTCGATGGCGAGGGTGGTTGTTTGCACTGGGCCGGGGGCCGGAGTGGGGCCGGCCGGCGGGACCAGGGGCGTAGGGGTAGGGTGCATAGAAGTAAAAGCTAATGGAAAAAACCGGCTAGGCGCTTGGCGCCGCCAAACCGCCCTAGGGCGGCAAAGCCGTGCCTGTAAAGCACTAGATAAGGGATTGCTACTCGACCTGGTAGGAGCTACCCTATACTAACAACGAAGGCCCCGCCGCGTTACCCCCAGCGGGTACATAATTGCGCTCCCAAGCCCCCAAGATTTTGCTTAGGCCCTGCGCTTTATTAAAATCAATCTTCGGCGGGGTAGTCACCGTAAGCTGCGACCCGCGGGCCATCGTCACTTTTCGGCCCGGCGAAAGCCGTAGCCGCGCGCCCAAACTGCCTTCGCAAGCAAGCCAAGCCGGACCACCAAGAGGCTAGGCCCAGATGCTAGCCCGAGCCCTAGGGTGATGTAAGGCAGCTACCGGCGGCCCGACTCAAGCTGGTGGGCGCGGCGGAAGCGCAGGTAGCCAACGAGTAGGAGCAGCCCCGCCAGGGCCAGTGCCCCCACGCCAGCACGCAACAGCGCCAGCCGCAGCAGCGCCAAGCAAAAGCTGTTGAAGGTCAGGTTGATGCGCACGTAAGTGAGCAGAACGCGTTCGTTGGCAATGCGGGTGCGGGCAGCGGCTAGCAGGCGGAAGAGGCATTACGGAAAGCCGATTGTACGAGCGCCAGCGGGCCGCCCAGGGTGTAATGCCGGGCCCTAGGGCAGCGATAAACCAGAAACCTGGCCCGGCCGCCTAACTTGCCGGCGCATCAGGCACTTTACTTCCATTTTGCCGGCCGGCCGCGGCCACCACCTTATGGCCTCCCTCATTGTTTTGGGCCTCGTGCTCCTTACGCTCTTCCTGAGCTACGTCATCGTGCCCACGGGCTCGGTGGCCGTCATCACCGTGTTTGGCAAGTATCGGCGGGTGATGCTGCCGGGCCTCAACTTCAAGATTCCCTTCGTCGAAGCCGTTTACAAGCGCATTTCCATCCAGAACCGCTCGCTGGAGCTGGAGTTTCAGGCCATTACCAGCGACCAGGCCAACGTCAACTTCAAGGCCATGCTGGTGTACGCGGTGCTCAACCAGGACGACCGCACCATCCAAAACGTGGCCTTCAAGTTTGTGGACGAGCGCAGCCTGATGCAGGCGCTGGTGCGCACCGTGGAGGGCAGCATCCGCGCCTTCGTGGCCACCCAGCGCCAGGCGGCCGTGCTCAGCTTGCGGGGCGAAATCGTGCTGCACGTGAAAGACCAGCTCGACGAAACCCTCGAAAGCTGGGGCTACCACCTGCTCGACTTGCAGCTCAACGACATTGCTTTTGATGAGGAGATTATGCGCTCGATGGCCAAAGTCGTGGCCAGCAACAACCTAAAGGCCGCCGCCGAAAACGAGGGCCAGGCCCTGCTCATCACCAAAACCAAGGCCGCCGAGGCCGAGGGCAACGCCATCAAGATTTCGGCCGAGGCCGAAAAAATCGCCGCCCAGCTGCGCGGCCAGGGCGTGGCGCTGTTCCGCGAGGAAGTAACCAAGGGCATGGCCCACGCCGTGCAGGAGCTGGCCGAAAACAACCTCGACCCCTCGCTGGTGTACTTCTCGATGTGGACCGAGGCCATCAAGCACTTTGCCGAGCAGGGCAAGGGCAACGTCATCTTCCTCGACGGCTCGAACGAAGGCCTCGAAAAAAACATGCAGCAGATGCTGGCCATGCAGCACCTCGACCGGCCGGGTGCCCCGCGCTAGGCCTAGGCCTGGCGCGGGGCGCAAGCCTAACCACCCTAGTTATTCCCAGCCGCGCGCGCTGCCGAGCTTACCCAAGCGAAGCAGGGCGCGCGGTTTGGTTTTTGTGCCCGGCGGCTAGTATTTTTCCGTCGCTACCCTTTCCACCTATGTGCCTCTGCCACTACTTACTGGGCATGAGCTGGTTGCTGGTGGCCGGCGCGGCCCGCGCCCAGGCACCCGCCGACACGCTCAGCACCGCTGCGCTGCCCAGCGCGTTGCGGGTCACCTCAGCCATTGACTCGGCGGGCGCGTGCACCGAGGTGCTGAGCTGGGGCACGGCGGCGGCGCTGGTGCGCACCTTTCACCCCACCGGCCAGCTGCACCAGTACCTGCCCTTTGCCCAGCTGGCCCTGGGGGTGCGCCATGGCACCAGCAGCGCGTGGTATGCCACAGGGCAGGCTGAGTGCCTGGAACCCTACGAGCACGGCCAGCGCGAGGGCACCCTGTTATTATTTTATGAAGACGGCCAGCTCAAGCGCCAGGCCCGCTACCAAGCCGGCCGCGAGCAAAGCAGCCGCTGCTACGATGCCCAGGGCCAGCCCGTGCCCTACTTTCCCTACGAGCAGGCGCCGCTGTACCCCGGCGGCCTGGCCCGCCTCAACCAGGAAATAAACCAGCGCCTGCGCCGCACACCCGCGCTGAGCCGCGTGGTCGTGGCCGCGCCCATCATTCTTAGCGTCAGTTTTTTGGTGAATACCGATGGGCGCCTGAGCGAGCTCCGCCTGGACGTGCCCACCCACTGGCCAGCGCTCGACCAGGCCGTGCTGCGGGCAGTGCAGCAACTGAGCCGCCCCTGGCAGCCGGGCCGGCGCGACGGGCAGCCATTTACCTTCCGCTACCGCCTGCCCGTCGAGTTCAGGCCCCCCACGGCGTACCGCGCCGGGCCGCGCCTTTAGGGGCCAGGTGCCGCGCGCAACCCCCACTCGACCGTAACCGTAAGGCCGGCGCGTACTTTTGTGGCTGGCTGCGAGCGGCCGCCTAGGGGCGCGTCAGGGCAAAAGTCCTTCGCTCCACTCGGGCAACCTGCTGATTGCCAAAGCTATGCCTAGCCGCTGACTGGTATTTTTTCACCCATTCTCCTTCTTCATGAAGCACCTATTATTCGCTACCTCACTGCTGGGGCTGGGAATGTGCGCCGCTGCGCCGCACGCCAATGCCCAAACCCCCGACAAAAAATGGGGCCTGAGCGGCTACGCCACCACGCTGCAGTACCGTGGCGACCTGGGCAGCAACTTCTGGGATACGCGCAACCTGAACTACGGCGGCGGCCTCACCCTGAGCCGCTATATCTACGGTGGCCTTGACCTGAACCTGTCGGCCAACCAGGCGGCCATGTACTTCCCCGCCGACGGCTCGTCCTTCTCGGGCACCGGCAGCGCGACCACCACCAACCGCCGCTTCTACGCCAACATCAGCACCTTCGGGCTGGGCTTCAAACTGAAGCTCTTCCCCAAGTCGCCGGTGGTGCCCTACATCTTGCTGCAGCCGGGCTTTGCTTATGTGTACACCAACCGCTACTCCGTGCTCGCTAACGGCGTATCGTCAGCAAACAGCCGCACCAACTATGGCTCGTTTGACGGGCAGGTGGGTTTAGGGCTGGATTTCCACCTCACGCCCGGCTTCGGCATCTTCGTGCAGGCTGGCCAGCACTACCTGGCTACGCCCGACGACCGCCTCGACGGCGTGATGGGCAGCGACGGCAGTTTCTGGGACCGCTACGACCGCTACATGCAGTTTTCGGCTGGCCTCACCGCCAACTTCGGCAAGCCGAAGGACACGGACATGGACGGGGTGCCCGACCGCAAGGATAAGTGCCCCGACACGCCCCAGGGCGTAAAAGTGGATGAGAACGGCTGCCCGCTCGACACGGACGGCGACGGCGTGGCTGACTACCAGGATAAGTGCCCCGACGTGAAAGGCCTCGCCGCGCTGCAAGGCTGCCCCGACGCCGACAACGACGGCGTGACTGACGCCGACGACAAGTGCCCCAACACCCCGGCCGGCGTGAAAGTAGACGCTACCGGCTGCCCGCTTGATGCCGACGGTGATGGCGTGCCCGACTACCTCGACAAGTGCCCCAATACGCCCTCGGGCGTGAAAGTAGACGCCAATGGCTGCCCGCTCGACCGCGACGGCGACGGCGTGCCCGACAACGAGGACCGCTGCCCCGACCGCCCCGGCCCGGCCAGCAACAAAGGCTGCCCCGAAATCAAGGCGGAGCAGAAAAAAATCCTGCAGGAAGCTACTAAGTACATCAACTTCGACTTTAACAAAGCCACGCTCAAAGCCTCGTCGTACCCGAAGCTTGACCAGATGGTAAGCATCCTGAACGAGTACCCCGACTACTCGCTCAGCATTGCCGGCCACACCGACAGCAAGGGCGACGACAACTACAACCTGCGCCTGAGCTACGAGCGCGCCGCCGCCGCCCGCAAGTACATGCTTGACCACGGCATCCCGGCTGAGCGCATTGAGGCCCGCGGCTACGGCGAAACCAAGCCCATTGCCGACAACAAAACGGCCGCCGGCCAAGCTCTGAACCGCCGCGTGGACTTCGACCCTTACCTGACGGGCGAGGCCAACGCCGCCGAAACCAAGTACGGCCCGGCCCCGACCATTGCCGAAATTCGCGCCAGCGGCCAGAAGCTGCCCGGCAAAAAAACCACCGGTACCGGCTCGCCCCGCTCGCGCAAGGCCCCGGTGAAGAAGGCCCCCGCCAAAGCCCCGGTGCGCAAGAAGTAATTCGGCGCCGGTAGGTAAATAAAAAGCGGCCCGCTCCTGTTGAGCGGGCCGCTTTTTTTGGGTGCCGGCCGCAGGGGCCTGGGGCCCTGAGGCGGCGCCAGGGGCCTAGGGACCGTGGAATAACGCCTAACTTGCGCCCGATTTACCAGCAAAAGCTATCAGCTCAAGAAGTAAGATATGGACGACGCCACGCTTGCCAACTACCAAACCGTGATTGGCTTGGAAGTTCACGCCCAGCTGCTTACGCACAGCAAAATGTATTCGGCCGATGAGAACGAGTACGGCTCGCTGCCCAATACCAACTTGTCGGTGATTACCCTGGCCCACCCCGGTACGCTGCCCCGCGTGAACCGCACGGCCGTGGACTTTGCCATGAAGATGGGCCTGGCCACCAACTGCCAGATTCAGCGCGAGAACGTGTTTGCCCGTAAAAACTACTTCTACCCCGACCTGCCCAAGGGCTACCAGATAACCCAGGACAAGACCCCGATTTGCTACGGTGGCCACCTTGATATTCGGCTCTCGGATGGCAGCACGCGCCGCATCGGCATCACCCGCATTCACATGGAGGAGGACGCGGGCAAATCGATGCACCTGGCCGGCGAAACCGAAACCCTGGTAGACCTCAACCGCGCCGGCGTGCCGCTCATCGAGATTGTGAGCGAGCCCGACCTGCGCACCGAGGAGGAAGCCTACGCCTACCTGGCCGAAATCAAGAAGCTGGTGGAGTACCTGGGCATCTGCGACGGCAACATGGAGGAGGGCTCGCTGCGCTGCGACGCCAACGTGAGCGTGATGAAAAAGGGCGCCACCGAGTATGGTACCAAGGTGGAAGTCAAGAATATGAATTCCTTCCGCAACGTGCAGCGCGCCATCGAGCACGAGGTGCGCCGGCAGGTGGCGATTCTGGAAAACGGCGGCGAGGTGGACAGCGAAACCCGCGGCTTCGACGCGGCCAGCGGCACCACCAGCGGCCAGCGCTCGAAGGAAACCCTCAACGACTACCGCTACTTCCCTGAGCCCGACCTGCCCCCGCTGCTGATTGACGACGCCTGGCTGCACCGCGTGCAAGCCGAACTGCCGGCGCTGCCCCAGCAGCTCTACGCCCGCTTTACGGGCGAGCTGGGCCTAGGCGACTACGACGCCTCGGTGCTGATTGACCAGAAGGAAGTGGCCTTATTTTTCGACGAGCTGGCCCGGCTAACGCCCAACGCCAAGGCCGCCGCCAACTGGGTGATGGGCCCCGTGAAGTCGTACCTCAACGAGCGCGCCCTTGACCTGGCCGACTTCCCGCTCGACCCCGGCCAGCTGGCGGGCATCATCGAGCTCATCGACGCGGGCAAGCTCAACTACTCGGTGGCTAGCAAGCAGCTCTTCCCGTACCTACTGGAGCACCCCACGGCCAACGCCACCGGCGCCGCCGAGCAGCTGGGCCTACTTTCTAAAACCGACGGCAACGAGCTGGAGGGCCTAGTGCAGCAAGTGCTGGCCGCCAACCCCGCCAAGGTGGCCGAATACCGCGCCGGCAAGAAGTCGCTGGTGGGCATGTTTATGGGCGAGCTCATGAAGCTGACCGGCGGCAAGGCCGACCCCAAGCAAGCCAACCAGTTGCTGCGCCAGGGCCTGGAGGGCTAGGGGCACAGCCTACTATAACGAGTATTTGTCCTTGCGAGCCTGCGAAGCAATCGCACCCGCACAATCCGCCTAGGGGTCGTGCGGGTGCGATTGTTTTCGCTAGGCTTGCAAGAACAGACGTTTAACTTACCTGACCTGGAACCCTCGGGCTGGCCGGGTGTTTACTCCAGCACAGCCGTTCCCACACTGCCCTAGGGCTTCCTATCGCCGTAAATGACCATTCCCATGAAACCTGCCATCGTCGCCCTAGCCCTGCTGGGCCTCACCAACGCCTGCCAAGATGCCAGCGCCGCCGAGGGCTTCGAAGTCAGCGGGCAGCTGCGCAACGCGGCGGCCGGCACCACCCTGCACCTGGCCGAGCTCACCAGCAGCCAGTTTGTGGAGCGCGGCACGGCCAAGGTCGATGCCAAGGGCCACTTCACCTTCAAGGGCGTGCTGCCGGTGAAGGAGGCCGTGTACCAGCTGAAGGTGGACGAGCCCAACCAGGTGCTGCTGGTGCTCGATAATAAAACCCGCCTCACGCTAGCCGGCGACGCCAAGAACCTGCCCGCCAGCTACTCAGTAAAGGGCTCGAAGGACTCGCAGGTGATGCAGGAGCTGACCCAGACCCTGAGCGCCAGCCGCAGCCAGATGCAGCAGTTGGTGCAGCGCTACAACACCCTCAAGCAAGCCGGCCGCACCGATTCACTGCCCCTTATCGAGGCCAGGGCCAATGCCGTGCAGCTAGGGGCCGCCCGCCAGGCCAAGGCCATTATTCGGCGCAATGCCACGTCGGTGGCGGCGGGCTTTGCCACGCTCAGCTTCCTGAGCCCCGACGAGGACTTTGCCTTTGCCGACTCCATCGCCACCGTGCAGCAGAAAAGCCAGCCGGCCTCGCCCTTTACCCAGGCCCTGACCGAGCGCCTGGCCCCGCTGCGGGCCACGGCCATCGGCACCGAGGGCCCCAACATCGACCTGCCCACGCCGGCGGGCAAAAGCTTGTCGCTCAAGAGCCTGCGCGGCAAGTACGTGCTGGTCGATTTTTGGGCCAGTTGGTGCGGGCCCTGCCGCCAGGAAAATCCCAACGTGGTGAAAGCCTACAACCAATTCAAGGACAAGGGCAAGGGCTTCACCATCTACAGCGTGTCGCTCGACCAGAAGAAGGAAAACTGGGAGCAGGCCATTGCCGCCGACCACCTGAGCTGGCCCAACCACGTGTCGGACCTCAAGTTTTGGCAGAGCGCTGGCGCGGCCGCCTACGGCGTGCAAGCCATTCCGCAGTCCTTCCTGCTCGACCCGCAGGGCAAGATTATCGCCAAAAACCTGCGCGGCCCGGCGCTAGAGGCCAAGCTGGCCGAGGTGCTGAAGTAAGCGTTGTTTATGTGCTGCATAAGCAGGGTCGCCCTTCATGGAGCGGCCCTGCTTTTTTAACTTTTAAATAGAGTTAAGAGTAGGACTCGAACCTACGAAAGAAGCGCTAAAAGCTTTCATTAGCGTGCTTGCGCACGAAGACAATCACCACTCTATCATCCCAGTTGCACGGCGAAGTCAATTTAAAAACATGGCCTTCAAACCGTTCCATAGGCGCTTTTTTAGGCTGACGTCGTACTCCACCATCTCGACCTCGGCGGCGGCCAGGTAGGCCAGGTTGAGGCTGGGAAACAGGACGGGCTCGTAAATCTGGGTGGTGCGCACGGCCACATCGAGCAGGTTTTTGCCGAAGGCCAGCACGTGGGTGGCGGCAATTTCGCGGCGCAGGTTCTCCAGCGCCACCGGGTAGGGTCCGGCTACGTTCACCAGCACCACGTCGGCCATTACTAGGTTGATGGCTTGCAAGAGCTTGTTGAGAAACACGTTGCGCGGCAGCTTCTGAAACTGCGCCTCGGGCAGGCGCACCAGCAGCACCACGCCCTGGGCATTGCTGCCGAGCGTGTTGAACTGCGTGAGCAGGTAGGGCGCCACCGGCGGGGCGGCGGGCGGCCCCGCCGGTGGCGCGAGCGTGGGCGGCACCACTGGCACCGAAGCTACGGGCGCCACCGGCCCTGTCGGTGAGGCTGCTACTGGTGCAGGCCCTGCTGGCGCGGCTGCCACCGGTGCAGTTGCCACCAGCGCGGGCGGTGCCACTGGTAGCGTAGGCAGGGCGGCCAACGAGGGCAGCTTGCCGGCCGCCACTGGCGAAAGCGGGGCGGTTGGGGAAGCTGCCGGGGCTAGGGGCGGCGCGGTAACCGGTGCAACCGGCCTAGGGCTAGGCGCGGGCGAAACGACCGGGCTGGCCACCACTGGGGCGGGCGCCGGGGCAGCTACCGGCGCCGGGCTGGCAACGGCCGGCCCTGGCGCAAGCGCGGTGACCGGGGCTGGTAGGGACGCGGGCGCAGCGGGGTGCTCGGCGGCCTCGAACGGCACGTAGAGCGTGACGCCGGTATAGAAGCTTTGCAAAAAGGCCAGCGTGCCAGCCTGCTGGTCAGTAGTCATTTATATCAAAAAATTAAGCTATCTCAAATAGGGCGCGCAGCTCGATGGCGTCGGTGGGCTTCATGCGGCCGGCCAGCACCAGGCGCAGCTGGCGGCGGCGCAGGGCCCCGTCGTAAAGGGCAATTTCGTCGGCGGTTTCGGGGATGGCCTCGGGCACGTCGATGGGCCGGCCCGACTGGTCGACGGCCACGAAGGTGAAGAACGCCTCGTTGGTTTTGAGCTTGGTGCCGCTCGGAATGTCCTCGGCCCACACGTCGATGTGCACCTCCATGCTGGAGCTGAACGAGCGCGTGACCTGGGCCTGCAGCGTGACGACGTTGCCCAGGCGAATGGGGTCGCGAAACGACACGTTATCGACCGAGGCCGTGACTACGATGCGGTTGGAATGCTTCTGGGCCGCAATGGCGGCGGCAATGTCCATGAGGTGCATCATGCGGCCCCCCATCAGGTTGTTGAGCGTGTTGGTATCGTTGGGCAGCACCAGCTCGGTCATGATGACGAAGGAGTCGGATACGGGGCGTTGCTTTTTCAAGTAGTTGGGTGTCAAGTAGCCAGTAGCGCGTAGGTAAGAAGGTGGGAATAGGTGGCGCAAAGGTAACCGGCCCGCCGTGCGCGCCGCCACGTGCAACGGTTGCGAGCCCTAGGGGGTCATCGGGCCAGCAACCTTTACTAAACTTTTTGCAGCTTGCCCGGATGAGAAAAATTTGCTACGCCCTCTTGCTCGCCGCCGGTGCTCAGCCGGCCCTGGCCCAGCATACCGAGCTGCTGGGCCGGCCTCAACCTGTCGCACTACGTGGGCAGCGACGCCGGGCAAGAATCATTCGTCAATTACAGTGTTTACAACGGCTAGGACCGTGGCTACACCAACAACCCCTTTGGCGGGCGCCAGGGCCTAGGGGCCGGCGCGGGCCTGCGGCTGCTGCACGAGAGCCGCTGGCCGCTGCTGTTGGCCCTCGACTTGGGCTACGACTACCAGCGCGCCCGCACGGCCATTACCGGCTTGGCGTATAGCAGCAGCAATGCTAATTCCTATTACGCGGCCGAGGGCAGCAGCTACCTGGCCAGTCAGCACGTAAGCCTGTTTCTGGCCCTAGGCTACCGCCTGCGCCTGGGGGCCGTTCGCCTCGATGTGCTAGCGGGCCCCGAGCTAGCCGCCGTGTTTGGCAGGCGCGAAACCGGCCGCGGCACCTACTACTACAACGGTGACCAAAGTTGGGCCACCAACGAGGACCGCAGCGGCAGCCTGCCCTTCGACGGGCTGCTGCGCGCCGACCTCACCGCCTGGCGGGGCCGCTGGGGGCTCAACGGCAGCTACGCCTGGGGCAGCATCAATTACCGGGCGCACCTAGTGGGCGGGGAGCCTACCGAGGCCTTCGACCGCAGCCTGCGCCTAGGGCTGGTGTACCGGCTGGGCCCCGCCGCCACGCCCTAGCGCCAGCCCGCCGCCCCGCGCAGCGGCACGAAGCGGCAGTCGCCCAGCTCTTCGCGCAGGAACGTATCGGGGCCCTCGCGGGTGATGCGCAGCAATTGCTGGCGGCCGGGGTCGTGGCTGCCCACGGGCACCACCAGCCGGCCGCCTACCCGCAGCTGCCGCAGCAAAGCCGGCGGCAGGGCCGGCGCCCCGGCCGTCACCAAGATGGCGTCGAAGGGGGCGAGGGCAGGCAAACCCAGCGAGCCGTCGCCCAGGTGCAGGCCGGCGGTGGGCAGGCCCAGCGCGGCCAGCCGGGCCCGCCCGCGCGCGTACAGCGCCGGGTTGAACTCGATGCTTTGCACGCCCTCGGCAAGCTGGCAGAGCACGGCGAACTGGTAGCCCGAGCCGGTGCCGATTTCGAGCACCCGGTGGCCGGGCTGTAGCCCTAGCAGCTCGGTTTGGCGGGCTACGGTGCTGGGCTGCGAAATCGTTTGGCCCTCGCCAATGGGGAAGGCCTTGTCCTGGTAAGCGTGGGCGTCGAAGGCGGGCTCGAAAAACCAGTGGCGCGGCACCGCCCCCAAGGCCGCCAGCACCTGCTCGTCCTGGATGCCGCGCTCGCGGCGCAGCAGCTCGACTAAGGCGCGGCGCTGGCCGCGGTGGCGGTAGGTATCGGGCGGAAGGAGGAGACGGGGAGGAAGGGCCACTAGGCTAGCCAGAAGGAGAACCGGGCGATTAGTAAGCCGGGCAGATGTGGCGGGGCGAGTACTTTTACCCCGCCTCGCCGCAAAAGTACTCGCCACCGCTTCCCCCTTGCTGCTCCGCCGACTCCAATTTTTTAAGCTTCTCGCGGCCGACTTTGGGGCGGCAGTGCTGGCCTGGGTGGCGTTTTTTTTGCTGCGCAAGTACCTGCTCAGCGAAATTACCGGCTACCACTTCACCGAGGGCGCCGTGTTTTACCTCTCGGGGGCGGCTCTGATGATTGCTTGCTTCTGGACGGCCCTCTACGCTCTGCTGGGCGAGTACCGCGACATCTTCCGCAAGTCGCGCCTCACCGAAATCATTCGCCTGGCGCGGGTGTCGGTGCTGGGCACGGTGGTTATCTTCTTCGCCTTGCTGCTCGACGACCAGGGCGTGAGCAACTACCGCGCTTATTATAAGACGTTTGCGGCGTATTACCTGCTGCACTTCGGCATTACGGCGGTGCTGCGCATTTGGGCCGTGAGCAGCGTGCAGCGCCTGGTGCGCGGCGGGGCCATTTCCTTCCCCACGCTGCTGGTAGGCAGCAGCCAGCTGGCGCTGGCCACCTACCACGAGCTGCGGCGCACCGGCCGCCACCTGGGGCTGCGCCTGGTGGGCTACGCCCCGGTGGGCGAGGCCGTGGATGCCGGCCTGGCCGACGTGCTGCCCAGCACGGGCTCGTACCAGCAGCTGCCGGCCATCATTCAGGCGGAGCGCATCGAGCAGGTAATTATCGCCATTGAGCCTAGCGAGCACCGCCGCATTCAGGAAATCCTGAACCTACTCGACGGCTCAGCGGTGCGCGTGAGCGTGCTGCCCGACTTGTACCAGATACTGCTGGGGTCGGTGAAGGTCAACCACTTATTCGGTACGCCGCTCATCGAGATTAAGCACGACTTGCTGCCGCCCTGGCAACTGGTGCTCAAGCGCGTTATCGACGTGGGCGGCTCGGTATTGTTTATGCTGCTGGCCAGCCCGGTGTACGCCGCCACGGCCGTCATGGTCAAGTCGTCGTCGCCGGGGCCGGTGTTTTACCGCCAGCAGCGCATTGGGCGCGAAGGCGTGCCGTTCGAAATTATCAAGTTTCGCTCGATGTACGTGGGCGCCGAGCAAAACGGCCCCTCCCTTAGCTCCGACCACGACCCTAGGGTAACGCCCTGGGGCCGCTTTATGCGCAAGGTGCGCCTCGACGAGTTTCCGCAGTTCTGGAACGTGCTGCGGGGCGACATGAGCCTGGTAGGCCCTCGGCCCGAACGCCGGTTTTTCATCGAGCAGATTGTGCAGTTCGCGCCCCACTACCGCCACCTGCACCGCGTGCGCCCCGGCCTTACCTCCCTAGGGCAGGTGAAGTACGGCTACGCCGAAACCGTGCCCCAGATGGTAGAGCGCCTCAAGTTCGACATCCTCTACATCGAAAACATGAGCCTGGCCATGGACTTCCGGGTGCTGCTTTACACGCTGAAAATCATCGTGGAAGGCCGCGGTAAGTAAAGTCAAGTATCATTTGGGGGGCGTACTTGTTAGTAGAAAGCTAGTTTCTGCAAACGGATACTTGATGATTATTCATTGCTAATTGAAAATCTATGTTCACCGGAATAATTGAAGCCCCAGGCACCGTCACGGCGGTCGAAACCCAGGGCACCAACCGCCACTTCACCATCCAGTCGCCCTTCGCCCAGGAGTTGAAAATCGACCAGAGCGTGGCCCACGACGGTGTGTGCCTGACGGTGGTGGCCCTCGATGCGGCGGCCGGCACCCACACGGTGACGGCCATCGATGAAACGCTGCGCAAAACCAACTTGGGCCAGTGGGCGCCCGGCCGCCACGTCAACCTAGAGCGCTGCCTGGCCGCCGGCGGGCGCTTCGACGGCCACATCGTGCAGGGCCACGTCGATGCCACGGCCGAGTGCGTCAGCGTGCAGGACCAGGATGGCTCCTGGCTGTTTCGCTTCCGGCACGAGCCGGGCCCGCAGCGCCTGACGGTGGAGAAAGGCTCCATCACGGTGAACGGCGTGAGCCTGACGTGCTTTGACAGCGAACCCGACGGCTTTTCGGTAGCCATCATCCCGTATACCTACGCACACACCGGCTTCCACCAGTTGCAAGCCGGCGAGCGCGTCAACCTGGAATTCGACATCGTGGGCAAGTACGTGGCCCGGCTGCTGGGTAAGGGCTAGGGCGCGCGTTTAAAATGGAAAAAGGTGGTCATGCTGAGCCTGCCGAAGCATCTCTACCGAACGACCCCTAGGGGCGTGGTAGAGATGCTTCGGCAGGCGGACGCCAGATGAGCATGACCACCTTTTTTTTACCTAACTATCCCAAATACCCAACTACTCGCTTACGGTGCGCGGGTCGGGCCTAGGGGCCATCTGGTAGTCTTGGGGCGGCTCGGCGCCGGCCAGGTTGCGCACGAAGTAGTCCCAGCGGCGGCGCGTCATGTAGGGCGAGTAGGCGCCGTAGCCGTGCGCGGCGTTGGGGAATACTACCAGGTCGTAGCTTTTGTTGGCTTTGGTGAGCGCTTCTACTACCAGCATGGTATTGTAGGGCGGCACGTTATTGTCCATCAGGCCGTGGGCCAGCAGGAGCTTGCCTTTCAGATTTTTAGCGTAAAAGGCGTTGGCTTGCGAGTCGTAGTTGGTAGTGCCGTCGGGCTGGCGCGTGAGCAGGCCGATGTAGCGCTCGCCCCAGTCGTCCTCGTAGTTGCGGTTTTCGTGGTTGCCCGACTCCGAAATGCCCACTTTGAAGAAATCGGGGTAGCAAAACATGGCCGCCGCCGCCGCAAAGCCGCCGCCCGAGTGGCCCCAGATGCCGGCCCGGCTCAGGTCGATATAAGGATAGCGCTCGGCCAGTTGCCGCATGCCGGCGGTTTGGTCGCCTAGGGTGTTTTCCATCATGTTGCCGTAGCAGCCGTCGTGGAAGCTCTTGGAACGCAAGGGGTTGCAGCTGCCCTCCAGCACCACCACCACGAAGCCCAACTCGGCCAGGGCCTGGTTGTCGCCCCGCGCCGCCGCAAACGACCAGTTGCCCACGCTGCCGCCCTGCGGCCCGGGGTAGATGTAGTTGATAACCGGGTACTTGCGGTCAGGGTTGAGCTTGGTAGGCGTGAAGAGCAGGCCGTAAAGGTCCGTTTGCCCATCCTGCGCCTTGACGGTGATGGGCGTGGGCGCGTGCCAGCCAGTGGCGAGCAGCCGCGAAATATCGGTTTTCTCCAAGGGCGTCACCACCTTGCCATCCAGGCTGCGCAACACGCTGGTGGCCGGCACGTTGGGCTGCGAATAGGTGTCGATGAAGTAGCGGCCCGAGGGCGAGAACGTAATTTGGTGGTTGCCGGCTTCGGGCGTGAGCAGGGTGAGGTGCTTGCCGTCGAGGCCGATGCGGTAGAGGTGGGTGAAGTAGGGGTTGCCCGGCTCGCGCCCATCGGCCAAAAAGTACAGTTGCCGCGCCTGCTCGTCCACTTTCAGCAGTTGCGTTACCACCCAATTACCTTTGGTAATCTGGTGCTTAAGCTGGCCGTTGGTGGCGTCGTAGAGGTAGAGGTGGCCCCAGTTGTCGCGCTCTGAGTACCAGATGGCTTCCTGGGTTTGGGACAAATAGTGCCAGTTGATGGCGTGCTGGCCCGACTCATACTGCGTGGCCACGGTTTCGGTAAACACCTCGCGCACGGCGCCGGTGGCCGCGTTGGCAAGGCGCAATTTCTCCTGTTTATGGTCGCGCGAGGTCGATACAAAGGCCAGCTCCGTGCCGTCGGGGCGCCAGTCCACGTCGTCGAAGGTGCCGCTGCTCGAAATATCGTCCGAGAGCGAGCCGCGGTGCGGGTCGGCGGGCACTTGCAGGCGCACCACCTTGGCGGGGTCCACCTCCACAATCACCCGCTCGATGGTGATAATGTCTTTATCGCCGGGCAGCGGGTACTTCCAGGCCTTGAGGGTCGGGTGGCCCACGTTGGTCGTTACCAGATACATATCGCCCGCGCGGCGCTCATCCTGCTGGAAGGTGGCAATCTTGCGCGAGTCGGGCGACCAGCTCAGGATGGGTGCATCGCTGCTGGTCCAGCCCGCGTTGTCGGTGGCGTAGCCGTAGTGCTCGGCTCCGTCGGTGGTGAGCGCGCGCCGGGCCTGAGTTTTGGTGTCGCGCACCCACAGGTTATGCTCGTGGATGTAGGCCGCCAGCTGGCCGTTGGGCGACAGTATTTCCGGCGCTTCTTTGGCCTCGGCCGGGGGGTTAGGCAGGGCCGAGGCCGCCGGCGTTTCGGCGCTCACCTGCCCGCTGCTGAGGTCGTAGCGCCAGTTTTTGCCCGCCGCCGCGAAGGTCAGGCTGCGCGCATCGGGCGCCAGCGTGAGCTTACGCAAAGGCAGGCGGTGCGCGTCGTAGGTTTGGCCGCTGGCCGCCCCTAGGGCCGCTGCCAGCCGCGCCTGGTCGAAGGCGGCGGTGCGCGTTTTGCGGGCCGGGTCTACCAAAATAAACTCGCTGCCCTGCGCCGTGGCCGTCCGGTACCAGAACCGGTCGCCCGGCAGCCAGGTGGGTTGGCCCATAGTATGGTCAACCAGCGGCTGGGTGTTGTAAGCCATAAAGCCCTCGGCTCTAGCGTAGTCGGCCGCCGCGAGGGCTGGCGGCGTTTGGGCCCGCGCCACCGCGGGTAGCAGCGCCGCCACGGCGTAGAAAGCCCGTAAAGAAGTGTGCATAAACGTAAGAAAAGGCCCTGCGGCAACTAAAAACCTTGTGGGCACAAGGTAGGGCAAAACGTAGGTTTGGGGCGGGGGCAGCCCTGGGGCCCATGGCTGGCGCTAGGCCGGCGCAACCCGCCACCTACGCTTGCGTTGAACCATAAAACGTTCTTACTCAACTAGCAACCCTGCCTGCCATGAGCCACCAACGCGAAGAAATCGAGCCCAACCCCGGCGATAAGCGCTATATCCGCCGCGACGACGACGGCCAAATTGACACCTCCGTGGACTTGAACCGCTCGCTCGCGCAAGACGACCGCCACAATGCGAAGGAGACTAGCGAGCCCGGCCAGGGCGACCACGGCGACGGCCACACCGGCAACCGGAAGCCGGCGGAGTAACTGAAAACGGCGTAGTCTGCTGCCAGCGCTTTTCGGGCAGTTGCAGGTTACAAGCGAAATCGAATATAAAGGCACTTAAGCACCCGCCAGCCGCCCCGTCCAGCGATGAAACGCCCAGCCGGCCCCGGCCCCTAGGGCCGCGCCCACCAGCCAGCCGCCTAGCACATCGAGCGGGTAGTGGGCGGCCAGGTACACGCGGCTGTAGGAGATGAGCAGCGCCCAGCCAAACACGCCCACTTTGAGCAGGCGGAAGCGGCCGGCGGGCAGCGTGAGCAGTAAAAAAACGGCCAAGCCCATGGCGTTGGCGGCGTGCGACGACATGAAGCCGTACTGCCCGCCGCAGCCGTCGGGCAGGTAGAGCTGGGCGGCCAGGTCGAGGGCGTGGCAGGGCCTAGGGCGCGCCGCCCAGGGCTTGAATACGCGGCTGGTGAGGCTGTCGGCCAGGGCTACGGTGGCGGCCAGCAGCGGTAGCAGCCGCGCGGCCCGGCGCCGAAAGTGGTAGATGAGCCAGCCCAGCAGCAGGGCATAGAAGGGAAACCACACCTTAATCTGCGAGGCGAAAGTCATCACCCGGTCCAGGGCCGGGGCGCGGGCGTGGTTGACGGCCAGCAGCAGGCGGTGGTCGAGGGTGGTGAGCTGGTGTAGAAAATCTGTCATTGCGAGCCTGCGAAGCAATCGTACCAGAACGGGTCGTTCGGGTGTCGTCCGGGTTGCGATTGCTTCGCGGTGCTCGCAATGACAGACGAATAAAAAAAGCCTCTACACCCACGCTACGCCCTTGCGCAGCCAAGCCAAGGTGGTGGCCTCGGGCGTGCCGGGGGCGGGCGGGGTGGGGTTGTAGTGCCAGCCGCAGCGCGGGGGCAAACTCATTAGGATGCTTTCGGTGCGGCCGTTGGTTTCGAGGCCGAAGCGGGTGCCGCGGTCAAAGGCTAGGTTGAACTCGGCGTAGCGGTTGCGGCGCAGCAGCTGCCAGGCTTCCTCGGGCGCGCCGTAGGGCAGGGCCGCGTTTTCGCGCATGAGCTGGGTGAAGAAGGGGCCAAAGAGCTCGGCCACGTCTTGCACGAAGGCGAACAGCTCCGTGACCGTCCCGTCCGTTCCCACGGTGAGGCGGTCGAAGAAGATGCCGCCCACGCCGCGCGTTTCGTGGCGGTGGGGCAGGTAGAAGTAGTCGTCGGCCCACTGGTGGAAGCGCGGGTAGTAGCCGGGGTTATGCTTGTCGCACACGGCCTTGAGCTGCTGGTGAAAGCGCCGGGCCTGGGTTTCGTCCACGTAAATGGGCGTCAGGTCGATGCCGCCGCCAAACCAGGCCTCGCCGTTGCCAGCCTCGAAGTAGCGCACGTTCATGTGGATGATGGGCACCCTAGGGCTGCGCGGGTGCAAAACGACCGACACGCCGGTGGCGAAAAAGTGCGGGTTGGGCAGGTGCAGCTGGCGGGCGGCGGCCTCGCTCAGCTCGCCCTGCACCTGCGAAAAGCCCACGCCTGCTTTTTCGAGCACCGCGCCGCCTTCCAGCACCCTAGAGTGGCCGCCGCCGCCGCCGGGCCGCGCCCAGTCGTCTTGCCCGAAGCGGGCGGGGCCGCCGTCGGCCGCTTCGAGCAGCTGGCAGAGGCGGGTTTGAAAATCCTGGAGCCAGGCGGCAATAGCGGGGCGAGTCATTGGGAAGGAGCAAGTTGCAAAAAGCAAGGAACAAGGGGCGGGCCGGGCGGGCAGCGGCGGCCTGGCAAAGGCGGTTGGCGCCCGCCCTAGGGCCACTGGCGCGGCTAAGCCAAGCGGCCCCGCGCAAAGCGAGCCAGGCTGCTCAGTGCGCACTGCTCCTTGTTCGGTACGGCAAAGGTCGGCAGCGGGCGTAATTTTGAGCTTCGCCCTGCCTCCCCCGCTTTCCTACCCCGCCATGCTTCCCTTCTCGCCCCCCGAGCCCGCCGATGCTGCCTCGGCGCGCCTGGCTGCCGCGGCCGCCACGGCGGCGGCCGCTTTCGCCACCCCGGTGGCCGCGGCGCCGGCGCCGACCGTGCCCACCCTAGGGGTGCTGCGCCGCGCCTACCTGCTCATGCACACCGCCGCCGAGCTGGCCACCCTTTACGAAGCCCAGAAGGCCACCGCTGCCCGCTACGTGCACGCCACCGCCCGCGGCCACGAGGCCGTGCAGCTGGCCGCCGCCCTGCTGCTCACCGGCGCCGACTACGCCACGCCCTACTACCGCGACGATGCCCTGCTACTGGGCCTGGGCCTGCGCCCCTACGAGCTGCTGCTGCAACTGCTGGCCAAGGCCGACGACCCCTTCAGCGGCGGGCGCCACTACTACGCCCACCCCAGCCTGCGCCGGCCCGGCCTGCCCACCATGCCCCACCAAAGCTCGGCCACCGGCATGCAGGCCATTCCGGCCACCGGCATGGCCCAGGCCATTAAGTACCTGGAGGGTGCGGGGCTCAAGGCCGGGGGCGCGGAGCTAGCCGGCCCGGCCCTAGGCCCGGCCGCCCGCCAAACCGCTGCTGCTCATGCAAAGCCCGTGGTGTTGTGCTCCATCGGCGATGGGGCCATGACGGAGGGCGAGGTGAGCGAGGCCTTGCAAATGGCGGTGCTGCACCAGCTGCCCATCGTGTACCTGGTGCAAGACAACGACTGGGGCATTTCGGCCACCGGCCGCGAGATGCGCGCCATGAACGCCTACGAGCTGGCGGCCGGCTTCCCGGGGTTGCGCCGCTTGCAGGTTGATGGCGCTGATTTTGTGGCCAGCTACGAAACCCTGGCCGACGCCTTTGCCCACACCCGCCAGCGGCGCGGACCGGTGCTGGTGCACGCCCGCGTGCCGCTGCTGGGCCACCACACCAGCGGCGTGCGCCGCGAGTGGTACCGCGGCCCCGACCTGGCCGCCCACCAGGCCCTCGACCCGCTGCCGCGCCTGCACGCCCAGCTGCGGGCCCTCGGGGTGGCCGAGGAGGCCTTGGCCGAGCTGGCCGCCGCGGCCCGCGCCACCGTAGCCGCCGACTGGGCGGCCGCCCTGGCCGCGCCCGACCCCGACCCGGCCACTTTCGATACCCACGAGTTTGCGCCGCCCGCCGTGCTGGCCGAGGCCGGTGAGCGCGCCCCCGCCGGCGCGGCCAAGGTGCTGATGGTAGACGCCGCCCTGCACGCGGTAGACGATATCCTGCGCGAGTTTCCGGAGGCGCTCTTCTACGGCCAAGACGTGGGCGGCGAGCTGGGCGGCGTGTTTAGGGAGGCGGCCCTGCTGGCCAAGAAGTACGGCGACCAGCGCGTGTTCAACACGCCCATCCAGGAGGCCTACATCGTGGGCAGCACCGCGGGCATGAGCGCGGTGGGCGCCCGGCCCATCGTCGAAATCCAGTTTGCCGACTACATCTGGCCGGCGCTCAACCAGCTGGTGGAGGAAATCAGCAAGAGCTGCTACCTCACGCTGGGCAAGTTTCCGGTGGGCACCTTGATTCGGGTGCCGGTGGGGGCCTACGGCGGCGGCGGGCCCTACCATTCGGGCTCCATCGAGAGCACCCTGCTCACCATCAGGGGCATCAAGGTGGTGTATCCCAGCAACGCGGCCGACATGAAGGGCCTGCTGCGGGCCAGCTTCCTCGACCCCAACCCCGTGGTGCTGCTCGAGCACAAGGGCCTGTACTGGAGCAAGGTGCCCGGCACCGAAGACGCCAAAACCCTGGAGCCGGCCGCGGGCTACGTCATCCCCCTAGGGGTGGCCGCCGTGGCCCAGGCCGCCGACCCCGCCCAGGTGCGCGGCGGCGCCAGCTGCGTGGTGATTACCTACGGCATGGGCGTGCACTGGGCCAAAGCGGCCAGCCGCGACTTCCCCGGCCAAGTGGAGGTGCTCGACCTGCGCACCCTCAACCCCCTGGACTGGGAGGCCGTGCTGGCCGCCGTGCGCCGCCACGGCAAGGCGCTGGTGCTCACCGAGGAGCCCTTGCTCAACAGCTTCGCCGAGAGCCTGGCCGGACGCATCCAGCGCCACTGCTTCCAGGCGCTCGACGC
Organism: Janthinobacterium lividum; assembly: GCA_050954355.1. GTDB lineage: Bacteria > Bacteroidota > Bacteroidia > Cytophagales > Hymenobacteraceae > Hymenobacter. Next base: position 43,939 of record JBPBPH010000082.1, read on the forward strand.
GCCCGTTTTCACCCTGGGCGCCGCCAACCTGCCCGCCATCCCGCTCAACGTGGAGCTGGAGCGGCAGATGCTGCCCAGCGCCGCCAAGGTAGCTACGGCCCTAGGGGAGCTGCTGGGGTACTAGGGTGGCGCCCTGCCTAGAGGCCGGCCCGGCTCCGCCGCTGGTTTAGCAGCCTAGCGGTGCGGCCCTAGGGGGTGCCGCTTGCCAGGCCTACTGCGTTCAGCCTAGGCCCTTACCCCCACGTTGCGCGTCGTTTCCCCGGCCTTGACTACTATTTTCAAGGTCGGAGAAACAGCGCGCAAGGCCTTGAACAGCCTTTCCAAGGTCTTGAAAACGCTGTTCAAGGCCTTGAAGACGGTGTGCAAGGCCTTGGCTGCGCCGGGCAAGGCTTGGCACGCTGCCTTAAGTAGCTGGCCCGTGGCCCTACCGGCCGGCAAGCAGCCGGGCGCCGCTGCCTAGCCTAGGCGCAACGTATGGGTAAGGCCGGGCGGCAGCTCGGCCGGCAAGTGGCTGACGTACACCAGGGCCACGTCGGTGGCCTGGCAAATGGCCCCCAGCACGGCGCGGAAGTAAGCGAGCTGCGTGGCGTCGAGGCCCTGGGCGGGCTCGTCGAGCAGCAGCAGGGGCGGGCACTTGATGAGGGCGCGGGCTACCAGGCACAGGCGCTGCACGCTGGCCGGCACCTGGCGCAGCGGCTGGGCGGCGTAGGCGGCCAGGTGCAGCACGGCTAGCCAGCGCGCGGCCAGCGCCAGCTGGGCGGGCGTGGGGCGGCCTAGGGCCAGCGTATCGGTGAAGCCCGAGGCCACGACGGCCAGGCAGGTGGGCGCGCCGGGGAAGTATTGCAGCAGCTCGGGCGAGGCAAAACCCAGCTGGCGCTTCACGTCCCAGATACTCTCGCCCGTGCCGCGCCGCCGCCCAAACAGCCAGATGCGCTGGGCGTAGGCCTGGGGGTTGTCGCCGTTGAGCAGGCTCAGCAGCGTGCTCTTGCCCGAGCCGTTGGGTCCCAGCAGCGCCCAGCGCTCGCCGGGCTGCACCGTCCAGCTCAGGTTGTCGAGCACCACCCGCTCGCCGTAGCGCACGGTTACGCCTTCGAGCTGCACCAGCGGGCCGGGCGCGGCGGCGGCCAGCTGCCACAGCGCGCGCAGGGCGGCCAGGTTGGGCAGGGGCGGGGCGGGCGGGGCGGCGGGCTGGTAGGCGGCGCGGGGCCCTAGGCGCACGAGGCGGCCGCCGGCCAGCTCGGCCACGTGGGTTACGAGGGCCGGCACCTCGGCCGGCGCGGTAGCCAGCACCAGCGTGGTGCCGCGGGTCGCCACGGTGGCCAGCAGCGCCCCAAACCCCGCCCGCGCGGCGGCATCCAGGCCCGCCAGGGGAGTGTCGAGCAGCAGCAGGCGCGGCTGGCGCAGCAGGGCCGTGGCCAGGCGCAGGCGTTTGGTTTCGCCGTTGGAGAGCTGGATGAGGGGCTGGTCGAGCAGCGCGCCCAGGTGCAGCAGCGCCACCACGGCGGGCACCTCCCAGGCGGGCGGGCCCGCGCCGGGCGGCGCCAGCGGCGCGGCGGCCCTAGGGGGGGCGGGCGGCCAGGCGGCCAGGTACTCGCGCACGGTGGGCACCTGCTGGGCGGCGGTGGCGTCGTAGCGCTGCTGGTAGTAAAGCGCGCCGCCGCCCGGCCGCGCCCGAAACGGCGCCCTAGGCCCCACCAAGCACACCAGGCGCTGCCAGCTGGCTGCCGCGCCCCCCAGGGTGGGCGGCAGCGCGCGGGCATCGGCCGCCAGCCGGGGCCAGGCGGCCGCGCCGCCGGTGACGGGCAGCACGCCGGCCAGGGCGGCCAGCAGGGCGCTTTTGCCGGCGCCGCTGGGGCCGGTCAGGGCCAGGTGCTGCCCGGCTTCGAGGCGCAGGCTGAGGTCGGGCAGCAGCACCCGGCCCCGGTCGCGAACGGTGACGTGGGCAAACTCGACGAGGGGAAGGGACATGCGTGAGGTAGTAAGCAAGCGGCTAGCGGTGGGGCCCGGCCCCGGCCCCGCCGCCCTGGGCGCGGGCGCGGGCCCCGCGGGCGGCTGCTATATTAGGCCCGCGCCGGCCTACTTTCCCGGTTCGAGCAGCCGTACGATGAGCAACTGGATAGCGCTGGCTTTGCTGGCGGGCGGCCCCGCGGCCCTGCGCGCCCAAGCCCCCGGCGGCCCCGCCGAAGCCCCACCCAAGCTGAGCTGGGGTATGCGCGCCGCACTGAACTACGCCAACACCAACTTCAACGCGGGCGAGCCGCCCCCGCCCGCGCCCGTGGCCACCACCTGGCGGCCCGGCTACGAGGCGGGGCTGTGGGTGAGCGTGGCGCTGCCCCACCGCTGGCTGGTGCGCCAGGAGTACGCCTTCGCCCAGCTAGGGGGCGAGGTGACGGGCGGGCCGCGCTACACGCTGCGCTACCTCTCGCTGCCGCTGCTGCTGGGCTACCAGGTACTGCCCAGGGTGCAGCTGCTGCTGGGCCCTAGGTTCGACTTGCTCATTCAGGCCCAGCAAGTGGCCGGCGGCCAACCCACCGACATTACCCACGACACGGAGGAGCGCAGCGTGGGCGCCACGGCCGGCGTAGCCGTGGCCTTGGGCCGCCACCTAGGCCTAGGGGCGCGCTATTTTCAGGGCTTCAACCACATTGGCATCGGGCAGCGCTCGGCGGTGCAGGAGTTCAAGTTTGCCGCGGTGCAGCTGGCGGCCGACTACCGCTTCTAAGCGGGCGGGGCGAACAACTACAAAAGCCCGGCCGCCTCATACATCCTTGCCCACCTTACCAGTATCCGCCATGCCCGTTCCACCTGCCTACGCCCGCGGCCTCGTGGTGGGCAAGTTCAGCCCTCCGCACCGGGGCCACCAGCTGCTGCTGGCCGCGGCCGCCAGCCAGGTGGCCGAGCTGCTGGTGCTGGTGTACGCTAGCCCCGACGACCCCAGGCACCCCGCGCCCCGGCGCGCCGCCTGGCTGCGCGAGCTCTACCGGGCCGACGAGCTAGCCGCCGGCCTGCGCGTGGGCACCACGCCCGTGCGCGTCGTGGCCCTCACCGAAGCCGACGGCATTCCGCCCGACGCGGCCGACGACCACACCCAGCGCGACTACCTGCGCCAGTGGCTGCTGGCGGCAGATTACCAACCCGATGCCGTGTTTACCAGCGAAGCCTACGGCCCCGGCCTGGCCGCCCACCTGGGCTGCGCCCACGTGAGCGTAGACGAGGCCCGTGCCCAGCTGCCCCTGCGCGGCCGCGCGCTGCGCCAGGCCCTGGGGGCGGCCGACCTGCGCCAGGTGCTGCCCGCGGCGGCCGGGCTGCACCCCTTCGTGGCGGCGCAGTACGGGGCCGTGGCGCCCGCCCCAGTGCCGCGCCTGGTGCTGCTAGGGGCCGAGAGCAGCGGCAAGAGCACCCTGGCCCAGGCCCTGGCCGCCGCCCTGGGCACCGCCTGGGTGCCCGAGTTTGGCCGCACCCTGCACGAGCAGAAAAACGCCCACCTCGCCTACGAGGACCTGCTCTACATCGGGCGGCGCCAGCTGGAAGAAGAAGACGCCGCCACGCCCCAGGCCCGCGGCTGGCTGGTGTGCGACACCAACGGCGCCACCACGGCCCTGTACGCGTACTACTACTACGGGCGCTGCGAGCCGGCTTTGCAGGCGCTGGCCGCCGCCTGCCGCCTGCGCTACGCCCGCACCTTCGTGTGCCTGCCCACCGTGCCGTTTCAGCAGGATGGCTGGCGCGGGCCCGAGATGCTGCGCCAGTTTCAGCACGGCGCCATTTTGCTGCAGCTCGACTTGCTGGGCATCCCCTACACCCTGCTCGATGGCAGCGTAGAGGAGCGCGTGGCGCAGGTGCGGGCGGCCCTAGGGGCGGGGGCGGCCGAAAGGGCCGGGGCGGCGTAACGAATCAACGCCCGGCCGGTACTTTCTTTGCCAGGGCTGGCCCGCCTGCTGCATTTTTAGGGCGCGGCGGCTGGCTATTTCATGCGCTACTTCAACCTACCCGTTTGGCTGCTGGTGCTGGCCGCCTGCCTACCCCTAGGGGCTGCCGCCCAGGCGCCCATGCCCGAGCCACCCTTCACGCTGGCTTGCCGCAGCGGCGCCCGCGTGGGGGGCGGCAAGCAGCAGTTTTGCGAGGTGCGCGACCTGACCCTGCCCGCGCCCGTGGGCCAGCCTCTGCTCATTAGCGGGGCCAGCGGGGGCACCACCGTGCGCGGCTGGGACGGTCCCACCGTGCGCATCAAAGCCCTGGTGCAAAGCGGCGGCGGCACCGATGCCGAAGCCCAGGCACGGGTGCAGGCCGTCAGTATCACAGCGGCCGGCAACGCCCTACGCACCGTGCTGCCCAACCAGGAGGGCGAGTACGTGGTGCGCTACGAGGTGTTCGTGCCCCGCCAAACGGCCCTGGTGGTGACGGGCGCCGGCGGCAACCTGCGCTTCGAAAATTTGCAGGGCAGCCTAGTGTTTCAGGGGGGCAGCGGCAACGCCTACCTCGGCAACCTAGGGGGGCAGGGACGGGCAGCGTCAGCAACGGCGACATTACCGTGGCCCTGACTGGCAGCGCCTGGCAGGGCGAGGGCCTCGACGTGCGCACCACCAACGGCAACATCTGGTGGCGGATGCCGCCCAGCTACTCGGCCCGCCTGCTGCTGAGCACCGCCAACGGCCGCTTCTACACCGGCCTGCCTGTGGTGAAGGTAGATGGCCGCCAGCAGGTAGCTGCCACCGTGGGCCAGGGCGGGGCGCTGCTCAAAGCCACCACCACCAACGGCACCATCTACTTCCGCGCGGAAGACGGCGGCACGTTGTTCACCCATTCGGCCGAGGCTACTAGCCCCGCGCAGCCCCTCGTGGCCCTAAAAAGGGCGCTGGTCAGGGCCAACCCCGCGGCCGCCGATTCGCTGCTAACCCAGGCCCGCCAGCTGGGCTACGTGGCCGGCCAGGTGGTGGCCCTGAGCCAGCTGGCCGCCGCCCAGCAGCCGGCGCAGCCCGCACCGGCCGCCGCCCACTCGCAAGAAGCCACCCAGCTGGCCGCCCAGCTGCGCGACGTGGCCGATGCCAGCTGGGCGCTGGGTCGGGTGGGCCAGCAGCAAGGCCAACTGGCCCGCCGCTCGCCCGAACTGGCCGACTTCTACGCCCCGCTGATGCAGGCCCTGGGCACCGCCATGAACGCGGGCGCCGCCTTCCAGCAGGCGCCCTTCCGGGACAAGGAAGACGAGCCCAGCGCCCCAGGGGGGGGCGAGCGGCGCCGGCTGCGCAGCCTGGCACAGGCGCTGAGCGACGTGCCCGGGCCGCCTACCGGGCCGGGCCTGCCAAGCATACCCCTGGGCCGGCTGCCGCTGCCCCGCTTTGGCCTGGCCAATAAGCTGCTCGATACGCTGCTGGCTACGCGCCCCGCCTCGCCGCAGGCGGCGCGCCAGCTCACGGCCCGCCGCCAGCAGCTCGACCGCAGCCAGGCCCTGAGCACGGCCTTCGCCAGGGAGGGTGACTACGCCAAGGCCTACCAGTACTACGTGCAGTACACCGCCTACAAGGACAGCCTCACGGCCGAGGCCACCACCCGCCGCCTGGCCGCGCTGGAGTACCGCCAAAACCTGCTCAAGAAGGAAGCCCAGATTCAGCGCCTGACCCGCCAGCAGCTGCAGCGCCAGCAGGCCGCCCGCCGCCAGCAGCAGTTCGTGACGGGCCTGGCGGTGGCGGTGGGATTGCTGGCGCTATTTTCCTTCGTGCTCAGCCGCAGCAACCGCGCCCGGCGCCTGGCCAACGCCCAGCTCAACGAGCAGAAAGAAACCCTGCAGCACGCCCTGGCCGACTTGCAAACGGCTCAGCATCAGCTGGTGCAGAGCGAGAAAATGGCCAGCCTGGGCGAGCTCACCGCCGGCATCGCCCACGAAATTCAGAACCCGCTCAACTTCGTCAACAACTTCTCGGAGGTGAGCGCCGAGCTGGTGGAGGAGCTGCTCGAGCACCGCCAGCAGCCTAGCCCCGACCCTACCCTGGAAGCCGAGCTGCTGACCGACGTGCGCCAGAACCTGCGCAAAATCAGCCAGCATGGCCACCGCGCCTCGGCCATCGTGAAGGGAATGCTGGAGCACGCCCGCACCAGCACCGGCCAGCAGGAGCCCACCGACCTCAACGCCCTGCTGCAGGAATACGGCCAGCTGGCCTACCACAGCGCCCGCGCCAAAGACAAGGCCTTTCAGGCCCAGCTGACCCTAGCCCTCGATGGGCCTAGCGGCGGTAGTGCCGCAGGACGTGAGCCGGGTGCTGCTCAACATCTTCACCAACGCCTTTTACGCCGTGCAGCAGAAAAGCCGCGCCGCCGGCCCCGCCTACCGCCCCGAAGTGCAGGTGCGCACCCAGCGCATCGCCGGCCAGGTCTGCCTCCAGATTCGCGACAACGGCCTGGGCATCCCCGAAGCCATCCGGCCGAAGGTGTTCCAGCCCTTCTTCACCACCAAGCCCACCGGCGAGGGCACCGGCCTGGGCCTCTCGCTCAGCTACGACATCATTACCAAGGGCCACGGCGGCACCCTAGGGCTCGAAAGCCAGGAAGGCGAGTATACGGAGTTTACTATCAAGCTGCCAGCGGCGGGGTAACGGCGGTACTAATTTGAAAGGCGGTCATGCTGAGCCTGCCGAAGCATCTCTACCGCGCCGCCTAGAGAGTTGTTCGGTAGAGATGCTTCGGCAGGCTCAGCATGACGGGCTATTATATTCATGATTGCCATTAGACTTTTAATTTAGGAACAATTCTATTAACTAAACACCAGCCATGACGATTCAGGAAGTTATCTCTAATTTGAATGATATTAGTGAGAATGCTACCGTCTTTGCAAAAAGCATTGACGGAGAATTTAGAGCAGTATCGCCCGTTGCTTTGGTCAGGCTATCCGATGACGAAAAGAGTTTGCCCACCAATCAAATTTCGGAGCTTAAATGCCCTGGATACGAATATTTTATGGAAGTTTTCTTGATTAAAGAATTCGTTATGATTTGCTTGCTGCCAATCCACAAATGAAGCTTCAGGACAGGATAACGCAATTAATCGATTACGTAAAATATGATGCATAACAGGGGGGCCGTTTACCCCTCAAACTCCAGCACGAACGCGGTGCCGCGACCCACTTCTGACTCGGCCCGAATGGCGGCCTTGTGGAAGGCGGCGATGGTTTGGGCGATGGGCAGGCCTAGGCCGTAGCCCTCGGGCGCGCTGGGGCCGGTGGCGTGGAAGCGCCGGAAGCGGTCGAACAGGTGCGGCAGGTTTTTGGCCGCGATGCCGGGGCCGTCGTCTTCCACGCGCAGTTGGTAGCCGCCGCTGGGGCCAGGGCGGCCCACGATGCGAATATGCCCGCCCTCGTGGTTGTACTTGATGGCGTTGCTAAGCAGGTTGCGCAGCAGCGTGTGCAGCAGGGTAGTATTGGCGCGGGGTACCACGTAGTCGGGCGCCAGGTCGATGCGCAGGCCAATGTCGCGCTGCTGGCGGCGGTCGTCCAGCTCCTCGGCCACGTCGTGCGCCACCTGGGTTAGGCTCACGCTCTCGTTGCGCAGGTACTGCTCGTTCTCGATGTTGGCAATGAGCAGCAGCGTGCGCACGGTGTTGCGCAGGCGGTAGAGCGTGCGCTGGCTTTCCACAATCTGGCGGGCGTGGGGCTCGGGCAGGGTGGGGTCCTGCAGCATGTTTTCGAAGCGCGACTGCAAAATGCTGGTGGGCGTGAGCAGCTCGTGGCTCACGTTGCTCATAAACTCGCGCTCCTTCTCAAACGAGGCCAATAACTCGCGCATTAGGGCCGAGAGCGAGTCGTCGAGGTGCCGAAAGTCGGTGGTATCGGTGTCGAGCCGCTCGAACGAGAACTCGCCCGGCTGCCGAATGCCGCGCAGCTTGCGCGAAATCAGCTCGCGCAACGGCCCCAGCAGGTAGTGGGCAAACGCCGCGTCGGTAAACACCGTGAGCACCGCCCCCAGCACCAGCACCCACAGCGCCAGCCGGCGCAGGGTGTCGGTCAGCAGTTCCACGGTAGCCAGCGACGAGCCAATTTCGAGCCGGAAGCGCCTAGGCAGGGTGTTGCCCGCCGCGGCCCTAGGCGCGGCCGGCGGCACCCGCAGCGGAGCCACGTAGCTGAGAATGCGAAAGTCCTCCACCTCCTGGTCTACCTGCCGAGGCTCCTCAAAGATGTGCTCGGTGGCCGCGCCCTCGGGCCCGGTGGGGTAGGCCGGCAGGGGCGTAATGGTGATGTACTCCTGCTTGAGAATATTGTAGTCGGCATACGACTCGTTCTGCTCCACGCGCAAAAAGTTAGCGAGGCCGTCGCGGTCAATAAACCGCAGCAGTTCACGCTTCTTGTCGTGCAGGCGCTGGTCGGTGTGCGCAATGGCCACGCGCTGCACCACGGGCGGAATAATGAGCGCCCCGAGCACCACCAGCAGCAGCTTCGAGAGGCCATTGAAGAGGCCTAGCTTGGTTTCTAATCGCAAAGCTCAGAGCAGTAATTATTGAAAGCGAAACCCGTTTGTTGTTGCGAGCTTGCGCAGCAATCGCCCCCAAACAATATCGCTAGGATGACATCCTACTGACGACGTTCTAGTGCGATTGCTGCGCAAGCTCGCAATGACAAACGGGTTTCTTCGCTCCTAGGCCCTACACGGCCCGGTAGCCGATGCCGCGCACGGTTTCGATGAAGTCGGCCGAGCCGAACTGGGCCAGCTTCTTGCGCACGTTCTTGATGTGCACGTCGATGTAGTTCGAGTCGGAGTCGTCTTCCAGCACGTTGCCCCAGAGGTGCTCGCCCAGTTGCAGGCGCGTGAGCACCCGGCTGCGGTGCAGCAGCAGGTAGTGCAAGAGGTCAAACTCCTTCTTAGTGAGCGGCACCTCGGGCGTGTCGGGGCCGCCGTGGCGCACGGTGCGGGCCGTCACGTCCATCACAAAGCCGTCGCCAAAGCCAATTTCCGAGCGCTTGAGCCCAAACTTGCGGCGCGTGATGGCCTGCATGCGGCTGGTAAGCTCCAGCAGCGAAAAGGGCTTGGGCAGGTAGTCGTCGGCCCCCAGGTCGAGGCCCTTGATGCGGTCGTCGAGGGCACCGCGGGCGGTGAGGATAATAAAGGAAGCCTCCTGCTTTTCGTTGCGGCGGCTTTCGCGCAGCAGCTCCAGGCCATCGCCGCCGGGCAAGCCCAGGTCGAGCAGCACGAAGTCGTAGGAATTCACATAAAGTTTCTCGGATGCCTCGGCGTAGGTATAGGCCGAATCAACCAGGTACTGGGCCTGGGTCAGGAACTGCCGCACCTCCTGGTGCAGGCTTTTTTCGTCTTCAACCAGCAATACGTGCATGGGAGGGGAGGGGTAAAGGGGAAACGATAGCGCAACGTTCGGGCAGTACACGTTAAACGAAGATGAAGATTTGCTGGACGTTTAATGAAGAAGCAGTTTTTTAGGTAGAACATTCAGCGCCAACTCAGGGGCGCCGCTTTATTTTGCCGGCTACTTATGAAAAACTGGTTGCTTTTGCTGGCCCTAGGGCTGCCGCTGCTGGCGCGGGCCGCCGCACTACCCGCCGCGCCGCCCACCATCGTGTACCTGGTGCGCCACGGCGAGAAAGACCTGACGCCCCACCTGGCCGACCCGCTGCTGACTACCGCCGGCGAGGCCCGCGCCCAGGCCCTGGCCGACCGCCTCACCCGCCAGCGCCCCGCCGCGCTCTTCACCACCGACACCCGCCGCACCCGCGCCACCCTGGTGCCGCTGGCCCAGGCCACCGGCCTCACCCCGCTGGTATACAGCGCCCAGGAGCCCACCGCGCTGGCCACGCGCATAAAGCAGGACTACGCCGGCCAAACCGTGGTAGTGGTGGGCCATTCCAATACCCTGCTGCCGCTGCTCGCGGCCCTAGGGGTGCGCCAGGCGGCCGTGCCCGACATCAAGGATGAGGAATACGATTACCTGTTCAAAGTGACGCTGCGCCCCGGCCGCCCGGCCCGGCTGGAGGTAGGGCACTACGGCAAGCAGCTGGAAGCCAAGCTCTAGCTGCGAATTGGGCAACCTGCGTGGTAGCTCGTGGGGTGGCGCGCTGGCTTTGCTGTCGGGCGGCTGCCTGCTCTGGTGCGCCAGGGAGGTCCCTAGGGCCTGCTAGCTTGCTGCCGACTGGCGCGGCGCCCCCACGCCAGTGAGTGCGGTAAGTGTGAGTGGTGAATAGGAAAAAACGCCCTCAGACTGGTACTTTTGGCCGACCACGCTTTTTCCGGCTTTTCTTTCATGCGATTCCTTTCTGCCCTGCTGCTGGCGGGCGGCCTCCTAACCCTAGGCTCGGCCCGCGCCCAAACCCCCGCCGCCACCCCCGCCGACTCGCTGGCCATTCGCCGCATCTACGACGAGGCCCTGCTGCGGGGCCAGAGCTACGACAACCTGCGCTACCTCTGCGAGCAGATTGGGCCGCGCCTGGCGGGCTCGGCCGGGGCCGCCAAGGCCGTAGAGTGGGGCAAGCTGACGATGGAAAAAGCCGCCTGCTTCGACCGCGTGTATTTGCAGGAGTGCCAGGTGCCGCACTGGGTGCGCGGGGCCAAGGAGAAGGCGCTCGTGTTTGGTAATAAAGGCAAGGGCCTGCCGCTGGCCGTGTGCGCCCTCGGGGGCTCGGTGGCCACGCCCGGCAGCAAGCCCCTGCGCGCGGGCGTGGTAGAAGTAAAAGGCCTGGCCGAGCTAAAAGCCCTGCCCGACGCGGCCGTGCGCGGCAAGTTCGTGTTCTTCAACCGCCCCTTCAACGACAGCTATATCGAGCCGGGCCGCGCCTACGGCGAAGCCGGCGACCAGCGCCGCAGCGGCCCCGCCGAGGCCGGCCGGCGCGGCGCGGTGGGCGCGCTGGTGCGCTCGCTCACGGCCGCCCACGACGACTACCCCCACACCGGCACCACCGTGTATGGCGACACGCCCACCCAGGTGCCCGGTGCGGCGCTCAGCACCCTAGGGGCCGACCAGCTCAGCCAGCTGCTGCAGGCCGACCCCAAGCTGGAAGTGGAGCTAACCATGAGCTGCCAAACCCTGCCCGACGTGACCAGCTACAACGTGGTGGGCGAAATAAGAGGCGCGAAGTACCCCGAGCAAATTATCACCGTGGGCGGCCACCTCGACTCGTGGGACCTGGCCCAGGGCGCCCACGACGACGGCACCGGCGTGGTGCAAAGCATGGAGGCCTTGCGCCTGTTGCGCGCCGCCGGCCTGCGCCCCGAGCGCACCGTGCGCGCGGTGCTCTTCATGAACGAGGAAAACGGCACCCGCGGCGGCGAGAAGTACGCCCAGCTGGCCCAGCAAAACCACGAAACCCACCTGGCGGCCATCGAGAGCGACGGCGGCGGCTTTACCCCTAGGGGCTTCACGGCCGAAACGGCCCCCGCCCAATTGCGCAAAGTAGCCGCCTGGCAGCCGCTGCTGGCGCCCTACCTGGCCGGCCAGCTCACGCCCGGCCACTCGGGCACCGACGTTGAGCCGCTGGTAGCCGCCGTGCACCCCACCGCCCTCTTTGGCTATAAGTGCGACAGCCAGCGCTACTTCGACATCCACCACACCGCCGCCGACACCTTTGATAAGGTAAATCGCCGCGAGCTAGAGCTAGGCGGCGCCGCCATGGCCTCGCTCATTTACCTGCTAGGCAAGTACGGCCTCTAAAAGCACGGATTACGCGGATTTAAGCGGATTTCACGGATTTTGTGGACGGCGCTAGGGTTCGCATTCAGCCCGTACGGCTATAAGCCAAACTAAAAGGCCACCCGATTGGGTGGCCTTTTGCATGTTGCGAATCGTCCACAAAAGCCGTGAAATCCGCTTAAATCCGCGTAATCCGTGCTTTTAGTTGTTGTTCAGAATTGAGAATAGCTCGTCGAGCTTAGGCGTGAGGATGATGTCGGTGCGGCGGTTGAGGGCCTTGTCCTGGGGCGTATCGTTGGCCGCTACGGGCATGTACTGGCCGCGGCCCGAGGGCGTCACCTGCGCCGGGTCGAGGCCGGCCGAAGTCAGCAGGCGCGTGATTTCGGTGGCCCGCAGCACGCTCAGGTCCCAGTTGTCCTTGGCGCCGTTCACTACGCCTTTGATGGGCACGTTGTCGGTGTGGCCTTCTACCAGCACGTTGATGTCCTTGTTGTCCTTGAGGGCGTTAGAGAGTTTTACCAGCGCATCCTGGCCCTTGGGGTCTACCTTGGTCGAGCCCGACTTAAAGAGCAGCTGCTCGCTGAGCGACACGTAGACTTTGCCGTTTTTGACGTTCACCTGCAGGTCCTGGGCGTTGAAGCCGAGCAGGGCATCGGCCACTTTCTTGCGCAGGGCGTTGGTGGCCGCTTCCTTCTCGTCCAGCACGCGCTGCAGCTCGGCCACGCGGGCATTTTTGCCGGCCAGGTCCTGCTCGGTGGCCCCTAGGGTCTGGTTGAGCTGGCTGAGCTGGTTGTTTTTCGTGAGCAAGCTTTGGTTGAGGTTGGCCTCGGAGCTGCTCTTGGCTTGCTGCAGGGCAGTTCTATCGGCTTGCAGCTGGTCGCGGGTGCGGCTCAGGTCGGTATTCTGCCGGGTAAGGTCGGCGTTTTGCTGCTGCAGGGCGGCGATTTCCTTTTTGTTACAGCCGCTCAGGCTCAGGAGTCCGCTGGCCAGCAGCACCGCCAGCGGCGATTTGAAGGGAATAAGCATGCGGGAAAGAATGAGTGAAAAAATGGGCCTACGGTGCTGTCACCCTGGCCGATCTGGACTAAACGAGGAGGCCACGGCGCAGGTTACCGCCCCGGCGGCGCGCCGAAGCGCGCTTGCCCAATACTTTTGCGGTCTATGCGCGGTCAAGTGTACGTTTGGGGGATGTTGCTGCTGGGCTGGCTGGCCCCGGGGCCGGGTTGCAGCCAGGCCGCGCCCAAGCTGGCGGGCTGCCCGGGCCGCTACTGGGTAGCCTTTCGCGACAAAGCCCCCCTAGGGCCGGGGGCCGCCCGCTGCCTTAGCCCGGCCGCCCGGGCCCGCCGCCGCGCCCAGGGCCTGCCCCTGCTGGAGGCCAGCGACTTGCCCGTGCGCCCCGCCTACGTGGCCGCCGTGCGCGCCCGCGTCGATACGCTCACCGTGGTGAGCCGCTGGCTCAACGGGGTGGCGTGCCGCGCCACGCCCGCCCAGGCGGCGGCCCTGCACCAGCTGCCCGGCGTGGCCGAGGTGCACGCCTGGCCGTTGGTGGCGCGCTTGTTACCGGCGCGATATAAGGCTGGTAATAATGTTGTTGAGCATAATAAAGAAACCAATGCTTTAGTTGCTACCCAGCGCGCTTCGCTCGCGGTGCGCGCGGCCGTTAGTGCGGCGGCCTTCGTGAGCCCGGCCGATTATCTGCTGGCGCGGCAGCAAACGGCCGTGCTGGGCCGGGCCGAGCTGCGCCGCGCCGGCCTGGCGGGCCAGGGCGTGCGCGTGGCGGTGTTCGACGTGGGTTTTCGGGGCCTTGACCGGCACCCGGCCTTCGCGGGCTTATTTCGGGAAGGGCGACTGGCGGCCACCTATGATTTTCTGAAAAACCGGCCCGGCGTGTTTCTAGGGGGCGCGCACGGCACCGAGGTAATGGGCTGCCTGGCCGGCCGCCTGCCCGGTCCCGACAGCCTGCGCCCCGGCCCGGCCCTGGGGCTGGCGCCGGCCGCCACCTACTTGCTGGCCCGCACCGAGGGCCTGGCCAGCGAGCGCTTCAGCGAAGAAGAGGCCTGGCTGCGCGCCGCCGAGTGGGCCGACCAGCAGGGCGCCGACATCATCAGTTCGAGCCTGGCCTACACCGAACAGCGCTACTTTCCCGAGCAGATGGACGGGCGCCACTCGCTGGTAGCCCGCGCCGCCACGCTGGCCGCCCGCAAGGGCATGTTGGTAGTGAGCGCCGCCGGCAACGACGGCGACGACGACTGGGTGCGCATCGGCACGCCCGCCGACGCCGACTCGGTGCTGGCCGTGGGCGGGCTCGACCCGGCCACCGGCCTGCACGTCAATTTTAGTTCGGTGGGCCCCTCGGCCGACCGGCGCCTCAAGCCCGACCTCGCGGCCTTTGGCATCGTGCTCACTACCACCGCCAGCGGCGGCTACGAGCGGGTCGAGGGCACGTCGTTTGCCGCCCCGCTGGTGGCGGGGCTGGCCGCCTGCGCCCGGCAAGCGGCGGGCAAGGCGCTGCCGGCCATGCAGCTCTATAAGCAGTTGCGCGAAGCCGGCGAGCTGTACCCCTACTACGACTACGCCCACGGCTACGGCCGGCCGGGCGCGGGCCGCCTGCTGGCCCGGCAGCGCAGCCCGGCGCCCGGTGCCCCCGAGCCCACCTTCGACTTCGTAACCCACGACTCGCTGGTGGCGGTGGTGCTGCGCCCGGCCGCCACGCTGCCCGCCGCCCGCCCGCTGCCGCTGCTGGCCGACGACGACGAGGCGAGCGTGGAAGGTGCCAGCTGGCTGCGCCCGGCTCCGGAGGCTGCCCGCCCGCCCGGCTCGCCCATGCCCACCCGCCCGAGCGTGGCGCCCGTGGGCCAGGAGCAGCTCACTCCGGCCGAGGCCGCGCCCGCCCTGCCCCCATACCCCAGCTACCCGGCCCGCTTATACTGGCACCTGGCCAACGCCCGCGGCGTGCTGCGCCGCTACGAGGTGCGCGCCGCTACCCAGCGCCTGGTGCTGCAGCTGCCGCGCCGCCTGGCGCGGGGCGGCGAGGTGCTGCGCGTATTTTACCAAGGCTATACGGGCACGTATTCTGAATGAACCTGACCCGAAGCTTTACTGCCGCCGCCGGCCCTAGGGGTCTGATTGCTGGGCTGCTATGCGGATGGAACCTGCTAGCTGCCCGCCCGGCCCGTGCCCAGCAGGTGCTGCTGCAAACCAACGTGGCCACTGATACCCTGCCGCCCCGCACCGGTCCCAACCGGGCCTGGTTTGGGCACGTGTACCTGGGCTACGCGCCGGCCGTGGGGGCCAGCGGCCTGGGGGTGCAGTACGGCCCCAGCTCGGCCGAAACGCTGGTGGGCGGCCGCCTCAAGCGCCGCCTCACGGGCGGGCTGGCGTTGTGCGCCGACCTGCGCTACGGCTACCTGCGCTACCAGCTAAACCCCGACAAAACCCACCCCGCGCCCTTCCGCACTGACCCGGAGGCCGACCAGCACCTAGCCTACCATCAGGCCCAGGGCGAGCTGAGCCTGCGCCTCAACCCCGAGCGTCGGCGCGGCAACGTACTAGGCCGCTACCTCGATTTGCTGGCCTACGGCGGCTACGCCCTGGGCACCACCTACGCCACCGAGCAGCCTGCCCCCGGCGGCGGCCAGCAAGAGCTGGTAGTGCACCAGCCGCCCTACCTGGCCCGGTGGCTGGGTGGCGTGGGCGTGCGCGTGGGCAGCAATTCGCTGGCGCTGGTGGGCCGCTACCGCCTCAGCGACGCGCTGCGCAGCCCCGCCCTGCCTACTCTGCCCGAGCCGCCGCGCTTCACGGTGGGCTTCGAACTGAGCTGGCTGTAGCGCCCTAGGGGTGGCCCCGGCGTAAAAGCCCTCGCTGACCAGTTGCCGCCGGGTACCGAACCCCCGGCGGCGGGGCCCGCGTACAAGGGCAGCTGGGTTATAGCGCAGCTTAAGCATACTTAGTTAGTGCCTTGTCCCTCAATGAAATCCACTCTATCTATTTCCGCCCGCGCCTGGCTGTCCGGCGCAGCCAGCCTTAGCCTTTTTAGCCTGCTACTAGCTGCCTCGTGCGTCAGCACCGAGCGCGAAACCTCGGCCCCCGGCCGCAGCGTGCGCACCCAGTACACCCCGCCCAGCGGCAAGGGTCAGCGCGTGAGCGGGGCCACCGTGCTCAATACGGTGCAGGCCGAGCACGCCTTTTCGAGCGTCGCCGCGCCCGACAAATTTCGGCTGCAGCTACGCGGGCCGCGCGTGCTCAGCGGCCGGCTGTACCTGACGGTGCTGAGCGCACAGGGCGACACGCTGCACCACGAGGTGCTGCCCGCCCGCGTGCTGCAAGACTCCACGGCCCTAACCTTGCGCGACCAGGAAATCAGCGTGTTGCGCAGTATGAATAACTTCTTTAGCCCTGGCCACTTCAGCGCGGCGGCCGGAGCAGCGGCCAGCGACCGCCCCGCCGCCCTCAGCCCCACCGCCTGGAATGCCTTGCGCGCCGACCCCCAGGCCGTGGCGTTCACCTATCCCGCCGCCGGCGGGCCGCACCGTTTGGTATACTCGCCCCAACTCGGCCGCGCCGTAGTGCTAGCGGAGTAGTGGGGAGTTAGAAATTAAAAAGCCGTTTGTCATGGCCGCACTGCGCTCGCAATGACAAATATTTTTGGTGTAAGTCATTAAATTACACCTTTTTTGCTCGCCTATAGCCGTGCCCAGGCGGCTACCAGGCCGGGCCCGCGCAGCAGGGCGTAGCCGCTGGCCTGGCCCAGCACGGCCACTGGGGTGCCGGCCGGCCAGGTAGCCAGAGCCGGGGCGTGGGCCCTGGGTTCGGTTTGAATTTCGAGGGTGGCGGGTAGTTGGAGGCGGCGCAGGGGCTGAGCGGCGGCCACGGCGTGGGTGGGCAGGTAGCGGCGCTGGCCGCCGGGGGTTTCCAGGCGCAGAATGCCGGCTTGCTGGCCCAGCACCAGCAGGGGCGTGGTGGCGCTCAGGTTAGTGCGGCCTGGCACGGGGCGTACCCACTCGCCCAGGCGGTCGGGGCCGGCCAGGGCGGGCGGCACGGTATCAGCGCGGTGCAGGAAGGGCCAGGGGTCGATGGCGCCGCGCCCGGCCCGGTAAATGCCGAAGTGCAGATGCGGGGCGGTGGTGCGGGCGTTGCCGGTGTTGCCCACCAGCCCCAGGGTATCGCCGGCGCGCACCTGCTGGCCGGGGTGCACCAACTGCCGGCTCAGGTGGGCGTAGTAGAGGTGCTGGCCAGCGTGGGCGTCGGCCAGCCACACCACCAGGCCGCCGAGCTTGCTTTCGCCAGTGCGGGTCACGGTGCCGTCGGTGGCAGCCACGGCGGGCGTGCCGCGGGGCGCAAAAATATCCACGCCCTCGTGGCGGCGGGCGCCCCCATCGCGCTCGTTGCCCCAAAAGCTGCCGATGGCCTGGTCAGTGCGGCCCTTCACCGGAAACAGCCCTAGGCCCGGCCCGCGCCACAGCCGCAGGGTGTAGCGGCCGGCGGCCAGCAGCTCGGGCTGCACCCGCAGCAGGTGCTGGCCATCGTCGGCCACCGGGTAGCTGTAGTCGTAGGTGCCGGCGGCGGCGGTGTCGGTGGCGGTCCACTGCAGGGGCTCGGGCGCGCGGCCGGAACCCAGGGCAAAGGCATCGACGAACACCCGAGGGGCCAGCACCGGGCCGGGCGCCAGCGTGAGGCGCACGTGCACCAGCTCGCCAGCCCGCACGGCGTAGCGGTAGCTAGCGGCCGTGGGCTGCTCGGGCCGGAAATACCCGGTTTCGAGCACTGGCAGCGTCACCACCAGCGAGTCGCGCAGGGCCCGATGGGCCGCCTGCTGCCACTGCCGCCCCAGGGCGGCTTCCTGCAGGCCCGCCCGGTCGAGGGCGCGGGCGTAGTCGTCGTGGGGGGTGGTTTTCTGGAAAAGACCCCCTAGGGTCTGGGGCTTGCTGCAACCAGCCACTAAGGCCAGCAAAAGCAACCAGGTACCGCTTCCGGCGCGGCGGCCGGCCCGGCTGGCGGGCAACAACAAGTAGTGCATACCGGCCCAACGCCGGGCGGAACCGGCAAGTTCTTGTTAATAATGGGCACGTCATTCCGAGCTTGCCGAGGAATCTCGCCCGCGTCGTTGAACGATACTGTGCGAACGATTCCGACAAGATTCCTCGGCAAGCTCGGAATGACGTGCTCATTATTTACAGAACCCTCTACCTTCGCCCTGCTATGCTGCTTCCCCCTGTGCTGCTTACCGAGTGCCCCCGCGATGCCATGCAGGGCCTGCCCGGCTTCATTCCCACCGCCGCCAAGATTGCCTACCTGCAGCAGTTGCTGGCCGTGGATTTCGACGTGCTCGACTTTGGCTCGTTCGTGTCGCCCAAGGCCATTCCGCAGCTGCGCGACACGGCCGAGGTGCTCGCCGGCCTCGACCTCGACCGGAGCCGCACCCGGCTGCTGGCCATCGTGGCCAACCAGCGCGGGGCCGCCGCGGCCGCCAGCCACCCCGAAATCAGCTTCCTAGGCTTTCCGCTTTCCGTAAGCGCAACCTTCCAGCGCCGCAATACCAACCAAACCATCGCCGAAGCCCTAGCCGACGTGGCCGCTATGCACGCGCTGTGCGAGCACCGCGGCAAAACGCTGGTCGTGTACCTGTCCATGGGCTTTGGCAACCCCTACGGCGACGCCTACAGTCCCACCCTGGTGGTGGACTTTGCCGGGCAGCTAGCCACCCTAGGGGTGCGCCGGGTGGCCCTCTCCGACACCGTGGGCGTGAGCACGCCTACCTTGATTACCAGCTTGTTTGCCGAGTTGCTGCCGGCATTTCCGCAGGTGGGCTTCGGGGCGCACCTGCACACCACGCCCACCGCCTGGCTCGAAAAAGTGCGGGCCGCTTACCAGGCCGGCTGCCGCCGCTTCGACGGCGCCCTCGGCGGCATTGGCGGCTGCCCGATGGCGGCCGACGTGCTGACGGGAAATATGGCTACCGAGAACCTGGTGGCGTTTCTGGAAGGGCAGGGCGAGGCGCTGGGGCTGGACCGCGCTGCCCTGAAGCAGGCCCGGCTAGCGGCCGCGCAGCTGTTGGTTCCGGCCGCTTAGCAAGGTAGCGAGGCCGCTAACCCGGCGCCCAGTGGCCTGTTTTGCCCAGTGCAGCCCTAGGGGCTGGCGTACCTTTGCGCCGCGATTTTCGCCTGTTCTTTTCCGCCCATGCTCGCGCCCCACGTCGATATTTTCATTCCCTGCTTCGTCGACCAGCTTTACCCGCGCACGGCCCTTAATATGGTGAAGGTGCTGGAAAAGGTGGGCTGCCAAGTGCACTACAACCCCGCCCAGACCTGCTGCGGCCAGCCGGCTTATAACGCGGGCTACGCAAACGAGAGCTGGGATATTGCCCACAAGTTTCTGGAGGACTTTGCCTCGCCCGCCACCGGCGAAACGCGCTACATCGTCAGCCCTTCGGCTTCGTGCGTGGGTATGGTGCGCAACGCTTATACCCAGTTGTTTAGCGCGCGCGAGGAGCGCCACGTGTGCAGCGCCGTGCAGCGGCGTACTTACGAGCTAACCGAGTTTCTGACCGACGTGCTGGGCCTAGGGGCCGTGCCGGGAGCCGCGCTGGCGGGGCGCTACACCTACCACGACTCGTGCTCGGCCCTGCGCGAGTGCGGCATTCGGGAGGCGCCGCGCCGGCTGCTCGACGCCGTGGCGGGCCTCGCGCGCATCGAGATGGCCGAAACCAGCACCTGCTGCGGCTTTGGCGGCACGTTTGCCGTCAAGTTTGAGGCCATTTCAGTGGCCATGGCCCAGCAGAAGGTGGAGCACGCCCTGGCCACCGGCGCCGATTACCTCATCAGCACCGACGTGAGCTGCCTGATGCACCTGGACGCCTACATCCGGCGCGAAAAACTAGCTATCCAGACCCTGCACATTGCCGACGTGCTGGCCAGCGGGTGGTAAACTCCAGCTTGATTGGAGATTATTAGCACGCAGTTTTTTGCGATTATGCCGCAAATACCAATAAAATTACAGCAGTAGCGGTAGCTAGCGTTGCTGCTACTTTAGGAATGCTATGCAAGCTGCCGGAAAAAGGCCGGTAAGTAGCGCTGCTCCTACTTAGAAGCATTAGCTGTGCATTGTTTGGCCCTCGGCGTGCGCTTTTGGTAGAACCTAACAGCCCAGCAAGTGAGAGCCGCCTTGGCGCCACAGTGGGGCCTAGGGCTGGCACTGGCTCTGAGCCTAGCGCATAGGGAAAACGAACAAGCGGTTCTGCTCAGCTGGCGTCCGCTTGTTCGTTTTTCCTATGCGCTAGGCAGCTAGCGGCTCGGCAGCGGGCACCGAGGCCAGCTCGCGCAGCGTTTCGGCCAGCAATTGGTAGGAGTGGAGGCGCGCCTCGTGGTGGTAGATGTGGGCCACGGCCATTAGCTCGTTGGCCTGCGTTTGGGCCACGAACTCGCCTAGCTCTTGCTGGAGGGTAGCCTTGCTGCCGATGAAGGAGGCGGCCAGCATCTGGCCCACGTACTGCGCCAACTCGGGCGTCCAGAGCGCGTGCATCGAGGCCACGGGCGGCTGCATCAGCTTGCGCTCGCCGGTTATGACGCCCAGCATGAGCTGCTGCAGGGTGGTAGCCAGGTACTGCGCCTCGTCGTCGGTGTCGGCCGCAATCACGTTGACGCAGGCAATGACGTAGGGCGTAGCTAGCTGGGCCGAGGGGCGGAAGTTGCGCCGGTAAATGTTGAGGGCCGACTGCAGCTGCCCCGGCGCAAAATGGCTGGCGAAGGCGTAGGGTAGCCCCAGCTCGGCGGCCAGGTAGGCGCTGTCGGTGCTCGAACCCAGCACGTAGATGGGCACCGCCAGCCCCTCGCCCGGAATGGCCCGCACCGCAGCGCGGCTATTAGCCGCCGAAAAATAAGTTTTCAGCTGTTTAATGTCGCGCCCAAAATCCTGCTCGGCCCCGAAGCGCCCGCCCCGGATGGCCTGGGCCGTGCGCTGGTCGGTGCCCGGCGCGCGGCCCAGGCCCAGGTCGATGCGGCCGGGGTAGAGCGAGGCCAGCGTGCCCAGTTGCTCGGCCACCACCAGCGGGGCGTGGTTGGGCAGCATGATGCCGCCCGAGCCCACGCGCAGCGTGCTGGTACCGCCCGCGATGTAGCCCATAAGCACCGGCGGGGCCGAGCTGGCCACGCCGGCCATGTTGTGGTGCTCGCTCAGCCAGTAGCGGGTGTAGCCCAGCTGCTCGACGTGCTGGGCCAAACTCAGACTGTTGCGGAAGGTGTCGGCCGGGGTATTGCCCTCGGCCACGGCGGCCAAATCCAGCACGGAAAAGGCCAGGGGGGCAGTAAAGTCGGAATGCGGTTGCATGATGCGGCAAGGTTAACGCCAGCCCCTAGGGGGCAAGCGGCTGCGAAAGCCCACCTCTGCGCAAGCGCCGGAAGTAGGCAGGAAAGCAGTAAAACAAGCCAGTGCCGGAAATGATTGCGCTATCCCCTACGCCCCGGCCAGCTTATTGCGCTGCGGCCGTGCGGTACATCACGTCGGAGCGCAGCACATACTTCACGCCCTGCGTCACCTCGCTGCCCTCGTGGTAGAGGCTGTGCCGGAAAAGGAGCGCCATGCCCTGCCGCGGCTGCACCCGCAGCCCCCGGAAGGTGGTGTCGCCGCCCTGAAAGTTATCGTTGAGGTACACCATGAACGTGTAGTAGCTGGCCTCGTGCTCGCTGCGAATGTAGCTTTCGTCGTAGTGGCCCTTGAACACGTGCCCGCGCTGGTAGCGGTAAAACCGGAACAGCTCGTTGAGGCCAATGGGGTGGCTGTGGCCCACCAGCGCCGGCACGAAGAGCAGCAGCTTTGGCCACAGCTTTTCGGCCAGCTCCTCGCTTTTGTAAAACGCCCGGCTGTTGTTACGCACGCCGGTGTGCACCCGGCTGCCGCTGGCCGTGTTCACTTTGGCCAGCTCAAACCCTAGGCCCTCGCTTTGCACAATAGCCTCCAGGCATTCCTGGCGGGTGAAAAAGTTCTCAACCGTAAAAATGTCCTCGGCAAGCTTGTTGAATTTCATATGTCCCCAAAAATAACAGTTCCCAGCTACTCGGTAGAGTAGCTGGGAATGAACTAGCTAGCGGTCGCTAGCGGCCTGCAGCAGCGCCTTAATGCGCGCGGTGAGCCCCGCGCTGGCGGGCACCAGCGGCAGGCGCACGGCCGGCTCGCAGATGCCCTGCAGGGCTAGGGCGGCCTTCACGCCCACGGGGTTGCCCTCCTCGTACATCAGCGGGTTGAGGGCCACGAACTGCCACAGCGCGCGCTGGGCGCGGGCGTAGTCGCCGGCCAGCGCGGCGCGGGTCATGTCCGAGAAGCGGCGCGGAAAGGCGTTGCCCAGCACCGTGATGATGCCCACCGCCCCGCAGGCAATGAGCGGCACCGTGAGCATATCATCGCCGCTCAAAAACAGGAAGTCGGCGGGTTTTTGGGCCAGGATTTGCAGGCCCTGCTCGACGTTGCCGCTGGCTTCCTTGATGCCGATGATGTTGGGGTGCGCGGCCAGGGCTAGGGTAGTGGCGGCCGTGATATTGGAGCCGGTGCGGCCGGGCACGTTGTAAAGCAGCAGGGGCCTAGGGGCAGCGGCGGCCAGGCGCTGGTAGTGAGCCAGCAGGCCGGCCTGGCTGGGCTTGTTGTAAGCCGGGCTGGCCGATAAAATGGCCGTAATGCCTTCCAGGTCAGCTTCGTGCAGCTGGCGCTCTACGGCGGCGGTGTCGTTGCCGCCCAGGCCGTACACCAGCGGCACGCGGCCGGCCACGTGGGCTTTGGCCAGGCGCAGCAGTTCGGTTTTTTCGGCGGCCGTGGTGGTGGGCGACTCGCCGGTGGTGCCATTAATAACCAGGTACTCGGCGCCGCCCTCGATAATGAAGTCGAGTAGGCGCTGCCAGGCGGGGTAATCCACTGCGCCGGTTGCCGTAAAGGGGGTTATCAGCGCCACACCGGTGCCGTATAGTTTGTTCATCCGCGGTTAAGGTTGTTGCTTTGCACAAAAGTACGTCTTCCACTCGCCGCCGCTCCCGGTTGGCTTTTCACTGCTTCGTTGAAACACTTGTTCTCGGCCGCGCCCGCGCTGCTGACCGCCCTAGGCCTGCTGGCCGCCTGCGACGCTAAAATGGCCACCACCGGCGAGGCCGCCGCGCTCTCGGCCACCAAGGCCGCCGCGGCCGCCAACCCCGAAAAAGCCGCTACCAGGGGCGAGGCCGCCACCGCTACCGATGAGGCCAACGCCACGCCCGGCCCCGACCCCAGCACCATTCCGGCCGCCAAGGCCGCCGATGCAAGCGCCATCTACGCCCGGCCCCAGGTGCCGATTTTGTGCTACCACCAGATTCGGGACTGGACCGGCCGCGACTCTAAAGGGGCCAAGGACTACATCGTGCCGATTGCCAAGTTTAAGGAGCAGATGAAGATGCTGGCCGACAGCGGCTACCACACCATTCAGCCCGACCAGCTTTATGCCTACCTCACTACCGGCGCCAGGCTGCCCACCAAGCCGGTGATGCTCACCTTCGACGATACCGACCTCGACCAGTTTACCATCGCCCGGCCCACGCTGGCGCAGTACGGCTTCAAGGGCGTGTATTTTGTGATGACCGTGAGCCTAGGCCGCCCGCACTACATGAGCAAGGCCCAGGTGAAGCAGCTCGCCGACGAGGGCAACCAAATCGGCTCGCATACCTGGGACCACCACAACGTGAAGAAGTACCAGGGCAAGGACTGGGAAACCCAGATTGACAAGCCCACCAAGACACTGGAGGAGATTACGGGCAAGAAAATTAAGTACTTCGCTTATCCCTTCGGCCTCTGGAACACCCAGGCCTTTCCGGAGCTGCAGAAGCGCGGCTTCGTGGCCGCCTTCTCGCTGGCCGAAAAGCGCGACCAAGCCGACCCGCTCTTCACCATTCGCCGCATTATTGCCAGTGGCTACTGGAGCCCCAGGACGCTGTCTAACAGCATCCGGCAGAGCTTTTAAGAAAAATCAGCTTCGCTGAAACAGCGTGTCAGTTCGGGCCTGCCAATGCCGCCCCGAACTGACGTGCTGTTAGCGGCTGGCGCCCGAAGTAGTGGTTGCCAGCTGCTAAGTTGGTGTAATGAAAAAGCAAGGTTGGAAGATTAAGAAACCAGAATACATTTGAGGACCCTTCTAGCAAACAACTGACTTTCACTTTCCCGCGCTCCCTCATGAAAACCTCCCAGTTGTGCATGGCCCTAGGCCTGGCGAGCCTGCTCGCGGCTTGCGGCTCGAAGAAGACTGCCGAAGAAACCACCGCGGCCGCCACCGCCCCGGCAGCGGCGGCCGCGGCTACCGAGCCGGCGCCGGCGGCTACCGCCCCGCCCGCGGCTACGGCCAGTGCCGCGCCCGCCACGTTCGACCTCAACTCGGTGCCAATTTCGACGGCCAGCCTGGGCGGGTTTCCCTACTTCAGCAAGCTGCCGGGCTACCGCGTCAACGTGCCCAGCGACAGCGTGGCGTTTGAGTTTGACCGTAGTTACGTGTATGACGGGCATAGCATTGTGTTCGTAGAGGGCCGCGTACTCCGGGTCGCCTACGTCCCGGTAGACAGCAAGAAGGAAACTTCGGTGCTGATGCAGCAGCGCAACTACGAAAACCTGGTGAAAGGCCTAGGCGGCGTCCAGGTATCGGCCGGCACCCTACCGTATGAAGTGGTAGATAAGTTTGGCCGCGAAGAATACAACAAGCACAATGGTGGCATGGAAGTGGGCAAAGAAGTGGAAACCTACGTTATTCGCCAGAAGGACAAGCAGATATGGCTGCAGGTAATGCCCGATGAATATGGCCCTCACCTAGCCGTGACCGAAACGGCCGCCATGCCGCAGCGGGCCACAACCCTGCCCGCCGCCGAGCTAAAAAAAAACTAGCGACGGAAGGCCACGTAGCGCTGTATCTCAACTTTGACACCGATAAAGCTACCCTGCGCCCCGATGCCCAGCCCGTGCTGGCCGAGGTGCTGAAGCTATTGCAGCAAAGCCCCGACCTGCGCCTGGCCGTGCAGGGCCACACCGACGACCAAGGCCCGCCCGCTCACAACCAGCAGCTGAGCGAGGCCCGCGCCCGCACGGTAGTAGCCAGCCTCACCCAGGCCGGCACCGCGGCCGGCCGCCTCACGTCCGCCGGCTTCGGTCAGGCCAAGCCCGTAGCCGACAACGCCACCGAGGCCGGCCGCGCCCAAAACCGCCGCGTGGAGCTGGTGCGGCAGTAGGTGGGCGGGCTGCCGCTGCCTGCTTTTATGGGGTGGGCCTCCACCTGACCCCTAGGGGCGCCAATGGGCTTCTGGCTGCACTTGTCAGCCGAGGCTTTACCGCTCGGCAGTACCCTAGGGTGCCCGCCAGCCGTACACCCCGCCTAACCCAACCGTAATGCGGCAATAGGTGTCCGGCAACGTTTCGGGCTTTTCTTTACAGTCGTATTCCTTCACTTTCCCCCAATGAGCGATTCCAATCCGAACAACGTGTCGATTGACGAGCTGAGCGTCAATACCATCCGCCTGCTGGCGGTAGACATGGTGCAGCAAGCCAACTCGGGCCACCCCGGCTTGCCGTTGGGCGCGGCTCCCATGGCCTACGTGCTGTGGTCGCGCTTTCTGCGCTTCAACCCCCAGGATATTCACTGGCCCAACCGCGACCGCTTCGTGCTGTCGGCCGGCCACGGCTCGGCGCTGCTCTACAGCCTGCTGCACCTTTACGGCTACGATTTGAGCCTCGACGACCTCAAGCAGTTCCGCCAGATGGGCTCCCGGACGCCCGGCCACCCCGAGTCGCACATCACGCCCGGCGTGGAGGTGACCACCGGCCCGTTGGGCCAGGGCTTCGCCAACGGCCTGGGCATGGCCATGAGCGAGGCGCACCTTGGGGCCGTGTACAACAAGGAAGGCCACGCCCCGGTGCAGGACCACTACACCTACGTGCTGGTGAGCGACGGCGACCTGATGGAGGGCATTGCCTCGGAGGCGGCCTCGCTGGCCGGCCACTTGCAATTGAATAAAATGATTTACCTGTACGACGATAACAAAATATCGCTCGACGGGCCCACTAGCTTCGCCTACACCGAGAACCCGATGCAGCGCTTCGACGCCTACTACTGGCACACGCAGCACGTGCAGGACGGCAACAGCCTGGACGAGATTGAGAACGCCATCCGGGTGGCGCAGTCGGTGAAGGACCGGCCCTCCATTATTGCGGTGCGCACCATTATCGGCTTCGGCTCGCCGCTGGCCGGCACCAGCAAGTCGCACGGCTCGCCCCTAGGGCCCGACAATGTGAAGATAACCAAGAAGTTCTACGGCTTCGACCCCGAAAAATCCTTCCAGGTGCCGCAGGAAGTGTACGAGCACCTGCGCCAGCCCGGCCAGCGCGGGGCCGAGCTGCAAAAGCAGTGGGAAGCCGACTTTGCTACCTACGCCCAGGAGTTTGCCAAGGAAGCCGACATGTTCAAGCTCTCCTTCGACGGCCAACTGCCCGAGGGCTGGGACGATAACCTGCCGGTATACACGCCCGCCGATGGCGAGCTGGCCACCCGCCAGGCCTCGGGCAAGGCGCTAGAGGCCATCAAGAAAGCGGTGCCGTTCATGTTCGGCGGCTCGGCCGACCTGGCCAGCAGCAACGAGATGGACAAGGCGGGCGACGATTCGTTTCAGCCGCTGCACTACCAGCGCAGCAACGTGTGGTTTGGGGTGCGCGAGCACGCCATGGGCGCGGCCATGAACGGCATTGCCCACCACGGCGGCCTGCGCACCTACGGCGGTACCTTCCTCACGTTCAGCGATTACATGCGCGCCGCCATCCGCCTCACGGCGCTGGCCGAGAGCACGGCCACCTTCGTGTTCACCCACGACAGTATTGGCCTGGGCGAGGACGGCCCCACCCACCAGCCGGTCGAGCAAGTGCTGGCCCTGCGCACCATCCCCAACATTGTGGTGCTGCGCCCGGCCGATGCCAACGAGAGCACCGAGGCCTGGCGCATTGCCATGACCACCCCGAAGTCGCCGGTGGTGCTGATTTTTTCGCGCCAGAAGCTGCCCATCCTCGACCAAACCAAGCTGGGCTCGGCCCGCGAAGGCGTGCGCAAGGGCGCCTACATTTTGAGCGAGGCCGAGGGCGGCCAGCCCCAACTTATCCTCATTGCCACCGGCTCGGAGGTGAAGCTGGCCATGGGCGCGCAAGCGGAGCTGCAAAAGGCCGGCACGCCCACCCGCGTGGTAAGTTTCCCGAGCTGGGAGTTGTTTGAGCACCAAGACAAAGCCTACCGCGACCAGGTGCTGCCGCCCAGCGTGAAGAAGCGCCTGGCCATCGAGGCGGGCTCGCCCATCGGCTGGCACAAGTACACCACCGACGAGGGCGGCATTATTGCCATGAACCGCTTCGGCGAGTCGGCCCCGGCCGAGGAGCTATTCCCCAAATTTGGCTTTACGGTGGAAAACGTGGTGAAGCGCGCCCAGGGCGTGCTGGCCGGCCACCCCGAAGACGAGGGCCAGGAAGAAGAGAAAAAGCAAATAGTGGCCAAGGGCAACTAAAAGCTGCCAGAGTGGCATTGCTTTAAAAAAGCAGGCAGTGCGAGTACGCGAAGCAAGTGCACCAGCATAATATCCGAACGAGAATGTTCTGATGCGACTGCTTAGCGGGCGCTCGCACTGACAAACAGATTTTTGACTTATAAAAAGCCCCTAGGCCCTGCGTGGTGCCTAGGGGCTTTTTTTGCAGTAGGTTTGAGCCGGGGCTGTTTGTCTGCTCCTCAGTTCTTCATCCGTCTATGCACGTTCCCACCTCCTTCTTTCGCCTGGCGGCCCTGGCGGCCGGCACCTTCCTGGCCGCTGGCTGCGCCGGCAGCCACCCCCTAGGCACCGGGCCGGGCCCCGACCTACTGGTGTACATTGGCACCAACGTGGGTGCCGACCAGGCCAATACCATCTACCTCTACCGCCTTAGCCGCGCCACCGGGGCGCTTATTTCGCTTGGCGCGCAGCCGGGCGGCGCGCAGCCCACCTACCTGGCCCTCGATGCCGCCCGCCATCACCTCTACGCCGTGAGCGAAACCGGCAGCTTTAAGGGCCAGGACGGTACCGGTGGGGTGAGCGCCTTCGCCATCGACCCCAAAAGCGGGGCCCTCGCCCTGCTCGACCAGCAGCCCTCGACCGGGGCCGGCCCCTGCTACCTTAGCCTCGACCGCACCGGCCATAATGCGCTGGTGGCCAACTATACCGGCGGCAACGTGGCCCTGCTGCCCATTGGGGCCGACGGGCAGCTGCGCGCCGCCAGCGCCACCGACCAGCACCAGCCGCCCCTAGGGCCCCACAAAAACCAGGACCACGCCCACGCCCACTGCTTTGTGCCCGACCCCGCCAACCGCTTCGCCTTTGCCGCCGACTTGGGCACCGATAAGCTGCTGGGCTACCGCCTCGATGCGGCCGGCGGGCAGTTTACGGCCCTGCCCGCGCCGGCCTTCGTGGCCAAGCCGGGGGCGGGGCCGCGCCACCTCACCTTTCACCCCAACGGCCGCTGGGCCTACCTCGAAAACGAGCTGAACTCGACCGTGACGGCGCTCAGCTACGACGCCCAGGCCGGCCGGTTCCAGGAAATCGACACCCAAACCACGCTGCCTAGGGGCTTCGTGGGCGACAACTCGGGCGCCGACGTGCACGTGAGCCCCGACGGGCGCTTCCTCTATACCTCCAACCGGGGCGATAACTCGCTGGCCGTCTTTAGCATTGATGCCGGCAGTGGCCGCCTCGCGCTGGTGCAGCACGTGAGCACGCAGGGCAAAACGCCGCGCAACTTCTCGCTCGACCCCAGCGGCCAACTGCTACTGGTGGCCAACCAAAACTCGGGCAACGTCTTCAGCTACTTCGTGGACAAGCGCACCGGCCGGCTGCGGCCCAGCGGCCAGTCGGCGCAGGTGCCCACGCCCATGTTCGTGGCCATCGTGCCCGATTTTACGGGCGCGAAGTAGCCTAGGGGGTACTCAAGCAACTAAAGCGCGGC
>JBPBPH010000089.1:0-70775 GCA_050954355.1 Janthinobacterium lividum
TCAAATTCGCCGCCATCGTGTTCACGTTGTCCGTCAGCTCCTTCCAGGTGCCGCCCACGCCCGGCACTACGGCCTGGCCGCCGAGTTTGCCCTCGGTGCCTACCTCGCGGGCCACCCGGGTGACCTCGTCGCCAAAAATATTGAGTGAGTCCACCATCTGGTTCAGAATGTTCTTCAGCTCCAGAATCTCGCCCTTCACGTTCACCGTCATTTTCTGCCCTAGGTCGCCGCGGGCCACGGCGGTGGCCACATTGGCGATGTCGCGCACCTGGTCGGTGAGGTTGGCGGCCATATTGTTCACGTTGTCCGTCAGGTCCTTCCAAATGCCGCTCACGCCCGGCACGCTGGCCTGGCCGCCGAGCTTGCCCTCGGTGCCCACGTCCAGCGCCACGCGCGTTACCTCGCCAGCAAACAGATTCAGCGAGTCCACCATTTGGTTGAGGTTCTGCTTGAGCTGCTGCAGCTCGCCCTTCACGTCCACCGTCATCTTCTGGCTCAAATCGCCCCTAGCCACGGCGGTGGTCACGTTGGCAATGTCGCGCACCTGGCTGGTGAGCGACGAGGCCATCGTGTTCACGTTCTCCGTCAGCTCTTTCCACACGCCGCCCACGTTGGGCACCACGGCCTGGCCGCCCAGCCTGCCCTCGGTGCCCACTTCCTGCGCCACCCGGCTCACCTCGCCGGCAAACACGTTGAGGTTGTCGATGGTGCGGTTAATGGTTTCGGCCATCACCTTGAAGTCGCCCGACACCGGTATCTGAAAGCTCTCGTCGAGGTTGCCCTTGCTGATGTTTTTGAGCACCTTGCCCACTTCCAGCACCGGCACCGCAATGCTGTCTACCAGGCCGTTGATGTTGCTGAGCATGTCGCGCCAGAAGCCGCTGGCCCCGTCGCTGGAGGCGCGGGCCTTGAGGTTGCCCTCCACGCCGGCCACCTTCGAAATGCGCGACACCTCGCCCCCTACCCCGCCAATCATCTCCACCATTGAGTTGTAGGCCTCGGCAATTTCCGAAAAGATGTCGTCGTTTTGCTTGGTCAGGCGCACGCTCACGTCGCCCTTCTTAAAGGCATCGAGGGCAAACAGTACCCGGTTGAGCTGCTCGTTCACGTAATCGCTGTCGACGGTTGGGTCGAGGGCGGCCCGGCGGGCCCCGCGCTTGCGGGTCAGGTCGGGGCGGCCGGTTTCATCGAGGTCCGGAGCGACGGCCTCAGCCGTCGGCGCGGCAGCAGAGTGTTTGGCGGTAGCCATAAATAACGAAGGTGGTGGAAACGGTAGGCGGCCCTAGGGCCACACCAGTGGGGAATAGCAAATGTATAACAAGGGCGCGGGTTGCCGGCGGGGCGGCCCTAGGGCCCGGGGCGAGCGGCATCGGGCTAGCTAGTGCATCTTTGCGCCCGCTTTCAACTTTTCGGAAGCAGCTTGCGTTCTCTCGGTCCGAGAAAACTTTACCCGTCCCTCCCGTCTTTCGCATGGTCAAGAATCTAGTTATTGTCGAGTCGCCCGCCAAAGCCAAAACCATTGAGGGTTACCTCGGCCAGGATTACGTGGTGCGCTCCAGCTATGGCCACGTGCGCGACCTGCCCAAGGACAACAATGCCGTGGACGTGGCCAACGGCTTCAAACCTACTTACGTGGTAGATGCCGATAAGCGCGAGCTGATTTCGCAGCTCAAGAAGCTGGCCAAGGAAGCGGAGATGGTGTGGCTGGCGAGCGACGACGACCGCGAGGGCGAAGCCATTTCGTGGCATCTCTCGGAAACCCTTAACCTAAAGGCCGACAAGACGAAGCGCATCGTGTTTCGCGAGATTACCAAGCCGGCCATCCTCAACGCCATCGAGCATCCGAGGGCCATCAACCTGAACCTGGTGAACGCCCAGCAGGCCCGGCGCGTGCTCGACCGCCTGGTGGGCTTCGAGCTGAGCCCCGTGCTGTGGCGCAAGGTGAAAGCCGGCCTGAGCGCGGGCCGCGTGCAGAGCGTGGCCGTGCGCCTGGTAGTAGACCGCGAGCGCGAAATCAACCAGCACAAGTCGGCCAGCGCCTACCGCGTGGTGGCCCGCTTCGACGCCGGCCAGGGCACCACCCTGGAGGCCGAGCTGCCCACCCGCTACAAAACCCGCGAGGAAGCCGAAGCCTTTTTGCAGCGCTGCCTAGGGGCCACCTATAGTATTAACAGCCTCGACAAAAAGCCGGGCAAGCGCACGCCGGCGGCGCCCTTCACCACCAGCACCTTGCAGCAGGAGGCCTCGCGCAAGCTGGGCTTCTCGGTAGCCCAAACCATGACGGTAGCCCAGAAGCTCTACGAGGCCGGCCACATCAGCTACATGCGCACCGACTCGGTGAACCTGAGCGAGGAGGCCCGCCTAGGGGCCCGCGCGGCCATCGAGGCCGCTTACGGCGCCCAGTACGCCCACGAGCGGCAGTTCAAAACCAAGTCGGCCAGCGCCCAGGAGGCCCACGAGGCCATCCGGCCCACCCACTTCGAGCAGGTGAAGGCCGGCGCCGACAGCTCCGAGCAGCGCCTCTACGACCTCATTCGCAAGCGGGCTATGGGCTCACAGATGGCCGACGCGCAGGTGGAGCGCACCACGGCCGTGATTGGCATCAGCACCCAGCCGGGCGTCACGTTTTCGGCTACCGGCGAGGTGATTACGTTCGAGGGCTTTTTGAAGGCCTACGCCGAAAGCAAGGACGACGACGAGGAAGAAGGCAAGCCGGCCGATGGCGAAAGCAGCTTCTCTAGGGGGTTGCCGCCGCTGAGCGTGGGCCAAAACCTGCCGTTGCAAACCCTGACGGCCACCGAGCGCTTCAGCACGCCGCCGGCCCGCTACACCGAGGCCTCGCTGGTGAAGAAGCTGGAGGAAATGGGCATCGGCCGCCCCAGCACCTACGCCCCCACCATCAGCATCGTGCAGAAGCGCGGCTACGTGGAAAAAGACTCGCGCGAGGGCAAGGAGCGCAAGTTTTACGCGCTGAGTTTAACCGATAGCGCGGTAAAAACCGAGCAGCGCACCGAAACCTACGGCGCCGACAAAGCCAAGCTCTTCCCTACTGATACGGCCCTAGTAGTCAACGATTTCCTGGTCGAGCACTTCCCCAATATCGTGGATTTCCAGTTCACGGCCAAGGTGGAGGACGAGTTCGACCAGATTGCCAACGGCCGCGAGGATTGGGGCCACATGCTGGCGGGCTTCTACGAGCCGTTTCACCAGAGCGTGGAGCGCGGGCAGGACATTGAGCGCAGCACGCTGAGCAGCACCCGCGAGATTGGCCTGCACCCCGAAACGGGCGAGAAAATAACGGCCCGCCTGGGCAAATACGGCCCCTACGTGGCCCTGGGGGACACCACCGACCCCAACGTGAAACCGGCCTACGCCAACTTGCGCAAGGGCATGTTTATCGAAACCATTACCCTGGAAGAGGCGCTGGACTTGTTCAAACTGCCTAGGGTAGTGGGCGCGTTTGAGGACAAGGATATGACGGCCGCGTTGGGTCGGTTTGGGCCCTACATCCGCCACGACAGCAAGTTTTATTCGCTGACCAAGGAGCAGGACCCGCACACCATTACCGGCGACGAGGCCGTGGTGCTTATCGAGGCCAAGCGCAAGGCCGACGCCGAGCGCCTCATCAAGGAGTTTCCCGAAAACCCCGACGTGCAGGTGCTGAACGGGCGCTTCGGCCCTTACATCGTGGCGGGCAAGAAGAACGTGAAGATTCCGAAGGGCGAAGAACCCACGGAACTAACCCTGGAGCGCTGCCTGGAGCTGGCCGCCGCCACCCCCGACAAGCCCGCCAAGGGCGGCCGCTTTGGCAAGAAGGCCGCCGTCGAGAAGCCAGCTAAGGAAGTGGACGCGCCCACCAAAAAGGCCGCGAAAGAAGCCGTACCAGCCAAGAAAAAGGCGCCGGCGGCCAAAAAGAAAGCGGCCGCCAAGCCCGCCGCTAAAAAAACTGCCGCCAGCAAGTAAGTCGCTAAGGCGTTTTTTGCAGAAAGCTCCGCCCAGTTGGCGGGGCTTTTTTTGGCCCCTAGGCCTGTGGCAGTTAGGCTGGCCGTAAGGCGCAGGCAAGGCCGCCGGGCCCAATGAAAATTAGGTGAGCACCACGGTTGAGGCAAAGCCTTTTATTGGGTATAATTTATTGATAAACAACCTCATCCGTACCAACTATGGCCAAATGATGGGCGTAAGAAAGGGGCAGCCACCACTATTGGGGCTGATAACTCCTTTTCCACCACCCTATGTTTTACCACGATAAACGCACCCAGTATAAAGTGCGGGTTGAGAAACCCAACCCCGCTTTTGCCCGCATGTTGCAGCAAGCCATTGGCGGCATCGAGGGCGAAATGCGCGTGTGTTTGCAGTACCTGTTTCAGGCCTGGAACTCGCGCGGCCCAGTGAAGTACCGCGACATGCTGCTTGATGTAGGCACCGAAGAAATTGGCCATATCGAGATGCTGGCCACCGCCGTAGCCCTCAACCTGGAAGGCGCGCCGCTGAGCGTGGCTGAAGCCGCCATTAAGCAAGACGGCGTAGTGGGCGCGGTGCTGGGCGGCATGAACCCGCGCTCGTTCCTCTCGGCGGGCTTAGGGGCCATGGCTTTCGATGCCGAGGGCGTGCCGTTTAGCGGGGCCTACGTGGTGGGCAGCGGCAACATTTTGGGTGATATGTACACCAACGTGGGGGCCGAGAGCACCGGCCGGGTGCTAGCCACCCGCCTCTGGGAAATCACCGACGACCCTGGTATGAAAGACATGCTCGGCTTCATGATTGCCCGCGATACCATGCACCAGCAGCAATGGCTGGCCGTGATTGAGGAGCTGGGCGGCACCAAGGCGCTGCCCATTCCCAACTCCTTCCCGCAGCAAAGCGAGTATAAGCAATTTGAATATGCCTTCGTGAGCCCCGGCATCAACGAGGCCGCTACGCCCGCCCAGGGCCGCTGGACGAGCGGCGAAAGCCTCGACGGCAAGGGCGAATTTCACGTGCTGAAGGCCCAGCCCTACGGCGACGAGCCCAAGCTAGGCCCCCCCGCCCCCAAAGGCCACGCCCAGAAGGAGCAGATGACGCTGACCGATACCATTATCGGCAACATTAAGGACTCGCTGAGCTAAGCGCTTGCCAGAAGACTAAAAAAGGCGGTCGTGCTCATCTGGCGTCCGCCTTTTTGTTCTTTTAGCTTCTTGCCTTGATTACTCCTCTTCCTTGCCGAAGCCGAAGAAGCGCTTGATACCGGCCCAGGCACCCCCTAAGGCCAATATAACCACTTTCCAGAACTTGGCGATAAGAGCAAAGGCGCCCACTTTAGCCAGCACCTTGCCTGCCACCAGGCCCCCGATGGAGTAGGCCGCCACCTCGTCCACTTCGGGGTTGAAGTCGCGGTACTGCTCGCCGCGCACGAACTGCACGTTGGCCAGCAGGCCCGGAATGCTGGCCTTGATTTCGGGCAGTTGCGCGGGGTCGGCCACGGCGTTGAAAATCAGCACGCCCTTGCGGCCCAGGATGCGCACGTTGTAGTTGAGAGTTTGCTCGAGGCCGCTGCCGAAGCGCAACAGCTTGGCCCAGTGCAGGGTATGCTGCTGCTTGTCGTAGTAGGGCTTGGCGCCCCAGCCGTACACGTGCACGGCCTCGTAGCCGGCCTCTTCGCGGGCGGGGTTTTCCTCCTCGCTTTCCTTCTGCATGGTTTCCAGCAGCTCGTCGTAGTTGATGTCGTCGGCGTCGTTGTCCTTCACGTAGCCTAGGGGCTCATACTGCACGATGTAACCCCAGTTGTTTTCGCTGAGCGGCCCGCGGTTGAGCGGAAACAGCATGCCCAGGTTGGCTTGCGGCGGGTTGTGCCAGAGCTTGTGCAGCACGTAGCCGCTCTGCGTCGAGTCGAGGTAGTGGTAGCCCTTCGGCACGGTTAGCTCGCCAATGCCGCCGGGCAGTGAAATGTGCCCCTGCTGGTAGTGCAGCGAGTTATTGATGGAATCGGCATAGGCGCGATAAAGCGCCGCCGAATCTACCGCGGCAGCAGGCTTGGGGGGCGGGGTGGGTTTGGGCTTAGCGGCCAGGCCGGCGGCGCTAAGCAGTAAAAAAAGAAGGGAAAGTAGCGTTTTTGTCATAAGCTTCTGAGTAGGCAATGGATGAGGTTTCGAAGGTACTCGGCGCCCACTTAAATTTCGCCATTGCCACCCGCGCCGCCGTACCTGGCAGCGCGGGCACCCTGGCTTTTGCTTGCCCTGGCCTTCCAGCCGGCCCTAGGGCAAGCCCATACCAAAAGTGCGGCTTGGCCCGTTTAGTTGTTTAAAACTCAGCTTGTGCTAAGCTACTTACTATTTGTACTGCCCGGCTTGCTGGTAGGCCTACCGGCCCCAGTTTACCCCTGGCTGAGTGCCGTGCCGACGGCCAGCCAGGCGGTAGCCACCCGCTTTGCCCCGCCCCTAGGGTGCCGCCGGGCGCCGGTGGCAGCCGGCTCGTGGGGCGAGTGGCTGCGCGGGCTACCACTGCAACCGGCCGGCACGCCCGCGCGGCTCTACAACGGACAGCTTAAAGACCGCCAGGATGTAGTAGCGGCCGTGGTAAACATCGACGTGGGTACCAAGGACTTGCAGCAGTGCGCCGACGCCGTTATCCGGCTGCGGGCCGAGTACTTATTCAGCCAAGACCCCAATAAGGTGCATTTTCACCTTACTACCGGCTACGATTTCTGGTTTTCGGACTACCTGGCGGGGCGCACGTTTGTGGTACGGCGCGAGGAAGTGCTGCCCGCGCCTAAGCCCGCCGAAGCGCCCACCCACGCGGCCTTGGCGCGTTACCTGCTGCCCACCTTCGGCTACGCGGGCACCTTGTCGCTAAGCCGGGACGTGCGCCCAGTGCCCCTAGGGCAGGTGCAGCCCGGCGACGTGCTGCTGCACGGCGGCGCGCCCGGCCACGCCGTGCTGGTACTCGACGTGGCTGAAAACCCACGCACCGGCCAGCGCTACCTGCTGCTGGCCCAGAGCTACCTGCCGGCCCAGCACATCCACTTGCTGCGCAATGTGGCCACACCCGCCCTAGGGGCCTGGTTTGCCGTGCCAGGGCCCGAGGCGACCAAGTTGGAAACGCCAGAATGGACATTTAGTACGCAGGAATTGGGCCGGTTTGATTGAGGCTGTAAGCAGCAAGTCTGTTCGCAGAAGCACTCCTGCTCATCTGGCGTCCGCCTTTTCAGAAACTGACTATTAATCCGGCAGCGCGGCAATTTTAGCGGCCGATAGCTCACTGAAGTCGCTTATTACCTGGTTGGCCAAGCGCAAGTCCTGGCCTTCGGAGTGGGGGCTGGCGTAGCCGATGCAGTAGATGCCGGCGGCCTTGGCGGCGGCCACGCCATTGGCCGAATCTTCGATAACGAGGCACTCGGCAACGGGGGTGGCGGCCAGCGCGGCGGCGTGCAGAAAGATGGCCGGGTTGGGCTTGGACTGCTCAAAATCTTCGCCGCTGACCACGTGGGCGAAGTACGGCGCCAAGCCAAAGCGGTCGAACACGCGCTTGATGGTAGCCTTGGAGGCCGACGAGGCCAGCACCAGCCCTAGGCCCGCCCGGCAAATATCGTCGAGCAGTGGGCGCACGCCGGGCAGCAGGTCGAGGCTGGGGTCGGTATCAAATTGCGCGTTGAACAGTTCGCGCTTGCGCAGGAGCAGGGTTTCGGGCGTTTGGGGCAGGTTGTAGCGGGCCCGCAGGCGCTGCATGACGTTGCGGGTCGACGAGCCCAGGAAGCTGGCGTACTCGGCGGCGGAAACGTCGATTTCTAACTCGGCAAACAACTTTAGAAAGGCGGCGTGGTGAATGGGCTCGGTGTCGATAATGACGCCGTCCATGTCGAAAATGACGGTACGAATCATGCGCGGAACTGGAAAGAAAAGGCAAAGGTGGCGCCCAGGCGCCCGCCGCTAGCCAGGGCAACCGGGTAATGGCCGCCCCGGCACCCTAGGGCGCTGGCGAACCAGCCGGGCCGGGCACCCCGCCGTTTTACTGTTAATTTGTGCGTTTCGCCGCTTTCCCGCATGAATTTATTTTCCTACGCCACGCTGGCCGGCTACCAATGGGCGCACCCGCGCCTGCTGCTGTTGCTGGCGCTGGTGCCGCTGCTGCCGCTGCTGCGGGCGCTGCTGGCCCGGCGGCGGCGGCAGGTGGTGGTGGCCCTGGGGCCGGGCGGGCTGCGCAGCAACTGGCGGGCGCTGCTGCGCTTCGGGCCGCCCCTGGTGCTACTTGCCAGCCTGGCGCTGCTGGTGCTGGCCGCCGCCCGCCCCCAGCGCGCCGACGAGCACCTTACCCAAACCGGGCGCGGCATCGACATCGTGCTGGCCCTCGACGTGAGCGGCAGCATGGAGCTAGAGGACCTGAAGCCCACCCGCTTGGTCGCCGCCAAGCGCCTGGCCCGGCGCTTCGTGCAGGGCCGCACCGGCGACCGCCTGGGCCTCATTGCCTTCGCCGGGCAAGCCTACTCGCTGGTGCCACTAACGACGGACTACGACTTGCTGCTCGACAACCTGGCCAGCCTGCGCCCCGGCCTCATTGCCGACGATGGCACGGCCATCGGCACCGCCATTGGCACGGCCATCAACCGCCTGCGCGACTCGCGGGCGCTGTCCAAGGTGTGCCTGCTGCTCTCGGACGGCGAAAGCAACGCCGGCAGCCTCGACCCGCTGCTGGCCGCGCAGTTGGCGCACGCCTACGGCATCCGGCTCTACACCATTGGCCTGGGGCAGGATGGGTTCGTGCCCTTCGGCCGCGACAGCACCACCGGCAAAACGCGCTACGTGGAAACCCGCCTCGACGAAACCACCATGCGGCAATTGGCGCAAGCGACGGACGGCCGCTTCTTCCGCGCCACCGACAACGCGGCGCTGGGCGAGGTATTCGCCGCCATCAACCGCCTCGAAAAGTCCGACATCCGCACCCAGCGCTACCGCAGCGTGCAGGACTTCTACCGGCCCTACCTGGGCCTAGGGATACTTTTCTGGTTTTTGTGGCTGGGGCTAAAAAGCACGTTTATGAGCAACGTGCTGGAAGATTGAGAAGTTAACTTTATATACCAATGTCTAAAGCCTAACAACATAATTCAAATAATTATGACCGACGAACAACTGATGCAATATCATTATAAGGTAGAGCAAGATTTACAACAGTATGGCTACTACTCAACCTTCGTATTTTCTAAAGACAAGCCGTCTTTTTGCTATTCGACAGGCATCTATAAAAACTTCGGTATTCCGGAGATATTCATCTCTTCGCTGCCCCCAAACTTATCATACGAGCTTATTAGTAACTACCTGAACAAGTTTAAGGAATCCAAATCTGTACCGCTGAATCAGCGCATAGTTGATTTAACCGATAGATTTTTCGTCTATTTAATAGACGTACCAATATCAGAAGTAAAGGACTATGCTTTAGCTAGTATAAAGTTTTATGAAAATATAGATTTAAAATATATACAGTTGATTTATCCAGATATTCAAGGAAATTTCCCTAATGATTCCGAATACGATTATGACCAAATTGTATTAGGAGATTTTATTAATTAGTAAAATCTCTTAAGAATTAGAAGCATTGCTCGCTCAATATTAATACTTAAGAATCAGCTATCTGATTTGACACGTACTATTTCAATGCCCTCCACTAGTCCCATCCTCCTCATCCAAACCGCCTTTATTGGCGACGTGATACTAGCAACGGCGCTGGTGGAGGAGCTGGCCCGCACCGCGCCCCAGGCGCCGCTCGATGTGCTGGTGCGGCGCGGCAACGAGGGGCTGCTGGCGGGCAACCCGCACGTGCGGCAAGTGTTAGTGTGGGATAAGAAAACCCGCAAATATCCCAACCTGCTGCGGCTGCTGCGCCAGGTGCGGGCCGCCGGCTACGGGCGCGTTATCAACCTGCAGCGCTTTGCCAGCATGGGGTTTCTCACCGCGTTTTCGGGCGCGCCCGAGCGGGTGGGGTTTGCCGAGAATCCGTTTAGCCGGTTTTTTACGCGGCGGGTGCCGCACGTTATCGGCAACGGCACGCACGAGGTGCAGCGCAACTTGGCTTTGCTGGCCGAAACGCCCCTAGGGCCTGGTCCCGCGCCAAGCCCGCCGCCGGCACTAGCCGCTGCTTACGTGGCGGTGCGCTCGGTGCTGCCTAGGCCCCACCTCTACCCTACCCCGGCCGATGAGGCGGCCGCCGCGCCCTACGCGGCCGTGGGCGAGTATGTGTGCCTAGCGCCCACCTCGGTGTGGTTTACCAAGCAGTACCCTCAGGCCAAGTGGCTGGCGCTGCTGGCCGCGCTGCCCGCTGGCTTGCCGGTATACCTACTGGGCGGCCCGCCCGACGCGGCTGCCTGCGCCCAGCTGGCGGAGGCAGCCGCGCGGCCGGGCCTGGTAAACCTGGCGGGCCAATTAAGCTTGCTGGCGTCGGCGGCGCTCCTGCGCGGGGCGGTGCTCAACTACGTCAACGACTCGGCGCCGCTGCACTTGTGCTCGGCCGTGAATGCGCCGGTGTGCGCCGTATTCTGCTCCACGGTGCCAGCCTATGGGTTTGGGCCACTGAGCAGCTTTGCGCGGGTGGTGCAGCACGCGCCGGGGCTGGCTTGCCGGCCCTGCGGCCTGCACGGGCACGCCCGCTGCCCCCTAGGGCACTTCCGCTGCGCCCTAGATATTGAAACCCCACTGCTGCTACGGGCCCTGGCCGACGCCTGCGCCTAGCGAACAAATGCGCAGCAAACCCCAGCATAGCAGGCTCGTAAGCAGCAAGGCAGCCACCAAGCCCGTCCTGCTCAGCTTATCGAAGCATCTCTACCGCGCCGTTGGATTAGTAACCCTGGTGGCGCGGCAGGGATGCTTCGACAAGCTGAGCAGGACGGGCTTGGTGGCTGTATTTCTATCCGATTAGCTTCTTCATGCCTTCCTCCGAAAATCTACCTGGCTTCGTGCAAGTGCGCGGCGCCCGCGAGCACAACCTCCAAAACATCGACGTGGATATTCCGCGCGATGCGCTGGTAGTATTTACCGGCATCTCGGGCTCGGGCAAGAGCAGCCTGGCTTTTGGCACGCTCTACGCCGAGGCCCAGCGCCGCTACCTCGAATCGGTGTCGCCCTACGCCCGGCGGCTCTTCAACCAGATGGCGGTGCCCGACGTGGACCGCATTACGGGGCTGCCGCCGGCCGTGGCCCTGCAGCAGCAGCGCGGCGCCCCGAGCACCCGCTCGTCGGTGGGCAGCGTGACGACGCTGGCCAACCTCTTGCGTATGCTCTACTCGCGGGCCGGCCACTACCCTAGGGGCCAAGGCATTGTGTATGCCGAAGGCTTCTCGCCCAACACACCCGAGGGCGCCTGCCCCACCTGCCACGGCCTGGGGCGGGTGTACGAGGCCACCGAGGCCAGCATGGTGCCCGACCCCGCGCTCACCATCCGCGAGCGGGCCGTGGCGGCCTGGCCCCAGGCCTGGGGCGGCCAAAACCAGCGCGACATCCTGGTGAGTTTGGGCTACGATGTGGACGTGCCCTGGCGCGAGCTGCCCCAAAAAACCCGCGACTGGATACTCTTTACCGATGAGCAACCGGTGCTGCCAGTATATCCCGGCTACTCGCCCCAGGAAACCCAGCGGGCGATAAAGCGCCGGGAGCCGCCCAACTACATGGGCACCTTTACCGGGGTGCGGCGCTACGTGCTGCACACCTTCGCCACCACCCAAAGTGCGCTGATGAAAAAACGGGTGGCTCAGTACCTGCTCAGCACCGCGTGCCCCACCTGCCGTGGCAAGCGCCTGCAGCAAGCCGCCCTGGCCGTGACGTTCGCGGGCCTCGACATCACCGAACTGCAGCGCCTGCCGCTCAAGCGCCTCTCCGAACTGCTGCGGCCCTTTGCCGCGGGCCAGGGCCTAGGGCCCCAGGTGGCCGCCGAGGCGCCAGAGAAGGTTATCGTGACCCAGCGCATCGCCGCCGATTTGGTGGCGCGCCTGGCAGTGCTGCTCGATTTGGGCCTAGGGTACCTCGACCTGGAAAGGAGCACGCCCACCTTATCGCCGGGCGAGCTGCAGCGCCTGCGGCTGGCTACCCAGCTGTATTCCAACCTGTTTGGGGTGGTGTACGTGCTCGACGAGCCCTCGGCGGGCCTGCACCCGGCCGATACCGAAGCGCTGCTCACGGCGCTGGCCGACCTCAAGCAAGCGGGCAACTCGCTGTTTGTGGTGGAGCATAACCTGGCCGTGGTGCGCCAGGCCGACTGGCTGGTGGACGTGGGCCCGGCCGCCGGCCGCCACGGCGGGCGCGTGCTCTACAGCGGGCCGCCGGCGGGCCTGGCCCAAGTGCCCGAGTCGATAACGCGGCGCTACCTGTTTGCCGACGGGCCGCCCGCTTTGCCCACCCCGCGCCCCGCCGCCGGCTGGCTGCAACTGCGCGGCGTGCGCCGCCACAACCTGCAAAACCTGGCCGTGGATATCCCCCTAGGGGTGCTCACGGCCGTAACGGGCGTGTCGGGCTCGGGCAAGAGCACCCTCGTGAGCCAGGTGCTGGTCGAGCTGGTGCTGGGCGCCCTGGGCCAGCAACTGCCCGAAGCCGACGAAACCGACCCGCTGGAGCAGCCCGCCCCCGAAACCACTGGCGGACACCTGGTAGGCAGCCCCAACCACCCCAGTGGTTCAGGTGGCTCAGGTGGCCTAGGCGGTATCGGCCGGCTGGTGCAAGTCGACCAGAAGCCGATTGGCCGCACGCCGCGCTCAAACCTGGCCACCTACACGGGGCTGTTTGACGCGGTGCGGGCGCTATTTGCCAGCACCCCGGCGGCCCGGCAGCGCCGCTACGATGCCGGCCGCTTCTCGTTTAACGTGGTCAAGGGCCGCTGCCCCAACTGCCAGGGCGAGGGCTCGGTGATGGTGGAGCTGCTGTTTTTGCCCAGTGTGTATGCGCCCTGCTCGGTGTGTCACGGCGCCCGCTACAACCCCAAAACGCTGGAAATCACCTACCAAGACAAAAACATTGCCGATGTGCTGGCCCTGACCGTGGACGAGGCCTGGGCGTTTTTTAGCG
Organism: Janthinobacterium lividum; assembly: GCA_050954355.1. GTDB lineage: Bacteria > Bacteroidota > Bacteroidia > Cytophagales > Hymenobacteraceae > Hymenobacter. The sequence continues at coordinate 13,014 of JBPBPH010000089.1, forward strand.
GGGAGGCGGCCGTGCGCCGTGCCCTCACAGTGCTGCGCGAAGTGGGCCTAGGCTACCTGCGCCTGGGCCAGCCCGCCACCGAGCTGAGCGGCGGCGAGGCCCAGCGCGTGAAGCTGGCCACCGAACTGCAGCGCGCCCAGCGCGGCCACACGCTCTACGTGCTCGACGAGCCCACCACCGGCCTGCACCCCGCCGACGTAGAGCGCCTGCTGCTGCAGTTGCGCGCCCTGGTAGCGGCCGGCCATTCGGTGGTGGTGGTGGAGCACGACCTGCGCGTGATTGCCGCCGCCGACTGGGTGCTCGACATCGGCCCCGGCGCCGGCGACGAGGGCGGCCGCGTGGTAGTGGCCGGGCCGCCCGCCGCGGTGGCGCAGGCGCCGCAAAGCAAGCTGGCGGGGTATCTGCGCGCGTATTTGGGCGAATAGTCGAGCTATATTTGCTAGGGGTTGATTTCCTCCTAAAAGGCGGTCATGCTGAGCGCAGCCGAAGCATCGCTATCGCATCGTTGAGCGATGCTAAGTAGCGATGCTTCGGCTGCGCTCAGCATGACCGCCTTTTTTAGGCCGCCGACCCTAGCGGGACTCATTTACAACTGCTTCTATGCTCCTTTCTCTACTCCTCGCCGCCCTGCTCGCCCCTACCCCGCCCGGCCCGGTGCCGGTGGTGCCGGGCGTGTCGCGGGTGCTGGCCGAGGCGCGCAAGGCCCGCATTAGCCGCGTGGCCTACACCCTCGACCTGGCGGTGGCGGGCGGCCCGGACGCGCCGCTGGAGGGCAGCGAAACCATCAGCTTTCGCCTGCGCGACAACCGCCAGCCGGTGCAGCTCGACTTTAAGGCGCCCACTGACCACCTGCGCCGCCTGCTGGTAAACGGCCAGCCCACGCCCATCGACCACCGCGCCGAGCACCTGGTGCTGCCCGCCGCCGCCCTGCGCGTAGGGCCCAACGAGGTGCGCCTGGAGCTGCAAGCCGGCGACTTATCGCTGAACCGCAACGCCGACTACCTCTACACCCTGCTGGTGCCCGACCGCGCCCGCACGGTGTTTCCGTGCTTCGACCAGCCCGATTTGAAGGCCACCTTCACGGTGTCGCTCACGGTGCCGCGCGACTGGCAGGTGCTCACCAACGCCAAGCCTCTGGGCCACCTGGAGCGCGACCTGACCAAAACAATGAACTACCAGGCGTCTGACTCCATCAGCACCTACCTGTTTTCGCTGGTGGCGGGCAAATTTACCAGGGTATTCGAGGCCGTGGATGGGCGCACGATGGCCCTGCTGCACCGCGAAACCGATACCACCAAGCTGCGCCTGAGCCTGCCGGTTATCTTCCAAACCCACGGCCGGGCCCTGGCGTTTATGGAGCAGTACACGGGCCTGCAATACCCGTTTCAGAAGCTTGATTACGTCGCCATTCCCGACTTTCAGTACGGCGGCATGGAGCACGTGGGCGCCATCGACTACAAGGCCAGCAGCTTGTTTCTGGACCAGGGCGCCACCAAAGACCAGCTGGTGGCCCGCCAAAACCTGATTGGCCACGAAACGGCCCACATGTGGTTTGGCGACCTCGTGACGATGCGCTGGTTTAACGACGTGTGGATGAAGGAGGTATTTGCCAACTTTATGGCCGACAAGCTGAGCGCGGACACCGAAGACGCCGAGGGCCAACTGCTCAAGTTCCTCACCGACCACTACCCGGCGGCCTACGCCGTGGACCGGACCCTAGGGGCCAATTCCATTCGGCAGCCGCTGGAAAACCTGCAGGAGGCGGGCTCACTCTACGGCGGCATCATCTACCACAAGGCGCCCATCATGATGCGGCAGCTGGAGCTGCTGATGGGCGAGGAAAACTTCCGGGCCGGCGTGCGCGAGTACCTGGCCACCTACGCGGGCGGCAACGCCACCTGGCCCGACCTCATCGCCATCCTGGACGCCCACACGCCCGCCGACCTCGCCGCCTGGAACCAGGTGTGGGTAAACGAGCCCGGCCGCCCGGTCTTCAGCTACGACTTGCAGCAGGCCGGCGGCAAGATTACCAGCCTCACCATCAGCCAAAAGGCCGAAGATGGTTCGCCGCGCGTGTGGCCCCAGCGCTTCGATGCGGTGCTGCTGTCGGCCACCGGGCAAGTGCTGGCGCAGGGCGAGGTAGACGCCGCCCAGGCCCGCGTGGCGGCGCCCTGGGCCGCGGGCGCGCCCGCCCCGGCCTATGTGGTGCTGAACGCGCACGGGCTGGGCTACGGCGTGTTTCCGGTGGCGCCGGCGCTGGCCGGGCAGCTGCCCGCGCTCACCGCCGCAGGCTGGCTGCGCGGGGCGGCCGCCCCTAGGGCCGCGCTCTACACCAGCCTCTACGAAAACATGCTGCGCGGCGAGGGCAGCTCGCCCCGCCAGCTGCTGGCTGCCTACGTGGCGCAGTTACCTCACGAAGATGCTGAGCTGAATATCAAGCTACTAACCAACCAGCTGGGCGCTATGTACTGGCAGTTCCTGTCGCCCGCCGAGCGCCTGGCGCAGGCCCCGGCCGTGGAGGCGGCACTGTGGCAGGCTATGCAGGCTGCCCCCACACCGGGCGCGCAAAAGCTGTTTTTCCAGGCCTACCAGCGCGTGGCCCTCAGCCCAGCGGCCCTCGGGCGCCTCTACCAAGTGTGGCAAACGCAGCAGGCCCCGGCCCAGGTGAAGCTGACCGAGGACGACTACACCAGCCTGGCCCTGGCGCTGGCCGTGCACGACTACCCCGCGCCGCAGCCCCTTTTGCCGGCCCAGCTCGCCCGCGTGCAGAACCCCGACCGCCGCGCCCGCCTGGCGTACCTCATGCCCGCCCTCTCGCCCGACGCGGCCGTGCGCGACCAGTTTTTTGCCGGCCTAACCCAGGCAAAAAACCGCGAAAAGGAAGCCTGGGTGGCCACGGCCCTGGGCTACCTGCACCACCCGCTGCGCCAGGCCGCCTCCGCCAAGTACCTGCCCCAAAGCCTGGCCCTGCTCCAGGAAATTCAACTGACGGGCGACATCTTTTTTCCGGCCGCTTGGCTGCAAGCCACCCTAGGGCAGTACCAGTCGCCGGCCGCGGCCCAGGTAGTGCGCGGTTTTTTGGCGGCGCATAAAACCTACAATCCGCAGCTGCGGGGCAAAATATTGCAGGCCGCCGACGACTTGTTTCGGGCGGAGCGGCTGGTGAAGTAATTTTCCGCCTGTCATGGCGAGCCTGCGAAGCAACCGCACCAGCGCGATTACCGCCTAGGGTTCGTCCGGGTTGCGCTTGCTTCGCAAGCTCGCCATGACAGGCGGAACGGTTTTGGGCGAACTTTGCCCCCAGACTTTGTTATAGCTGCAATGGCTGATTATCATCAATTCGACTACCCCAACGGCATCCGGCTTTTACACAAAGAGGTGCCGCACACCAAGATTGCCCACTGCGGTTTTTTGCTCGACATTGGCTCGCGCGACGAGCAGGCGCACCAGCAGGGCCTAGCCCACTTCTGGGAGCACATGGCCTTCAAGGGCACCCACAAGCGCAAGTCGTTCCACATCCTCAACCGCCTCGAAACCGTGGGCGGCGAGCTGAACGCCTACACTACCAAGGAGAAAATCTGCTTCTACGCCACGCTGCTCAGCACCCACTTCGAGCGCGCCTTCGAACTGCTCACCGATTTGACGTTCAACTCGGTATTTCCGGAGCGCGAGGTAGAGAAGGAGCGCGGCGTGATACTAGAGGAGATGAGCATGTACCAGGACGCGCCCGAAGACGCCATCATCGACGACTTCGACGCCGTGGTATACGGGCAGCACCCCCTAGGGGTCAACATCCTGGGCACCCGCGAGAGCGTGGGCGGCTTCCAAAGCGCTGACTTTCACGCGTTTTACAACGAAAACGTGCGCACCGACCGGCTGGTGTTCAGCTCGGTGAGCAGCCTGCCTTTCAAGGAGGTAAAGCGGCTGGCCGACCGCTTTCTGGCGCCGCTGCCGGCCCGGCTGGGCCCGCACGAGCGCCTGCCCTTTGTGGGCTACCAGCGCCACGACCGCACTGAGCACCGGCCCATTCAGCAGGCGCACTGCCTGGTGGGCGGCCCGGCCTACGCCCTGCGCGACGAGCGCCGGGTGCCGTTTTTCATGCTCAACAACATCCTGGGCGGGCCCGGCATGAACTCGCGCCTCAACCTGGCCGTGCGCGAGAAATATGGCCTGGTGTACACCATCGACAGCAGCTACTCGCCCTACACCGATACGGGCCTCTTTGGCGTGTACTTTGGCACCGAGGCCAAGCAGCTAGCCCGCACCCTAGGCCTGGTGCAGAAGGAGCTAAGGCTGCTGCGCGACAAGGAGCTGACTTCCAGCCAGCTGCACGTGGCCAAAAACCAGCTCATGGGCCAGCTGGCGATGAGCGAGGAAAGCAACTCGGGCCTGATGCAGCTGCTGGGCAAAAGCACCCTCGACCTGGGCCGCGTGGAGCCGCTGAGCGAAATTTTTGCCCGCATCGAGCGCACCACCGCCGCCGAGCTGCGCGACATGGCCAACGAGGTGCTGAGCGAGGACAACCTAAGTGTACTGCAATACGTGCCGGAAAAGTAAGCGCATGGCGAAGGCAGCGTCCGTCTTTGGTTTGGTGCCGGGCATTGCGTCGGGCCACGAGTTTGCCAACCGCCTGGAGCTGTGGGGCGCGGGCGTGCACCGCCAAACGCAAGCCGGCATCAGCGCCCGCCAGGGCGAGGGAGCTGAAAGCATCGTGCTCTCGGGTGGCTATGAGGATGATGAGGACCTAGGCGATATCATCATTTACACCGGCCGGGGCGGGCGCAGCGCCGAAAGCCAGCAGCAAGTAGCCGACCAAACCCTGACCGGCGCCAACCAGGAATTGGCCCGCAACGTGCTACTAGGGCTGCCCGTACGCGTAACGCGCAAAATCACTGAGGCCGGCCGCAGCTTTTACCGCTACGCCGGCCTCTACCGCATTGCCGCGTACTGGGCCGCGCCGGGCCGCGCGGGCTACCGGGTGTGGCGCTTCCAGTTGGAAGCTTTGCCCGAGTTGCCTGCCGCGGCCCTAGGGTCGGATTCATCTCTAAACGTGCAGGAGCCAGCCGCCAGCTACGGCCCAGCACCGCGCCGCGCGAGTACCACGCTCCGGCTAGTGCGCGATACGGCCGTGACGCGCCAGGTTAAGAAGCTCTATGACTACCACTGCCAAGTGTGCCGCACGCGCCTGAGTAGTCCGGCCGGGCCCTATGCGGAAGCGGCCCATATTCAGCCCCTAGGCACCCCGCACCACGGCCCCGACATCTTAGCCAACGTGCTGTGCCTCTGTCCTAACCACCACGTATTATTTGACTACGGCAGTTTTGGCATTGCCAAATCGGGCGAGCTGTTAGGCCTACCAGGCAAGTTGCTGATGCAACCCAAGCATCCGCTGGCTGCACAGTACCTTGCCTACCACCGCACCCGCTTCTACGAGCCGCAGCTGTGAGCCAGCCACCCGCTCCCCGCTTCGGCCACGTGGGCACCACCCAGCCGGGCGACTTGTTTCACTCGCGGCTAGAGCTATCCTTGCGGGGGCAGCACCGGCCGCGGCGGGCGGGCGTGGCCGCCACGGCGGCCCTAGGGGCCGAAAGCATCGTGCTGGCCGCAGCCTACGAGGACGACGAGTACCACGAAAACTACTTTTGGTACGCGGGCAGCGGCGGGCGCGACGCCAAAACCGGCCGCCAAATAGCCGCCCAGGACCCCGCCGACTACCGCAACCAGGGCCTGCTGCGCAGCGAGCAAACCGGCCAGCCGGTGCGCGTTTTTCGGCGCATTGCGCCGGGCGGCGCGTGGCAGTTTCGCTACGAGGGGCTGTGGCGCGTGGTGGCACACACGGTTGGGCCGGGCCGCGCGGGCTGGCAGGTGTTCCGGTTTCGGCTGGAGCCGTGGGGCAGTCCAGGGCTCCTTGGCGCCGGCCGTTAGCAGCCCCTAGGGTGCACCTTTGTGCCCTAGGCCCTCCCCGCCGCGCCCCATGCCCCTCGCCGACCCTACCCAGGCCTACGCCGACGCCCACTCCGAGCCCGAGCCGCCGCTGCTGCACCAGCTTTGGCGCGAAACCCACTTGCAGCTGCTGATGCCGCGCATGGCCACCGGCCACTGGCAGGGCCGGCTGCTGAGTATGCTCTCGCACCTGCTAGGCCCTAGGCGAGTGCTCGAAATCGGCACCTTCACGGGCTACGCCACGCTGTGCCTGGCCGAGGGCCTAGCCCCCGATGGGCAGCTGCACACCATCGAAATCAACCCCGAGCGCGCCAGCCGCATTCGGCGCTACGTGGCGGCCGCCGGCCTAGGGGGGCGCGTGCACCTGCACCTGGGCGATGCGGGCGAGATTCTGAGCGGGTTGGTCGGTGAAGTGTGGGACTTGGTCTTTATCGATGCGGATAAGGTCAATAACAGCCGGTACTTTGAGCTTGTAATCAACCAGGTGCGCCCCGGCGGCCTGCTCATCGTCGACAACGTGCTGTGGGGCGGCAAGGTGCTGCCCGGCTACCCGCTCAAACCCAATGACCACGACACCCGCGCCGTGCAGGCCTTCAACGAGCAAGCGCGCCACGACCCCAGGGTGGTGCCGCTGCTGCTGCCCGTGCGCGACGGCCTGCTGCTGCTGCGCCGGGTGTAAAGCGCAGCTATTCTAGCCCGTTATGCTCACTTGTACTCCTCCCTTTCTATGCGCTTTCTACTCCTTGCCGGCCTAGGTTGGCTTTTGACCTTCAACGCCTTGGCCCAAAGCACGGTGCGCGGCAAGGTGCTCGACGCCAAAGACCAGTCGCCGCTCATCGGGGCCAACGCGGTGCTCATTCACCTGCCCGACTCGGTGAAGACGGGCACGGCCGTGGGCGCCGACGGCAGCTTCGAGATAACGGGCGTAGCGCCCGGCCGCTACCTGTTTCGGGCGTCGTTTCTAGGGTACCAGGACCAGCGCCAGCCCCTGACCGTGCCCGCCGACGGCGCGCCCATCAGCCTGGGTACCGTGGGCATGAACCCCGGCGGCGTGGCCCTAAAAACGGTAGTGGTGACCGGCCAAGCCGTGCAGCAGACTCAGCACGGCGACACCACCAGCCTCAACGCCAAGGCATTTAAGGTGAACCCCGACGCCACGGCGGGCGACCTGATTGGCAAGATGCCGGGCATTCAGGTGGATGCGCAGGGCAAAACCCAGGCCCAGGGCGAGCAGGTGCAGCAGGTGCTGGTCGATGGCAAGCCCTTCTTCGGCACCGACCCCGACGCGGTGCTCAAAAACCTGCCGGCCGAAGCCATTGATCGAGTCGAAATTTTCGACCAAATGAGCGAGCAGAGCCGCTTCTCGGGCTTCAACGACGGCAACACCCAGAAAACGCTTAACATCATCACCAAGCCGCAGTTCCGCAACGGGCAGTTTGGGCGGGCGGTGGCCGGCGTGGGCCCCGACGGCGGCGGCACCGGCAGCGGCAGCCGCTACAAAGCCAGCCTGAACCTCAACGACTTCCACGACAACCGGCGCACCACGGTGCTGGCCCAGAGCAACAATGTGAACGAGCAGAACTTCTCGCCCGACGACCTCCTGGGGGTCATTGGCAACTCGGGGGGCGGTGGCGGCGGGCGCGGCAATGGCGGCGGGGGCGCCGGCGGGGGCGGCGGGGGCAGCGGCGGCAATCCGGGCGATTTCCTCACCAGCCAGAACGGGGGCATCAGCACCACCAACGCGGCGGGGCTCAACTACTCCAACGCGTGGAACAACAAGCATACCGAGCTGACGGGCAGCTACTTCTTCAATCACTCGAATAACACGCTCAACAGCACCACCAACCGGCAGTTCGTCAACGGCACGCTCTACCAGGAAAACGCGACCTCGGGCAGCACCAACCTCAACCACCGGGCCAACCTGCGCTTCGAGCAGCAGCTTGACTCGGCCACCTCGCTGCTGTTCCGGCCTAGGGTGTCGTGGCAGCAAAACGATGCCAACAAGGTGCTGGCGGGCGTCACATCCAGCGAGGGCGCGGCGCTGAGCAACATCAACACGCTGTACAACAGCAACAACATGGCCGCCAACCCGGCCGGCGACCTACTGCTGCGCCGCCGCCTGGGCAAGCGCGCCGGCCGCACGCTCTCGCTCAGCCTCACCGGCGCCCTCAACGACCGCAATGGCAGCAGCCTGCTGCGCACCACCAGCACCGGCACCGGCACCAACCTTAACCAGCGCGCCGACCTCAACCAGCACAGCGGCACCCTAGGGGGCAACCTGGCTTATACCGAGCCCGTGGGCAAGCACGCCCAGCTGCAAGCCAACTACACGCTCAACTACGCCCCCAACAACTCGGAAAAGTACACCTACGACCTAAGCGGCAACGACCAGCAGACGCTGAATGCGGCCCTAAGCAACGTGTTTGACAACTACTACCTCACCCAAGGCGGCGGGCTGAGCTACCGCTACAACACCCGGAAAATCCAGTTTTCGGTGGGCGCCAGCGGGCAGGTGGCCCAGCTGCGCGGCAACCAGACCTTTCCAGTGGCCGGGCCGGTGCGCTACACCTTCGTAAACGTGCTGCCCCAGGCCAACCTGATGTACCGCATCGACCGCACCCACAACCTGCGCGTGTTTTACCGCACCAACACCAACGCGCCGAGCATCAACCAGTTGCAGGCCGTGGTAAACAACTCGAACCCGCTGCAGCTCACCATTGGCAACCCGGCCCTGCGCCAGGAGTACGCCCACAACCTGGTGGCGCGCTACACGGGCTCGAACCCCGAGAAGAAGGGCAATTTCTTCGCCCTGCTCTCGGGCTCGTTCACCCAAAACCCCATTGCCAACCGCACTTTGCTGGGCCGGCGCGACACCACCGTGACGCCCGAGGGCACCAACCAGGCCGTACTCCTGCCGGCCGGTGGCCAGCTCACCCAGAGCACCAACCTCTCGAACCAGTATACCCTGCGCACCCTGGGCAGCTACGGGCAGCCGCTGTTTGGCTCGAAGCTCAACCTCAACGCCAACCTAGGGGCCAGCTACAGCCAAACCCCCGGCCTGGTCAACCTGGGCCTCAACTACGCCCGCACGCCGGCCATCACCGGGGGCGTAACGCTGAGCAGCAACATCAGCCAGAACCTGGACTTCACGCTCTCCTCGAACTCCACCCAGAGCTACGTGCATAACACGCTCAACAAGCAGCTCAACAGCCAATATTTCAGTCAGTTGACGCGCCTGCGCCTGAGCTGGATAGTGGGGCCGGGCATCTCCATTAAGAGCGACGTGGCCCACCAGCTCTACCGGGGCTTGAGCAGCGCCTACAACCAAAACTACGCCCTCTGGAACGCCAGCCTCGGCAAGAAAATCTTCAAGCAGCGCGGCGAAATTCAGATTTACGCCTTCGACTTGCTGAAGCAAAACCGCGCCATTCAGCGCAACGTGAACGTGGCCTACGTGGAAGACGTGCAAACCACGGTGCTGCAGCGCTACTTCATGCTCATGTTCACCTACAACATCCGCTCGGCCAACATGACCCTGCCCACCGGCCCCGAGGGCCCCGAGGGCGGCGGGCGGCGCGGGCGCGGCGGCTTCGACGGCCCGCCCCCCGGCGGGGGGCCGCCGCCCGGCGGGGGGGGCAGCGGGGGCTTTGGTGGCCCGCCCGGCGCCTAGGGCCAGCGGCGGGTAAAAGGCCTCAGGCGCGGGTTAGCGGCGTTGCTACCTATCTTGCTGTCCCCATTTTTACCAACGACCTGCCTTTCCCTAGTCTATGAAGCACCTGCTCTCGGTTTTGCTGCTGGGGCTGGCCACCCGCCCCGCCTGGGCAGCCGCGCCGCCCACCGTGCCCGCCGCCCTCGACGCCCTGGGCCTGCACCTGACCCTCGACGAGGATGCCCGCCAGCTGGTGCAAGCCAAGGTCAACAGCCTGTGCCGCCATCAGCCCTCGCTGGATGAGCGCGTGGCGCGCGCCGAGTCGGCCTTCCCGGTTATCGACCAGGTGCTGGCGCAGGAAGGCCTGCCGGGCGATTTTCGCTACCTGGTGCTGCAAGAGAGCGCCCTGATAGGCGACGCCGAAAGCACCCACGGCGCGGTGGGCTACTGGCAGCTCAAGCGCAAAACGGCCCTAGGGCTGGGCCTAACGGTAAACGACCAAGTAGATGAGCGCCGCCACCTGGCGGCCAGCACCCGCGCCGCTGCCCGCTACCTCACCCGCAACAACGCCGCCCTGCATAACTGGGCCGACGCCCTGCTGAGCTACAACCTAGGGCCCAGCGGCGCGCAGGCCTATATCGACCCCGCCGATGTAGGCGCCGACGAGATGAATTTTACGGCCCGCACCAACCCCTACCTGCTCGACTTCGTGGCCCAGAAGTTGGTGTTTGAGCCGGCCACGGCGGCGGGCACGGTACCCTTCACGCCCTGGCGCGAGGTGCCCGCCACCCCCGGCCAAACCCTGGCCCAGCAAGCCGCTGCCCTCGGGGCCGACCCGGCCAGCGTAGCTCAGCTAAACACGTGGCTGCTAGCCAGCACCGTGCCCGACGATGGCCACGCCTATACCCTGCTGGTACCCCTAGGGGCTGGGCTAGTGGCTAGCGCTACCCCCGCTCCGGCCCCCACCGAGCTGCCAGCTGAGGTGCCCGGCCCGCCCGTGCGCGAGCTGCTCGCCAGCCACCCCGTGGCCACTGCCGCGCCCGTAGTGGCGCCCGCCGTGCCCGCGCCGCGCCCGGTGGTAATAGCGCCGCGCCCGGCGCCTGTGCCAGTTCCGGCGCGCGCTGCCGTGCCCATAGCGGTAGTTGCAGCCAGCCCCGCGCTCTACCTCGTGGCGCCGCACGAAACGCTGTATAGCGTGGCTCGCCGCCAGGGTGTGCGCCCCGCCGCCCTAGCCGCCTGGAATAACCTGCCCACCACCGCGGGCCTGCAAGCTGGGCAGTTGCTGCGCCTGAGCCCGCCCCTGCCTACCGCGCCGCCCGCGTCCGCCGCCGGCCGCCACCTAGTAGCCACTGGCGACACCTTTTACAACATTGCGCGCCGCTACCGCTGCACCGTGGCCGACCTGCTGGCCCATAACGACCGCCCCGCTCCCGCCCTGCGCGTGGGCGAAACCATCCGGGTGCCCATGTATTAGCACGGTAGCTTTCCCCTAAAAAAGAGGAGCCGCACCGCGTGACTTTACGCAGTGCGGCCCCTCTTTTTTAGGGGAAAGCTACTAGGGCTACAGCTGGTTGAGCGCCACGGCTTTATAGGCGGCGGCGCGGCCCACGGCGGCGCGCAGGTCGTCTTGCAGGGGGCGGCTGCTTAGGTCGCGCGGGTGCAAGTCGAGCAAGGTGCCATCTTCGGCAATGAGCACGGCGCTGGGCAGGCGGCCGAGGTTGTAGGACTGCCGCACGGCCCGCTGCTGGGCCAGCGGCACGTAGGCCTGCACCCCCCCCAGGCCGGGCGTGGCCCCCGCCACCGATTGCTGCCAGTAGGTGGGGGCATCGTCGAGGGCCGCCATCACCACCACAATGGGCTGGCCGGCCAGGCTGCCCACCAGCTCTTTGGCGAAGGGCAGCAGGCGCTGCCCGGCCGGAAAGCGGCTGTCCCAGAACGTGATATACACCAGCTTACCCTTAAAATCGGTTAGCGTGAGCTTGCGGCCATCAACCGCACGCAACGTAAGCGGCGGGGCGGGGCTGCCGATGGCCAGCGACTGGTGGTCGGCAAAATCGGTGCGCAACATGGCTACCCAACTCGCGGGCACCTGGGCCGAGGTGGCGTAGGTTTCGAGCAGGGCCTGGGCGTGGGCTACGTGGCCCTGCTCAATGGTTTCGCGTACCACCCGGCCCAGCACCACGGGGCGCATGGAGCCGGTGGGCAGCAGCTTGTCGGCCAAGCGGTAGCAGGTTAAGAAATAGTCGGGGTCGGTAGGGCGGTGGCCGGTAGTACGCGCCTGGTAGTGCACGTAGTCAAGCAAAAAATCCTGGTAGTGCGGGCTGGGAGCGGCGGCGGGCTGGCCTGGCACTAGATTAGCGTCCTGCAAAAAATCGTAGTAGCCGTCGGGCAGGTCGGGGCGCATCTGGCCATCCACGGTTTGCTCGCGCAGGTCGGCGTAGGTCAGGCGGTCGTCGGCGTAGGTATAGGCGATGTCAGCGGCAGCAAAGCTTTCGAAAGCCGATGTAAAGTGACCGTGGCGGCTGGCCTGCTTCAGCAGCGTTTCCTCATGCTGGCGCCGGTAGTCCAGAAACGCCAGAAAGCCAGCAGGCAGCAGCTTAATGTTTTCGGGCAGCACTTGGTACGCCTCGTTGTTGGTGAAGCGGCGCCCCTGCTCGGCCAGGTAGTTGTTGGCGGCGGCGGCCGGCTGCGAGGCGCCGCTGGCCGCCGCAAACTTGGCCGTGCTGCTTAGCTCAATGGCATCGCCGCGCAGCTCTAGGGCATCGCCGGGCCCCAAGAATACCGACATTTCCTCGTCGCCAAACGTGAGCTGGGCCAGCGTGGGCTGCTGCACCGGAATGTGCAGGCGAAAATTACCGTCCATGTCGGGGTGCACCGTGCGCTGCTGCTGGTGGGTGGCCAGCGGCTGGGCCCGCCAGCTTACCACGAGCGGGTCGCCCAGCGCATTAGCGAGGCGCCCACTCAGCTCGGCGCCGGTCATGGATTGCGCGGTGGCGGTGTGGGCTAACAGCATGGCGGCCAGGCCCAGCATCGGGTATCTCATGCCTGTATAAGTTAGGTAGAGTGTAAACTACGGCCGAGCTTAGCAGCGGCGGCAGTCTTAGCAACGCCTAAGGTACACCCTAGGTTTCCCAAATTGTGCTCAGCTTTGCAGTTGCAACCCGGCGTAAGTGCCATTTTTTCTTTCCATGTCGCAACATAAAGAAGTGAAGCTCGTCACCACCCACCAGATGCTGGCCATGAAACAGCGCGGCGAAAAAATTGCCATGCTCACGGCCTACGACTATTCTATGGCCCAGATTCTGGACGGCGCCGGCATCGACGTGCTGCTCGTGGGCGACTCGGCTTCCAACGTCATGGCCGGCCACGAAACCACCCTGCCCATCACCCTCGACCAGATGATTTACCACGCCCAGAGCGTGGTGCGGGCCGTGCGGCGCGCCTTTGTGGTGGTCGATATGCCCTTCGGCTCGTACCAGGGCAACTCGTCGGTGGCGCTGCAATCGGCCATCCGCATCATGAAGGAAAGCGGCGGCCACGGCGTGAAGCTGGAGGGCGGCGCCGAAATCAAGGACAGCATTTCGCGCATCCTCACGGCCGGCATTCCGGTGATGGGCCACCTCGGCCTCACGCCCCAAAGTATTTATAAGTTTGGCACTTACAACGTGCGGGCCAAGGAAGAAACCGAGGCCAACAAGCTCATCGAAGATGCCCATTTGCTGCAAGAGTTGGGTTGCTTTGGGCTGGTGCTCGAAAAAATACCCGCCACCCTGGCCAAGCGCGTGGCCCAGGAGCTCACGATTCCCGTTATCGGCATCGGCGCCGGCCCCGACGTGGACGGCCAGGTGCTGGTGGTGCACGACGTGCTGGGCATCACCAAGGAGTTTCAGCCCCGCTTCCTGCGCCGCTACGCCGAGCTGCACGACGTGATGACCCAGGCCATTCAGCACTACGTGGCCGACGTAAAAAGCCGCGAGTTCCCGAGCAAGGACGAGGCGTACTAGGGATAGGTGGCTGTCAATATTGGCAACTTTCTCGCACCACTTTTCATCGTATGCGTCGCATTAATTCTTTACTTGCCGCTGCGGCCCTCACGCTGCTGCTACTAGTATCGGGTATAGCCCGGCAATCCTGGTCGTTGGCGCTGTTAGGTTTTCAATTGCCAGCATTGTGGACATTGCTAGCATTAGTGGGTATTTTCCGGGCAAGCCGCCAAAATCAAACAGTGCTAGTAAGGCTGTACGTAGTGCTAGGCTGTGCGCTGGCCTGCTTCGCCTATCTTTTGCTATTTGAATTTTCGCTGGTTAAAAGGTACTGATTAGCGCAATTCATGCACAGCATTTTTCGGTTTTCTCGACGGTGCGGGCGGGGCACCAATCAGCTCTAAAAGCACGTCATGCTGAGCGCAGCCGAAGCATCTCCCCCATGCCCCTAGGGTATCCGATCGGTCGAGATGCTTCGACAAGCGGACGGTAGATGAGCATGACGTGCTTTTTACGACTGTATACACTTCCTAGTAGCCTAGCCGTAACGCAGGCTCCCTAGGGGCTCCCAGGCCGGTAAGAGCGGGGCGGACGGCGCGCACCCAGTTGGGTGGCCAGAGTGAACGCGCGGCGTAGTAAAGATTTTAACGGTCGCAACTTGAGTAATACTGATTTTCGTTATACATTTACTTTGCATCGCAAAGTTCTTCGCAAGTTCCATGCAACCCACTTCCGCTCTCCCCGCCCGCGCCGGCCACTGGGTGCGCAGTTCCGTGACCCTGAAGCTGCTGCTTATCGGCGTGCTGCTGCTACTGCTGCTCATTCCGAGCACTATGGTGGAAGGGCTGATTACGGAGCGCGCCGCCAGCCGCGACGAAGCCACCGAGGCCATTGGGGCGCAGTGAGGCGGGCCGCAGCTGCTGCTGGGGCCGGTGCTGGTGCTACCCTACACCGCCACGCAGGTAGAGCAGGGCCAAACGACCATCGTAACGCGCTACCTCTGCCTGCTGCCCGACACGCTCAGCAGCCGCGGCACGCTCGCGCCCGAGCGCCGCCACCGGGGCATCTACGAGGCGGTGGTATACCGGGCCCGCCTGCACGTGCAGGGCGCCTTCCAGGCGCCGCCGCTCGCCGACCTGGGCGTGAGCTCGGCGGCCGTGCGCTGGCCCGAGGCGTTCGTGGCCCTGGGCATCTCCGACCTCAAGGGCATTCGCAACAGCCTAAATTTGCGCTGGGATGGGCAGGCGCGGGCGTTCGAGCCGGGGCTGCCCGCCAGCAAGGTGCTGTCCGCCGGCGCGGCCCCCACGGCCAGCACCCAGGTAACCGGCGTGGGGCAGGAGCACACTAGCTACTCGCGCAGCCACCTCGGCGGCGACGACCCTAGCCCCGGCGCCACCGCCAACGGCCTCAACGCCCTGGTGCCCCTGCCCGACGCGGCCGCCCTCACCCGCCGCCACACCTTTGCCTTCGACCTGGACCTGAACGGCAGCAACGGACTGCTGCTGGCGCCCCTGGGCCGCCAAACCACCCTGTACCTAAGCGCGCCCTGGGCCGACCCCAGCTTCATCGGGGCCTTTTTGCCGGTGCGGCGCACGCTGGGCCAGGGGCAGTTCGCGGCCGATTGGCGGGTGTTTCACCTCAACCGCAACTACCCGCAGCACTGGCGCACCGAGGACGACCGCCCCAACGTAGACGCCTCCACGTTTGGCGTGCGCCTGCTGGTGCCGGTGAATGAGTACCAGAAAACCATGCGCGCTGCCAAGTATGCGCTGCTGCCGCTGGCGCTCACGTTCCTGGTTTTTTTCTTCGTCGAACTCCTCCACCGGCGACGCATTCACCCCTTCCAGTATTTGCTGGTGGGGCTGGCGCTCGTCATTTTCTACGTGCTGCTGCTGGCCCTAGCCGAGCAAATGCCCTTCGATGCCGCCTACGCCGCGGCCACGCTCACCATTGTGGGATTGGTGGCGGCCTACGCGGCGGCCAGCTTCCGGCAGCGGCGGCCGGCGCTGGCCACGGCCGGGGTGCTGGGGCTGGTGTACGGCTTCGTGTTTGTGGTGCTGCAACTGCAGGATTATGCCCTGCTGGTGGGCACCCTGGGCCTGGTGGTGCTGGCCGCCGTCATGTTCCTCTCGCGCAACATCGACTGGTACGGCCCGGCCGAGCCCGAGCCGAGCGGGGCGTAGTGCGGCCGGGCGGTGTATATTTGCCCGCACGGAATACCGGGCGCGGGTGGCTTTGGCCGCCGCGCACGGCTGGCTGGCGGGCGCTCAGCAGGCCGGGCCCGGGTTCCGCCTTTCTCATTTCTGGTAGTAGCCTGGCCCTAGGGCCCCTTGCCCCCGCGCGTGAACCGTCCTAACCTGTGGTCGGAACAAGAGGAAATCTTGTTCGAGGATAACCATTTGCTCGTCATCAATAAGCCCGCCGGCATTTTGGTGCAGGGCGACGAAACCGGCGACGAGCCGCTGTCGAAAAAAGCTGAGGAGTACCTCAAATTCAAATATAAGAAGCCCGGCGCGGCCTTCGTAGGCGTGTGCCACCGCATCGACCGGCCGGTGTCGGGCATCGTTATCCTGGCCAAAACCAGCAAGGCGCTCAGCCGGCTCAACGAGCTGTTTCGGGACAACCTAGTGCAGAAAACCTACTGGGCGCTCACCGGCAAGCCGCCCCAGGCCGAGAGCGGCACGCTGGTGCACTGGCTGGTGAAGGACCCCATCCGCAACGTGACCAAGGCCTACCCCGAGCGCCACACCCAGGGCCAGCGCTCGGAGCTGAGCTACCGGGTGCTGGGCCCCGCCGCCAACCGCCAACTGCTGCAAGTAAACCCCATCACGGGCCGCCCGCACCAGATTCGGGTGCAGCTGGCTACCGGCCTGGGCACCCCCATCGTGGGCGATGTGAAGTACGGCTTTCTCAACCCGCTGCCCGACGTGAGCATTGCCTTGCACGCGCGGCAGCTCGAAATTCAGCACCCCGTTACCAAAGAGCAACTCACGTTGGTGGCGCCCCTGCCCGCCGCCCCGCACTGGGATGCGGCGCGGGCCTACGTTCAGCAGTAGTGCCGCCAAGGACCTAGAGTGTAACATTATGGCATTGTGCAGCCCTAGGGCCGCTTTGGCTAAACAGGGGCCGTAAATTTGCCTTATGGTGAACCAAGCCCCGAAGGATTTCCTTAGTGCGGGCAACGTTCTGCTCACGTCCCAAATTCATCGAATGGCCATCCTGGTTTTTTTCGTCGCCCACTACTATTTATCGCTGTTTACGCAGACGTTTTACCTGCACCGCTACGCGGCGCACAAGATGTTTACGATGAACAAGTTTTGGGAGAAATTCTTCTTCCTGTTCACCTACATCTGCCAGGGTAGCAGCTTTTTATCGCCGCGCGCCTACGCCCTGCTGCACCGCATGCACCACGCCTACTCCGATACGGAGCTAGACCCGCACTCGCCGCTGTTTTCCAACAACGCCTTCGACATGATGTGGAAGACGAAGAACATCTACAACGACGTGCTCAACCACAACTACGAGCTGGCCGAGCGCTTCGAGGGCGACTACCCGGTGTGGCAGGCCGTAGAAAACTTCGGCGATAAGTGGTACTCACGCCTGGGCTGGGGCACGCTCTACGTGCTGTTCTACATCCAGTTTGCCACCGCTTGGTGGATGTTTTTGCTACTGCCCATCCACTTCTTAATGGGCCCCATCCACGGCGCCATCGTCAACTGGGGCGGCCACAAGTATGGCTACCAGAACTTCGACAATAAGGACCACAGCAAGAACACGCTGGCCATGGACTTTTTGGCCTTCGGCGAGCTATTCCAAAACAACCACCACAAGCTGCCCATGCGCGTCAACTTCGGCGTGAAGTGGTGGGAGTTTGACCCCACCTACGTCGCCATCTGGACGCTCGACAAAGCGCGCATCATCAAGATTAAGCGCAAGAACGTGCAGCCCAAGCAGCGCGTGAAAAAAGACCTGCGGCAGGCCGCCTAGGCCCCCTGGCCATGCAAAAGCCCCGCTACCGTGCAGGTAGCGGGGCTTTTTGTTGTGCAGGCCGCCAACGAAAAAGCTCCTAGAGTCACTTTTGCAGCACCAGCACGCCGTTGAGCAGGAAGTTGTCGCCCGCCTCGGTGGTTAGGTTATACACGGGCTGCAGGCCGCCCGCGTACTCGCGGGTGCGCAGCACGGTGTGCGGCTCCACGGCCTGGGTGGCGGGATGAAGGCATAAAATCTGGTCGCCCACTACTACCTCGCCGGCGGTCCTAGGGCCCCCTAGGGTTTGCAAAGGGTGGTTGGGGGTGGCTTCCAGCACCCGGCTGGCCAGCTGGATGGTGGTGGCGTGGGCGCTGGCTTGCTCGCGCACGGCCACTACATGCAGCTGCGTGAGGGCATAATTTTGGGCTGCGTGGGCGTGCACGGCCCGCACGGTGGTGGCCGCGGGCTGCCCGGTGCGGGCATCGAGGCCCAGTATTTGGTCGCCGGGCTGCACGGCGCGCAGGGCCCGGTGGCCGCCGCCAGCCAGCGCCACCAGCTGCTCGCCGGGAAAGCAGATGTCGTTGCCGTAGGTGCCCGACTCGGCCGAGAGGTTCTTGCCCTGGTTGAGGACCTTGAACTGCTGGAAAGCCAGCTCCTTGGACAGCACGTAGGACAGCTTCAGCACGAAGTTCTTTTCCTCGCGGTCGATGGCGTGAATGTCCTCGAAGTACTGGTTCCACACCTTGCCGTCGGCGGTGTAGTCGGGCAGCAGCGCCTGGTAGCGCTTACCCTTCTCGTTGGTGTAATAAACCAGGGTGCCTATTTCCTGCATTCCGTCTTTGGCAAGGAGCTTGTAGAGGTCGATGCGTTTTTTCAGCCCGTCGTCGCCCGTAATGAAGTAGGGCTTGCGGGCCTCGTAGCGGTCCAGGATGTACGCATTCTCAAATTTGACGTAGCTATCCGCGTCCAGGTCCTTGACGGCAAACGTCCGGGCTTTCTTGTACTCGTCGAGGGTGAGCGGGCGGGGGTTGGGCTGGCCTAGGGCCGCGCCGCTGCTGCCCAGCAGGAGCAGGCTGGCAAGCAAGGTGTTGCGCATGGAAGTAGTTGCTGGTTTAGTACTGATTGATTCGTTGTCCAGAACGCCCGCCGCGCCGGGCGCGCGGCGGGCATCGGTAGGGCTGGCTACCGCCCTAGGACACCTGCCCGAAGGCTTCGGCAAACGCCTGCATTTCGTCCATCCGGCCGATGCTGACGCGGCACCACTGCTTGCCAGCAAACTGCCAGTTGCGCACGCCCACGCCGCGCTTCATCATCTCGTCCACGAAGCGCTTGCCGTCCATGCGCAGCGGAAACATCACGAAATTGGTGGCGGAAGGAATGTACTCGTAGCCTTCGCGCTTAAGCGTGTCATAGAGAAACAGCCGCGAAGCCAGCGTTTTTTGCAGCGCTTCCTGCATATAGGCCTGGTCTTGGTAGCTCACCAGCGCTGCTTGCACGGCCGGGGCCGAAATACTCATGGGGCCCTGCGTGTACTGGCTCAGCATTTTGATGGTTTCGGGCTGGCCCACCAGGTAGCCCACCCGCAGGCCCGCAAAGCCGTAGAGCTTTGAGAAGGTGCGGGCTACCAGCACGTTCTGGCCCGCCTTCACGGCACTCATCAGGCTGGCGGCGCGCGGGTCGGGCAGGTAGTCGATGTAGGCCTCGTCCACGAAAACGGGGGTTTTCTTCGCTACCCGCTCCACAAAACCCTTGAGCTTGGCCGCGTCGAGCACGGTGCCGGTGGGGTTGTTGGGGTTGCAGATGTACACCAGCCCCGTGCGGGCGTCGAGCAGCTTTTCCATCGCGTCGAGGTCGTACTTGTGGTCGGCGGTGAGGGGCACGGCCACGATGGGCGCCTTAAATTTCTCGGCCTTGCGCACGAGGTCGGCGTAGGTGGGGTCGGCCGTGAGGATGGCGCCCTGCTGCCCGTAGCGCATGGCGGCGGCCAGCAGCAGCGGGCTCGAGCCGGCATCGAGCAAAATGTGCTCGGGCGTCAGGCCCTCGTAGTCAGCGATTTTCTGGGTTAGCTCACGGCTCTGGGGCGGGTACTGGTAGCAGGTAGCCACCGAGTCGGCGATGGCCTGCTTGGCTTTTGCCGAAGGCCCGAAGGGATTTTCGTTGGCCAGCAGGCGCGCCTTAAGAGTGGGCGCGGCGGCGGCCAGCGCCTCCTGCTCGGTGAGGGGCAGCCACGCGGGCGCGGCCGGCAGCAGCGGCGCGGGGCGCGGGGCCAGCGGCGCGGCCAGGGCCCCTAGGCCCGCTGGCAGCAGCGAAGCTGCTCCAGCCAGTAAGGCGCCCGATTTCAGCCAGGCGCGGCGATTTATGCGGTTTTCCATGGGGCGTACGGGTTTAGGTAATAAATGCGAGAATTGGTTGGGTCGGGGGCAATCGCCGCGGGCGCCGCGGTGCGTTGCTCGCCACGGCAAATTACTGCTATAGTGGCGAATATCAGTTAGTTGCGGCTTTCACGGTGGGGTAGCTGGTGCGCTGCTCGCTGAGGCGGCCGTGCACGGCCGCCACCGTGCTGCGGGCCGACTCGAAGGCGCCCGCCATCCAGGCGGTGAGGTAGGTGGTGTGCTCGCCGGCGAAGTACACGCGCTGCTCGGGCCGGAGCAGGGCTGGGTACAGCGCCTGCCGCTGCTCGGGGGTGTAGAGCGCCCAGCCCCCTAGGCTGTAGGGCTGCTTCTGCCAGCTCACCGAAAACGAGCGCTCGAACTCCCTAGGGTACTGCGGATGAATAAGCTGGCCCTTGCGCAGGGCCAGCTGCTCGCGTTCGGCGTAGGGCAGCTCGCCCACGGCCTTGGCCTTCTCGTTGAAGTTGTAGTAGCCAATCAGGATGCCCTTCTGGCTGAGGTAGTCGTAGCTGGGGTAAAATACCTGCGTCAATTCATTGTTGGTGTGCGTGATGCCGCCGTAAATCTGCTCGTCCTCCTCCCAAAACCGGCGCTTGAACTGCAAACCAATCTTGCCGGTCTGGATGTAAGGCACGAAGTCGATAGCCCGGCTCACGTCGCCCGAAAAATTGTGGCTCACGTTGCTGAGCACGGGCAGCGGCAGGGTGCAGATGCAGAGGTCGGCCGTCAGTTCGTGCGTGCCCTGGGGGTCCTGGTACGTCACCTGCACTCCCTCGGGCTGGTTGAGGATGTGCGTCACCTCGCAGCGCAGCTTCAGGCAGTCGGCCACGCGCCGCTCCAGCGCCTGCGCAATGCGGTCCATGCCTCCCACGGCCTGAAACATGGTCATTTGCAGCTCGTAGGTATACTCAGCCACGTTGTAGAAGTCGGGGTCGAGCAGGCCCGACTGCACGATGTCGGCCAGGCGATAGGGGTCGGCAATCTTACCCACGCGCGGGCCGGCGCCGGGCGTCTCCACGTAGCCGCGCCGCGCCGAGGCCTTATATAAGGCATCAATATCGAGCCCGCCCTCGGCGCGCAGGTATTCGAGCACCTTGGCCGCGTCTTCCTTGCTCAGGCCGGTATCTACCTGGTGGGTACTCAGGGCCTTGGTCAGCAGCTCGGTGGTGTAGCCGCGCACGTCGTTATGAATCTCGCGGGCCCGCACCTTTTTGTTCGATAGCGGCCCCTTACCCTCGGCAAAGTAGTAGCTCCCTTCATTCACGTTGTTATATACTTCCAACGGCACGCCCAGCTCCTTGCAGTAATGCATCGTGAGCTGGTGGTGGTGCGGAATGCGCGACGGCCCCGCGTTGAAATACAAGCCGTTGTCGAAGCCGGCGGTGTGGGCGGGGTTGGTGGTTTCCTGGGTGCTGCTGCCGCCGCGCACGCTCCAGCAGCGGCCGCCGCTGCGCTCGCGGGCTTCCAGAATAGTACAGCGGTAGCCCAGCTTGCGCAATTCGTAGGCCGAGGTAAGGCCCGCCAGCCCGCCGCCCAGTAGCACGATATGCTTGCCCTGCCCGCTGCCCGGCCGCAGCTCGAACGCATGGGCCGGCGCGGCCGGCAGCAAATTGAGCGCTAGCATGGCCGGGTAGGCCCCCGCCCCTAGCGCGGCACTTTTAGTTAAAAAAGCTCGTCGAGAAATCGATTTTTGCATAGTCAACGCTTTTTGACCCCCAAAATTTAGGGAGCAAGCTTCATTAAATAACATTTTATTTAGCTTATCCCCTATTTTAGTAGGGCTCTTTTACCAATAATAACCTTTTATAACCTACCACCCCTAGTAGATAAAAGGCTTGGGTGGCAATTAAGCTTTGCTTTTCTTTGCGTATCCTCGGGGCATAGTAGTGAGTTGTAGGATAGCTTATTTCGACACAAATGCTGATTTAGCGCACGTTGCCCCGTACCTTTGCGGCCCCAAAGTATTTTACTTATTTCACAGACGCACGGGATGCGTCGCTCAACCTTACCAGGTTTATGGCAGTTAAAATCCGCCTCGCCCGCCGTGGCCGCAAAAAGGCCGCGATGTACGACATCGTAGTAGCCGACTCGCGCTCGCCGCGCGATGGCCGCTTCATCGAGAAGCTCGGCACCTACAATCCCAATACCAACCCCGCCAGCATCGACTATGACGGCGACCGCGCCTTCTACTGGGTAATGAACGGCGCCCAGCCCTCGGAAACGGTGCGCGCCATGCTCGCCTACCGCGGCGTACTGCTGCGCCGCCACCTGCAACTGGGCGTAGCCAAAGGCGCCCTGACGCAGGACGTGGCCGACCAGCGCTACAACCAATGGCTGGACGAGAAAAACAACAAGATTGAGGCTAAGCGCACCGGCCTCACCGACACTAAGGCCGAGGCCCGTAAGCAGCAGCTCGCCGCCGAAACCAAAGTGAAGGACGCCCGCGCCGAAACCCTGCGCAAGAAGCAGGAAGCCGCCCTGGCCGCTACTGCCCCCGCCGCTCCGGCCGAGGGCGAAGCCGAAACTACCGCTACCGCTGAGGAATCGGCCGAGCACGCCGCCTAAGGCTGGCCTGAACCACGCCGAGCAGCTGACTAACAGCACGTTATGCTGAACTTGCCGAAGCAGCTTGGTCGCGTAAGTAATCCCAACGATTGGAGTTAGTTACGTGGCCAAGCTGCTTCGGCAAGTTCAGCATAACGTGCTTTTTAACGCATTCGTTTTCCCGCTCATTATTTCCTTGCTGCTCCCATGGCCCCCGACGACTGCTTTGAGCTAGGCTACCTCGTGAAGCCCCACGGCCTGAAGGGCCAGTTTATCGCCGAGCTGGATGTGGACGACGCCAGCGCCTACGACGACCTCGAAACCGTATACCTGGCCCTGCCCACGGCGCCCGACAAGCTTACGGCTTACCCGGTGGAGCGCTTCAGCCCCCAAGGCGGCCTGCGCGTGCTGCTCAAGCTGCGCGGCATCGAGCGGCTGGAGGAAGCCGAGCCCCTGCGCAACGCCAAGCTCTGGCTGCCCCTCACCGAGCTGCCCGAGCTGGACGAAGCCCAGTTTTATTTTCACGACGTCATTGGCTTTCAAGTAATTGATGCCCAAGAGGGAGCCCTAGGGGTGGTGGAGAATTTTTATGAGCTGCCCCAACAGGATGTGCTGGCCATGCGCCACCAGGGTCAGGAAGTGCTCATTCCGGTGGTGGATGAGCTAGTGAGCCACGCCGATATGGCAGCCCGGCAGCTGTTCGTGAACCTGCCCGAAGGCCTACTGGATATCTACTTGAATCCTAGCGCCCACAAAAACCCTAACGCCGACTAGCTGGCCCAGCTACCAGCCGGCAGGTAATAGCCCGGAGCTGCTACTTAGGCATTTTTGCTTAGCAGCGCAGGCAGGTGCGGTAGCGCCGTAGCTGTGAACCGAAGGACAACGAAGCTAAATCCGTTACATC
Organism: Janthinobacterium lividum; assembly: GCA_050954355.1. GTDB lineage: Bacteria > Bacteroidota > Bacteroidia > Cytophagales > Hymenobacteraceae > Hymenobacter. The sequence continues at coordinate 36,396 of JBPBPH010000089.1, forward strand.
TGCGATGCGGGTAGACATCCTCACTTGCCAGCCCGAGCTGCTGGCCAGCCCCCTAGGCCACTCCATCGTGAAAAGGGCCCAGGAAAAGGGGCTGGTGGAGGTGCACCTGCACCAACTGCGCGAGCGGGCCATCAACAAGCACGGGCAAATTGACGATTACGTGTTTGGCGGCGGCGCCGGCATGGTGCTGCGCGTAGAGCCCATTGCCGCCTGGCTCGACGAGTTACGAGCGCAACGTTTCTACGAGGCCATTATTTACCTCACGCCCGATGGCGAAGTGCTGCGCCAGCCGCTGGCCAACCGGCTCTCGCTGCTGGGCAACGTGATTCTGCTGTGCGGGCACTACAAAGGGGTAGACCAACGCATTCGGGATGAGTACGTTACCCACGAAATCAGCCTGGGCGACTACGTGCTGAGCGGCGGCGAGCTGGCCGCCGCCGTGCTGGTCGATGCCGTGGTGCGGCTGCTGCCGGGCGTGCTGGGCAACGAGGAATCGGCGTTGTCGGACTCGTTTCAGGACGATTTGCTGGCGCCGCCGGTGTACACGCGGCCGGCCGAATGGCGCGGGCGGGCGGTGCCCGAGATTCTGCTTTCGGGTAATACGCCCAAAATTGAGGAATGGCGGCACGAGCAAGCCTTGGCCCGCACCCAAGCCTTACGGCCCGATTTACTTCAGTAATACGCTAATACAGCCTGGAAGCGCCGCGCTAGGGCTTGCTTCTCTGCGTTTAATTCCTTATCTTTGCGCTCCGTTTCGCAAAATACCAACTTCTCGGGCAGCGGCGCTGTTCATTTGTAATTCAACTTTTCGCCATGAGCGTACTACTCGATTTCATTAATGCCGAAGGCCAGGAGCGCCGCGCCAGCTTTCCCAAGTTTGCCGCCGGTGACACCATCAACGTGCACGTAAAAATCCGCGAGGGCAACAAGGAGCGCATTCAGCAGTTCCAGGGCGTGGTTATCCAGCGCCGCAACCCTAGCAGCAACGGCGAAACCTTCACGGTGCGCAAAATCTCGAACCAGATTGGTACCGAGCGTATTTTCCCGCTGCTCTCGCCCAACATCGACAAGATTGAGCTCGTGCGCCGCGGCCAAGTGCGCCGCGCCCGCCTATTTTACCTGCGTGGCCTCTCGGGCAAAGCTGCCCGCATTAAGGAGCGCCGCCGCGACACGCCGACTGCCGTAGCCGCCTAGGCCCTAGCTGAGCACGAACCCTTAAAACGGCTCTTCCCACCTGGGAGGAGCCGTTTTTATTGGACCCAGCCCTAGGGGTGAGTAAGCGGCATAGGCACGGCAGTGGCGGCTTGCTGCTCCACTGGCCGGCTCGCTTTGGCGCCCGCCCCGCGCGGGCTAGGGTATCTTTGCGGGGCGCTCGGCGCTCACTCTTTCTTTCCCTACTCCCCCTACCCAATGCGCGTTTCCCGGCTGGCCGCCACGATGAGCGGCTCCGAAATTATTCGAATCGGCAACGAGGTTAGCGAGCGCGTCCGCCAGGGCGAGGCCATCTGTAACCTCACCATCGGCGATTTTGACTCCCGCCTCTACCCTATTCCCGACGGGCTGCGCGAGGCCATCGTGGCGGCCTACGAGGGCGGGCACACCAACTACCCGCCCGCCGCCGGCACCGCCGATTTGCGCCAGGCGGTGAGCGAGTTTTTGCAGGCGCGCCTAGGCCTCAGCTACGCGCCGGCCGACGAGATTATGATTGCCGGGGGCTCGCGCCCGCTCATTATGTCGGCCTACGAGGCTGTGGTAGATGCTGGCGACCGGGTGGTATTTCCGGTGCCCTCCTGGAACAACAACCACTACTGCCACCTCACCGGGGCGCAGCCGGTGCTGGTACCCACCACGCCCGAAAACCAGTTTATGCCTTCGGCGGCCGACCTGGCCCCGCACCTGCCCGGCGCCACCCTGCTGGCCCTCTGCTCGCCGCTCAACCCCACCGGCACGGTATTTACCGAGCAAGGCCTAGCCGAAATTTGCGACTTGGTGCTGGCCGAAAACCAGCGCCGCGGGCCCGACGAAAAGCCCCTGTATTTGCTCTACGACCAGATTTACTGGCTGCTGACCTTTGGTGAAACCCAGCACTACGACCCAGTGAGCCTGCGCCCGGCCCTGCGCGACTACACCATTTACATCGACGGGCTCTCGAAGTGCTTTGCAGCCACCGGCGTGCGGGTGGGCTACGCTTTTGGCCCTAAGCAGGTAATTGACCGCATGAAGGCGCTGCTGGGCCACTACGGCGCCTGGGCCCCCAAGGCCGAGCAGGTGGCGGCCGGCCAGTTTCTGCCCCAGACTGCGGCCGTCGACGCCTACCTCACCCAGCTTAAAACCCGGCTGCAAGCCAGCCTCGACGCGGCCTACCACGGCCTGCTGGCCCTGCGCGACCAGGGCTACCCCGTAGCGGCCGTGGCCCCGGCCGGGGCCATTTACCTCACCGCCAAAATCGACGTGCTGGGCCGTACCACGTCCGCCGGGCAGGTGCTGGCCACCTCGCTCGACATTGCCACCTACCTCATTGCCGAGGCCCATCTGGCGGTGGTGCCCTTCAGCGCGTTTGGCGCGCCGGGCAGCGAGCCTTGGTTCCGTCTCTCAGTGGGCGCCGAGCCCGCCGAGGCTATCCAGGCGGCCCTGCCCCGGCTGCAAGCGGCGCTGGACAGGCTGCGCTAGGGTACAGCAGAGTTACCCAACAACCAAAAAGCACGTCATTCCTCGCAGGCGAGGAATGACGTGCTTTTTGGTTACTAGTTTGGCTGCTTACACGCTCGGCTGCAACGGCTCGCGGCCGGGCGCGTGGCCATCCTCCGCGGGTTTAGGTGGCTTGTCGCGGCCCATCCAGAGCGCCAGAAAGGCCCCTAGGGTAGTGGCGGCCACCAAGCCGGCCACCACGGGGTGCAGGCTGGCGCGGGTATAGTAGCTATGCATGGTGTGGCCCTCGTAGTCGCCGCGCGCCTGGACGTGCGGAGCGGCGGGGCGCTGCAGCGAGCCCTCGGAGTGGCGGGCCCGGGTGCCGGGGTGCACCTGCTGCTGAGGGCTGCTTTTCGAGGCCAGCCAGTCCACGGTGCCGGGGGCGTATTTGTTCATGGCGCTCATCATTTTGCCGCCGCCACCCACGTAGATGTCGCGCACGGGGTGGCTGGCGGCGTGCAGGATGGCACCGGCTACGTCCTCGGGGGCGTACACGGGCGGGGGCAGCGTGGGCTGCTGGGGCAGGTAGTTGCGGGCATGCGCCGGGAAGGGCGTATTGATGGCGGCCGGCTTGATGAGCGTAACCGAAACCGGTGCCTGCTCCTGGCCTAGCTCAATGCGCAGAGCATCGGTGAAGCCCTTGATGGCGTGCTTGCTCGACGCGTACATGCCCTGAAAAGGAATAGCCACGTCGCTGGCCACGCTGCCCAGGTTGATGAGGGCGCCGCCGTGCTGCTTGAGATGCTTCACGGCTTCGAGCGAGCCATTGACCACGCCCCACAAGTTGGTGTCGTAGAGGCGCTTAAAATCTTCCAGGTTGCCCTGCTCTAGCTTGCCCCACATGCCCACGCCGGCATTATTGACCCAGGTATCGAAGCCGCCGAAGTGCGCGCGGGCGGTATCGGCAATGTGGGCCACGGCGGCGGGGTCGGCCACATCGGCCACTACGGTGACTACGTGGCCGCCCAGCTCGCGGGCCACGGTATCGAGGTCGTTGGCCGAGCGGGCGGCCAGCACCAGGCGGGCCCCAGCTTGGGCGGCGGCGCGGGCGGTGGCTAGGCCAATGCCGCTGGTAGCGCCCGTGATGACGAGCACTTGCTGGTGCAGGGGTTTGAGTTTAACAGACATTACGAACGAGGGTCAGGTCGTGGAAATAAGGAAGAAAAGCAGGGGCTGTACGCACGCCCAGGGCAAATGGATAAGGCGCAGCTTGCCCCTAGGGCCCGCACCGGGCGGGGCGCTGGCGGCGGGCGCTACCTTTGGGCCCGTATTTTTTACCCTAGCTTTCGAGTGGCTTCTTTTACAACTAAAACCCTGGCCCTGCTGGGCTCGACGGGCTCCATTGGCACGCAGGCGCTGGAAGTGGTGCGCGCGCAAAAAGGGCGGTTTCGGGTGGCGGTGCTCACGGCGGGGCGGCAGTGGCAGCGGCTGGTGCAGCAGGCCCAGGAGTTTCGGCCGGCCGCCGTGGTGGTTGCCGACGAGTTTTACCACGACGTAAAAACCGCGCTGGCCGGCCAGCCCGAAACCGAGGTGCTGGCCGGCGCGGCGGCGCTGACGCAAGTAGTGCAGCGCCCCGACGTGGAGGTGGTGCTCACGGCCCTGGTGGGCTACGCGGGCCTAGGGCCCACGGTAGCGGCCATTCGGGCGGGCAAGGACATTGCCCTGGCCAACAAGGAAACCCTGGTGGTGGCCGGCGAGCTGATTACCAGCCTCGTGCGTGAGCACGGGGTGCGCCTGCTGCCCGTCGATAGCGAGCACTCGGCCATTTTCCAGTGCTTGGTGGGCGAGGCAGCTAACCCGCTCGAGAAAGTCATCCTCACGGCGTCGGGCGGGCCGTTTCGGGGGCGCACCGTGGCCCAGCTGGCGAGCATCACTCAAGCGCAGGCCCTGAAGCACCCCAACTGGACGATGGGCGCCAAAATCACCATCGACTCGGCCACGCTCATGAACAAGGGCCTGGAAGTGATTGAGGCCAAGTGGCTGTTTGACCTGGCCAATGACCAAATTGACGTGGTGGTGCACCCGCAAAGCATCGTGCACTCGCTGGTGCAGTTCCAGGATGGCTCGCTGAAGGCCCAGCTGGGGCTGCCCGACATGAAGCTGCCCATTCAATACGCCCTAGGGTACCCGCAGCGGCTGCCGAATGCCTGGCCCCGGTTTTCGTTTCTCAACTACCCCAGCCTCACCTTCGAGGCGCCCGACCTGGGCACGTTTCGGCACCTGCCGCTGGCCTTCGCAGCTATGCGGGCGGGCGGCACCGCGCCCTGCGTGCTCAACGCGGCCAATGAGGTAGCGGTGGCCGCGTTTTTGCAGGATGAGGTGAGCTTCCTGGGCATGGCCGATGCGGTGGCCGAAACCCTGGAAAGGGTGCCGTATCTTGCAACCCCAACCCTGGCCGACTACGCCGCCACCGACGCCGAGGCGCGGCGCGTGGCGACCGGGCTAGTCAAGGCATCACTTAGTTAAGAACGTCATGCTGAGCTTGTCGAAGCATCTCGCTCGCACCGTTTGGTTTCATTCAACGGCGCAAGCGAGATGCTTCGCGGGCTCAGCATGACGTTCTTGAGCAGACTACTATTTACTTTTCTAATTCAACTACTTCCTTTGGAAATTCTTGTGATGATTGGCCAGCTCGTGCTGGCGCTTTCGCTGCTCGTGGGCTTGCACGAGTTTGGGCACTTTGCCTTTGCCAAGCTATTTAAGATTCGGGTTAGCAAGTTCTACATCTTCTTCGACTTCCTGTTTCCGCTGCCCAACGTGGCCAATTTCAGCCTCTTGAAGAAGAAGATTGGCGAAACGGAGTACGGCATTGGCTGGTTTCCCCTGGGGGGCTACGTGGCCATTCACGGCATGGTGGACGAAACCCAGGACGCCGACGCGCTGGCCGGCCCGCCGCAGCCCGACGAGTTTCGGGCCAAGCCGGCCTGGCAGCGCCTGCTGGTGATGCTGGGCGGCATCATCATGAACGTGCTTACGGGCATCGTGGTGTTTACGCTGCTCACCTACAAGCTGGGCGAGGAGTACCTGCCCGCCGCGCAGGCCCGCTACGGCATAGTGGCCAGCCCGCTAGCCCAGCAGATAGGCTTCCGCGACGGCGACCAAATTGTGAAAATCAACGGCCGCCCCTTCCAGGAGTTCAACGACATCTACGACCCCGACGTGCTGCTCGACAACGAGAGCTACTACACCGTGGAGCGGGGCGGCCAGCTCCTCGACTTGCCCAAACTAGGGTCGGGCTTCCTGGACCGCATCAGCAAGCAGGGCGACGAGCCCTTCGTGTCGGCTCGCGCGCCCTTCTCGCTCGGCGAGGTAGTGGCGGGCGGGCCGGCCGCCAAGGCTGGCATTCAGCCCGGCGACCGCGTGGTGCAGGTGGGCAGCACGCCCATCACCTACGCCAACGAGCTGCTGACCACGCTGCCCAAGCTCAAAGGCCAAACGGTGCCCGTGACGGTGGCGCGCGGCGGGCAGCGCCTCACGCTGCCGGTGGCCATTAACTCGTCGGGCAAGATGGGCGTGGCCCTCAAGCCCGACCTGCACCTGAGCACCCGCTACTACGGCCTGGGCCAGTCGGTGCCGGTGGGGGCCAAAAAGGCATTTAGCGTGGTGACGCTGCAAGCCAAGGCCCTGACCAAGATGGCCAAACGCGAGATTTCGGCCGCCGACAACCTGGGCGGCCCCGTCGAGATTGCCCAGCAGTTTGGCGGCGTCTGGAACTGGCCGCACTTCTGGACGCTGGTGGGCATGCTGAGCATGGTGCTGGCCTTCATGAACCTGCTGCCCATTCCGGCCCTCGACGGCGGCCACGTGCTGTTTCTGCTCTACGAGATGATAACGCGCACCAAGCCCTCGGAGCGCTTCCTCGAAAATGCCCAGCGCGTGGGCACGGCGCTCATCCTCATGCTCATGTTCTACGTGCTGATTGTGAAGCAGGTAATGAAGTTTTTTTAGGCCTAGGGCTCAAAACTGGTTGTAGTAAAAGGCGGTCATGCTGAGCCTGCGAAGCATGACCGCCTTGTTTTTTAATTATGCAGCTCTTTCGTTACCCCATGCGCCGCCCTTTGCCGCTCCTAGGCCTGCTACTGGCGCTGCCTACCCTAGGGGGCACGCGCCACGCCTACCACAGCACCATCACCGAGCTGCGCCTGAACGCGCCGGCCAAGCAGGTGGAGCTTTCCATCAAAGTCTTCACCGACGACCTGGAGAAGGCCATTTCGCCGGGCCAGCCCAAAACCGTGAGCTTGCGCGAGCCCCGCGCCCTGCCGCTGGTGGCGCAGTACCTGCACCAGCACCTGCTGCTGAGCTTGCCGGCCGCGGCCCGCGCTGGCCGCCAGCCGCTCGATGTGCAGCTGGTGGGCCTGCAGCCCGACCAGGAAGCCTACTGGGTGTACGCCAAGGCCGTCCTGCCCCGCCCCACCACCGAGCTGCTGGTGCACCAAGCCATGCTGCTTGAGCAGTTTCCCGACCAAATGAACATCGTAAACGCCGAAGGCAACGGCAAGAAAATCAGCGAGCTATTTCGCAACGGCCACGAGGAGCAGGTACTCAACTTTTAGGTAGGGTAAGGAGTAAAGAGAGCGTCATTGCGCACTAGCACCCAGCCACTGGCAGAAGGGCCCTAGGGCCCGCAGCGCCGCCAGCGTGTGCGCCCGAAAGTCGGCCGGCGACAGGGCCCGCAGGTCGGCGTCGGGCAGGTGGTGAGGGAGAATAAATTGCTTGTGGCGCAGCCAGTTGGCTTCAGGGTGGGTGGCCTCGTAGCCGGGCGGCATCTTCTTGAGCTGCTCGCCCCCTAGGCCCCGCGGGAAAAACTGCCGGGCGGCGGGTGCAAGTAGCAGCGCATGCAAATCGGCGGCGGCGTAGTCAATTTCCTGGCGCACGGCGGCCAGCTGCTCTTTGGTGGGCTCGTAGAGGCCACCAGCCACCAGCGTTTGCCCGTGCGGGCCCACCTGCACGTAGCGGCCGGGGGCGCTGCCGTGCTTGCCGCCGGGCGCGAAGTAGGCCGAAAAGTGCGTTTTGTAGGGCACCTTCACCTTCGCGAAGCGCACGTCGCGGTAGATGCGAAAGGTGCACTTGGCGGGGTCGAGGCCGGCCAGGGCGGGGTCGGCGGCGGCCAGCTCGCGCAGCCAATAAGCCACGTCGGCCTGGAAAGCGAGCCGCAGCTCTTCGTAGCGGGCTTTGTGGGCCTGAAACCAGTCGCGCTCGTTGTGGGCAGCTAAGTCTTGCAGGTAGTCGAGCAGGGCAGCAGGGTTCATGGGGCAAAGCTAGGACAGCGGGCCCTGGGGCCAGTAGCTTAATCCAGGGCCTGGCGGGCGCCGGGGCCCTAGGGTGCGCGCCGCCCAGCTGGTAGCGGGCGCGGGCCGGCACGGTTTTTTCGAGGAGCTTTGCCCGCCTACTCATTTGCTTTTACCCCTGCCCATGCGCCCGCTGCTGCTTGCCTGCCTAGCCCTCTTCCTTGCCCCCACCCTAGCCCGCGCCCAGCGGCCCACCGATATATGGTACTTCGGCCAGCGGGCGGGGCTGAGCTTTGCCAGCGGCGCGCCCACGCCGCTCACCAACGGGGCCATGACCACCTATGAGGGCTGCGCCACGGCCACCACCCGGCGCGGCGAGCTGCTGTTTTACACCGACGGCCAAACCGTGTGGAACCGCCAGCACCAGCCCATGCAGGGCGGCCGCCACCTTCTGGGCTCGGGCAGCAGCACGCAGAGCGCCCTCATCGTGCCCGACCCCGGCTCGGGCAACGTGTTTTACGTTTTTACGGTGGCTCCGCAGGGCGGGCCCGACGGCCTGCGCTACTCGGTGGTGGATATGACCCGCGACAATAACCTGGGCGACGTGGCCCGCGCCAACCTGCTGCTGCTGACGCCCGTGGCCGAGAAGCTGGCCGCCGTGCGCCACGCCAACGGCCGCGACGTGTGGGTGCTGGCCCACCGCTGGAACTCCAACGCCTTCGTGGCCTACCTGGTGACGGCTAACGGCGTGAGTGCCAAGCCAGTGGTGAGCAACGTGGGCGCCACCACCGGCGGGCCCGGCGGCAACGCCATCGGGGCGCTCAAGTTCGCGCCCGACGGCACCAAGCTAGCGGCCGCCCTCTGGCGCGACAACAACAGGTTTGAGGTCTACGACTTCGACCGCGCTACCGGCCAGGTGAGCAACCCGCGCAGCTTCGGGCCCTACCAGGAGGCCTACGGCGTGGAGTTTTCGCCCGATGGCACCAAGCTCTACGGCACTGCCAACGGCAACTCCTCGGCCAAGAATATTGCCGCCGGCGCCCTCGAAACCCAAGTGCTGCAGTTCGACCTAGCCACCAAGCAAGTAGCGCCCATCGGCCACTCCAGCAACCACAAAATCGGCGCCTTGCAGCGCGGGCCCGACGGCAAAATTTACGTGGCCCGCGAGGACAATTCTTTCCTAGGGGTCATCGACAACCCCAACGCCGCCGGCCCCGCCGCCCGCTACACCGACGATGGCCTGAACCTGGGCGGCCGCCGCAGCAAGCTGGGTTTGCCCGCGTTTGTGGTGGAGCCCTAGGGCCAGGCTACGGCGCAAGTGCGGGCCAGGCGATAACTTTGCTTAAAACTTAGCGCATGAAAAAATATCTTTTAAGTTTCACTCACCGCGTGGGCGTAGGGCTGTTTTTGGGTCTTGCCGGGGGCGCGGGCCTCAGCAGCTGCCACAAGGACGACACCCAGGTGACGGCCGACTACTCGGCCACCGACGACGCGCTCATCAAGAGCTACCTCACTACCAACAACATCACTACCGCCCAGAAGCAGGCGTCCGGCCTGTACTTCGTGCCCACGGTTACCAATGCCAACGCGGCCAAACCCACAACCGGCACCAACGTGTCGTTCCTTTTCACGGGCACGCTGCTCAATGGCACCGTCTTCGGCTCGGCCCTGGACAGAACTAAGCCCGCCAGCTTCGTGCTCGGCAACGCCAACACGATTGCGGGCTTGCAGGAAGGCATTTCGCTGATGCACCTGGGCGACAAGGCCACCCTGCTCCTGCCGTCGAAACTGGCCTTTGGGCCCGACGGCAACGGCGGCACCGTGCCGGCCAACACGGTTATCCGCCTCGACGTGGAAGTGATAGATTTCAACTACGCCGCCACCGACGACGCACTCATTCAGCAGTATATCACGGCCAACAGCATTACGGGCGCCCAGAAGCAAGCCTCGGGGCTGTACTACGTGCCGGTGGTAGCCAACGCCGCCGGCACCCAGGCCACGGCCGGTAAGAGCGTGTCGGTGCTCTACACCGGCAAGCTGCTCGACGGCAGCACCTTTGACGCCTCCTCGCAGCACGGCAACACCCCCATCACCTTCACCCTAGGGGCCAAGCAGGTTATCCCGGGCTGGGACGAGGGCATCGCCCTCATGCGCAAGGGCGAGAAAGCCACCCTGCTCATTCCCTCGGCCCAGGCCTACGGCCCCAGCAGCCCCAGCACCAGCATTCCGGCCAACTCCGTGCTGCGCTTTGACGTGGAGCTGACCGACGTGCAATAGCCCTGGCAGCCCGGTAGTACCCTAGGGGGCGGTTGCCAGCGTGGCAGCCGCCCCTTTTTGGTGGGCCTTGTGGCGCCAGGCCGCCGGGCCACTGTGGGCAAGCGGCGCTATTTTGCGGCCGTGCCGCCGCCCCTACCTTCCGTTGCCGAGTTTACCCAGGGCCTGCTGGCGGGCCAGCGCGGCACCCTGGCCCGCGCCATTACGCTGGTTGAGAGCACCTTGCCCCAGCACCAGGCCCTCGGGCAGCAGGTGCTGCAAGCGGTGCTGCCGCGCGCCGGCGGCGCCATCCGGCTGGGCATTACGGGCGTGCCGGGCGTGGGCAAAAGCACCTTTATCGAGGCCCTAGGGCTGTATTTGGTGGAAACCCTTGGCAAGCGCCTGGCCGTGCTGGCCGTAGACCCCAGCAGCCCCCGGGGCGGCGGCAGCATCCTGGGCGACAAAACCCGGATGCCGCGCCTGACGGCCCACCCGCGGGCGTTTATTCGGCCTTCGCCGGCCGGGGGCAGCCTAGGGGGCGTGGCCCGTGCCACCCGCGAGGCCCTGCTGCTGTGCGAGGCGGCCGGCTACGACGTCATCTTCGTCGAAACCGTGGGCGTGGGCCAGAGCGAGGTGGCGGTGCACGGCTTGGTCGATTTCTTTTTGCTGCTGCTGCTGGCCGGCGCCGGCGACGAGCTGCAGGGCGTCAAGCGCGGCATCATGGAAATGGCCGACGCCCTGCTCATCACCAAGGCCGACCACGGCAACGAAGCCGCCGCGCGCCGCGCCGCCCGCGACTACGCGGGCGCCCTGCACCTATTTCCGCCCGCCGCCTCGGGCTGGGCGGTGCCGGTGGCTACCTGCTCGGCTTTCAGCGGCCAGGGCCTGCCCGAAGCCTGGCAGCTGGTAGAAACCTACGCCGCCCAAACCCAGGCCAGCGGCTACTGGCCGCAGCGCCGCGCCCAGCAGCAATTGCAGTGGCTGGACGAGGCCGTGCGCGAAGGCCTGGCGGCGCAGTTCTACCACCGGCCCAGCGTGCAGGCGGCGCTGCCCGGCGTGCGCCAGGCAGTGGCCCTGGGGCAGCTTACGCCCTGGGCAGCGGCCGCGGAGTTATTAGGGGCATACTAGGGCACTATATTTAGTGTAATAAGCTCGGGTATATACTTCTCACCCGCTACTCACAATTTTATGCTGCGCTTTCTTCCTGCTTTCCTGGTTTTGCTGCTCGGTGGCAACCAGCTTTTTGCCCATGCTTGCCAGCCGGTCAATTTGATTACCGATGCGCAAAAGAAGGGGCTGCTACAAGACTATATACGAGAATGCCATCGACAGCATTTTTTCGTGGAGGATAAAGGCGCGGTAAAACTCATTGCCTATCAAGATGCCGACGGCCGGCCCTGCTGGCTGCTGAGCGCCATCGTTGACGACCGCTACCGCACCGCACCCCCGGCGAGCTATACCCGATTTGGCAACGACGTTATACTAGTGTACCAAGGCGATAGCAACGGTAACCCACTACCCATTGCGGGCAATTTGGCCGAGCGCGAGGCGTGCATTCGCGAAGTGCTCAAAGGCCGCCTTTATCATTACACCAACGAGCCCCAATACACCACCACTACCGATGCGCAGGGCAACGCCAAGCAGGTACAAATAACCCACGTAATTGGCGGCAACCCGCATAACGACTTACTCATCAAGTTCAACAGAGATGGCACCGTCTCGAAGTTCACGCCAGTTTAAGGTGTGCTTTAGCATCGAGTGACCCTATGGCCACTCGTAGTTGAGGCGGCGGGGAGCTGCTGGGGACAAATTGAATGAGGCGCCGGACGTGCGGCCTACGCAACGTTTTGGGGCACCGGCCGGTCATCTGGGTAGCTGACTTTTCGGCCGCCTTTTCGCGTTGCTTCACTCCCGTCCTATTTATGCGAGCTGCTTACCGTTCTTTTCTTGGAGTGGGCCTAGGGCTCCTCACCGCCGCCTGTCAGCACGCCGCCGGCCCCATCGGGCACTGGCAGGAGCAGCCCACCGGCCAAACCCTGTCGGCAGTGACCCAGCTTGTCTTTTCCAACCCGCAAGCTGGCTGGGTGGTGGGCGGCATCGTAGCGCCTACCTCCTTCGGGGGGCGCTACACCAATGTGCTACTGCGCACCACAGCGGGCGGTAGCCCTTGGGCAAGCCTCGACTTGGCCCCCGTCAATACGGCCCGCGGCTGGCGCAGCTTCTACGCCGTCAACGACCAGCTGCTCTACGGCGTGGCCGACGACCTGCCGCTTAGCCTGGTGCCCGGCGCGCGGGCGCGGTTTGTCTACAAAAGCCAGGATGGCGGCCAGAGCTGGCAGCGCCTGCCAAGCACCGGCTTTTTCGATGGCGACCTGGCTTTCCCGAGCGCCCAGGTGGGCCTCTCGACTTACAGCTCCCGCATCGTGCGCACCGCCGACGGGGGCAACACTTGGCGGCCAGTGTGGCAAGACAGCTTGCAGCGCAAATGGGTGAGCCAGGTGCAGTTTGCCACGCCCACGCTAGGCTTTGCCACCGGCAACTGCGTGCTCAAAACCACCGACCAGGGCCAAACGTGGCAGGCGCTGCCCTGGAATAACGGCGCCATTTATAACGCGCAGTTCATTGGTGAGTCGGTGGGCTTCGCCGTTACAATGCCTAGCATTACCACTATCACAGGCCCTAGCATCGACGATTCGGGCCTGTACCGCACGCTCGACGGGGGCCAGACTTGGGAGCGGCTGCTGGCGCCGGCGGTTACCTCCACCTATGCCTTCGTGAGCGCGCACGAGTTTTACCGCGCCGGCCGCAGCATCGAACACACTTTCGACGCCGGCCAGCACTGGCAGACCGAATACACGCTGCCCACCGCCACCGCGTCCTCGCCCGATTCATTCGTCAGCTTCAGTTTTCCTTCGCCCGAAGCCGGCTACGCCGTGTCGAACAATGGCGTAGTAGTGAAGCGGGTGCCCTAGGGCAAGCTGGCCGGGCAAGTAGCTGGCGGCTCAAAGCCACCGGCAGCCTGAGCATAGCCGCTGCCACGCGTTTGGTAAGGCAAGCAGCTGCCGCTACTGGCCGCTACCTTACCCTGCACTATCCGAACGCTGATTTGGACTGACTCATTTTCTGGGAGGGCTTACAGCTCAGCAAATTATACCTCCTGCCCCTAATGCCTAAGGGTTTTGCTTGCTGCACTACCCCTAGCCCCGGCGCGGGCGCAATGCCAGGTAATCGAGGTAATATAAAATCTTGATGGACACGTTGTTGTTGTGCGGCGTGTTGGCCACGTTGGTCAGGTTGTCGAAGTAGAGCGGGGTGGCCTCGTTGCCGAGCAGCGAGGTAGCGCTGGCGTTTTTCCACACCAAGCTCACCTGCGAGCCGGGCGCAAACCACCACACCAGGGACGCGTCTACGTTGAAGGCGTTGAAGCTGGTATCGTGGTTGCGGGTGTAGCCGGGCAGCATTTCCTCGGCGCCGCCGGGGCGCAGGCGCGCAAAAGCCCGGTAGTGCACCGTGCTCACGTAGTGGCGCACGCGCATGGTGAAGGACAGGCGGTTGGTGAAGGTGTAGTTGGTGGTGAGCGTGTTGGTGAAGGTGCTCACGTTGCGGCAACCCAGCAGCACGTCGGGCCCCAGCAGCTGGCTGTACTGCTGGTCGATGGCCGCACTCAGGTCGAAGCCGTCGTTGACGTAGCCTATTTGGTTTACTTTCAAGCTATAATCAAACGTGTAGCGGAAGTTGAGCTTATCGCTCACGCGGTAGCGCGGGCTCAGGGTGAGGCCGTAGCCCTGGCGCCGGGGCCGCCCCGCCACCGGCGCCCGCTCGTCGCGGGCGTAGAGGCGCAGGCCCACGTTCGCGTCGTAGGCCAGCTTCTGGCGGGAGTCGCTCGATAGGTAGGCCCCCAGGTTGGCGCTGGTAGGCACCCGCACGTAGTACGCACCCAGCGGAAAGGTGCGCGGCTCGTAGAAGTCGTGCTTGGCCAGGTCCAGGTTCAGGTTGAAGCCCGCGCTCAAGAAGCTCTTGGTGAAGGTAGTGTTGGCGCTGCCGTAGAGGCCCGCGTTCTGGTAGAGCAGGGGCTGAAACAGCGCCGAGTGGTAGGCCCCTAGGGTGGTGTAGAGGTTGTTGACCTTCCAAAAAGGCTGGTACTTGTTGTAGTTGATGGTGGCCGACTGGCTGACGTTGTTGTTGCCAAACAGGATGCCCAGGTCGTTGGGATTATAGGTATCCGACTCGATGCCGTGGTCCACGTTCCAGAGCCAGTTGCCCGAAATCTTGCCCGCGCTCAGGTAGTACTTGTAGCCGTTCTGGTCGTCGATGGGCGTTTCCGAGTTCAGGGCCAGGCCGCGGCGGCGCGAGTAGTTCAGCTGCCCATTCACGGCGTACTCGTTCTTTTTATCGGCCAGCTTAAACAGGCCGGCCATCACGTTGGCGTCGTAGGCCTGGCCGGCGCGCGTCACGTTGGTATTGATGAGCGATACGTAGGAGTTGTGGGGCAGGCTCTGGTCGAGCACCACGATGTTGTAGTTGGTCAGCGGCTGGGTCAATAGCTGGCGCTGCCGCCCGCTGGCCGAGTCCTGCACCGTGGCGTACATGCTGGCCGACACGGCGTTGAATACTCCGATGCCCAGCCCCTGGCGGGTGCGGCCGCTCACCTTGGTGGCGTTGTAGAGGCGCGCCACGCCGGGGTTTTGCACGATGTACTCCCTAGGGCCCAGCAGGCCCGGCACGTCATCAAAGCCCAGGGGCTGGGCCCCCACCCGGCGCGAGTAAAAGAGGTTGCCCTTGTTGAACAGCTCGGTGCCTTCGGTGAAGAACGTGCGGTTTTCCTGGTACTGCACCTCAAAGGGCGAGAGGTTAAGCACCTGGTTATCACTGATGGTTTGGCCGAAGTCGGGCACCAGGGTCGCGTCGAGGGTAAAGCTCTCGTTGATGCCCCACTTCAAGTCGGCCCCGCCGTTGAAGCTGGCGCTGGCGTTGCGCTTGCCTTGCACGTTGTAGGGGTAGTGGTTGGCGTAAGCGCTCACGTAGGGCGTGAGCGAGAGGCGCAGCGGCGGGTGCAGCTCGCGCAGGCCGGTCAGCTCGCCCCACTGGTTCACGAAGCCGTCCACCTGGGGCAGCACCTCATTCCAGAAAAACTGCTGGTTGCTGGCCTTGCGCTGGCGCATCAGGTTGAGGCCCCAGGTTTGCACCGGCGCCGCCGCAAAGCGCAGGGCCGAGTACGGAATGCGCATTTCCACGCTCCAGCCGCGGCCGTCGGGCAGCGGGGCCACCCGGCTTTCCCACACCGCGTTCCACGAGCCGTCCTCGCCGTTGGCGGGCGAGTAGCGCAGGTCGAGCTGCACGCCGGTGCTCATCACGATGAAGCCGTAGCCGTTGAGGTGGTCGCGGTAGGGGTCGAGGAAGATGCCGAAAAAATCGGTATTGCCCACGTCGTCGCGCTGGGTCAGCTCGTGCCGCACGCTATCGGGACTGGTTTCTACCAGCTTGGCGCCCACGTAGATAGCCGCATCGTCGTAGAGCACGCGGGCTTCGGTGGGCAGGCGCTCGGGGCGGCCCGGATTGGGCCGCTTCTCGATAAACTGGCTGGCTACCGGCGCCGTAACCCAGGCCGCGTCGTCGAGCACCCCGTCGAGCTTGATGGGCGTGGCCGTGCGGGTGGCCGCCAGCTGCTGCCGGGGGGCCAGGGCAGGCGCCGCGGGCGTGGCGGAGGGCTTGGCGGCTACTTTAGCGGTGGCCGGGGCCGACTGCCCTAGGGCCACACGGGCGCAGCAAGCCGCCAGCCACAGGCCCAATAGGCCGCGCCGCAGCAAAATAATTAACATGAAAATTTGATGATTAAAGCATTCGGCGAGCCATAGACCACCAGCACCGCGCCGCGTTGCCTGGCTGCTTGGCAGTAGTTTAAATCCACTGCTTTTGCCTTTACTGCCAGCTACTTATTGGAGAATGATAGTAGAGGCAAGTAACTGGAGCCCAGGCTGGGCCAGCAGGCCCTAGGCCCCGGCGGCCAAGCTAGGCGCGCCTAGCGCGTGCGAAAAAATACGTCGCCGCTGATGCTGCTCAGCGACACGAGCGGGCCACCCTCAGTGCGGCCGGTGTGCCCGCGCAGGCTATAGCCCACGTAGTGCCGCGCCCGGCGGTTGCTAAACGTCACGCTCGAGTCGGCGTACACTTCGCCGCTCAGGCTTTTGAGGGTAAGCTCGGCCTGGCGGGCGGGCGGCCAGCTGGCGTCCACGTCGCCGCTAATCGACTCGGCACTGACCGGGGCGCGGCCGGGCAGGCCCGTGAGGTGAATATCGCCGCTGATGGCGCGGGCCTGCACCGCCCCGCTTAGCCCCGCCAGGTGCAAGTCGCCGCTGATGGACTTCAGCGTCACGGCCCCGGCCAGGTCCTGCGCGTCGATGTCGCCGCTTACCGTGCGGATGCTCAGGGGCGTGGCGGCGGGCAGCGTCACTTCGTAGTCGATGCGCAGGGCATTATCGTCATCAGTGTGGTGGCCGTTGTTACCATCGTGCCAGTTGTGCTGCCAGTAGCGGGCTATCTGCTCCTTATCCAACTTTTCCTCCACCAGCACTTCCGTGCTGGTCGTGGTCACGGCCAGGTCGTAGGTTTGGTCGAGGTCGTGGTCGGCAATGGTTACCTGGGCCCGCACGGTGAGGCCCGGCCCGGCGCCCGGCCGCACCCGAATGTGGTGGGCATATTTCAGCTCCAGCGCCACGGCCTGGCTGGCCCCTAGGGGTAGCTGGCGCTCCACCAGACGCTGGGCGCGGGCGGGGCCTAGGGCAGTTAGCAGCAAAGCGAGGATAATGGTTTTCATAGCAGACAATTAAAAGATGGTTGGAAAACGACTTCGCCCCTGGCTGGCGCTTGAGCTTGGCGCCGGGCCCTAGGCCTTCCCTACTTGGCTTGCCGGAACACCACGTTGCCACTGGCGGCTTGCAGCCGCACCGGCACAAATTCGCCGCTGCCGCTGCCGTAGTTGGCTTGCAACTGGCGCCCCACGTAGCGCGCGGGCTTGGGCAAGCCGGGCTGGGGGGCCGGCTCGGCCGTGGCGGTGCCGCTGGTAGTTTGCATGTTCAGGGCCGCATTTTGGGTAGGTGGCCAGCTTACCTCCACATTACCGCTGGTGCTGCTGGCCATGAGGGGCGCCGTGCCGGGGCTGTCCACCTCCACGTAGCCGCTCACGGTTTTGGCCACCACCGGGCCGCGCACGCCGGCCAGCTTCAGGCTGCCGCTCACGTCGGTGATGAATACGGCGCCCGTCAGGTCGTGCACGTACACGTCACCGCAGGTGGTGCTCAGGTGCACTTCGGCGCCGGCGGGCACCGTCACTTCGTAATCGAGGCGGGCGCAGTAGCTGTAGCCGCCGCTGGCCGGGCCCTGGCTCCAGTCGCCGCTATTGTTGCGAATGCCGTGGCACTCGCCTTGGTAAACGGTTTTGCGTAGCACCCCCAGGTCCAGTTTTTCGGTGAAGAGCACCTCGTCGGGGGTACTCTCCTGCACCAGGGTATAGGCCTCATTCTGCTGATTGTTGTTCAGGCTCACGTGAGCCGTCACGCGCAGCTCATCGCCAGACTTTACCTCGATGCGCTGGGCTTCGCGCAGGCGCAACGCCACGCGCTGGCCGGCTTTGTAGGGCGCGGCTTGGGATTCCAGGCGCTGGGCGCGGGCGGCGCCTAGGGCAGTTAGCAGCAGGCCGACGGCAAGTAAAAACCTAATCATGAGATGGGAAAATATGGACTATAAAACAATGATAATCAACCGGTTACTTCGTTTTGCGCACGAAGATGTCGCCGCTTACCGACCGGAGCGAGAAGGTAGTACCACCGCCGTTGGCGCGGCCCTCCACCGTTTGGCCGCCCACGTGGTGCAGGCTGCTGCTGCCCAGGTTCAGGTCGAAGTCAGTGTAGATTTCGCCCGAGATGGAGCGCATCGAAAGGCTGACCTTGGCCGGCGCGGGCAGGCTCACGTCCACGTCGCCGCTCACCGAGGTGATGGCGCAGGGCTGGTCGGGCACCCCGCTGAACTGCACCTTCACGTCGCCGCTCACCGTGTTGGCCACCACCGCGCCGCTCATGTTCAGCAGGCGCAAGTCGCCCGAGGTCAAACTCACTTCCAGGCGGCCGGCCAGGTTGCGCACCGTCAGGTCGCTCGACAGGTTCCACTGGTTGTGGGTGAAGGCCACGTCGGTTTGGCGCGGCACCCGCACCGTGTAGTGGCCGTCGCCGTTGCTGGTGCCCACCACGCGCAGCGTGTTGTTGCCGTCCGGCGTCACGCTCAGCCCCAGGTGGGTATTGTCGCCCCCGCCGGCGTAGATGGGCTTGAGGCCATTGGCCAGGGAGGGGGGCGGCGTGTAGTGGTAGCCGCTGGCCGTAATAAACAGCTCGTCGCCGTCGTAGCCTTCCACCGTCACGTCGCCCTGGCGCATATCAAGCACCACTTTGCGGCCCTGGGCGCTGGCAAATCTCATCTTAAACTCTTGGGCGTGCAGCCCCAGGGGCAGCAGCCACGCCAGCAGTATTAAATACTTGGTATTCATAATTAAAACAGGTAAAAGCGAGGAGGAAAAACCGGTTAACTAGCGGAGCCGCGCGCCGCACCGGGGCCGGGGCCCGGCAGTGTGCCCGCGGCCTAGGGTGCACCCTAGGCCGGCAGGCTAGTGCTTACTAATTAGTGACTACCTACTGATACTTAATGATTAATCTTTAAATTAACTGCCCTAGGCCACTGGCGGCTTGCTGGCGCACGGCGGGCAGCACTTTAGCTTGCTGCGAGAGCTGCTCCAGCTCGGGCACGGCGCGCTTTTCGCGCAGCGTCACCAGGGCGTCGATGAGGGTTATTTGCACGTTGGGGTCGGTTTGCAGGGGTAGGGCCTCTACCAGGGCGAGGCCCACGCGGGGGTCGGCGCGCAGGCGCACCAGGGCCTCGCAGGCGGCCAGGCGCACGTTGGGGTTGGGGTCGGTATCGAGGGTGTGAATGAGGGTGAGCACGGCCGGGTCGCCGGGCTCGGTTACCAGGGCCGGGGCCTCACTCACCAGGGCCAGGCGCTGGCTGGCCGAGGCCGGCTGCTGGCGGGCGGCGGCCAGCTGCACGCTCAGCGTGGGCCGGCGAGCTTCAGCGGCGGTGGCCGCTGGGGCTTGGGCTACCTGGGTTACCGTGGGGCCGGCGCCGCTGCCGCGCAGCAGCAGCCCCAGCACGGCCCCTAGGGCTACCAGCGCCACGCTGGCCGCCACGCGCAGCCAGGTAAAGGTGTCGTGTTTTTCATTTTTGGGGGCTACCTGGCTGGCAGCGCCTGGCAGCGGCTGGCCGCCGCGCTGGCTGGCCAGGCTGCCACCCAACTTATTGCTCAGCCCGCCGGGCGAAGCTGCTGCTAGCTTCGCCTTTTCCTCGTTCAGCATGGCCAGGAAGTTATCGCGCAGCTCCAGGGGCGGCACCTCGGCTGGCAGCGCATCCAGGTCTTGCAGCAGCTGGCGCAGCTCGGCTAGCTCCTGCTGGCAGGCGGGGCAGGCGGGCAAGTGCGCGGCCAGGTGCGCGGCCTCGGGCGGCAGCGGGCGGCCGTCGGCCAGCTCGGGCAGCCAGGGCCGCAGCTCGGCGCAGGGCGGGTTAGGGTGGGCAGAAGGGCTAGGGGTCATTGATAATAATTACTTACTGCTTGATAATTGCTTGCTTAACTCAAGTAAATCTTACGTAGCGCGTCCAGCGCCCGGTGGGCTTTTACGCGGGCGGCGCCGGCGGTGCAGCCCAGCTGCTCGCCAATCTCGGCGTAGTCGAAGCCCTGGAAGCGGTGCAGCACCAGCACCTCGCGCTGGGCGGCGGGCAGCAGGGCCAGGGCTTCGTGCAGGGCCTGCTGCTCGTCGTGGCGGGCGCGCTGGCTGTGGGCCTGGCGGCCGTGGGCAGCGGTCTTTTCTACTTCCTCCAGGTCGGCGGTGGGGCGCTGGCGCTGGTAGTGGTCGGCCCACACGTGGCGGGCCAGCTGGTACACCCAGGCCCGAAACGGCTGGCCCGGCTGGTAGCTAGCGCGGTAGCGCAGCACCCGCACAAATACGTTCTGGGTCAGGTCCTGGGCCAGGTCGCGGTCGCCGCCCGCCAGCCGGGCCAAGAAGCCAAACAGCGGCCCCTGGTAGCGCTCAAACAGCCCGGTTAGCTGGTCGAGGTCGCCGGCCTGCACCTGGGCCATCAGGGCTTCATCGCTGGCAAGCGTGGCAACTGGGGGCAGAGGAGCAGTAGGCACTGGCAGAGCGGGGGGTTTGAAGCGGTTACCGCCGGCGGGGCCGGACGTTACGGCGGGGGATAAAGATTTTTGCATCTTATGCGGGTAATTGATAGCCTAACGCACAAAAAAATAGCTAGCTTCTTGCAAATCAAGAGACTAGCTATTTTCAAAAAGCCTATGGCTTAGGCCACGCTAATTTTCGTTGACGGAAATCTGGAAGGTTGATTTCTGGAAGGTTGATTTGGTCTTGCCCTTACCGCTGGCGGCGGGTTGGTTGAAGAGCTTGCGGTACTTGGCCACCTGGTCGGGCGTGAGGGCTTTGCCATTGGCGCGGCCGCCCTCGTCGTTTAGCTCAAACGAGAAGTGCTTTTCGTCGCTGATGAGGCCATCGCGGCGTAGCTCCTCGCGCAGGCGGTTGGTGTTGGGGGCCGGGGGTGGCGGCGGGGGCAGGTGCGGCATGGCCGGCTCTTGCGGCGCCGGAGGGGCGGGCGGAGCCAGCGGGGCGCGGGGCGGGCGGGGCAGCTTGGCAGTAGTGGGGCCACTGTAAACTAGCTCTTCGCGGCCAGCACTACTCAGCGCGCGTAGCTCGGCAGCGTCGGCAGCCATACGGGCGCGCAACTCAGCCCGACGGGTATTGATTTCCAGCAGTTTGGCGTTTCGCGCGGCCTGCTCCGCGTTGCGCCCGGCCTGCTCAGCATTGCGCTGGGCTTGCGTCGCGTTGCGGTCGGCTTGGTCGGCATCGCGGTCGGCCTGGTTTAGCTCGGCTAGGCCGTTGAGGTTGGTCGTAACATTGCCATTGAGGTTCAGTTGAAATTGCCGCTGAGCCTTTTGCAACTGGCGCTGCCCTTCGCGCAGGCGGCGCTGGCCTTCCTGCATTTGCTGCTGGTTGTCTTGCAGCCTGAACTGGAAGGTGCGCAGCTGGTCGCCGAACTGCTTGCTTGTCTGCCAGTTTCCTTTGGAGGCATCAAGTTCTGCGTCACTCGTGTCATCGCCTTCCGCGATTCCATATTGCCAGCCAGTGTTTGCGCCAGCTTCTCTCAGCCGTAGTAACTCACGCGCAATGTCTTGGCGCTGCCCTATGGTTAAGCTACTGTTACTTAGCAACTCTGCTAATTTGAGCTGCTCTGATTCGGTTGACTTATTCCGCGGAAATCTAAAGGCTCCAAGGCGCTCTAGGCGTACCTGGTTGTTGGGCACGGTCACTACCTCTACGGTGCGGACTTTCTCTTGCTTGTTGCGCTTGGCTTTTTTGCCGGTGGCCGCCGTTTCAATGGGCTGGCCGTCCACGGTTAGGCTCACTACCCGGCCTTTCTTATCTTTCTCCAGCACCACCGTGCTCGGGCGGCCCTGGCGCGGGCTGCGCGGCAGCCGGCGGAGGCGAGGCTCGTCGGCCGCGTCCAAATCTGCATCGCCGGTGGCCACCACAGTCATCTGCGCCTGCTTGCGTAGTGGCTTGGCCGTCGTGGCAGTAGTAATGGTGACAGTGGCAGTACCGGCTTTGGCCTGGTGGGCGGTGTCGGCCGGCGCAATGGTTTGCTTGATGGTGGCTAGCAGCGCCCGGGGAGCTTTGCTAGCCACGGGGGCAGCCATGGCCAGGCCGGTGCCCAGGCCCGCCACGCCCAGCAGGCATAGCAAGCCCGCCAGCAGGCCTTCGGTGAGCGTGGGCGCCTGGGGGCGGCCTAGGGCCAGCCGGCGCACCCGCGCCAGCAGCGAGCCGCGGCCCCCGGTGCCGGCGGCGGCCAGGGCCAGGCGCGGCACGGGAGCAGTAGAAGCCTCTAGCTCGGCCAGGGCGGCCAGGGCGCGGGCCACCCGCAGGGCGTCGCCGCCGCAGAGCGTCGCGGCCTGGTCGTCGCAGCAGT
This sequence comes from Janthinobacterium lividum, assembly GCA_050954355.1. Classification (GTDB taxonomy): domain Bacteria; phylum Bacteroidota; class Bacteroidia; order Cytophagales; family Hymenobacteraceae; genus Hymenobacter. The sequence goes on from JBPBPH010000089.1 coordinate 58,634, forward strand.
TTTCGCGCTCGGCACGCAGGCAGCCAGCCATAAACCACACCGCCGGGTGGTAGAAAAACACTGCTTCAGTAGCGGCCAGCGCTAAGTTGAGCAGGTAGTCGCGGCGCACGATGTGGGCCAGCTCGTGCGCCAGCAGGGCTTCGAGCAGCGCCGGCGGTAAGCCCGCCACCGCCCCTAGAGGCAGCAGAATGGCCGGCCGCAGGTAGCCCAGCACCAGCGGCCCGCGCACCCGGCCCGACTCAAGCAAGGCCACCGGGCGGCGCAGACCAACGCGGGTGGCCAGCGCGGCCAGGCGCTGCTGCCACTCGGCCCCTAGGGCCTGGGTGCCCGCCCGGCGCAGGCGGCCGGCATAAAACAAGCCGCCTGCCAGCCGGCCCGCCATCAGCAGCAAACCCAGTAGCCAGGCGGCCACCAGCAGCGGCAGGTAGGGCTCGGCCCGGTGGGCCAGGGCCGCCAGCGGCGTTGGGGGCGCCAGGGCCTGACTACTAGTTTCAGTCTGAAAAGCCAGTATGCTAGCTACCACGGCATTTTCCCGAGGCGACAGACTCATTGGTAGCGGCCGACTAGCTGGAGCCTGGCTGTAGTAGTAGCCAAAGGTGCCGCCTACGGCCAGCAGCAGGCCCGCTAAAGCGGCGGCGCTGGCCGCGTAGCGCACTTCGGGGCGGTGGCGGCGCAGCAGCGGCAGCGCGGCGGCTAGCAGCCCGGCCAGCCCCGCGCCCTGCCACAGCGAATGCAGCAGCGCGTAGCCCAGCGCCCGCACCAGCGCGGGCGATAACCAATTCTCAAGCAGCCGGAGCGTTGTCATCGTCTGGGGAAGTAGAGGTGGAAGCGTTGGCGTTTTTGATTTCGATGTCATTGAGCAGGCGCCGAATCTGGGCCAGCTCGTCGGGCGAGGTGCGGCGGTGCCCTAGGGCCTGCAGCACCAGCTTCAGGGCCGAGCCGCCGAAGGTGGCTTCCACGAAGCGGTCGAGCAGCAGCCCTTGGGTATCGTGCTCGCGCACGGCGGCGCGGTACACATGGCTGCGGCCCTCATCGTCGCGCTGCACCAGGCCCTTTTCCAGCATCAACTGCATGATTTTGAGGGTAGTGGTGTAGCCAACTTCGCGGCGCGCGCTGAGCTGCTCGTTCACGAGGCGCACGGTGGCGGGCCCGTGCTGCCAAAGCACCTGCAGGATTTCCAGCTCGGCGTCGGTGGGCTTGGGAGGCGGTTTGGGCATAGGTACTGCGCAAAAAAGTTTCTTACGAACCATTTCGTATGACAAGATTATACGACAAATTTCGTAGATAAAAACCAAATCTACGAAATTCGTCGTATGATATGCTAATAGATTGACTGTGAGGAACAAATTTTTTAACTGGCAGAAAATTAAACAGGCGGTCATGCTGAGCCTGTCGAAGCATCTCTACCGAACATTAGACCTAGGGTACGTTCGGTAGAGATGCTTTGACAGGCTCAGCATGACCGCCTGTTTGCAGCGTATATGGGCCCCTAGGGGCCCTCGCCTACTCGTCCTGGTCTTGGGCGGCTAGCTCAGCGCCTTCGCCCAGCAGCCGCGGCTGGAAGTTGAGCAGAAACAGCCGCTCCGACGCCCGCGTGATGGCCGTGTACAGCCAGCGGGCAAATTCGCCCCCTAGGGGCTCTTCGGGCTTGAGGTAGCCGTGGTCGACGAAGACGGCCTGCCACTGGCCGCCCTGCGCCTTGTGGCAAGTGAGGGCGTAGGCAAACTTCACTTGCAAGGCATTTAGGTAGGGGTCGCGGCGCATTTCGGCGTTGCGCTCGCCTTTCTTCGCGATGTGGGCGTAGTCCTCGCCCACGGCCTGGTAGAGCTTCTCGTTCTGGTCGCGCGGCAGGGCGGGGCTTTCGGTGTGCAGCGTGTCGAGCAGCAGCTTCACTTCCATTTCGGGCTCGTCGGGGTAGTCCACGAGCCGCACCAGGGCCTGCGCAAAGCGGAAGCCGAACTGTTCTTCGCGCCGGATAATCTTGCGAATTTGCAAAAAGTCGCCGTTGGCCAGAAAGCCCATTTCCGAGTTTTTGGGTACCCAGAAGTAGTTGTTGCGCACCACCATCAGGTAGTCGCCGCCCTGAATCTCGTCCTCGGCCTCGAACAGCACCTGCCGAATGAGCTGGTTGTACTGGTTGGCGTTGCGGTTCGAGCGGCAGATGATGGTGGTGTTTTCGTGCCCGTAGTGGCGGTAGGCCCAGCGCAGGCCGTCCTCCAGCTTGTCGCCGCCCATCTTAAAAATATCCGGGAAGCCCTTGGTATGCAAGTGAATAGTGGGCTCCGCCTGGCGCAGCTCCTCGCGCAGCTCGGTGGCGTTCACCAAGATGCCCGAAGCCTCGGCCTGGCGCATTACCTGGCGCAGCTCCACGCCCTCCACGCGGGCCCGGAAGCGCTGGGCCAGCAGTTCGGGGTCGAGGGCGGGGCTCAGCAGCTGGCCCACCGGCGGCAGCTGGGCCGTATCGCCGATGAGCAGCAGGCGGTTGGTGCTTTTCTCGAACACGTAGCCCATTAAGTCATCGAGCAGCCCGGTTTCGCCAAACGATTTCTCGTCCGAAATCATCGAGGCCTCGTCCACGATGTAAAGCATCTCCTCCACTCGATTCGGCTGGCGCTGGAAGCTCAGGCGCTCGGAGGGCGCGCCGCTGGTTTGGCGGTATATTTTTTTGTGAATGGTGCTGGCCGGCACCCCGGCGTAGGCGCTCATCACCTTCGCCGCCCGCCCCGTAGGCGCCATCAGGGTATACTTGCGCTGCATACGGGCCAGCCATTGCACCAGGGCGCTGATGACGGTAGTCTTGCCGGTGCCCGCGTAGCCGCGCAGCACAAACACCTTGCGCCCCGGCAGCGGGTCGCGCAAGAAGGCGTCGAGCTGGGTAAATAGCTCCGCCTGGTCGCCGGTCGGCTCAAACGGAAAGTAGTCCCGCACGGACGGGAAGCGGGTTTTTAGCATCAAATTATTCGAAATAAATCGCCGTCAACAAATCCCGTGTAGACAGGAGTATTGCTTAAATAAGACTGCTGCACCTGTTTGGTTCTCAGCACGCGCCCTAGGCAGTAGATAACTTCTAACAATTGCCAGTACCACTCCGATTCTTCTTCGCTAGAAATTAGCAATTCTTTTTCGGCAATAAAAACCGGGAGTTCTGCGGCCCACTCATCATCTGCTTCGTCGTAAACCAGGGACCCTGCGAGGTAAAAAACATATCCCTCTTCGCTCTCCGTAAGCCCAAAGCGAAACGCTGCCATTGGTTGCGAAGGCTTATCGGTCGTTATTACTTCTTGCAACCAGCTTGTTAACTCGGCGACGAATGTATTGTGGTCTTGCACTTTCTTGTTTCTAAACTCAAACCATCCTACGCTTACTGCGGCGCCGGCGCTTCCACCACGGCCATGGTGGCGGTGGCTTTGGCAATGAGTTTATCGTCGCACCACACCTCGGCCTCGCAGAAGTGCAGGCGGCGGCCGGCCTTGAGCACCCAGCCCACGGCCCGCAGCTGCGAGCCGATGCCGGGGTTTAAGTAGCTCACCTTCAGCTCGACCGTCACTACCGGCGTCTGCACCAGGGCCACGCTGGCAAAGCCGGCCGCCAAATCGGCCATCGTGGCCACAAGGCCGCCGTGGGCGTAGCCTAGTTGCTGCTGGTGCTGGGGCCCTAGGGGCAGGGTGGCCTCTACCCGGCCCGGCTCGATGCGGGTGAAGTCGGCCCCAATGAGGTGCATAAAGCCTTGCTTCGTAAGCCGTTCGCGAATGCGAGCTTCGAGCTGGGCAGGGGTTTCGGCGGGCAGGTTGGTTGGCATAGAGCCCAAAGATATTGGCTGTACCTTACGGCCAGCTTTTCTCACTCCCCTAGGTTATAGACCATCTTTCTACCTACCAGCTCGTGGTGGCCGGGGCGCTGGGCATAGGCCTGGCGGCCAGCAGTGGTTTTCGGGTGTTTGTGCCGCTGCTGGCCGCCGGCGTGACGCACCGGGTGGGCGTGCTGCCCACGGCGCCGGGCTTTGCCTGGCTGGGCAGCACGCCGGCCCTGCTGGCGCTGGCCGCCGCTACCCTGCTCGAGCTGCTAGGCTACTACCTGCCGCTGCTCGACCACCTGCTTGACACCCTGGCTACCCCGGCGGCCCTGGTGGCCGGGGCGCTGCTCATGGCGTCGTCGCTGCCGCAGCTCGACCCTACCACGCGCTGGGTGCTGGGCGTAGTGGTGGGCGGCGGAGCGGCTGGCTTGGTGCAGGGCAGCACGGTGCTGCTGCGGGCGGGCGCTACGGCCACCACCGGCGGCTTAGCCAATCCCCTCTTCGCCACCCTCGAAAACGGGCTGGCGGTGGGCGGCACCGCGCTGGCGTTGCTGCTGCCGCTGGTGGCGGCGGGCCTGGCCCTAGGGCTGCTGCTGTTCATTGCCAGCCGCTGGCGGCGCTGGCAGCGGCGCGCAGCCACCCGGCTGGCGGCCGCGCGGGCACCCATCCCGCCGAGCTTTACGTAAGGAAGGGTCCGTTTCCTTTCCTTTCGCGCCCATGCCTGCCAACCCCGACTCTGCTGACTCTTTATTGGCGCCCTACCAGGGGCAGGTGCGGGTGCGGGTAGGTGGGCTGCTGGTGCGCCAGGGGGCCATTTTGCTGGCCGCCCACCGCGGGCTGCTGCCCGGCCAGGCCACGTTCTGGTCACCGCCCGGCGGGGGCTGGGTATTTGGCGAGAGCCTGAAGGACGCGCTGCGCCGCGAGTTTGCGGAAGAAACCGGCCTGGCCGTGCGCGTGGGGCGGCAGCTGCACCTGCACGAGTTTCGGGAGCGCGGCCTGCAGGCGCTGGAAATCTTCTTTGAAGTAACCACCACCGACCCTGCGGCCACCCCGCACCTGGGCCACGACCCCGAGCACGGCGCCCACGCGCAGCTGCTGGCCGAGCTGGCCTGGCTCACGCCTCGGCAGTTGCTGGCCCTGCCGCTGCTCCAGGTGCACCCCGTGCTGCGCGGCCTGCTCAGCCCCGACGACATCTTCGTGCCCCAGGTGCTGCTGGGGGCCTAGGGGCGCGGGGCCGGGCCTAGGCCCTACTTTTACCGCGTGGCTGCCCCTACTCTTCCCCTTCTTGCTACCCCCGCCGTCGAAACCGTGCGCCTGCGCGACGAGGCCTTCGACCTCGCCAACCCCACGGCCTACCACCTCTACGCCCTGGCCGCGCCGGGCCGCCTGCAAGTGGCTGTCCTCGACGCGGCCCGCCAAAAAATAGTGGCCCTCGACGACCAGCCCCTTACCCAGCCGGCCGACCTGCCGGCGCTGGCCGCCACCCACGAGCTGCTGGGCCGGCCGGGCTGGGGCCGCGTGCGGCTAGGCCTGGGCACCCGGGCCTTCACGCTGCTGCCCGCGCCCCTGTTTCGGGCCGGCGACGAGGCGGCCTACCTGGCGCCCCACCACACCCTGGGCGCCGCCGAGGTGGCCCTGGCCTGCCCCCTGCCCCAGGCCGCGCCCGCTACCGACGTAGTAGCCCTGTTTGCGGCCGATGCGGGCCTAGCGCACTGGCTGCACCACACCTTTGGGCCCGCCGCCCGCCTGCTGCCCCAGCCGGCGGCGCTGCTGGCTGGCTGGCTGCAGCAGCGCGGACCGGCCGCGCCCGTGCGCCAGCTCTACCTCAGCCTGGCCGACCAGGAGCTAACGGCCGTGGTGCTGGGCGCCCAACTGGAGTTCTGCAACGTGTTCGCTGTCAATACCCCCGAGGACGTGGTATACTTCACCATCTTGGTGATGCAGCAACTGGGGCTGAGCCCCGACCAAGATGCCGTAACCGTTTGGGGCGAGCTGACCGGCGCCTCGGCCGTGTTTAACCTGCTGAGCACCTACGTGCGCCACCTGCGCCTAGGGGCCCGGCCCTTCGGCCTGCATTATACCTACCGCCTCAACGACGTGCCCGAGCATCGCCACTTCGATTTGTTCAGCCTGGCGCTGGCTGACTAGTATCAATCAGCCATTCAGGGCTTATAGCCAGCACGTTTTAACGCGCGGAACACCCCTAGCCGGTTGTGCTGGTGCAATTGCTTCGCAGGCTCGCGATGACAGACGACTGCCCGAATGGCTGACTGATACTTGTTCATGGCTGATTGTTCATTGCTAATTGCCCTTCCCATGCAGCGAATCGCCCTTTTTCCCGGCTCCTTCGACCCCTTCACCACCGGGCACCTCGATTTGGTGCGGCGCGGCGTGGGGCTGTTCGACAAGCTCATCGTGGCCATCGGCCACAACAGCAGCAAGCAGCGCTACCTGCCCCTGGATTGGATGCAGGCGCAAATAGCCCAGCTCTTTGCCGGCGATGCGCGCGTGGCGGTATTGCCCTACCAGGGCCTCACCACCGAGTTTGCCCGGCAGCAGGGCGCCCGCTTTTTGCTGCGGGGCTTGCGCAACACCCTCGATTTTGAATATGAGAACGCCATTGCCCAGGGCAACCGGCACCTCTACCCCGAGCTGGAAACGGTATTTTTGCCCCCTACCCCGGCCCTGGCGGCGGTAAGCAGCACCATCATCCGCGACATCCACCGCTTCGGGGGCGACGTGGGCTCGCTAGTGCCGTTTGCGCTGCCTCCGGCCCCTAGGGCCTAGGCGGCTGCCCAGGGCTTCACCCAGCAAAAAGCCGGCTCCGCGCACTGCGGGGCCGGCTTGGCTTTAGTCAAAGAGCAGGGCCCTAGGGCTAGATGCGCTCGTTCATATTCAAGGGGTCAATAGGGTCGGCCTTATAGTACTGCATGGCGATGAGCGAGGTGATAACGCCCGACATGGCGCCCAGCAGCACAATGGCCAGAAAACCGATGATGGTGGACATCTCGAAGCCGAATACGTTTTGCACCTGCGTCAAATCGAGCTTGCTGGGCACTACGGCGTCGAGCACCAGAAAAAACAGCCCGAGGATAACGGAGGCTATCAGCGCGGTGATGATGCCCGTGCCGTAGCCACCCAGGTAAGGCATTTGCTCGCCCCGCACCTGGCGGAAGTTGCGGATGGCCAGCACTGCACCTAGCACGAGGATGAGCACGTCGAGCGCGCCAGCGGTGATGTTTTGAAAAAAGCCGGCCAGCACGGCCACCAGCGTGTAGGCACACAGCACCGCGCCCGTAAGCAGGCCGAAGCGTACCCCGTTGCGCTCGGCGGTGAGTTCGGCACCGGCGGAGGCGGTGGAGGAATTAGCAGCCATAAACCAAGTAGTAAAGTTGAAGTGTGAGGAGAGAAAGAATAGAAAACCAGCCCTAGGCGGCTGCCTGAGTGGCTATACTGGTTTTGGGGCGGGCGCGTTGTACTGGCCAGCTGGGCACAAATTGGCCGCCCCCGCTGTTTGAGCAGGATAAGGCCGGGCGCGGGCCTATTTTTGCGGTTGATTTTCCGGCTTTTTACCTCTGGTATAGATGATTTCCACGACCAACGTGAGCTTGCGCTATGGCAAGCGGGTTTTGTTTGAAGACGTAACGGTGAAGTTTTTGCCCGGCAACGTGTACGGCCTCATCGGGGCCAACGGGGCGGGCAAATCCACGTTCTTGAAAATCCTCTCGGGCGAGATTGAGCCCAACACCGGCTCGGTGGAGCTGCCCGCCGACCAGCGCCTGGCCGTGCTCAAGCAAAACCAGTTTGCCTACGACGACCAGCTGGTGCTGGCCACCGTCATTCAGGGCCACCAGCAGCTGGCCAGCGTGATGCGCGAGAAGGACGCGCTGTATGCCAAGTACGACCTGGGCACCGCCACCGACGCCGACGGCGAGCGCCTAGGGGTGCTGGAGGGCGAGTTTGCCGACATGAACGGCTGGGACGCCGAGTACCAGGCGGCCGAGCTGCTGAGCGGCCTCGGCATTACCGAAGACAAGCACCAGAGCCAGATGGCCGACCTCGGGGCCAGCGAAAAAGTGCGCGTGCTGCTGGCCCAGGCCCTGTTTGGCAACCCCGACGTGCTGCTGCTCGACGAGCCTACCAACAACCTCGACGCCGAGAGCGTGCTCTGGCTGGAGAACTTCCTGGATGGCTTCGAGAACACCGTGATTGTGGTGAGCCACGACCGCCACTTCCTCGACGCCGTGTGTAACTACATGGCGGACCTGGACTTCTCGAAAATCACGATGTACCCCGGCAACTACGGCTTCTGGTACGAGAGCAGCCAGCTGGCCCTGCGCCAGCGCCAGGACGTGAACAAGAAAACCGAGGACAAGCGCAAAGAGCTCGAAGAATTTGTGCGCCGCTTCTCGGCCAACGCCAGCAAGAGCAAGCAAGCCACCAGCCGCCAAAAGCTGCTGCAAAAATTGACGTTGGAAGAGATTAAGCCCTCCTCGCGCCGCTACCCCTACATCGCCTTCAAGCCCGAGCGCGAAGCCGGCAACCAGCTGCTGAGCATCGAAGGCGTGGCCAAGAGCGTAGACGGCCAGTCGGTACTCAAAAAGGTGTCGTTCACGCTCGACAAGGGCGATAAAATTGCCATCGTGGGCCGCGACGACCGCGCCGCCTCGCTGCTGTTCGACATTTTGTTTGGCGAAGCCAAGGCGGACAAAGGCAGCTACAATTGGGGCACCACCATCACGCCGAGCTACTTTCCGAAGGAAAACAGCGCCTACTTCCAGGCCGACAACATGAACCTGGTGGATTGGCTGCGCCAGTACTCGGTGGAGAAGGACGAGAGCTTCGTGCGCGGCTGGCTGGGCCGCATGCTGTTCTCGGGCGAGGAAAGCCAGAAGAAGCCCAACGTGCTGAGTGGGGGCGAGAAAGTGCGCTGCATGCTAAGCAAGATGATGCTCGAAAGCGGCAACGTGCTGGTGCTCGACGACCCCACGAACCATTTGGATTTGGAAAGCATTCAGGCCCTGAACAACGGCTTGAAGGACTTCACGGGCTCGCTCATCTTCGCCTCGCACGACTTGCAGTTTATCGAAACGGTAGCCAACCGCATTATTGAGCTCACGCCCGACGGCATCATCGACCGGCGCATGAACTACGAAGAATACCTGGCCGACGAAACCCTGAAAGCCCAGCGCCAGAAAATGTACCAACTCGCGTAGAGCGAACTGAAAACCGGCATTTAGAAAACAAAAATTCCCCTTGCTTAGCGAGGGGAATTTTTTAATCGCCGGCTTGCCACTCGCTGTTTTTCACGCCAGCTTTATTTTCAATTAGTACTTTTTAATTTTCAATTCTTCCCATGCGCTATCTGTTGCTGCTGGCCCTAGGCGGGGCCGCGCTGCTGGCTCCCGGCTTGGCCCAAGCCCAGGAAAAGCCCGTGCTTAATACGGCCCCCACGGTGCCCAGGCCTACCCCGGTGGCGCCAGCGCCCCCGCGCCCCGCGCCGGCCGCCGACACCTCCTCGAACGTAGCCCCCACCATTCCGGTGTATACGCCGGGGCAGGCACCCGCGCCTGCCGCTACGCCGGTGCCCGCGCCGGCCCCGACGGGGGCATTACCCCCTCCCACCTACGGCAGCCCCTCGGGCTTCGACCTGCCCGAGCGCGAGCGCAAGCGCCAGGCCCTGCAGCAGCACGCCGAGCAGTACACTAAGACGTTTGTGTACACGGGTTTAGGCCTAGGTTACAGCAGCTACTACGGCGTCAGCCAGTTCAGTTTTAGTGCCTCGCCGGCTATCGGCTACCGCGTCAACGAGAAGTTTTCGATTGGGCCGGGCATCAGCTACGCCTACAATAACTACGGCTTTCCGACCTCGCTCAACACCACGCAGCACATCAGCGCCAGCAACTTCGGCGTGAAGCTCTTTGCCCAGTATATGGTGTACAAACAGTTCTTCCTTCATGCCGAATACGAGTCGACCCGCGCCGAACTGCTGGCCGTAGACAACAACGGCAACCTAACGGGCGGCACCGTGGCCCGCCAGGTACAAACGCCGCTGCTGGGTGTGGGCTACCGCTCGCAAATCAGCAACCGGGCGGCGGCCGATATTCTGGTGCTGTATAATTTTCAGGATGACTACAACAGCATTTATCCGAACCCCGTCATCCGGTTCAACTTTCTGTTTAACATCGGCCGCTAAGTGCTCCTTTAGGGTGCAAACAAAAACCCTCGCTGCCTAAGCAGCGAGGGTTTTTTGGTAGCTTACCTGCCGGCTCAACTAAAGAAGCAGTCCGGCTGGCAGCGATTATTTATACGGCCCGGTTGCCGCTGATAACGCGCAGCAAAATGGCCACAATGGCAATAACCAGTAGAATATGAATGAGATTGCTACCGGCTAGGCCAGCACCCAGTATGCCAAAGAAACCCAGCGCCCAGATGAGGATGAGAACTACGGCGATAACGTACAACAGATTGCCCATGAGTGAAAAGAGAGTAGTGGTGAGAAGGTTGAGGAGGCCGGCGACAACCGGCTGGTAGGCGTTGTACGGAGCCGGCTAAAAAAAGATGAGCTTCCCGGTGGTTTGCCTTCCGCTCGCGCCGGGGCCTAGGGGTTTAAGGGCCGTAGCTTTGTGGCTCCTAGGCCTCTTCTCCTTCAATTACTCCCTCCCACCCATGCAAATTGCCGTCATTGGCTCGGGTACCATGGGCAATGGCATTGCCCACGTGTTTGCCCAGCACGGCTTTGCCGTGTCGCTCATCGACATCAACCAGCCCGCCCTCGACCGGGGCCTGGCCACCATTACCAAAAACCTGGACCGCCAGCTCGCGAAGGGCACGCTGGCCGAAGCCGACAAAACCGCTACCCTAGGCCGCCTGCGCACCCACACGGCCCTGGCCGAGGGCGTAGCCAGCGCCGACCTGGTGGTAGAAGCCGCCACCGAAAACGAGGCCCTCAAGCTCCAGATTTTCCGCGAGCTCGACCAGCACGCGCCCGCCGGCGCCATCCTGGCCAGCAACACGTCGTCCATCTCCATCACCAAGATTGCGGCCGCCACTCGGCGCCCCACTCAGGTAATTGGCATGCACTTTATGAACCCCGTGCCAGTAATGCAGCTGGTAGAAGTCATTCGGGGCTACGCCACCTCCGACGGCACCACCCAGCGGGTGATGGGCCTAGCCCGGCAGCTGGGCAAAACGCCCACCGAGGTCAACGACTACCCCGGTTTCGTGGCCAATCGCATTCTGATGCCGATGATAAATGAGGCCATCATTAGCCTGTTTGAGGGCGTGGCCGGCGTGGCCGAAATCGATACGGTGATGAAGCTCGGCATGGCCCACCCCATGGGCCCGCTGCAACTCGCCGATTTTATCGGATTGGACGTGTGCCTGGCCATTTTGCGGGTGCTGCACGAGGGCCTGGGCCAGCCCAAATACGCCCCCTGCCCCTTACTAGTGAATATGGTGCAGGCCGGCCGCCTAGGGACAAAGTCGGGCGAAGGCTTCTACCAGTATACCGCCGGCTCGAAAGAGCTGGTAGTGGCCAGTAGGTTCCAGCAGTAAACAGCGTTAAGTACCAAAGGTGGTCACGCTCCTTTCGAAGGATAATTAACCGAACGTTCCGCTCCCAAAGTGCGTTAAAATAACAGCAGCGCAACCTACCAAACACCTACGCGCCGCGCGTTATTCTTATGGAACATGCAACTTTTGGGGCCGGCTGCTTTTGGTGCGTCGAGGCCGTTTTTCAGAACCTGAACGGGGTGCAAAAAGTGGTGTCGGGCTACGCTGGGGGCCGCAACAAAAACCCCACTTACCGCGAGGTGTGCAGCGGCATGACCGGCCACGCCGAGGTAATCGACATCACCTTTGACCCGGCCATCATCAGCTACGAGGAGTTGCTCGAAATCTTCTTCAAAACCCACGACCCCACGACTCTCAACCGCCAGGGCGCCGATGCTGGCACCCAGTACCGCTCGGTTATCTACTATAACAGCGAGGAGCAGCATAAGCTAGCCGAGCAGTGGAAGAAAACCCTGAACGACAAGCACGCCTTCCCCAGCCCTATTGTGACGGAAATCACGGCCGCGCCCGAGTTTTACCCCGCCGAGGACTACCACCAGAACTACTTCAACCTGCACGGCCACGAGCCCTACTGCCAGTTTGTGGCCAAGCCCAAAGTGGATAAGGTGAAGGCGCTGTTTGGCGAAAAGCTGCGCGCTGGAGTAGCGTAATTGCTGCGTATTATCTATAATAAAATATAGGGGCTTAGGAAGCAGAACCAGAATTTAGGGGGTGTTGACGAAGTTCTTTAAGCAGGACTTTGTAAAGGTCTTGGTAGCGATGATTGAAGCGAAA
>JBPBPH010000084.1:0-69571 GCA_050954355.1 Janthinobacterium lividum
AACGGCCTGCTGGCTACCCTAGAGGGCCGCGCCCTCACCTACGAAAGCCAGCGCGCCGCCTTGGCCGCAGGCCACGAAAAGCTAGTAGAGCGCCGGGTGCAGCACCAGGCCGGCGGCCAGGACCTGACGCGGCAGCACCAGCGACTGCTGGCCGACGCCGATGCCCTGGCCGCCGAGCAACTGGCCCTGGAGCAGCAGCAGGCCGCCCGCCGGGCCCACTACGACGGCGCCGACCCCACCGCCGCGGCCGCGCAGCTGCGCCAGCACACCCAGCAGCTGGCCGCGGCCGCGCAGCACGCCCAGCAGCAGCACGCCCAGCAGCAGCAGGCGCTGGCCGTGCAGCAAAATGCCCACGCGGTGCTCGAAGCCCAGCTGGCCAGCCAGCGCCTAGGCCTGGCGGCGCACCAAACCGCGCTGGCCGCCGCCCTCGCCGCGGCGGGTTTTGCCAGCGCGGCCGCCGCCCAGGCCCTGCTGCTACCCGCCGCCGAGGCCGAGCGCCTGCACCAGCGCCACCAAGCCCACCGCACGGCCTTGGCCGCCGCCACCCGCCGCCGGGCCGACCTCGGCGCCGAACACCAGCGCCACGCCGAGTTTGCCCTCACATCTCTCGGCACCGCCGAGCTCACGGCGCAGGCCAGCGCCCTCTCGGCGGCCGACGATGTGCTGCAGCAAAAGCTGGGCGCCGTCAGCAACCAACTCAGCCAGGACGATGCCGCCCGGGCGCGCCTGGCCGAGGGCCACCGTGAGCTGCTGCTGCGCCAGCAGGAGCAGGAGCGCTGGCAGGACTTGGCCGAGCAGATTGGCTCGGCCAAGGGCGACAAGTTCAGCCAGTTTGCCCAGGGCCTCACCCTCAGCCACTTGGCGCGCCTGGCCAACCTGCGCCTGCGCCAGCTCACGAGCCGCTACACCATTCTCAAAACTCCCAACCGCAACCTGGAGCTGCAAATAATCGACCACGACCAGGCCGATACCGTGCGCCCAATGGCGTCGCTCTCGGGCGGCGAGAGCTTTTTGGTGAGTTTAGCCCTAGCCCTGGGCCTCAGCGAGCTGGCCGGCTACAAGGCCCGCATTGAGTCGTTGTTTATCGACGAGGGCTTTGGCAGCCTCGACCCCGACGCCCTCAACACCGCCCTCGACGCGCTGGAGCGCCTGCAGCACTCGGGCAAGATGATTGGCGTCATCTCGCATGTGGCCGGCCTGAAGGAGCGCATCGGCACCCAAATTCGGGTGCAGCCCGTAGCCGGTGGCAACAGCACCGTGCGCGTAGTGGATGTGCTGGGAAATGAGTTGGAATGCGAGGACTAAAGGGGTGATAAAAATTGATAAAAACGCCCGTCATGCTGAGCTTGCCGAAGCATCTCTACCGCGTAACTATCTCCTGACGTTGGAATTACGCACGCGGTAGAGATGCTTCGGCAAGCTCAGCATGACGGGCGTTTGCTTATTACTTCATCTTCTCGCTGGCCGCCCGCACTTCGGCCCAAGTCCAGTAGCGCTTTGCTTCCACCCCCGCGTAACCCGCTTGCAGATAAGCTACTACCTCAGCCTCTACCAGCCCCGGCGCCAGCGTGGAAGCGTAGATGGGCCGGCCATCGGGGTCGGCGTAGCGCTCGGCCTTGGACAGGGGCCGGCCGGCCAGGCGCAGCAGCGGGCCGGTATCGGTGAGCGGGTCGGCCACCCAGCGATAGGGGCCGGTTTCGAGGGCGTTGAGGCGGGCGGCCAGGGGCCCTAGGGGCAGGCGCGGCAGCGTAGGGCGGCTGGCCAGGTCAATCCAGGTGGTGTACTTGGCTTCCAGCTCGTAGCGCTGCCCGTCGTAGATACTCAGCACCCAGTCGAAGCCTGCCGTGGGGCCAAACAGCGCGTAGTAGGGCACCGGCGCGGGGGTTTGCACCACCACCAGGCCAATTTCGGAGTAGCTACGCCGCGCGGTTAGGGGCCCTTGCAGCGCGGCCACCGCCTGCCGCACCCGCGCGTACTCGGGTTCCCAGGCGGCGCGGCCGGCAGCGGGGTTTTGCAAAATAGCGGCAAAGCGCGGCAGAAACCAGGCGAACTTCTCGGCCGAGGCCTCGTCTTCGCGCCGGCGGCGGGCAGGCGCGCCAAAGGGCTCGTAGAAGCGGGCTTTCTCCTCGGCATTTAGCCAGCAAGCCAGCTGCAAGGCATGGTCGGCCAGCGGGTTAGCCCAGTCGATTTCGCGAAAATCGCCCAGCACCGCCAACTGGCGCAGCAGCCCTTCATGGGCCAGCGCCAGCCTAGGGTGCAGCAGGGCCCAAACCCCCACAAAACCGTCGATGTCGAAGTGGTTGGCCGTCACGGCCAGGGCCGGGCCTAGGGCCGCCGGCTGGTGCAGGGCGCGCAGCACCGACCCGGCGCTGGTATCGTCGCGCAGGGCCGGGGGCGTGGCCGCGCCGCGCCAGTGCGCCAGCGTGAGGGCCGCCCCCAGCCCGGTACTGTCTACTACCAGCGTGGGTTGCCGCCGCAGTTGGCCAAAGGGCACGAAGTACCGCGTCGGCGGCAAGTCAGTTTCAGACATAAGCTCTTTCTAAACAGCTACTTACTACCCCGGCGGTTGCTTATTCGCTCCACGCGGGTTTTGCGAATCCAGGTGAGGTACTCGCGCAGCTCTTCAGCATCGCGCAGCGCCGCCACTGTGCTATACTGCCGGGCCAGCTCGCGGTTGCTCAAGAAGCGGTGCACGCTGCTGTGGCAGGGCTGGCACAAATTTACGGTGTCGCCGTAGCGGCCGCCCTCCTCGCGGGGCACCAAATGGTGGCGGCTAGTGTGCTGCACCGCACGCTCGCAGAGGCCGCAGCGGGCATCGGCGCTGGCCTGGGCGCGGGCGGTGGCTTCGGTGGCGGCCTGGGCTAGCTGGTGGCGGCGGCGCATGGGTTGCTCATAGTCAGTTACTTAAAAAGCTGCTCCGGCCAAGCCACAAAAGCTTTTTATAGCAACTGGCAAGGCGCGGCGCAAGTTGCAAATGTGCCTGCTGCTCTGCTTATATTGCGTGCGCAGGATAGTAGCGCCCCTTATTTTATTCTTATTTTTTCTATTAATTGAATCTTTTAAAGTTTTACTATTACTCCCTTTTCATGCAAACAAATCTTACCTTCCTCACTCGTCAGTTAGCACGGCGTTATTCGCTGACTTTCTTAATCATTATCGCACTCATAGAGTGGAGTGCATCCGCGGCCAAGGCCCAAACCTGGATGGTTTCTACCACGCCTTATATCAAACTGGGCGTGCTGGATAAATATCATTCGCTCGATGGTTATCAGGCTGTGTTTATTGTCACGAGCGAGCGCGACCATCAGGAGTACATGCTTATCAAAACGGTGGCCAAGGACGAACAGGGCGTCGATGTGCTGTTCCCTTCCGAAGCTACCGACTCCGAGTACTTCAAAAACCCGAAGGGCCTGGCCGCCCAGCCCGTGGTCGGTAGCTACACCTGGGAGTGCCGGGTGAAGGGTAAGCGCGTGGTGGGTGGCCACTTCAACTACCCCGATGTCGGCAACGACATCAATACCATTGTACGCCAGTAGCTTAGCTACTGGCGCACAATGCGCATGATGGGCACCGCCTCGGGCGGGGGGCCCAGCAGCCCGGCCAGGGCCTGCAGAAAGCGGCCGGCCGTGTCGGCGCGGCCGGCGGGCGGGCCGGGGGCGTGGTGGCGGTGGTGCTCGCCGCGCAGCTCGCCCAGCATGGTGGGCGTGCCGGCCTCGTCGGGGCTGCGCCCTAGGGTAGCTTCGAGCAAAAAGTAGCGCGGCAGCAGCTCGTCGGGCTCGTCGGGCAGGGGCTCCTCGGTGTCGTCCGCCAGGTCGTCGGGCACGCGCTCGTGGGTGGCGGGGTCGGCCTCGGGCTGCTCGTACACGATGGCGGCCAGGTGGGCCTCGCCGGTGGCCTGGGCAGCGGGTAGTTGCAGCAGGGCGGTGGCGCGGCCCGCCACCCGGTGCCAGCTCAGCTGCAAGCCGCGCGAGGCCACGCGCTCGGGCGAGGCCAGGTTTTCGGCCGCTTTGTCCCACACGTAGAGCAGCAGCTCGCGGGCCAGCAGCGGGTCGCCCAGCTCGTGGCGCACGGCCTCGGGCCGCCGCCACACCAATTGCGGCAGCATGTGAAAGGCAAAGTGGTACGGGTGCGGGCGGGCCATGCGGCAAAAATAGCGGTTGGCTGGCCGCGCCCCTGCTTCTGGCCAGGCTTAACTTTAGTCTTGGCCGGTTGCCCGCGCCAGGGCCGCCCCCAGCACGGCGGCGCTGGCCGCCCAGCTAAATCGTGCGGCGTTAGCCAGGCCGGCGGCTTGCAGGCGCAGGCGCAGGGCCTCATCGGTGGCCAGCTGCCCTAGGCCGGCGGCGATGGCGGCGGGGTCGTGGGGGTCGCAGAGCAGGGCGGCGGTGGGGCCGCCCGCCGCCTCGGGCAGCGACGACACGCTGGAGGTAAGCACCGGACAACCGCTGGCCTGGGCCTCTACTACCGGCAAGCCAAAGCCCTCGAAGAAAGGCACGTACGCCATAGCCAGCGCGCCGGCGTAAAGGCGCACCAGCTCGGCTTCGCTGACGCGGCCCGTGAAGCGCACGGCCGACTGCACGGCGGCGGGCAGCTGCCGGTAAGTGTCGTGCAGCGGGCCGGTGCGCCAGGCGTCGCGGCCCGCCAGCAGCAACCGCACTGACGCCGCAGCCGCGCCCCCCTGCTCCTTAAACAGGGCGAACGCCCGCAGCAGGTTCGGCAGGTTTTTGCGGGGCTGCAAGGCGCCCACGTACAAAAAATACGGCTGGCCCTCACTATAGAGGGTGCGCGCGGCCGCTTGCTCGGGGGCCAACTGGGGCTGGAAATGGGCAGCCGGCGCGTTGTGGGCCACGACTAGGCGGCGGGCGTCGAGGCCAAACTGCCGGGCCACGTCCTGGCGGGTGGTGTCAGACACGGCCACGAGCTGCGCGGCGGCGCGGGCAAAGCGCGGCACAAAGTAGGCGTAGTAGCGGTGCATGAGGCGGCCCATGTCCTGGGGGCGGTGCAGGTAGGCCAGATCGTGCACCACCAGCACGCGGGGCACGCTGGTACCCAGCACCGTGAAGCCCTCGGGCGAGAGCAGCGCCGCCGGGCGGTGCCAGCGCAGCCAGGCGGCCACGGCGCCTTCGTACCAGGCCAGCATCAGCAGGGGGTGGCGGGCGGGCGGCAGCAGCGTGTGCAGTTCTACATTAGGCCCTAGGCGGTAACGCTCGTCAAAGGGCCGGTCGAAGAGGAAGTGAAACTGCCAGTCGGGGCGCTGGCGCACCAGCTCGCGCAGGGTTTCGAAGGCGTAGCGCCCTAGGCCCTCCAACTGCCCGCCCGGCAGCAAAAATCGGGTAGTAACGGCAACCTGCATGGTATCAATTAGCAATTAGCAATTAGCAACTATCAGTTCAGCTGCGCTCAGCGTACCTCAGCAGTTTACCACTGCGCACCTCAGTGGAAGCCACCCGCCCGCGCTGGCCGGCCAAAATCGCGGCGGCTCACGAGGCCCGTGAGCGGCAGCAGGGCGGCGAAGTACGCGCTCATGAAGCCCGTTTCGAGCCACCAGCTGAGGCCTAGGCGGGTGCGGGCCAGGTACCAACCCGCGCACAGCAGCCCGAAGGCCAGCGCCAGCCGCGCCAGCAGGTGCCAGGGCACGGCCACCGGCGTGCGCCGCGCCACCAGCCACACGTAGCCGCCCGACACCAGCCCGGCACTGATGAGCGTGTTGACAGCCGCCGCCACCGCCCCGTAGCGCGGCAGCGTCAGCAAATTCAGGCCCGCGTTGAGGGCGATGCTGAGCGCCACCAGCCAGCTCACGGCCCGCTGGTGGTGGGTGCTGGTGAGCAAAGTGCTGTAGATGGCGAAGAAGGCATGCACCAGCACATTGAGAAACAATACCTTGAGGCAGAGCACCATGCGCGCCAGCTCGACGGGCGAGCTGCGCGTGAACTGCCAGAATAGCACCTCGCCCCGAAACAGCACGAACGCCACCGCCAGCAGCAGCGGCACGGCCACAATGCGCTGCCCAAACCAGAGCAATTGGCGCTGCTGCCGCACCTGCCCCAGGGCGTGGGCAAAGCGGGCAAAAAAGAGCGGTAGCACCGTCCAGGCATACATCATCAGGGCGTCGAGCCAGCGGTAGGCGCCGGCGTAGTAGCCGGCCTCGCGGGCCGAGGCCAGGCGCTCGAGCAGCACCATATCAAGGCGCTCGTTGATGCCGTAGAGCAGGGCGATGAAGGCAAACGGCCCGGCCCCGCGCAGCAGCTGCCCGGCCGGCAGCCGCCGGGGCCAGCGGTGCGGCAGCGGCCCAAACAGCCGCCGCAGCAGCCCCAGAAACAGCACCGCCGTGCTGGCCGCCGCCGCCAGCCGCGCCCCTACGTAGCTGCCCAGCCCTAGGCCCCCGCCCAGCACCAACCCACCCACCAGCCCCAGGGCCAGCAGTTTTTCCAGCACCGAGAGCACGGCATCGGTGTTGAAATGCTGGCGGCCCTGCACGGGCGCCCGCAAAAAAAGACCGTACTGCGTGAGCAGCAAGCTGGCCCCGATGGCGCCCAGCACCTGCAATTGCGGCCCGCGGTAGCCTACCGCCCAGCCCACGGCCAGCAGCACCCCTAGGGCCAGCAGCGTGAGCAAGCCCCGCAGCGGCAGCAGCGTGCCAAAATGCTGGCGGGCAAAATCGGCTTCGGCCGCCAGGCGGCGTACCGTAAACTGGGTGAGGCCCAAGTCGCCCACGGTAGCCACCACCACGGCCAGCGACGAGGCCGCCGCCACCAAGCCAAACGTGGCGTGGCCCAGGCGGTTCTGCACCAGGTTTTCGAGCAGCACCCAGCCAGGTTTTACCAGCAGGTTGAGGCCCACGGCCAAGCTAATGTTACCAAAAAAGCGTTTGATGCGAAAAAAGTAGAAGCTCCTGAATGCGTAAAGATAGGCGGGGCCCTAGGCTGGCAGCCGCCCTATCTTTGCCCGGCCCGGCGGCCGGCTTACCGCGCCAGGCATTCTTTTGCCCCTTATGTCGCCCGATTCGCCGTTCGTTTTCTCGCTGGCCAGCTTGCGGGCCATTTTCAACCGTTGGAAGTACTTGCTGGGGCTAGCAGCCGGGCTGGCGGCCGTAGTGAGCGTGGCCGTGGCGCTGGCGCTGCCCAATACCTACAGCTCGACGGCCGTGTTTCTGCCTACCTCGCCCCAGAGCGCCGACCCCGACCGCCTGGTGGAGGGCTCGAAGCTGGAGATTGGCAGCCGGCCCGAAGACCTCGACCGCGTGGTCACCATCGGGCAGTCGCTGCCGCTGGCCGAACAGATGGTGCGGCGCTTCAACCTCTACGCGCACTACAAGGTGGGCCCGCCCGGCACCGACAAAGCCGAAAACAATGCGCTGAGCGAGTTTAACAGCAATTTCAGCATCGTGCACAACGAGCGCGACGCCATTGAACTCACGTTTCGGGACCGCGACAAGAAGCTGGCCGCCACCGTGGCCAACGCCCTGGTGGCGGCCATCGACTCGGTGAACCAGCAGCTGACCTACGAAAACCGCCGCCAGGTGCTGGAGCTGTACCGGCAGCGCTCGGCCCGCATCGGGGCCAACTACGAAACTGGGCGCAGGCAGCTGCTGGCCGCCCGCCACCGCTACGGCGTGTATGGGCTAGAGCAGCAGGGCCGCTACCTAGCCAAGGAAATCATTGAAACCCAGCGGGCCCTAAACCTGGCCGAAGGTGGCGGCGGCGGCAACGTGGCGGCGCTGCGCCGGGCGTTGCGCGGCCTCACCCAGGCCGACATGGGCAACCCCATCAACCTCGAAAATATCACCCTAGGGGCCGACTCGGTGAACCTGCTGACGGGCCGCCTGGCCGACTTGCAGGCGCGCCTGGTGGGTTCGCAAGCGGCTTTCGAGCAGGCCGAAACTTCGCTGCGCACCCGCGTCTCATCGCTCTACCTGGTGCAAAAAGCCTACCCGGCCACCCGCAAGAGCGGCCCCTTCCGCTCGCTCATCGTGCTGGGCTCGGTGGTGGGCACGCTGGCCGTGTCGGTGGTGCTGGTGCTGCTGCTCGAGCTGCTGCGCCGCCGCCGGCTGGGCCTAGGGGGTAATTGAGGGTAATAAACAAAAAGCACGTCATGCGCCAACTGCTGCTTCGCCTGCGCCCTGCCGACTCGCTGCAGTGGGTATTCGTGGGTTTTCTGGCTTTGCTGGCCCTAGGCGGCGGGCTGGCGGCGCTGGCGCAGCAGCCGGCCTGGCTGCTGCCGGCGCTGGCGGTGCCGGCCCTGGTGCTGGTGCTGGCCCGCTGGCAGTGGCTCTACTATTTGCTGTTTCTCACGCTGCCCTTCTCGCACGAGCTGGTGCTGGGCAGCCTGCACATCGACGTGCCCAGCGAGCCGCTGCTGCTGAGCCTGCTGGTGTGCGTGCCGCTGGCGCTGCTGCTGGGGCCGGGCGGCCTGGGGCAGCTGGCGCCGCGCGAGTGGCGGCACCCGCTGCTGCTGCTGCCTGCCCTCATGCTGGCCTGGGCCGCCTTCGACACCCTGTTTTCGGTGAACGTGCTGCATTCGGTGAAGTACCTGCTGGCCAAGTGCTGGTACCTGGTGCCCTGCCTGCTGGGCACGCTGCTGCTGGTGCGCCGGCCCGCCGATTTTTGGCGCGTGGCGGCCTGCTACACCGGGGCGGCGGTGGGCGCGCTGGCTTGGATATTGCCCCGCCACGCCACCCGGGGCTTCAGCTTTGCCAAGATAGGCTGGGCGGTGCAGCCGTTTTTTATTAACCACGTCATCTACGCCACCGTGCTGGCGCTGCTGCTGCCGCTGGCGGTGGGGCTGGCGCAGCAGGCCCCTACGCCGGGCCGGCGGCGCTGGTGGCTGGCGGCCGCGGGGCTGCTGCTGTTTGGGCTGATTACCTCCTATACCCGCGCCTCGTGGCTGGCGCTGCCGGTGGCGGGCGTGTACTACTGGGTGCTGCGCCGGCGCCTCACGCGCTGGCTGCTGCTGGGGCTGGCGGTGGCGGGCGTGGGGTCGGCCGTGTACTTCACGGGGGCCGACCGCTTTATGAGCTACGCACCCGATTTTGAGAAAACCGTGTGGCACGGCGGCAACTTCGAGGCTCACCTGGCCTCGACCTACAAACTGCAGGATGTGTCGGGCATGGAGCGGGTGTACCGCTGGGTGGCCGCCGCCCGCATGGTAGCCGACAAGCCCTTCACTGGCACCGGCCCCTCCACCTTCTACCCCGAGTACAAGCGCTACACCCTCAAGAGCTTCCGCACCTACGTGAGCGCCAACCCTGAGCACTCGACCACCCATAATTACTTTCTGCTGCAGTTGGCCGAGCAGGGCGTACCGGGCTTTCTGCTGTTTGCGGCCCTAGTGGCCACCACCCTGCTCACGGCCGAGCGCCTCTACTACGCCAGCGCCGCGCGGCCCGAGGTGCGCCGCATCGTGCTGGCCGTGGTGCTGTCGCTGGTCATCATCCTCTTTCACCTCTTCCTCAACGAGCTGCTCGAAGTCGATAAAATCGGCACCTTCTTCTTCGTGGGCCTGGCCGTGCTCATCCGCTGCGATTCCTGGACCGCAGATTAAACGGATTAGGCGCATCGGCGAAATCCGTTTAATCCGTCTAATCTGCGACTTATTTGATGCGCATGCTGAGCATGGTCACGTCGTCGGCAAACTGGCCGCCTTTGGGGCCGAAGCGCTGGATGGCGGCCAGCAGCTCGTGGTGCAGGCGGGGCAGGGGCAGGTAGCGGTGGGCTTGCAGCACGGCCAGCACGCCGGCCTCGCCAAACTCCTGCTGCTGCTGGTCAAACACCTCGGTCAGGCCGTCGGTGTAGGTAAAGAGCAGCGAGTGCGGGCCCATGCTGGCCAGGCCCACCTGCAGCATGGGCAGCTCGTCCAGCACGCCCAGCATCAGGGTGCCGGCGTGCAGGCGCTGGGGCGGGCCGGCGTCGGGCAGCAGCAGCGGGTCGTTGTGGCCGGCGTTCACGTACTCCAGCACCTGGGTGCGGCGGTCGTAGAGGGCCAGAAAGGCGGTAATAAACTTCTCGCCCGCCGAGTTGCGAAATATCAGGTAGTTGAGCTCGCGCACGGTGGTAGCCAGGTCAATGCCCTGGCGCAGCAGCGTGCGCAAGCCGGCCTGGAAGTTCGACATCAGCAGCGAGGCCGGCACGCCCTTGCCGCTCACGTCGGCCACGCACACCAGCAGCCGGTGGGCATCCAGCTCCACCACGTCGTAGTAGTCGCCGCCAATTTCGGCGTGGGGCTGGTAGGTGGCGTACAGGGCCACCCGCTCGTTGTTGGGCAGGCGCTGCGGAAACAGCAGCAGCTGCACCTGCTGGGCAATCTCAATTTCGCGCTGGCGGGCCGCCTCGGCGGCCAGCGAGGCCATGCGCTGGCGCACCAGCCGGCGGTTGGCCACGGCCCCCAGCAAGATGTTACTCAGCGTCACCAGAAACGCCAGCGAGTCGGTTACCGTCAGACCCGCGCGGCTTTGGGCGGCGCCGGTAAAGAGCAGGGCCTGCACCGTCTCGTTTTCACCCCTAATGGGCACCAACTGCTCAAATTGCTGCCAGGGCTCGCCCAGCGGCAGCTCCTTGAGGGGGCAGGCCACCCTAGGGCACCAGGCAGCTACTCCCTCGGGTTTAAAATGCGAGTCGGCAGGCAGGCGCGTGCCAAAGCTACTGGCTTTCAGCCGAAAGGCGTGGTCTTCGAGCACGTACAGCGCCAACTGCTGAATGCCCAGCTGCCCGAGCAGCGTAAACTGGTAAATCTTGTAGAGTTCGCCCTCGGTACGGTCGTCGGTCACGGCCTGCGTAATCTGCAATAGCGCTTCCAGCTCGCGCTCCTTCAGCACGAGGCGGGTAGTTAGCTCATCAATGGTAGCGGCTTGCGGCATAGGCTAGGGAGCCTTCGGCAACCGGAGGGCGCGGGCAGGTAGGCAGTAAAAAAGGGGAGTTGCGACTACAATATTACAACCGACGCGGCGCGCGCGCTAAGCTGGGCCATACCGGGCTAGGTCAGCGGGGTTTTAGGGTCGAAGGCATCGCGCAGGGCGTTGCCTACCACGTTGAAACTCAGTACCAGCAAACTGATTGCCAAGCCCGGCAGCGCCGTGAGCCAGAGGCCAGCCGTGGTGCCCAGCAGGTCATAGCCCTCCTTCACCATCAGGCCCCAGCTGGGCGCCGGCGGCTGCACCCCCAGGCCCAAAAAGCTGAGGCCAGCCTCGAGCAGAATGGCGGCGGCAAAATTGCTGGTAGCCAGCACGATGAGCGGCCCGCGCAAATTAGGCAGCAGGTGCCCGAAGATGAGCCGGCGGGTAGGCAGCCCCAGCACCCGCCCGGCCTCGATGAAGGTGGCCGAGCGCAAACCCAGCACTTGCCCGCGCACCACCCGCGCCACATCGACCCACATGGTAAGGCCCACCGCCAAAAAGCTGACCCACACCGCCTTGCTATCAAGCGCCAGCGAAATGCCAATAACCAGCATAATGCCCGGAATGCTCCACACCACGGTCATCAACCCCAGCAGCACGCTATCGAGCCCGCCGCCGAAGTAGCCCGCCACTGCCCCGATGCTAACCCCTAGGGCTAGCGAAATGAGCACCGCTACCAGCCCGATACCCAGCGAGATGCGCGTGCCTAGCAGCAGCCGGCTCAGCTCGTCGCGCCCGGCCTTGTCGGTGCCCAGCCAGTAGCGGCGGGTGATGAGCTGATGAGGTGGTGCGTTACTGCTTGCTTGATAATTGTTGATTGACTCCTTCACTTGGGGCGGGCGGCCGTGCAGCCACACTTGCAGCGCATTGCCGGGCGGCGGCGCGGTGGGGTCGGGCACCTGGCGCAGGGTAGCTACGAAGCTGGGTGGCTGCTTTTGCAGCTGCACCAGGCCGTTGTTAGCGTCGGGGCTAGGGTCGGGCAGCACCCAGTAGCCGAGCAGGGCCACCAGGGCGCACAAGCCAATGAACACCAAGCCCGCCACGGCCGGGCGGTTGGCCCACAGGCGCTGGCGCACATAGTAGCCGGGCGCGCGCGCTGGGGCGGGCGGCACCACCACGGCCGAGGCGAGGCCGCCGGGGGTAGTAGCGGTCGGGGCGGGGGCTAGGGCAGCCACGGCTAGCGGGTGTTGTGCTGCAGCAGGCCTTCTTTCGAGGCCAAGTAGCTGGCATCGCCCCCCAGGGCGCCGAAGGTGGTGGGCTCGTAGGCCAGCTCGGTGTCGGGGTCGGGCCAGTAGTAGCGCACTAGGCCCTGGGCTAGCAGGCCGCCCAGCAGCGCCTGCAGCTCCGGGGCGGGCAGGCCGGTTTTTCCCAGCAGCGCGCGAAAGGGCGTTACAAAGTATAATTCGTCGAGCAAGTCAAATTCGGCATCCGTCATGGTGGGCAAAATTAGCGCATAAAAGTGGCGCACGCGCTTAGCCAGTCAAACTAGCATTTCGCGTAAAAAGGTAATCAAAATTCAATTTTTTCATACCATCTTCAAATTAAATTGCTTTTCTTTACCATGCTTATCCTGAGCAGGTTTAAGCGAGCTCGCCTTCTGCTTTCTATTTTTGAAATTGGGCTTCTTTTAGTACAAATTCCGTATTTACCCGGAGGCGGTTGCGCGCAACAATTATCTACATTTGCTACATATATATCTTTCTACGTATCACCCTGCCAGCCGTGAGTAAGCCACTTACCAT
Organism: Janthinobacterium lividum; assembly: GCA_050954355.1. Taxonomy (GTDB): domain Bacteria; phylum Bacteroidota; class Bacteroidia; order Cytophagales; family Hymenobacteraceae; genus Hymenobacter. The sequence continues at coordinate 12,628 of JBPBPH010000084.1, forward strand.
TCATGCCGGCGGGCAACGGGGCTGCCTAGGGCTAAGCCTGCGCGGCAGCTGCACCACCCCGGCCGATGTGGCCCAGCTGGAGCAGGCTACCCAGCGCCTGCTGGCCAGCCACCCCACCCGCCTGTGGGTCGATTGCCAGCAGCTGCTGGAAGTATCGGCCAGTGGCCAGCGCACGCTACTGCGCACCGAAAGCCTAGCCCGCGCCGCTGGGGTAGTTTGCTACTGGTGCGGCCTATCGGCCCATGTGCTAAGCCAGCTGGCTACCAGCGGCTTGCAGCACCTACTGCAGTTGCGCTCGGCCGCCGAGTTTGAGGGTCCGCGCTACATTTTGCCCGAGTAGATGCCTAGGGGCAAGTAGCGCCCCAGGGCCAGCTAAAAACAACTAGTATAAATAGAACGTCAGGCCCATCTGACGTCCGCCTGACGGTTACTTTTTGCTACTAACGAGCCCTAGGGCTACTGCACCCGGCGCAGGCGCAGGCAGTCGAGCATAGCCTGGTTCACGGTGCCGTTCATGTTGGCGTTGGCGGGCTCGTAGCTGAGGGTGAGGGTGCTAGCGCCGGCCGGCAGCTGCACCAGCACGGCGTTGGTGTAGCCCCAATTGCTCCACTCGTCTACCCCCCGCTGGGGCAGCACCACGGTACCCAGCTGCCGGCCCTGGGCGTCGCGCAGGGTGCGTAGGGCGCACTTATTGTTGGTGTTGGTGGGGCCGTTGCCGTTGGCATAGCGAAAATCGAGGGCGTAGCGGCCGGCTGCGGGCACGCTAAGGGGCAAGCTCAGGCGGGTGTTTTTAGTGGTACTGATTTCGACGAAGCCCGCGCCGCTGAAACCCTGGTAGGGGTAAGCGGCAACCGGCGCGAGGGCTTCGAGTTGCACTTGTTGGGGCGCGGGGCCCACGTCGAGCGGCTCGCTGGCAAACGATTGCAGGCCGTCGCTGCCCACGGCCAGCACCTGGTACTCGGCCACCACGCCCCCGGCGGGGGCGGCTACGGCGTGCTCGGTGGCGGGGCCGGCAGCCTCTACTACACCGTTTTTCAGGATTTTATACTCCTGCACGTCGGGCAGGGCGGGCCAGCTCAGGCGGCCGCCGGCGTAGGTAACCTGGGGCGTTTCGGGGCTGAAGCGGTTGGGCACGCGGTGCACCGGCGCGCCGGCTGGGGCCTGGCTACTCAGCTCGATGCGCACCTGGTGGTGGCCACTGAGGCTGGCAGGCACGGCCGCGCCGGCCAGCGGCTGCCCGTCGAGGGTGATAGTTTTGATTTCGTTGCCGAAGCCCTGCACGTCAATGTCGAGCACCGCGCGCCGGTACTTAAAGCCCGTGAGCGTGCGCTGGCCGGCAAACGCCTGCGGCACGAAGGGCTGAAACACCAGCTGGTCAACCTCGTAGTGCATCCCAAACAGAATGCGGTACACCAGCCCTAGGCTGCCCGAGAGGCTCCAGAGCATGTTGCTGCTGTTGATTTGGGTACCCGCAAAGTCGCCGCTCGCGGCCACAAAATTCTCTTTGTTGGTCAGAAACAGCGCCGCCGGGCGGTACACCGCCGCCATGCTTTCGGTAAGCGAGGCCTCGTTGCCAGCCCTAGCGGCGGCCAGGGCCCAGAAGCTTTGCACAAAGGGCCACACCGCGTCGTTGTGGTAGGGCGGAATGCCCGGAATCTGGGGGTAGATGCACGGAATACCGAACGGCATGGTGGGCGTTTTGCTGACTATGGTGCGGGCCTGGGCCTCGTCGGCCACCCCAAACCACACGCTCAGCGCCTCCCCTAGGGCCTCGGCGCGGGGTGAAAGGCTGGGGTGCAGCCGCCCGTAGCGGTACTGCCCGTAGTAGCCTGGCCCGGCCTGCCACAGCTGCTCGTTCATGGCCTGCCGAATGCGAGCGGCCACTTGCTCGTGCTGGGCGGCTACCTCGGGCTGGTGCAGCTGCCGGGCCATCAGTGCCAGCACAGTATTAGCTTGAAAATGAACGGCGTTGGTGCCCAAATTTTCGCTTTCGTAAATATCCACCGGCTGCATCCAGCGCGGGTAGGTTTGCTCGCGCCAGTCGAGGAAAGATGACTCGCCCCGCGCTAGGCCCGTGGCGGGGTCGTACACATTCTGGGCATCGTCCTGCAGCGATTTCAACACGATGGGATACGCACGTTGCAGCCACGCCTCGTCGCCAGTCACCTTGTAGATTTCCCAGGCGGCCACCGCCCAAACCACGCGGTCGGTGCTGCACGGGTAGGCCCCGCCGGTGCCAGTATCCTGAATGATGCGGCCCTCGGGGCTCACCTTGCGCAGCAGGCTGGTCATGCCCACTTTCGGCTGCAAAATAGCCTGCGCCAAGATGATAGAGTAGCTGATGTCGCGCGTCCATACGCCCGCCCATTCCTTGCCAGTGCGGAAGGTACCGTCGGGCTCTACGGCGCGGCGGGCCTCTTCGAGGGCCAGGTTGTAGAGGGCATCGGCCAGCGGGTAGTCGGACTTGTACTGCGGAAAATCGGCGGTGTTGAGGCTGGCTTGCCAGCGCGGCGCGGTAGCTGGCGCGGCCTGCGGCACGTTTAGGGTCAGCGTAGTTTCGTAGATGCCGTCGCCGTCGGCGTCGTGCAGCTCCAGGTCAGCCTTATTGTGCAGATTGTCAAAGTCCCAGCTCAGCGGCGCAGGCGTGCCGGCCACGAACACGTGCTTGAAATCGGCCTTGTAAATCTTCTCGCCCTTGAAGGTGGTGTAGTAGCCCTGCTGGCCTAGGGCCGCCAGCACCGGCCGCATATCCACCCGAAATTTTACCTGGGTATTAGGCGCCAGAAACTTGTCCGTAGGCACCGGGCGCGTTTCCTGCGCGCGCTGGCCAAAGGTGCAAACGGGCGTTTCGAGCGGCGCGCCCGCGGTAGTAGGTAAGGCCAAAAAGGTATTGTCCTGGCCGGGCGGCAGCTCATCGTCCTTGCCGTTGATGCTGAACTTGAAGGTTAGTAGCGGGCTCAAGCGCTCGTTGGCGGGGCTCTGGTAGTTGGAGGTCAGCTCGGTGGCCGACAGCGCGCGGGCGTGGTTGGCGCCCTGCACCACGCTGTCGCGGTACAGGGTGTAGGCATCGGATTTCCAGACCACGTTTTTTGTATCGGCGGCGGCCGAACGGGTAGATTGGCGGCAGGCCCCGAGCAGCAGCCCGCCCAGCAGCAAGGTACCAGGCAGCCAAAGCAGCGAATGCGTCATAGCGAGTCGGGCCCGGCCGCGGTGAGCAGTCGGCCAGGCCCGCCAAAAGTAGTGGGTAGTGCCAACAACAGAACGTCATGCTGAGCGCAGTCGAAGCATCTCTACCGCGTAAGTAATTCTGTCGGCAGGGTTTAGTTATGCGGTAGAGATGCTTCGACTGCGCTCAGCATGACGTTGTTTTTTATGCGAAAAATCTACCCTACCTGCATACCCACCGCCGCCAGCGCCCGCCAGAAGCTAGGGTACGACTTGCGCACTACTTGCGGCTCGTGCACCCGCAGGGGCCCGCGCACGGCTAGCGGCGCAAAGGCCATTGCCATACGGTGGTCGTCGTAGGTAGCAAGCTCTTGGTTATCAACCTTAAACTTGGTAGCCTGCACCTCAAAAACGGCCGGCGCTACCTCGGGCATGTCGGCGCCGAATTTGCGCAGCTCGGCCTGCGCGGCCGCAATGCGGTCGGTTTCCTTGATGCGCAGGCTGTGCAGGCCCGTGAGGCGCAGCGGCACCCCTAGGGCCGCCGCCACCACGGCCACCGTCTGGGCTAGGTCGGGGCAATCGGTGAAATCGAGGGGCTGGCTGAGCAGCGCCGCGGGGGCCAGGGGCACTTGCGTGAGGTGGGCCCCGCCAGCGGCCAGAAACTCGGTTTCGACCCCCAGGGGCCGCATGATTTGCTGAATCACGTGGTCGCCTTGCCACGAGCGCGCCCGCAGGCCCGGCAGCGTGACGGCCGAGCCGGGCGGGGCCAGCGCCACCAGCGCGTACCAGTAGCTGGCCGCCGACCAGTCGCTCTCTACCTCGTAGTCGGCCGGCTGGTAGCCGCCGGGCGCTACGGTTATGGTTTCGGCAGGCCCTAGGGTAGTGGCGGCGCCAAAGTGCTGCATCAAGCTCAGCGTCATGCTGATGTAGGGGCGCGAGCCGACTTCGCCGGTGAGGCGCAGGCGCAGGCCGCCGGGCAGCGTGGGCCCAATCATGAGCAGGGCCGAAATGTACTGGCTGCTGATGTCGCCGCGCACCACCAGCTCGGCGGGGCCGGCGGCGGGCGTGGCCACCGGCTGGCCCCCAAAGCGCAGCGGCGGGTAGCCTTCTTTGGCCTCGTAGTCGATGGCGGCCCCTAGGGTGCGCAGGGCATCGACCAGCACGCCGATGGGGCGCTGCTGCATGCGGGGCGCGCCGGTGAGGGTGCCGCGCCAGCCCGTGGCGGCCAGGTAGGCCGTCAGAAAGCGCATGACGGTGCCGGCATCCTCGGCGTCGAGCAGGTCGGTGCGGGCGGCCTCGGCTAGCAGGCGCTGCATCAGCACGGTGTCGTTGGCTTCGGAGAGGTTGGTGATGGTGCCGCCGCCCGCCAGGCGCTGTAGCAGCAGGGCGCGGTTGGCTTCGCTTTTGGAGGCGGGCAGCCGGCCGGTGCCGCGCAGGGGCCCGCCGGGCCAGGAGAGAGTAAGCATAGGGTTTTTCACCGCGGCGGGCGCGGTGAAATCAGAGTTGTTGGTAGTACTGCAGCGAGCCGGCCACTTCGGCCAGCGTAATCACATGGTCGAACACGCCCTGCCCGAGGCCGGCCAGCAAGGTACACTTGATGCGGCCGGCCTCATTTTTCTTGTCGTGGGTGGCGTAGGCGGCAATCGCTTCCAGCTCAAGGGTAATAAAAGAAATTTTGGCGAACGACCTGGCAACCAGCGCCTCTACTTCGCCTAGGGCCGCCGCGGGCAGCAAGCCGCGCTGCACCGAGAGCCAGCTTTCACATAGCAGGCCGGCGGCAATGGCTTCGCCGTGGCGCACCTCGCGGCCGGGCTGGGTAAGCAGGTAGCTTTCGAGGGCATGGCCCACGGTATGGCCAAAGTTGAGCAGCTTGCGCGGGCCGCGCTCGTGGGGGTCTTGCGCCACGATGCCCTGCTTGATTGCTACCGAATGCCGGATGATGGGCGCCCAGGCCGGCGCGGCGGCCAGGTCTAGGCCCTGGAGCGCCTCGAAGGCGGCGGCATCGGCAATGAGGGCGTGCTTGATGACCTCGGCGTAGCCCGAGCGCAGCTCCTCGGCTGGCAGCGTTTTCAGAAAGGCCGGCTCTATAAACACGCCAGCCGGCGCCTGAAACACGCCGATGTGGTTTTTAAAGCCCTGAAAGTCAACGCCCGTTTTGCCGCCCACGGCGGCATCCACCTGCGCCAGCAGCGTGGTAGGCACCCCCACGCACTGGATGCCGCGCTTATAGGTGGCCGCGCAAAAACCCCCTAGGTCCGTCACGACGCCGCCACCCAGGCATAGCAGCAGCGCGTGGCGGTCGGCCTGCTGGGCGGTGAGCCAGCTCCAGACTACCTCGCAGGTAGCCAGCGTTTTATAAGCCTCGCCGGGCTCGATGGCCAGCAGCTCGTGGGCGGGCAGGTGGGGCTGCAGCAGCGGGTAGCAGGCGCAGGCGGTGTTGGCGTCGGCCAGCACCAGCAGGCGGCTGGGCGCAGCCTGGGTTAAAAACGCGGCGAGCGCGGGCAGGGCCTCGGGGCCAATGGCGAGGGGGGCAGTCAACGGGGCGCGGGGGTTGGTTGGAAAGTGGCGCAAAGAAACGGCAACCTGCGGCAAGCAACTTTTTAGGGAGCCCCACGCAACCATTAGCCCCTAGGGCCTATCAACCTGAATAGTACTACGCGCTCACCCGTCCTGCACTTCCTTCACCCCGTGCCCAAGCTGTTTATATTCGCTTTACTAGTGCTGGCAGCTGGCTGCCGTCACGCCACCGACCCTGCCCCGCTTGAAGCTTCGCTGGGCATGTACGACGAACTGGCCCTGGGTACTGGGCATTGGGAATGGGAGCGGACAGTGCGCGGCTTTGGGCCCGCCAAAACGCCAGCCACGGAGGGCTACGCCCGGCAACTGGTTTTTGGGCCCAGCGGCCAACTACTGCTGCGGCGCAGCCAGCAGCCCATTTATACTACCACCTACCAGCTCTCGATGGGCGCCTTCCCAAACTGCGGCAGCTCGCAGGCATTGCCCATTCTCACCTTCGCCACCAACGAGCCCAGCCTGCCCAACAGCAACCGCAAGAGCTACCAGCTAACGCAGCAAAACGGCCAGCAGCAACTCATCCTGGCGGGCGAAACTGTTTGCCTCGACGGCGACAGCTCTGAGTTCTACCACTGGGTGGCCGACTGAGCAACCTGTCTTTCTGCGCTATGAAAAAACTGCTCTATCTCCTAGGCCTACTACTGAGCTTCGGCGGTTGCCAGCCGCAGGCCACCCCCGCGCCGAGCGATGAGCTGGTGGGCTCCTGGCGCCTTACCAACCTGCAGTGCTACTGCCCCGCCGGCTGGCTGCCCGACGAGCAGCTGCTACTCGAAGCCAACCGGCGCTACCAGCTTTACCAGGGCGGGCAACTAAAATCGGCGGGTAGCTATGCCACCAGCCAGGGCAGCTTGTGCGGCCAGGGCACCAGCAAAACGCTGCTGCGCCTCACGCCCGACTCAACGGGGGCCTACACGCGCAACGGCTCCTACACGCTGCAAGCCAACCGGCTGATTATCGACCAGGGCTCCGAGTGCCTGGCCGACGCGCCAGTGGCTACCTACAAGCGGCAGTGAAGCCCCTCGGAATCCAGGCAAGACCGTCATGCTTACTATTCTAAAGTGTTGACCTATATGCCCTAGGGCCCGCCCGCCGCTACAAGCCCTGCCCCAACGGTGCGGGCACCGCGTCGATGGCGCGGCCGTTGAGCACTTCGGTTTGCTGCCGGATGCTTTCGATGTGGATAAGCTTGTAGAGCTCGGCGATAAAGCGCTCGTTGAGGCCCAGGCGGGCGGCCCACTCGGGGCGGGTGCGGAAGATTTCCTGCCAGCGCTCAAGCTGCAAAATCTTCACGTTGTTTTCCTTTTTGTACTCGGCCAGCTCCTGGGTGAGGGCCGCGCGGCGGGTTAGCACCTCCAGCAGCTCGTGGTCGGCCTCGTCCATCTTCTGGCGCAGTTCCTCGGCCTTATTGCGGTAGTCCACGTTGTCACTGCTGCGGTAGCGGTACTTCAGCTCGCTCAGGATTTCCTGCAGGCGCGCCGGGGTCACCTGCTGAGCGGCGTCGCTCAGGGCGTGGTCGGGGTCGGGGTGAGTTTCGATGATGAGGCCGTCGTAGTCGAGGTCGAGGGCTTTTTGGGCGATGGGCAGCAGCAAGTCGCGCCGGCCGCCAATGTGGCTGGGGTCATTAATCAGCACCAAGTCGGGTCGGCGCGTTTTCAGCTCAATCGGGATGGCCCAGGTGGGCGCGTTGCGGTAGCGCGAGGGCGCAAACGTGCTGAACCCCCGATGAATAGCTGCCAGGTCGCGCACGCCCGCCCGCTCCAGCCGCTCGATGGCGCCAATCCAGAGCGCGAGGTCGGGGTTAACGGGGTTTTTCACCATCACCGGCACGCCGGTACCGGCCAGCGCGTCGGCCAGCTCCTGCACGGCAAAGGGATTGACGGTGGTGCGTGCCCCAATCCAGAGCACGTCGATGCCGTGCCGTAGGGCGTCTTCTACGTGCTTGGGCGTGGCTACTTCAATGGCCATGGGCAGGCCGGTTTCTTGGCGGGCGGCCTGCAGCCAGGGCAGCGCCGCCGTGCCGCGGCCCTCAAAGCCGCCGGGCTTGGTGCGCGGCTTCCAGATACCGGCGCGGTAGATATCGGCCTGGCCGGCAGCTTTTAGGGCGCGGGCTACGGCCAGCACCTGCGCTTCCGACTCGGCCGAGCAGGGGCCAGCAATGAGGAGGGGACTGCCCTTCTGGGCAAGCCGACGGGTGAAAAAGGTATCGGCGGCGGGGGTAGTTGACATGGACAGGGCTAGGGCGCGGGGTAACACGCCGGGCGGGCGGGCGCCCGCGCCACATAGGCTGGCGGGCGCAAACCGGGGCAGCGGGCCACCCCAGGTTTTGGTGGGCACAAAGGTACGAACTGGGTTGGGGCAGGCGGCGTTACCTTCGCGTATCAGTGCCAGTACCGGGCCGGTAGCGAAGCAGCGCGGGCAGTTGCCCTAGGGCCCCCAGCCCACCATTTTGCGCCTAGGGTCGGTCCGCTCTCATCTCCCTCCTCCCCTCCTCATGCCTGCCCCCACCACTGCCACCCCGGCCGCGCCCGTAGCCCCCGTTTCGTTCGAGGATACCCGCATTGCGTTCGAGGCCAAGTCGGACGCCGACTTGCGCAAGATGTACCTGCTGTTTGCGGCCATGAACAACGGCAGTTTGGTGAAGCTCGGCGGCGGGCTCATGCAGTCGGCCCTGCAGTGGCGCCTGCCCGGCGTCAAGCTGCTCATTAAGAATACTATCTTTCGGCAGTTTTGCGGCGGCGAAACCATTGCTGAGTGCCAGCCGGTGATAAACGAGCTGGGCCGCTACCACATCGGCACCATCCTCGACTACTCGGTAGAGGGCGCCGGCAACGACTACAGCTTCGACCGCACCCGCGACGAGATACTGGCCACCATTGCCCTGGCCGCTACCACGCCCCATATCCCGTTTTCGGTATTTAAGGTAACCGGCCTGCTGCCCACGGCGCTGCTCGAAAAAAAGCAGGCTGGCCAGGCCCTAGGCCCCGCCGAGCAAGCGGCCTTCGAGCGCGGCGAGCAGCGCTTGAACGCACTGTGCGCCAGCGCCCACGAGCGCGGCGTGCGCCTATTCGTAGATGCCGAGGAAAGCTGGATTCAGCACACTATCGACGAGCTGGCCGAGGCCATGATGCAGCGCTACAACCAGGAGCACGCCATCGTGTGGAATACCTACCAACTGTACCGCCACGACCGGCTCGATGCCTACAAGGCAGCCCACGAGCGGGCCGCGCAGGGCCACTACCACCTAGGGGTGAAGCTGGTGCGCGGCGCCTACATGGAGAAGGAGGCCCGCCTGGCCCAGCAGCACGGCCTGCCCACGCCCATCAACCCCAGCAAGCAGCACACCGACGACCTCTACAACGAGGCCCTGGCTTTCAGCGTGCAGCACCTCAAGCGCATCAGCGTGTGCGCCGGCACCCACAACGAGGCCAGCTCGCGGCTGCTTACCGAGCTGATGCGCGAGGCCGGCATCGCGCCCCAGGACGAGCGTGTGTGGTTTGCGCAGCTCTACGGCATGAGCGATAACCTGAGCTATAACCTGGCCCACGCCGGCTACCACACGGCCAAGTACGTGCCCTACGGCCCGGTAGAGGCCGTGATGCCTTACCTGCTGCGCCGCGCCAACGAAAACACGGCCATCGCAGGCCAAAGCAGCCGCGAGTTCAAACTGATAAAGAAGGAGTTGCGCCGCCGCCGCGGCAAAAAACAGGCTTAGCCGGCGGCAACTGGCGGCGTTTAAAATTTTGGTTTGCGCGCAACGTCGGCTCGATTTTTGGTATCTTCCTAAGAACCAGCCGGGGGCACCAACTCGTAAATTAGCCGGGGCGGCCGCTTGGCGCGGACCTGTGCCTACTAGTTAGTTAGGTTATTCCGTTTTCCCATCCGTTTGCTATGACTAATCGCCTTCGCCAGTACCTTATTCGCTACGCCCGCCAGCAGGTGGGCACCGTCAGCTACCTCACGCTCGTGCAGGAGTCGGAGCTGGGGTTGAACCTCGACATTTCGCACGAGAAATCGCGCTTGAACGAGATGCTGGCCGAAATCTCGACCGAGGAGCACCAAGCGGGCCGGCCGCTGCTCAGCTGCCTGGTGCGGGTGCAGGGCTCCAAGGGGCAGGGCGACAATTTTTATAAGCTGTGCGAGCGCCTGGGCCTGGGCGAGTGGCGCGGCTTGAAGCAGGACGAGCAGTTTTTGAAAAACTTGATTCGCGACTGCCGCAGTTTTTGGCTGCAAGAAGCCAACTACGAGCAATATGCTTTATCCGAAGTTTAAATCATTGATAGGCTAATTATAAATAGGGAAAGCCCCGGCTACAGCCGGGGCTTTTTTTGTAGGTAACTCGCACCCATAACTGCGGCCGGCGTAACCTCCCCGGCCGGGGGCCGTTAAGCTAAACCAGGCGGTCTAGTCCGTCTCCCACCCCAAACTTTTCTCTTCCGATGAATACCAACGACCCCAACAACCCGATGACTTCCGGCACTGGCAGCGGCGCCAACTACGGCACCAGCAATACCGGCACTGGCCTAGGCAATAGCGGCAACTTGAGCAACGAAAGCACCAGCTACAACGCCGGCACCGACTACAGCGGTGGCGCGGGTGGCAGCACTTCGTCGGATGCCGATACGCTTGACTCTACTACGCAATCTACCGAAGGCGGTGCCTCGGCTACCGGCTCAACCTACGGCAACGCCGAAACCAGCTCGTCGGCTACCGGCGCCGGCTCGCACGCTGGCGATGACTACAGCGCTACGGCCAAAGGAGCTGCTATTGCGGGCACGGCGGGCGCTGCCGTGGGCCGTGGTATCGACGCGGTGCAGAACACTGCCTCGCGCGCCGGCCACGCTATCGAAAATGCCGTAACCGGCGACGGCAACGACTACCGCGAAGGCGGCACCACAAGCGGTATGTTTAAGGACCGTGCCAGCGCCGAGCGGGCCTACCAGAGCCTGCACGAGCGTGGCTACCACAAAGACGACGTGCACCTGATGATGTCGGACGACACCCGCGACACGCATTTTGGCGACAGCAGCGAACACACTGAGTTGGGTGACAAAGCTATGGAAGGCGCGGGCGTAGGCTCGGCCATCGGGGGCACAGCGGGCGCTATTATTGGCGCCATCGCGGCCATTGGCACTTCGATAGCCCTGCCGGGCCTAGGGTTGATTATTGCTGGTCCGTTGGCAGCGGCATTTGCCGGCGCTGGGGCCGGTGGCCTCACGGGCGGCCTGGTAGGCGCGCTGGTTGGCTCGGGTATCCCCGAGGAGCACGCCACTGAATACGAAGAAGGCATTAAGAACGGCGGCATCGTGATGGGCGTAAAGCCCCGCAATGCCGAAGACGCGAAATACTTCGAGGATTCGTTTAAGCAAAACAATGCCGATAAGGTGTACCGCTACTAAGCGCCGTAACTACCTCCTAGGGTAGCCAAGTGCTTCAAACGCCACTGCCCTATAAAAACCCCTTCCACTCGGAAGGGGTTTTTATTTTTTGAGTGGGCCGCGCTTGCTGCTGCTTTAGTCGCGCCAAGATTAGCCCAGTGAGCGCCGAGCGAGCGAGCAGCTTTGGGATTGTGAGCCTGGCGCTCCAACTACCCAAGCTAGTGACCCTTTACTGGCCCTAGGGCCCTAGCTTAACTATTGGTTTGCGCGGTGGCGGTTGAGCAAGCCAGGGGCTACACCAAACATTCATTCATTCTGCGCCAACCAATTACGGGTTGCGCTGGTTAAAGGAGCTTGGCGGCTGCTTCCCTCCCACCCGGCTGCCGAGCACCCTGCAACGACATTGGCTTGGGCCGCGTCTTTGCCTTGGTTTATAGTGATGACGATAGTGGCGTAATTATATGTGGATAGTAAGACTAGCCCTGGCGCGGCCCTACACCTTCGTGGTGATGGCGCTGCTCATTCTCATTGGCGGCATCCTCACCATCCGGCAGATGGCGGTGGATATTTTTCCCGACATTCCAATTCCGGTGGTGGGCATTGTGTGGACGTACTCGGGCATCGCGCCTGAGGAGATGAACCAGCGCATTGTAATTCCGGTGGAGCGGGCCATTACCACCACGGTTAACAACGTGGAGCACCAGGAAAGCCAGAGCCTCAAGGGCATCGGGCTAATAAAGGTGTTCTTCCAGCCCGGCACCAGCCCCGACGCGGGCGTGGCCCAGCTCACGGCCATCACCCAAACGCTGCTGCGGGTGCTGCCGCCCGGCATTACGCCGCCCCTCATCGTGCGCTACTCGGCCTCCAACGTGCCCATTGCCCAGACCTCGCTCTCGTCGGAGACCCTAGGAGAGTCGGACTTGTTTGACGCGGCCAACGCCTTCATTCGGCCGGGCCTGGCGGTGGTGCCGGGTGCCTCGGTGCTGCTGCCCAACGGGGGCAAGCCCAAGCAGGTGATGGTGGACCTCGACCCGGAGAAGCTGGCCGGCAAGGGCCTGAGCGCCGACGACGTGGTGAACACCCTGACCAGCCAGAACGTGATTATTCCGGCCGGCTCGGCCAAGATTGGCGACCGTGAGTATGATGTGCGCCTCAATTCAAGCCCCGAGGCCATTGCCACACTCAACGACTTGCCCATCAAGACGGTAGGCGGCGTGACGACCTACATCCGCGATGTGGCCTTCGTGCACGAGGGCGCGGCGGTGCAGCAAAACATCGTGCGCCAAAACGGGCGCCGCACGGCCATTATCCCCATTTTGAAGAGCGGTGCAGCCTCCACGCTCACCATTATTAACGGCATTAAGAAGGCGCTGCCCAACATCCAGGCCAACGCGCCGCCCGGCCTCGACATCAAGCTGCTGTTCGACCAGTCTTTCTTCGTGCGGGCCAGCATCAAGGGCGTTATCATTGAGGCCAGCATTGCGGCGGCCCTCACGGCGCTCATGATTCTGCTGTTTCTGGGCTCGTGGCGCTCCACGCTCATCATTGCCACCAGCATTCCGCTGTCCATTTTGGTCAGCATCGTGGTAATGAACATCCTGGGCCAGACGCTCAATATTATGACCCTAGGGGGCCTCTCGCTGGCCGTGGGCATTTTGGTGGACGATGCCACGGTGGAAATTGAGAATATCCACCGCAATATGGGCCAGAAGAAGGGCCTTAAACGCAGTATTCTGGACGGTGCGCAGCAGATTGCGACGCCCGCGCTGGTAGCCACGTTGAGTATCTGCATCGTGTTTGTGCCGGTGTTTTTCCTGGGGGGGGTGGCCTCGGCCATCTTCGCGCCGCTGGCCACGGCGGTTATTTTCGCCATGCTGGCTTCTTATATTCTCAGCCGGACGCTGGTGCCCACCATGGTCATGTTTTTGCTGCGCAAGGAGCTGCCCATTTACCACGCTCAGGATGAGGAAGAGGTGCCCAGCGCCCGCTTCCGCAACGGGCGCGAGGTGAGCCAGGGCGAGCGCGACCTGGCCCGAATGCACCGCGAGCAGTTTGAGCGCGAGCACCCCAGCGGCACGGCCGAGGAGGAAGCCGAGGAGCCGCCTACCAAGGCCGAGGAAGCTGCCGGCCAGGCCATCACCAAGAGCTGGGTGTGGCGCATCCACACCGGATTTGAGCATGGGTTCGAGAAGTTTCGGCATACCTATCAGGGCGCCCTCGACTGGGCCCTCGACCACCGTGGGCTAGTGGGTACAGCCTTCGCGGTGGTGTTCGTGGGTTCGCTGGGGCTGTACCCGCTCATCGGCGAGAACTTCTTCCCGACCGTGGATGCCGGCCAGCTGCGCTTGCACGTGCGGGTACCCACCGGCACGCGGGTCGAGGAAACCGAAGTGCGCTTTAGGCAGGTAGAACAGGTGATTCGGCACGTCATTCCGGCTAAGGAACTGGACTTGGTGCTCGACAATATCGGCCTACCCGCCGTGCCGATTAATCTGCTGCTGAGCGACAACCCTACCATCGGGGCCGGCGACGGCGAGATACTGGTGAGCATGAAGGAAGAGCACGGCCCCACGGCCGGCTACATCAACCAGATTCGGGCCGAGCTGCACCAGAAGTACCCCGATATGACGGTGTTCTTCCAGCCGGCCGACATCGTGAACCAGACGCTGAACTTTGGCTTGCCCGCGCCCATCGACATTCAGGTAACCGGACGCAACGTGCTAGCCAACCACGCGCTAGCCGAAAAGATGGAAAAAGAGATTGCCGGACTGCCGGGCGTAGTCGATGCCTTTGTGTACCAGAAGTTTGACCAGCCCCAGATTCGGCTAGACATTGACCGGGTGCGGGCCCAGCAGGCCGGCCTAGCCCAGCGCGACATTGCCAACAACGTGCTGGTGAACCTGAGCAGCAGCACCCAAACCAGCCCTAGCCAGTGGCTGAATCCCCAAAACGGGGTAAATTACCAAGTAGCCGTGCAGACGCCACCCAGCCAACTAGCTACCCTAGACGAGCTGAACCAGATAACCGTGACCGGCGCCACTCAGCCCGAGCCGCAGCTGCTGACCAGCTTCGCCAAGGTGCGCCGCACCAGCACCGTGGCCGTGGCCTCGGACTACAACATTCAGCGCACGGTAGACATTTACGCCAGCGTGAGCGGGCGCGACCTGGGCGGTGTGGCCAGCGACATCAGGGCGATAATGGCTAAATACCAGAAAGACACCAAGAACCTACCTAAGGGCACCACGCTGGTGCTGCGCGGGCAGGCCGACTCTATGCGCACTTCGTTTGTGGGTCTGGAGCTGGGCCTGCTAGGGGCCATCGTGCTGGTATACCTGCTCATGGCCGTCAACTTCCAGAGCTGGCTCGACCCGCTCATCATTATTACGGCCCTGCCGGGCGCCCTGGCGGGCATTTTGTGGATGCTGTTCGTGACGCAAACCACCCTGAGCGTACCGGCCTTGATGGGCGCCATCATGTGCATCGGGGTAGCCACAGCCAACTCCATCCTGTTAGTAACCTTCGCCAATGAGCGCCGCGAGGAGGAGCCCGACCTGGCCCCCCGCGACGCAGCCCTGGATGCTGGCTTCACCCGCCTGCGCCCGGTACTGATGACGGCTCTGGCCATGATTATCGGCCTGTTACCCATGTCGCTGGGCCTAGGGGAGGGCGGCGAGCAAAACGCTCCGCTGGGCCGCGCCGTCATTGGCGGCCTCATGCTGGCTACCGTCACCACGCTCTTCTTCGTGCCCATCATGTTCTCGTTCCTCAAGGAGCGTAAAGAAAAATCGGCAGCCAAGGCCCGGCAGGAAGCCAACGAAGTGCCCGAGCCCCAGGCAGCTTAGGGCGTTGTTTTGGCGACCTATCAGCTATCCACTAGGTCGTCATTCCGAGCCTGCGAGGAATCTCGCTCGGAGCCATTCGGGCGTCATTGCACTGCCATTTAGCAAAACGGGCGAGATGCTTCGCAGGCCCGGAATAACATTCTTTAGTTGCTCTTTTTCACTTCTAGTACCCCTAGGGCCTTGCCGCGCCGATTACCTTAAATTCGAATGTCTGATACCGCCGCCACCCAACCCAGAAACACCGGCACCGGCCGCTTCTGGCTGGTTATTTTGCTTATTCTGGCCGTTTTTGCCGTATTGTTTGTGGTAGGCATTTTGCCGCGCCTGCGGGGCAACCACCAGCGCAACGACGCCGCCCAAACCGAGCGCTCGGCCAAGCCCGTGGTGCTGGTGCAGCCCGCCACGCGCGCCCCCGATACCACCGCCCTGCGCCTGCCCGCCGACATCCGCTCGCTGCACGAAACCTTCGTGTTTGCCCGCGTCAACGGCTTTGTGCAGAACTGGACCACCGACATTGGCAAGCACGTGCACAAGGGGCAGGTGCTGGCCACCATTGCCACTCCCGAGCTGGACCAGCAGATTGCCCAGGCTCAGGCCAACCTGGCGCTGGCCCGCAGTTCGTTTGGCCGCCTCGAAAGCGTGAGCCTGCCGGGGGCCGTGTCGAAGCAGGAGGTGGACGCCGGCCAGGCCCAGTTTCTGGCCCAGCAGGCGGTGGTAAAGCAACTGCAGGCCCAGCGCAGCTTCCGGCAGGTGGTGGCGCCGTTTAGCGGCACCGTTACCCAGCGCAACGTGGACGTGGGCACCCTCGTGACGGGCGGCAACTCGACTGGTACGCAGCTCTTTAAGGTAGAAGACACCGACACGCTTCGCGCCTTCGTGGACATACCCCAGAACTACGTGCCGGGCATTAAGAAAGGCATGCGCGCCGATGTGCTAGTGCCCGAGTACCCCACCAAGCCGTTTGAGGCGCATGTATCGCGCGATGCGGCCTCGCTCGACCCCGCTACCCGCACGCTGCGCACCGAGGTGCAGCTGCCTAATACCCGCCAGCAAGTGCGGGCCGGCGCCTACGGTCAGGTGCGCTTCCGCCTGCCCCAAACTACCCCCAGCATCCTCATTTCGGCCAACGCGCTGGTGCCGGGCATCGAGACGAAGGTGGCGATGGTGCGCGAGGGCAAGGTGCACTACCAGTCCGTCGTGACTGGCCGCGACTTTGGCTCGGCCGTGGAGGTGACCCAGGGCCTGAAGGGCGGCGAGCCACTGATAATCAACCCCGCCGAAACGCTGGTGGAAGGCACCGCCGTGGATACTAAAGCCGCCCCGGCCGCCCCCAAGCCCACCGGCCCCGCGCCCGCCAAGCCCAACCCCAACGACCCCGACGCCCCTAGGGTATCGTCGCCGCTGGGCAAGTAAAGAGCTGGCCTACCACTACCAACCTCTGTCATGGCGAGCTTGCGAAGCAATCGCACTAGCACAAAACCCGCCCGATTACCCCTAAACGATTATGTTCTGGTGCGATTGCTTCGCAGGCTCGCCACGACAGACAACTAATCGAGGTCAAAAAGTATAGATGCGTATTTCCCTCCTCTTCCTAGGCCTGCTGCTGGCTGGCTGCGCGGCCACGCGCTACCGCTACGAGCCGCCGGCCGTGCCCGTACCCACGGCGTTTAAGAATACCGCGCCGGTAGACTCGCTGGGGCGCGGGCGGCCCGAGCTACCCGCCCCGGTAGCCCGCGACACCACCCGCGAGCTGCGGCAGGTGCCCAGCCTGCCCGCTTGGTGGGCCATCTTCAACGACACCACCCTAGGGCGGCTCGAAACCCAAACCCTGGCCCAGAACTACTCGGTGCGGGCTGCCGTGGCGCGCATCGACCAGGCCCGCGCCCAGCTGCGCATTGCCGATGCCCAGCGGGTGCCCGTGATTGCGTTGGCGCCCCAAACCTATCACTCGCAGCTCTCGGCCCTGCGCCCGGTGCAGTCGGTGTTGATTCCGGCCGCATCCGTGCCCCAAACTCAGTTTTACGTGCCGCTGAACGTTAATTACGAAGTAGACTTGTTTGGCCGCCTGAAGCGCCAGGCTCAGGCGGCCCGCGCCGCTGAGCAGGCCAGCGAGGCCGACGGGGAAACCGTGCGCCTGACGGCCACCGCCGATGCGGCTGACATCTACCTCAACGTGCGCGGCCTCGACGCCGAGTTGCTGGTGCTCGACAGCGCCCGCCAGGCCCGCCGCTACAACGTGCAGCTGACCAACGCGCGCTTTCGGGCTGGCGTAGACAACGAGATTGGCGTACGCCGCGCCCAAACCGAGTTGGCCAACGTGGAAGCCAGCGCTATTGAGCTGCGCCGCCAGCGCGCCGGGCTGATATCGGCCCTGGCCACGCTCACGGGCAAGCCGGCCAGCAGCTTCGTGGTGCCCTCGCTGGCCCCCGACTCGGTGAGCTACCAGAGCGCCCTGCCCAATGGCCCGCGCACGGCCCCTGGGGCCGCGCCCCAGCTGCTGCCGGCCCTGCCCAGCATTCCGGCCACGGTGCCGGCCAGCCTGCTGGCGCGCCGCCCCGACCTGCGCAACGCCGAGCGCCTGCTGGCCGCCGCCGACCTGCGCGCCGACGCCGCCCGCCTCAACCGCCTGCCCACGCTGCTGCTCAACGGCTTCGTGGGCCCCCAAAGCTCGCAGCTGGGCGAGGTGGCCAACGTGGGCAAGGGCCTGACTTACTACGTGGGCGGCGGTTTCAATATTCCGCTCTTCGACGGGGGCCGCCTGCGCGGGGCCGAGCAGTTGGCCCGCGCCCAGGGCCGCGAGGTAGCCGCCAACTACCAGGGCGTGGCCCTCACCGCCTTTGAGGAAACCGAAACCGCCCTGGCCAACGTGCGCGCCGCCGAGGCCCAGCTGCGGGCCCAGCAGCGGGCCCTTACCGCCGCCCGCCTGGCCGGCGCCCTCACCCTCGAGCGCTACCGCCGCGGCCTCAGCGACTACTTCGCCGTGGTTGATGCCGACCGCCAAACCCTCGACGCTGCCCGCCTGCTGGTGCAAACCCAAACCACCCAGTTGCGCGCCGCCGTAGCCCTGGTCCGGGCCCTAGGGGGCGGCTGGCAGTAAATGAGCGAATGGATAAATCAGGCGCTCATGCTGAGCGCAGCGAAGCAGCTCTACCGCGGTAATAATCCTAACGTTTGGAGCTAGCTGCGTGGTAGAGATGCTTCGCAGAACCCAGTACGACCGCCTAATTTGTTTATTTAATCACTTACTCATCTAACTTAGCAGTTCACCTTTCTCTTGCTTACTCATGAGCACTTCTACTCGCAACATCATCGCCTGGGTTCTGCAAGTCTTACTGGGACTGGCTTTTATCGCCTCGGGCGGCAACAAATTTCTGCACCTAACTGATACGGTAAGCATGTTTGGCAGCATGGGCATCCCCGCTTTTCTTACCTACCTAGTGGCGGGCGGCGAAGTACTAGGCGGCATCGGGCTGCTGCTGCCGCGCTTTGTGCGGCCTGCGGCCCTCGGGCTCATTATTATCATGATTGGGGCAGTATTTATGCACGCCACCAAAATTCCTGGTGGCCTGGCCAAAGGAGTGCCAGCCATCGTGTTGCTGGCGCTGCTTTTCGTAGTGCTGGCGTTGCGCCGGCCGGCGCCCGCTCGCCTGGCCTAGGGCCATTTAGGCTACTAACTTGTTACGCCTGCGCCGGGCCTTGGGCCCGGCGCTTTTTTTATGCAACTTCTCTATTCCTACCTGCGCCGCTACTGGCCCCTGCTGGTGCTGGCCCTGGTGCTGGCGGCCGTCAACCAAGTATTCTCGCTGCTTGACCCCTATTTATTCCGCCGGCTCGTCGACCATTTCGTGCCGCGCACCGGCTTGGTAAGTGGGCTGCTACAGGTGCCGTTCTGGCCGTTTTTCTGGCAGGCCATCCCCTACATCGGCGCCATGCTGGGCGTGGCCATGGTGTCGCGCATCGCCAAAAATTTCCAAGATTACTACGTTAACGTCATCACCCAGCGCCTGGGGGCGCGCATGTACTCCGACGGCCTGCGCCACTCGCTCGACCTGCCCTACCAGGTGTTTGAGGACCAGCGCTCGGGCGAAACGCTGGGCAAGCTCCAGAAGGTGCGGCTCGACGTCGAAAAGCTAATCCAAAGCTTTGTCAACGTGTTGTTTACGTCAGTCGTGGGCATCATCTTCGTGATGTGGTACGCCATTACGGTGTACTGGCCCATCGCGGCGGGCTATTTCCTTACCATTCCGCTGCTGGGTATTTTGAGCTTCGCGCTCAGCAAAAAAATCAAGGTCATTCAGCGCACCATCGTGGGCGAAACCACCGCCTTGGCCGGTTCTACCACCGAGAGCCTGCGCAACATTGAGCTGATTAAGAGCCTAGGGCTGGCCCAGCAGGAAACCGAGCGCCTCAACGGCATCACCAGCAAAATCCTGAAGCTGGAGCTGCGCAAGGTGCGCTACCTGCGCTCGCTGAGCTTCGTACAGGGCACCTTCGTCAATCTGCTGCGCAACGTTATCATCTTGCTGCTCTTGTACTTGCGAGTGCAAAACCACATCAGCCTGGGCGAGTTCTTCTCGTTCTTCATTTACTCGTTCTCCATCTTCGGGCCCTTGCAGGAGCTGGGCACCATCATCGGCACCTACCGCGAAACCGAGATTTCACTGGCTAACTTCCAAACCATTCTCGACACCCCGCGCGATGTGAAACCGGCCCACCCTAGGGCCGTCGAGCGCATCGAAACCCTGGCTTTCGACGACGTGGTGTTCAAGCACCTCACGGCGCCGGCCCCAGCGCTGGCGGGCATCTCGTTTGCGGCCAAGCTGGGCGAAACCATCGCCTTCGTGGGCCCTAGCGGCTCGGGCAAAACCACGCTCGTGAAGCTGCTGGTGGGCCTCTATCCCCCGCTAGCGGGCGAAATCCTCTACAACGACATCCCGAGCAGCGAGGTAGACCTTGACCAGCTGCGCGAGCAAATCGGCTTCGTAACCCAGGACACCCAATTGTTTGCGGGCACCATTCGCGAAAACCTGCGCTTCGTGGCCCCGCAGGCTACCGACGAAGAGTGCCTGCGCGCCCTGCACCAGGCCGCGGCCGACACCCTGCTGGCCCGCGCTCCTCAGGGCCTCGACACGGTGCTGGGCGAAGGCGGCGTGAAGGTGAGCGGCGGCGAAAAACAGCGCCTCAGCATTGCCCGCGCCCTGCTGCGCCACCCCACTCTATTGGTTTTCGACGAGGCTACCTCGGCCCTCGACTCGCTGACGGAAGAGGAAATCGGCCGCACGGTGCGCGAGCTCTCGGGCTCGCGCCAGCACATTACCGTGCTCATCGCCCACCGCCTGAGCACGATTTTGCACGCCGACCGCATCTTCGTGCTCGAGCGCGGCCGCGTGGCCGAAGCTGGCCGCCACGACGAATTGCTCACCCAAAAAGGCCTCTACTACGCTATGTGGCGCCAGCAAATCGGCGAGCGCAAGGAAATGGCCGTGGCGTAGCAGGTAGTAAGCTTTTCGAAAGAGGCGGTCATGCTGAGCTTGCCGAAGTATCTCTACCGAACGATATGGCGTGGTAGAGATGCTTCGGCAAGCTCAGCATGACCGCCTCTTTCGAAAAGTAGCTACTTCTGGCTGCCCGGCGGCTTCGCGGCGGGCGTGGGCGGGGCAGGCCGGGTGGCGGCGGGCGTGCTGCTGCCGCTTTGGCTACCGCCGCCGTTTTCATCGGTTTTCAGGTCATCATTTTTCACGTCTTTGTGGGCGCGCGCCTCGGCGCGCAGCTGGCCCAGGCGGTAGTTGAAGTACACCTTGAAGCTGGTAATGTGTTGCACGACGGTGCTGCTTTGCACCAGCAAAGGACTCGTGATGTCGGTGCGCACGGCGTTGCGCGGCGAAAAGAAGTTTTCGGCCCCGAAGCCCAGGCTGGCCCGCTTGTCGGCAAACTCGCGCTTGAGACTCATGCTATACACCGCAAAATTGCTTTGGCTGCCTTGCAGCTGCACCTGCTGCCCGCGGTAGAAGCCAAAGAGCTGCAAGCCCCAGCCCTTGGGCAGGGCGTAGCTGCCGTAGAGGCGGCCGCCCACCACCAGGCCCGCGTTGCGGGCGGCGTAGCGCGGGTCGGGCACGTTGTTTTGCAGCACCAGGTAGTAGGCATCGAGCCCGCCGCTGAAACTAAATTTCCGGCCCACGTCCAGGTTCACGAACGCGCTGCCGCCGTAGGCACTTTCCGCGCCCACGTTTTGGTAGTTGATGAGCACTGCGCCCGGATACTCGGCGCTGCCCAGCGGCGTGCGCACCGACTGGATGGAGCCGGTGGTGCGGCGCGCAAAGGCCGAGAAGTTCAGGTTGGCCTGCCGCAGCAGGGTGCCGTAGCCCAGCTCGTAGTTGCTGGTGTATTCGGGGCTGAGTGAGGGGTTGCCCTGGGTTTGCACCAGCGGGTTGGCGGCCTGCACGTTGGGGTTCAGAAACTGCAGCGACGGGCGCTGCAGGCGGCGGTTGTAGTTCAGCTTCAGCACGTTGCCGTTGGCAAACTTGTGCAGCAGCCCCACGTTGGGCGCCAGCACGCCGTAGTCGGGGATAGCAACTGCCGCGCCGCGGTCAAAATCGGCCCCGATGGTGGTGTACTCATAGCGCAGGCCTGGCTTCAGCACCAGCCCTAGGGGCAGCGGCAGGGTATACACCAGGTAGGCCGCCGCCACGTTTTGCCGGTACGCAAACGAGTTGCTAGCCTGCGCGTTAGCCAGCTGGCCGTAATAGGCGTAGTCGCTGCCCACCCGGCGCCGAATGTTCTTCACGCCCAGCTCCAGCAGCTGATCCTTCAGGGTGGGCGTTTGGTAGTCGAGCTGGATGGTTAGCTCCTGGTTGGTGCTGTGGTTGTCGTTGCCCGCCGTGCCTGGCCCGGCCGCGTCGGTGGCCGCGTAAATGTCGTTCGTGAAGTTATAGTCGCGGTTGTTGTAGCTCAGCAGGGCCAGCGCGCTCAGCTCGCGCTGCGGCTGGGCGTAGAGGTGAGTGTAGGTGAGGCTGGCATCGACGGTGCCCGACTCGTCGGTGGTTTGCACGTTGCGCGCCGAGGTAGTGCCTAGGGCCGTGGGCAGCGCCAAGGTCTGGGTCAGCAGGCCATCTTGGTAGGTGGTGGCGTTGCGCGTGCCGTAGGTGAGGGCGGCGGCCAGCGCGTTGCGCTGGCCCAGGTCCACATCCCACCCTAGGGTGTAGCGGCCAAACAACTGGTGTTGGCGCGTAGCGGCCGCCTGGGTGGTGCGCACCTGGGCGCCGGTGGCGGGGTTGGTGGTTAGCTGCTCGTTACTGAAGCTGCCCGGTGTGTTGTAGCCCGCCCGCCCAAAGCCGCCCAGCGCAAACCCCATGTGGCCGGTGCGGTAGCCGCCATTCAGGTTCAGGGTGCCCGAGCGGGTGCCACCGCTGCCATCCGCGCTCAACTGGCCGCCGCGCAGCGCGTTGCCCTTGGTCACGATGTTGATGATGCCCGCCGCGCCTTCGGCGTCGTACTTGGCCGAGGGCGCAGTAATTACTTCTACGCGCGCAATCTGGTCGGCCGGCAGCTGGCGCAGGCCGTCGGCCACGCTGGTAGCGGTAATGGTGCTGGGCTTGTTGTCAATCAGCACCTTGATATTCTGGCTGCCGCGCAGGCTCACGTTGCCATCCAGGTCCACGCTCAGCAGCGGCACGCGCCGCAGCACGTCGGTGGCGTCGCCGCCGCGGGTGGTTTCGTCCTGCTCGGCGTGGTACACCGTGCGGTCTATCTTTTCCTCAATCAGGGTCCTAGGGCCCGTCACCACCACTTCGCCGAGCTGCTGGGCAGCGGGCGCCAGGGCCAGGGTGCCCAGCGCCTGCTCGCCGCCCGCCACCACTACGCCCCGGCGGGTAAAATCTTGGTAGCCTAGCGCGCTCACCCGCAGCGTGTAGGTGCCAGCCGCTACGCCCGCCAACTCAAACCGGCCATCGCCTCCGCCCACGGCGCCCGCCACCACGGCGCCCGTTGCCGTCAGCACCGCCACCGTGGCGTAGGGCAGCGGTTGCCCCGTGGCGCCATCCACCACCAGGCCCGCGAGGCGGCCGGCTGCTTGGCGGTGGGCAGAGCCCTGCTGGCCGTAGCTACGAGCGGGCGCGCTCGCCCAAAACCCGGCGGCCAGCAGCGCCGCCAAAAACAAGTTGCTACGCATGAAGAAGAGGTGGATTTGCCTGCCAAGGGCGCGGCCCGCCGCCCTAGGGTTGCCGCCCCACCCCTACTTATCGCCAATCAGCATTTGCGCGCCGCTGCCCTTGCCCATGATGATAACCTTGGCGTTGGGCGAGGTAGCGATGGCCTGCTGCGCCTTGATGCTTTCGTACTGCAAAAGCTTGTCGCTGAGCTCGGTATTCACGATACGCTGATAGTCAGCGATGCCCTGGGCTTCCACGCGCTTGCGCTCGGCTTCCTGCTTTTCCTTCTGCACCACAAACTGCATTTTCTGGGCATCCTGCTCGGCCGAAATCTTGCTTTCGATGCTACGCTTTACCGACTCAGGCAGCTGGATGTTGCGAATCAGCAACTGGTCGAGCTGCAGGCCGTTGCTGCGAAAATCCTTCTCGATGGCGGCCAAAATGCGCGTTTGAAATTCCTCGCGCCGCGTCGAGTAAAGCGCCACCGCGTCGTAGTACACGGCGTTGTCGCGGATGCGGGTGCGGGCAATGGCGCGCACGATTTTATCCTGGTAGTCTTCGCCGATGGTGGACAAAATTTTGGGCGCCTGGCTGGGCACCACGTGGTAAAGCACGGTGAGGTCGATGACTACTTCTAGTCCATCGGCCGAGAGCACCCGGATGGCGTCGTCGCCGGCCTGCTGCCCCTCGCCGCGCACCGCCGACATGGTGTAGTTCTGGGTGCGGGTGTCGAAGCGCGTCACGCTCACCAGCGGGTTCACTACACTCAGGCCCGGCTGCAGCACCCGCGGCTGCACCTGCCCAAATAGCGTTTGCACGCCCACCTGCCCCACCCCCACCTGCACCACCGTGCTAAAGGCCACGCCCAGCAGCAGCAGCACCGCGCCCAGCCCTAGCAGCCCCCCGCGCCACCGCGCAAAGCTCTCGGAGTAGCGGCCAGCATTGAGGCCTAGGATGAGCAGCAGGAAACCCAGAAAAATAAGTAGCATAGGAAGAAGAAAAGCGAAGCAAGACGAGCGCGGGACTACTAACCGCCCCGCTTACTAAGGTAAACAAGCCGTGCCCCGCGTTTATCGCAGCGCGCGGGTTTTTATTACGCCCCAGCTACTTACCCCGCGTGGGTTGGTTCCAAGGGTGAGACTGCCGCAACTTTTTGCGGTCCCGACCCGAAAGAAGGAGCTATGCATTTTTCCGTCATTACCCCCTCGTACCAGCGGCGGGCGCTGCTACCCGAAACCGTGGCCAGCGTGCGGGCCACCATCACGGCCCCACTCGATTTCTCGTTTGAGCACCTTATTTATCAAAACGGGCCCGACGACGGCACCGCCGCCTACCTGGCCGAAGCCACCCAGCAGCCCGGCCCGCCCTTGCGCTATTGGCTCGATGCCGCCGCCCGCCGCCCCGGCTACGCCCGCAACCAACTCAGCCAGCACGCGCCCGCCGAGGCCTGGCTCACGCCCCTCGACGACGACGACCTGCTGCTGCAGCGCAGCCTCTACCACTACGCCGCCGCCATTCAGGCTAACCCCGGCCGGCGCTGGCTGGTGGCCGACTTCCTGCGCGTGGATGAGCACGGCCGCTACCTACCCGGCGAGGATTATTATGCCTGGCGCTTCGACTCGCCCACGGCCATGCTCACGGCCATTTTCCGGGCCGAGCACTTCATCCAAGGCAACGTGTGCTACACCAAGGACTTATTCGGCGAGGTAGGTGGCTACGACGCCGCGCTGCCCACGGCCGAGGACCTGGATTTGTACGTGCGCTTTTTGCTGGCCGGGCACCTGCCGGTGCCGTGCCCGCACTACAGCCATTTGCACCGCTTCCACGCCGCTAATACCAGCCAAGGCATCGACGCGGCCAAGCACAACGCCGATTTACAACTTATTTATAAAAAATATTTTAAAGCATTGCAATCCTTGCATATTCTAGGACCAGGACACTGATACTGAGCAGCTAGCACCTGAGCATTCGGGTGCTGCTGGCGTTTGGCTTTCAAGCCTAGGTTCTATTTAATATACAAATCATTTCATTGATTTTTGGCAAATTACAGAGTCAAAGCAGATAGCATAAATCTAAGAAATAGCAGGTTGCGTACGTCTCATTACTTACACTATTCTTAGTTCCATTCACCTTGTTATTTCTTGTTTGGCTTATGAATCAGTTTTTCAAATCCAATACGGTGGTGCGAGCCATCGACATTGCCTGCCCGCTGGCTAAGGCCTTCGATTTTTTGAACGACGCGCCCCAGTGGCTGCCCTGGGCCCTGCCCGAGGTAGAGTCGGTGCTGCCCCTGCCCTACGGCCAGTGGCTGGTAAAAACGCCGGCCGGCCTAGCCAAGCTGCGCACGTACTACGACGACGCCCAAGGCGCCGCCCATTGCGAGCTGCTGAGCGCCGCCGCCAAGCGAGTGCCCGTGCAGGTGGTGCTCACGCCCACCGGCTGCCACCTGGCCATCACGTTTACCAAGCCCAAGCAGCTGAATTTCGAAGCCTTTAAAACCAACGTGCAGCACGCCGACGAGGAACTACACATTCTAAAATTGATGCTAGAGCAAGACTAATTACGTGTTTGGCACAACGTTTGTAATTACCCTTATCCGAGCTATACGGCGTTCTGCCGGCCACTAGCTATCTTGGTGAATTAATTGATAATCAGCAAATTTATTCTACTATCCATTAGTAATAAGCCCCGCGGCAGCCGCCGTGGGGCTTATTGTTTATAGGCGCCCGGCTGGCCCTAAGGCCGCGCCAATTCACCAAGGTGCGTGACACGCCCGGCGCGGCCCCAGCTGCTAGCACCTGCAAAGCCCGCTGCCCGCCGAAGCCACTTGCCCCAGCGCCGAGTATTCAACCTAGAGCGAATTTAGAATCAGGGTACATTTGTCCTGGCGAGCCTGCGCAGCAATTGCCCAAGAACGAGTCGTTCGGGTGCGCTTGCTGCGCAGGCTCGCTAGGACAAGCGTCTGTACTAACTGTATACTACTTGGGAAACTGCGCTAGGGCTTCGCATGGCTAAACAGCGCGACGCGCTTTCGAGGCTTGGTCGGCAAGCGGCCCCCGTTCGGCGAATATTCAGCATTTATCCAGCCGCGGGCGTTAACCTTTGAGTAGTTTGGGCGTCCTAGCTGGCGGCTGGGCGGCCTAGGCCGGCCCGCCGGCCTAGGCCAGCCACTTCACTTGCTTACTACCTAAGATGTTAACCGGGTTATTTGCGTGGCGCGGCTGGCTTTTGCTGGCGCTGCTGGCCGCCGGGGTGGCCCGCGCCCAGGTGCCGCTGGCGCCTGGCCTGCACCCGGCCACCGCGCCGGCCCCGCTCGACGTGGCCGACGTGGCGCACCGTCTCTACGCCCGCATTCCCGCCCACGATTCGGCGGGCCTGGCGCACGGGCACCGCATGCTGCTGCTGGTGCCGGTGGTAGGCTACTCGCAGCAAACCCGCGGGGTGGCCGAGCTGGCCCTCAACAGCGCCTTCCAGCAACCGGCGGCTAACGTGTCGACCATTGTGGGCGCGGCCGAGTACACACTCAACAACCAGCTTATTTTTACGCTCACCTCGGCCATTTGGCTGCCCAACAACCGCTGGGCTCTGCTGGGCGACTGGCGCGTTATGCGCTATCCGCAAAGCACGTACGGCCTAGGCATGTTCACCAATACCACCGACGACGCGGTGAGCATGGACTACAAGTATTTCCGGTTTTACCAAACCGTGCTGCGGCGCGTGGCCCCGGCCTGGTACGTGGGCGCCGGCCTGCAGCTCGACGACCACTGGGACATTGTGAGCCGCAACCAGCGGCGCGAGGTCACCAGCATTTCGCACTACCCCTACGGCGTGTCGGGCCGCTCGCTGTCGGTGGGGCCGGTACTGAGCCTGCTGCACGACGGGCGCGCCAACGCCATCAACCCCCAGGGTGGCTACCTCTTCAACGTGCAGTACCGCCCCAACCTGCGCGCCCTGGGCAGCGACCGCAACTACCAGTCGATGCTAGTGGAGGGCCGGCTGTACCTGCACCCCTCGCCGCGCTCGGCCAATATCCTGGCCCTGTGGAGCTACAACGCCCTCACCCTGAGCGGTAACCCGCCCTTTCTAGACTTGCCGGCCACCGGCTGGGACATGTACGGCAACACCGGACGCGGCTTCATCCAGGGCCGGTTTCGGGGCAAAAACCTGGTGTATGGCGAGGCCGAGTATCGCTACGGCATCACGCGCAACCGCTTGCTGGGCGGCGTGGTGTTTGCCAACGCCCAGAGCGTAACCGAAATCAACTTCGTGCGCGGCAAGGGCGAGTCGGACGGCGACTTCGAGAAGGTGGTGCCGGCCCTAGGGGTGGGCCTGCGCCTCAACCTCAACAAGGCCTCGCGCACCAACCTGGCCATTGATTACGCCTGGGGCCTCGACGGCTCGCACGGCCTGGCCCTGAATTTGGGCGAGGTGTTTTAGCGCACAGCTAGCCGTTTGTCCTGGCGAGCGAGCTAGGATGTGTACACAGTCACGAAAAAGAACGTCATGCTTCGGTAAGCTCAGCATGACGTTCTTTTTTGATTTTTACCAACGGTAAACAACTCCTAGACGTTTCGCTTATTTTTTTGGCTTTTATCCCTAGACGGCGCGCGGGCCAGGGCATCGGCCACCTATCTTACCGGCTTCATCATTCCTGCTTTAGCATGAAGCCAGCTTTACTTCTGACTGTTTTTTTGGGTGCCAGTGGCTTGGCGGCAGCGCAAGGTCCGGGGCCGGCCGCTAACCCCGCCGCCCGCCCCGAAGTCCGGCCGGCCGCCACGCTCGGTGCCATCACGCAGGGCCTGCGCAAATCGGATGGCTTTTTCCCGTTTTACTACGACGAGAAGTCCGGCAAAGTATACTTAGAGGTCACTCGCTTCGACGAGGACTTTCTGTATTTCAGCTCCTTGGCCGACGGCGTGGGCCTAGGGGGCCCCGAGCGCGGGCAGGGCGCGGCGGCGGCCGTCCGGTTCACCAAAATGGGGCCCAAGGTGTTTTTAATTGAGCCCAATCTAAACTACCGCGCCTCGGGCGGACCCGATGCGCAGCGGGCTGCCGAAAGCTCGTTTGCCAAATCCATCATCTGGGGCTTCGTGCCGGTGGCCACCGAGGGCAACCGCGTGCTGCTCGACCTAACGCCCTTTTTGGTGCGCGACAGCCAGAAGCTGGCCGAGCAGCTGGGGGGCAGCAACTTCGTGGGCCTAGGGGGCGGCGCGCGGCCCAGCGGCCCGGCCGCGCCCTACCGCTTCGACGAGTCGCGCTCGGCCGTGTACCCCGACCGCACCCGCAACTTCCCCAAAAACAGCGAGTTCGAAACCGTGGCCACCTTTACGGGTGGGCCGGTGGCCACGAGCTGGGGCTTTGGCGGCGAGGGCGGCCAGGCGCCCGACCCCAATGCCATTACGGTGCACCTGCACCAGTCGTTTGTGGAACTGCCGGGGCCGGGCTACGAAATGCGCGCGTTCGACCCGCGCTCGGGCTTCAACGAGTTCAGCTACCAGGATTTTTCGGCGCCCATGACCGCGCCGCTGCTGCTGCGCTTCACCCGCCGCCACCGCTTGGCCAAGAAGCATCCCGGCGCCCAAATCAGCGAGCCCGTGGCGCCCATTGTGTACTACGTAGACCGCGGCGCCCCGCCCGACGTGAAGCAGGCGCTCATTGAGGGCGGCGGCTGGTGGAATCAGGCCTTTGAGGCGGCCGGCTACCGCAATGCCTTTATTATAAAGGAATTGCCCGCCGATGCCGACCCCATGGACATTCGCTACAACGTGGTGAACTGGGTGGACCGCGCCGGCAACCCGAGAGCCTTTTCCTACGGCATGTCGTACTGCGACCCGCGCACCGGCGAGATTATCAAGGGCGTAGTAACGCTGGGCTCGGACCGCCACCGCCAGGACTACCTGCTGGCCGAAGGCCTGCTGCAACCCTACAAGAACGGCCAGCCAGCGCCCGACGCGCTGCGCGAGCTGGCGCTGGCCCGCATCCGGCAGCTGTCGGCCCACGAGATTGGGCACACGTTGGGGCTGTTTCACAACTTTGCCGCTAGCACGCGCGACCGCAGTTCGGTGATGGACTACCCATTTCCGCGCCTGGTGCTGAAGCCTGATGGCACCCTCGACGTGCGTGAGGCCTACGCCAGCGGCATTGGCAGCTGGGACAAGCGCGCCATTTTGTGGGGCTACCAGGACTTTGCCAAGGGCACCGACGAGGCGGCCGGCCTAGGGGCCATTATGCGCGAAACCCTCAGCCAGGGCCATTTATTTGCCTACGACCCTACCATTGCCCTGCACCCGCAGGCCAGCCAGTGGGACGATGGCGCCGACCCCGTAGCCCAGCTTACGCAGCTGATGGCCGTGCGCCGCCGCGTGCTTGATACTTTTTCGGACGCCGCCATCTCGGCCGGCGCGCCGCTGGCTACCTTGCAGGAAGTGCTGGTACCCATGTACTTGCTGCACCGCTACCAGGTGGCGGCCACCGCCAAAACCCTAGGCGGCCTCTACTTCACGCCCGCCGTGAAAGGCGACGGGCAGGAGCCCACCCGCCTGGTGCCGCCCGCCGACCAGGCCCGCGCCCTCGACGCGCTGCTGGCTACCCTCACCCCGGCCGCCCTGGCCCTGCCCGAGAAGCTGCTGACCCAGCTTACCCCTAGGCCCGCCGGCTACCCCGGCAGCTTGGAGCTGTTTGGCAGCCGCACCGGCATTGCCTTCGACCCGCTGGCTGCCGCCGAAGCCGCCGCCACCCCCACCGTAGCCGCCCTGCTCGACCCCGCCCGCGCCGCCCGCCTGCTCGAATACCACGCCCGCGATGCCCAGCAGCCCGGCTTTTTGCCGGTGGTAGACAAGCTGCTAGCCCAAACCTGGCGGGCGCCCCTGCCGCCCGGCTACGCCGGCGAGCTGCAAGTGGTAGTCAACAATTTAGCCCTCAAAAACCTGCTGCAACTGGCCGCCGCGCCCGAGGCCTCGGAGGGCGTGCGGGGCGAGTGCCTGCTGGCCGTGGCCGACCTCAAGCAGTACCTCACCGCCCGCTTGCCCACCGCCGCCCCGCGCCAGAAAGCTAGCTTGCTGTTCGGCCTGTCGCAAATCGGCAAGTTCGAGGCTGACCCCAGCAAGTTTGTGCCCGCCCCTACCCTAGGAGTGCCGCCCGGCGCGCCCATTGGCCAGCCCGACCAGGATTTTCTGCACGACGAGGTAGTGTACTAGGCAGCAGCCCATCGCACAGCATTATTCATCTTCTGCTAACCCAAGCCGGCGGCTGGCTGCTGGTGGACGGCTTGTTTCTTCATTCGCCAGGCTAAGCTTAAGAAATTGGAGCAGAACACTAAAACAGCCTTCCTAACCAGTGAGAAGTAACTCTTTGGCCATCAGCCGCGCCAGCGGTGTATCTGTTACATCCGTTAAATCCATTAAATCTGCGGTTAGCTTTGCACCATGGAGTATCAGCTTGCCAAGCTTGCCGTAGTCGATATCGGTTCTAATGCCGTGCGCTGCCAGATTTCGGCGGTGCTTTTCTTTAATGGGCGCTACCGCCTCAAGCGCATCGAGTACGTGCGCTATCCCATGCGCCTGGGGGAAGACGTATTTGCCAACGGCGAAATCTCGCCGCGCAAGGCCGATAAGTTCGTCAAGTTTCTGCACTCGCTCAAACTGCTGCTGGAGGTGCACGAAGTGGGGCACCACCTCATGTGCGCTACCTCGGCCATGCGCACGGCCGCCAATGGCGCCGCCGTAGTTGAGCGCGTGCGTGAGGAGCTAGGCCTTGACATTCAAGTGATTGGCGGGCAGGCAGAGGCCGCCTACATCAACCGCGTAATTGAGCACTTGCTGGAGGATAACCGCCATTACCTGCACATTGACGTGGGCGGCGGCAGCACCGAGTTCAACATCTACCACGACCGGC
The DNA here is from genome assembly GCA_050954355.1 of Janthinobacterium lividum. Classification (GTDB taxonomy): domain Bacteria; phylum Bacteroidota; class Bacteroidia; order Cytophagales; family Hymenobacteraceae; genus Hymenobacter. Next base: position 43,624 of record JBPBPH010000084.1, read on the forward strand.
GCAAGGTAGCCGCGCAGTCGTTCGAGATTGGTTCTATCCGGCGGATGCAGCAGGAAGAGCGGGGCCGCACCGTGGAGGAAATGAACGGCCTGTGGCAGCGCATGGAGGCCTGGGTGCGCGACAATGCCCGTCGCTACCACGTGACGCGCGCCATTGGCACGGGCGGCAACATCGGCAAGCTCTACAGCATGTCGGGCACGGCAGCCGGCAAGCCCATTACGCGCCGCCGCGTGCAGGCCCTGCTCGACCGGCTAGGCAGCCTCAGCATGAGCGAGCGCGTGAACATTGCCATGCTCAACCCCGACCGGGCCGACGTGATTGTGCCCGCCGGCCACATCTACCTTTCGGCCATGAGTTGGGCGGGCGTCAACAACATGCTGGTGCCCGACATCGGCCTGAAGGACGGCATGATGCAGGCGCTGTTCGAGCAGCATTTCGACGAGTTCAGCCCCACGCACCCCAAAATTAAGCCGGTGGCCGACGTGGAGAACCGCCCGGAGATGTAAATCGCAGATTTAACGGATTTAACGGATTGCGCGGATACGCCCGCTGCGCGGGCTGACGACGTGGCTGGCAAAAGGCCTTTGGCTGGCACTGACCCCTAGGGCCTGAGAACCAGCGAAAGCGAAGCTGCTCTTGCTGCCACGTCGTCAGCCCGCGCAGCGGGCGTATCCGCGCAATCCGTCAAATCTGCGATTAGCTTTCATCCACCACGGTGGCGGCGAGGTCGGCTTCCTGCTCTACTTCGGCTTCCATAATGGGTTCGCCCTGGCCGAAGGGGTCGGCGTCGTCTTCGGTAGGCAGCGGCTCGGTGCTGGCCGCGGCGGCTTCGGCCTCGCGCAGGCGGGCGGCGTGCTGGGCGTGCAGCAGGGCTAGGAGGCCTTCGGGCGTAGCTTGGGCTAGGGCCGCGTCATCGGGCCGGCGGTAAAAGTCGCGGTGGATGTTTACGACCGGCTCGCCGGGCGCGGGCTGCTGGCGGATGTAGGCGCCGTCCTCGCGCATCACGTAGCTGTTTTGGTTATCCAACAGGTTGAGTTGCAGGATGTGGATGGCCTCGCGCCGCAGCTGCGGATTCTGAATCAGGAAGATGGCCTCGATGCGGCGGTCGAAGGAGCGCACCATCGCGTCGGCCGAGCCGGCGTAGAGCCGGGCCTCACCCGCGTGGTGGAAATAAAACAGGCGGGCATGCTCCAGGTACTCGCCCACGATGCTGCGCACCTCAATGTTCTCACTGAGGCCCGCCCGGCCCGGCCGCAGGCAGCAAATGCCGCGCACCACGAAGCGAATGGGCACGCCGGCCTTGCTGGCTTTGTAAAACTCATCAATCAGCTCCCGGTCTTCCAGCGAGTTCATCTTCATGACGATGCCGCTGGGCAAACCTTTCTTAGCATTCTTAGCTTCTTCGCGCACCAGGTGGATGAGCTGCTGGCGCATGTCGCGCGGGGCCGTAATGAGGTACTCGTAGTCGTCGGGCTGCGAGTGGCCGGTAATGACGTTAAAAAATTCCGATACGTCGTGGCCGTACGTGTCGTTGGTGGTGAGCAGGCTCAGGTCGGTGTAGAGGCGCGAGGTTTGCTCGTTGTAATTGCCCGAGCCGATGTGCACATAGCGCGTCACCTTCTCGCCTTCCTTCCTGATAATCATCAGCATCTTGGTGTGGGTCTTGTACTTACCCACGCCGTAGATGACGAAGCAGCCGGCTTTTTCGAGCCGCGCCCCCTCCCGAATGTTACGCTCCTCGTCAAAGCGCGCCTTCACCTCAAACAGCACCGAGACGTGCTTGCCGTTCTCGGCGGCCTTGAGCAGGGCGGCCGTCACGCGCGAGTCCTCGGCCAGGCGGTAAATCGTTTGCTTGATGCCCAGCACCTGCGGGTCTTCGGCGGCGCGCTCCAGCAGGCGCACCACCGGCTCGATGCTGTTGTAGGGGTGGTGCAGCAGCACGTCGTGGTGCTTGAGGTACTCGAAGAGGTTCTCGTCGGCGCCCTCGGGCAGGCTCACCGGCAGCACCGGCGCGGGCACCTTGGCGCCCTTGCCCTTGAAGCTGGGGTAGCGCAAAATTTGGTTCAGCCCCTTCAAATCAAGCAAACCCGGAATGACGAAAATGTTGCCGTTGTCAATATTCCAGCGCTCGCGCAAAATATTCATCAAATAGGGCGAGGCGTCTGGTTCGACCTCCACCCGCACCACGCGGCCACGCTTGCGGGTTTTGAGCCCCGCCTGAATCTCCTTGATGAAATTGGTATCAATGTCTTCCGACTCTTCCAGCGTGAAGTCGCCGTTGCGGGTAATGCGCAGCAAATCAGCCGACAAGATATCGACGTTGCGAAACAGCTTGGGCAAGTTGGCGCGCACAATCTCCTCGATGGGCACGAACACCACCCGGTCTTTGCGGGTAATTTCGAAGAAGCGCGCCAGGTTTTGCGGAATCTGCACGAACGTGAGGCGCTCCTGCCCCTTCTCCACGTCGGGCACCGGCACCAGGGGCGCCACCACGCCGCCGGGCTCATTTTGCGGCACGCCGCGCGTAACCACCCCGAAGGTGAGCACCTGGTTCATGATGAGCGGGAAGCCGTGGTACGAGTCGTACACCATCGGCGTGAGCAGCGGAAACACCGTATTTTTGAAGTAGCCCTCCACCTTTTTCAGCTCTATCTCAGTCAGTTCGGGCATGCGCCGGATGCTGAAGCCCTGCTTCTCGAACTGCGGCTTCAAGTCGTTTAAGTACGTCAACGATTGGTCGTTGACGAAGCGGTGGGCAAAGTCGAGCAGCTTGCGCCGAAAGGGCAACTCGCGCAGGCCCGAGTAGTCGACGCGCTCCTTGCCGTAGTCGAGGTAGTTGTAGAGCGAGCCGACGCGAATCATGAAAAACTCGTCGAGGTTGGACGAGGTAATGCTTAAAAAGCGCAGCTTATCAAACAACGAGCGGCCCGGGTCGCGGGCCTGGTCGAGCACCCGGTAGTTGAAGCGCAGCCAGCTCAAATCGCGGCTGATGTACTTGCTTTTGCGAATAAGGTCGGCAGACTTGAAGAGCTTCATAAACCGCAGATTTAACTGATTTAACGGATTTCGCAGGTACGCCCGCCAGCGGCGGGCTGACTACGCGGGCGCGGGCTGCAAAGTAACGGGGCAGCGGGCTCTAGGGGTGCTTACGGAAATAGTTAGGTCGGCGCTACGCGCTAGCCGGCGGGCGCTGGGCTTGAGGCGCGGCCGGGGCCTAGGGCCTGCCGGGCCGCTAAACCGGGGCCACGTGCTCAAACACGTCGGCCCACTGCAGCTGCAGCTCGGGTAGCGTACGGCTCGGGATGAGGCCAGGCTCGTAAAAGTCGCCGCGCGGCTGGTAGTGCTCATTTTCGAGCGCGTACACCGACTACGGTCTGCTCGCCCGGCAGCACTATCCAATACTCGCTCACCCCATTTTTGGTGTAGAGGTCAAACTTGGTATGCGTATCGTGGGTGGCGGTAGAGGGCGACACGATTTTAGTAATTCAATCGGGTGCTCCCAGGCAGCCGCACTGGTCAATTTTGGCCGGGTCGCAGATAACGCAGAGGTCGGGCTGCACCACCGTTTTTACTTGGTCGTCGCCATTAGCTAACGCTGTCCTTCGGTTGCCCGTGCTGCGCAGCAAGCGCGCATCGAAGGGCACGGCGAACACGCGGCAGGGCTTCTTTTTTAGATACGCGTACAGTTCGCCCTGCAAGTTGCTAGCGCACTGCTGGTGCACTGAAGTCGGCGTAAGTGTAGCGCGCGTTGGGGTCGAGCTGCGCAATATCGGTGCTAACGGGCGCCAGGGTCGGGGTTATTCGCTCAATTTACGCCCGGCGCCCTACTCGCGCCGGGCGCGCTGGGGCAGGGTGAGCAGCAGCACCAGCAGCGCCGTGGCCCCTAGGGCATACCAGGTGATGACGGGCAGGCCCCGGTAGTAGGGCATGGCGGGCGGGTAGTGCCCCAGCAAGCTCAGGCCGGCAAAAAGTAGCGTGCCCAGCGTGAGCAGCGCCAGCACGGTGCGGCTCACCAGCTGGTCGGCTTTGCGCAGCAGGCTGGCGTAGCCGCTCAGCTCCACCTTCAGGCGCAGCTCGCCCTTGCTGGCTTTGCGCATTATCTGGCGCAGGTCGGCGGGCAGGGTTTGCAGCAAAGCCAGCAGCTGGGTGCCGGTGTACTCGGCTTCGCTCAACACGTTTTCGGGCGAGTACTGCTCGCGCAAAATTTTGGCGCCGTAGGGCCGCACAAACTCGAAGGTGTTGAAGTGCGGGTGCAGCACCTTGCCAATACCCTCCAGAATAACCAACGCCCGCAAAATGAGGAAGATGGCGCCCGGCACTTGCAGCTTGTACTTGTAAATGATGCCTTGCAGCGCGTCGGCCAAGTCGCTCATGCGCATGTCCTGCACATCGAGCACGGCAAACTCCTCAATGAGCACGCTTAGGTCGGCCTCGAAGGTGCGCATATCGGGGATGTCGCTGCTCAGGGCCAGGCGCCGGAAGTTGAGGGCCATGCTGCGCGCATCTTGCCGGGCCATGCCGATGAACACGCCCGCGAAGGCGTATTTCTGCTGCTTGGTAAGCTTGCCCACCATGCCAAAGTCGATGAGCACCAGCGTGCCGTCGGGGCGCACCAGCACGTTGCCGGGGTGCGGGTCGGCATGGAAGAAGCCGAACTCAAAAATCTGGGTCAGGTACACATCCATGCCGGTTTCGGCAATGGCTTCGGGGCGCAGGCCCCAGGCCAGTAGCTGCGCCTTATCGGTTATCTTACAGCCTTCTACAAACTCGATTACCAGCACTTTGGCCGTGCTTAGCTCGCGGTAGGGCCTAGGGATGTAGAAGCTCGTGTAGTGCTCGTAGAGCTTGCGCAACTGCTCCATGGCGCGGGCCTCCTGGGTGTAGTCCAGCTCCTTGGTCATGCTGCGCTCGAAGGCGTCAATCACGTCTTGGGGATTGGCCAGGCCCTGGCCACGCAAGAAGCCGCCGGTCAGGCGCACCAGCTCGTGCAGCAGGCGCAGGTCGCTTTCTATCTTGTCGCGCACGCCGGGGCGCTGCACCTTCACCACCACCTGCTCGCCGGTGGGCAGCCGCGCCCGGTGCACCTGCCCAATGCTGGCCGAGCCCACGGGCACGTCGTCGAACTCACTGAAAACCTCTCCTAGGGGCCGGCCCAGCTCGGCTTCCACAATCAGGCGAGCCTCGTTGGTGGCGAAGGGCGGCACATTGCTTTGCAGCTTTTCCAGCTCGTCGATGAGGGCCTCGGGCAGCAAGTCGGCGCGGTTGCTCAGGGCCTGGGCCAGCTTGATGAAGGTGGGGCCCAGCTCCTCAATTATCAGCCGGATACGCTCCCAGCGGGTGGTTTCAAACACGGGGCGCTCGTCGTCCTTCAGCCAGCGCAGGCGGCGCTTCTGGCCCACCAGGCGGCGCAGGGGCGTGCTCGTCACCACGTCCTCGAAGCCGTAGCGCAGCAGCACCTCGGCCACTTGGCGCAGGCGGGCGAAGTTGGAAATGGTGTTCTTAAAAAGCACGGCGGCAGCGCATTAAACTAAACCTACGGTCCGGCCAAGCCGCAGTAGCCCTAGGGCAGCCAGCTTGCGTATATGGCGTGGTATTTGCCCAAAGCTACGCCGCCCGCCCTACCCCCACCCGCCCCATGACCAACCGCCTGCACTTGCTCATTGAGCAGCTCGATCGCGCCACCGCGCGCGCGCTGGCCACCGCCGAGGCCCTAGGGCCCCGCGCCTACGTGGCGCCGGTGCCCGGCGAGTGGGCCGCCGCCCAAGTCATTCACCACCTGTTAACGGCCGAAAAAAGCATTGCCTACGCCCTGCGCAAAGCCCTGGCCGCTGACCACGGCGCCTGGCGCCTGCGCACGCTGGGCACCCGCCTGCGGGCGCTGCTGCTGCGCCTGGGCTTGCGCCTGCCGGGCCTCAAATTTAAGGTGCCGCCTTCGCTGCCGCCCCCGCCCGCGCCCGAAACCATTGCGCCCCTGCCCGAGCTTCGCACTCAGTGGGCCAGCGTTCGGCGCGAGCTGGAGCAAGTGCTGCACGAGTTTCCGGGTAGCAAGCTGAACCACAACGTGTTTCGCCACCCCCGCGCCGGCTGGCTCACGGTGGGCCAAACCGTGACTTCGGTGCTCGACCACACCCTGCACCACCAGCAGCAGCTGGGCCGCATCACGAAGGTGCTGGGGCAGTAAGCTTAACGCGGGCAATACAAACAAGCTCAGCGGGACCGCTTTTTTAAGCACCTACTCCGCCGCCTGCATGGCAGCAGCCAGCTCGGGCGGGGGCACGGTGAGCTTGCGGCGGTCGAGGTCGAGCCAGGCGCCGTCGACTGTGACGATGGCGGCAGGCTGGCCGCTGGCCCGGTAAATAGTGTGCTCGATGGTCCAGCGCGCACCGTCGGGGGTGCCGCCCACCAGGCGCCCTTCCACCCGGATGGTTTCGCCGCCGCGCAGCTCCTTTAGGTACTTCGTTTCTTCGCGAAACAGGATGGGTCCTAAGCGCAGGGCGGCAAACTTGGCCACGTCGAAACCAAAGCTGGCTAGCCAGTGCACGCGCTGGTCGGCAGCAAAGTCGGCGTAGGCCGAGTGGCGCATATGGCCGTTAGGGTCCAGCTCGGCCCAGCGCACGGTATAGGTTTGGAAATGAGGCATCTTATTAATAATTACTGGTTAGGTTAATAGCTAAAAACACGTCCTGCTCAGCTGGCATCCGCTGGCCGAAGCACCTCTACCGAACAACGGCCCTAGGCGGCGCGGTAGAGCTGCTTCGGCCAGCGGACGCCAGCTGAGCAGGACGTGTTTTTTAATTATTCCACACCCGGCTCGAAGCGGCCCACCAGCGTGAGGCGCACTAGGTACTGGCCGCCGTCGTCGTGGCCCAGAAAATCGACCTCGTAGCCAGCCTGGCGGGCAGCGTCTTCCAGCAGCTGGCCGTCGATGAACAGCCAGGGGAAGGGGTCGCCTGCCTGGTTTTTGTATTCAAACTGGTACTCGACCTCGCCGTAATAGGCGGCGTTCAGGTTGAAATTGAGCGCCCCGTCTTCGTCTTCAAACAGGTACTGAATGTCGGTGGAAGTAGCCAGCAGTTGGCCACCGGGCGCCAGCAAGGTGCGGGCATGGGCCAGCAGCTTGTCGAGGCCGCCTAGGGTGCCGGCCAGCCCCAAGCCGTTCATTAGCAATAAGATGGTATCGTAGGGCAGCTCCTGGGGGGCGCGCTTATAGTACAAATCGTGCTGGGCCACCTGGCGCACGCCGCGGGCCTGCATCACCTGCACGGCCCCGGCCGAGTGGTCGATGGCTTTCACGTCCGTAAAGCCCCGGCTTTGCAGCTCCAGGGTGTGGCAGCCGGCGCCGGCGCCCAGGTCGAGCACGCGGCCGCGGCACTCGTCCAGGGCCTGGCGCTCGAGCTCGGGCATGGCCAGCAGGGTGCGGAAGAAGTAGGCGGCGGGCAGGGGCTCGTCGTCGGCCGCCGAGCAGTGCACGGTGAGGGCGGCCACGGGGTGGCCGTGCTGGTAGTCGAGCAGGGCCTGGCCCAGCAAATCGGGGGCGGCGGAAGCAGGGTGAGGCATGGAAAAAGGAGAGCAGGCAAGCGCGACCATAGCCGCCTAGGGGGCTTTCAACGTAAAACCTCCACCCGCCGGCCGGCAAAGGTGTGGCGGCTTCGTCATCTTTCGCTTCGCCCCGTGGCTACCACCCTCAAAAAAGGCCAACTGCCGACCAAAATTTGCGCTACCTGCGGCCTCCCCTTCGAGTATCGCAAAAAGTGGCGCAACAACTGGGAAGCCGTCAAATATTGCAGCGAGCGCTGCCAGCGCAGCAAGGCTTCGGCCGCTGCCAGCGCCTAGCCGCGCCCACCAGTATCTGCCAACTCACCCCCCACTAGTTTCCCATTTCACCGAATGGCCACCAACCTCGATTACCTCAACCCCAACCTCCAGCCGCTGGTGCAGAAGGTAGAAGAGTACCTCGCCGCCAAAGCCGACCTGCGCAAGCTCACGGTGGCCGAGCGCAACGAGCCGCTGCACGATGCCGAAGTAAATGCTGCCACCCAGGCCTTCGAGATGCGCTCGCCCACCGGCTCGTTTGACCAGCACGACGATGAGCTGCGCCAGCGCCACCAGAACCTGCACGACGACTTGCACCGTCTTAGTACCGAAGTGCTGGCCCTGCTGCCCACCCGCGACGAATGGGTGAAGCTAAACCTGGGCTACGGCCCCAGCCGCGTGGGCGCCTGGCGCGTGCCCAACCCACAAAACCCGCAACAGGAAAACTACGAAATCCGCATTGTGGTGTAGCCCTAGGGGTAAATCAGCACGTAAATAGGCAGTATGCAAGCGTGCCCAAAGCGCTTCCGCTCGCAACTGCTTCTGGGCTACCAACTCGTTTGAGTAGCTTCGCCGCCATGAAGCTCTTTCCCACCTTTTTGACCCTAGGCCTGCTGGCGGGCGCCGGCGCGGCCCAGGCCCAATCGCGGCCGGGGCCGGCCCCGGCCACCAGCGGCAACCCCGTTTTCCCCGGCTGGTACGCCGACCCCGAAGCCGCTATCTTCGGCAAGCAGTACTGGATTTACCCCACGTACTCGGCCCCGTTCAACGAGCAGGTGTACCTCGATGCCTTTTCCTCGCCCGATTTGGTGCACTGGACCAAGCACCCGCGCATCATCGATACGGCGGCCGTGAAGTGGGCGCACCGCGCCTTGTGGGCGCCCGCCATCGTGGCCAAAGGCGGCCAGTACTACCTCTTTTTTGGGGCCAACGACTACCACCCCGAAAAGCCCAACGAGCCGCCGGGAGGCATTGGCGTGGCCGTAGCCGACAACCCGGCCGGGCCCTTCAAAGACTACTTGGGCAAGCCGCTGGTGGGCACCATCGAAAACGGCGCCCAGCCCATCGACCAGTTCGTGTTTCACGACCCCCAAGACGGCAAATACTACCTGGTATACGGCGGCTGGCAGCACTGCAACATCGCCCTGCTTCAGAACGATTTCAAGGGCTTCGTCACGTTTGCTGACGGCACCACGTTCAAGTCCATCACCCCCGATAAGTATGTCGAGGGGCCGCTGATGTTCCGCCGCCAAGGCAAGGTGTACTTCATGTGGAGCGAGGGCGGCTGGACGGGCCCCGACTACTCGGTGGCCTACGCCATCGGCGACTCGCCCTTCGGCCCCTTCGAGCGGGTGGGCAAAATATTGCAGCAAGACCCCCAAGTGGGCACCGGCGCCGGCCACCACTCGGTCATCAATGTGCCGGGCACCCACCGCTGGTACATCGTCTACCACCGCCACCCCTTGGGCGATACCGACGGCAACCACCGCGTGGTGTGCACCGAAGAAATGCACTTCGATAAAAACGGCCGCATCGAGCCGGTGAAGCTAACAACCACCGGCGTGGCGGCGCAGAGGTTGAAGTAGCGGCTAGTCTAACAACCAGGCAGTCCTGCTCATCTGGCGTCCGCTTGCCGAAGCATCTCTACCGCATCGTTGAACGATTCGCCAACGGCGCAATAGAGATGCTTCGACAAGCGGACGCCAGATGAGCAGGACTGCCTGGTTATTTCAAATTTCTAGCCTAGCGACCGAAGTCGTCTTGCACGCGCACAATGTCATCCTCATCGGAGGGCTGCTCGGCGTGGGTATGCTGCCAGATTTCGGCCACTACGCCCCAGCCGCCCAGGCCCACCAGGCGGTGGCGCTGGCCTTGGGTGAGCATAATTTGCTCGCCGGGCTGGTAGTCTTTCACCTCGCCTTCGGTGTCGGAGTCGCTGATGGCAATGCCCACCGGGCCTTCCACTACGCGCCAAATTTCGGCGCGGCGGTGGTGGTACTGCCAGCTCAGGCGCTGGTGAGGCGCTACGAGCAGAATCTTGGGGCTGAGCTTGCCCGAAATGCGCAGGTTTTCGACGGGCAGGCCGCTGAAGTACTGGTCGGCAAACTCCTGGGCCTGGTCTTCGTCGAGCACGAAAAAGCCGCCCCAGGGGCGCGACTGGTCCTGGCGGTCGATGCGGAAGCCCTGCGCTTGCAGGCGCTGCGCTATCTCCTGAAATACTGCTTCTTTTGAGGTGCTGGTAGCAGCCATGCGGCAAAAGGAAAGGTGAAACGAAAGCAAAAGTAACCGGGGTGGCCCTAGGGCTGGCGGTAAAGCACGCCGCCTTTCAGCACGAGGCGCACTTGGCGCAGGGCCTGCACCTGGCGGGTGGGGTCGCCGGCCACGGCTACGAGGTCGGCTAGCAGGCCGGGGGCCACGCGGCCGCGGTCGGGCAGGTGCAGCAGGCGGGCGTTGCCGCTGGTGGCGGCTTGCAGCACCTCCAGGGGCCCTAGGCCGTAGTCGGTGACGAGCAGTTCCAGCTCGCGGGCGTTGTCGCCGTGCGGAAACACGCCCACGTCGCCGCCCATCACCAGCGCCACGCCGGCCTGGCGGGCGGCTTCCAGGGCCTGGTGCTTGGCTTGCACGCGGGCGGGCGCGGGGTCCTGGCCCTTTTTCCAGCCCCGGTACTGCGCAATGGCGTCGGTGGCGGCCACCGTGGGGCACAGGGCCACACCGCGCTGCTTCATCAGCCGGAATACTTCGGGCGTGCCGCCGTCGCCGTGCTCAATGGTTTCGACGCCGGCCAGCGTGGCGCGGCGCATTCCCTCGGCGGTGCTGGCGTGGGCCACCACGCCGCGCCCGCTGCTGCGCGCCGTTTGCACAATCAGCGTCAGCTCGTCGAGCGAATACGTGGGCTGAGCCGAGCCGCCGGGCCCCCAGCGGTAGTCGGCGTACACTTTTACCACGTCGGCTCCGCGGCCGATTTGTTCGCGTACGGCCCGCACCAGCGCATCCGGGCCGTCGGCTTCCTGGGCACCCTGGGGCACCTCGTCTACGGCGGCCAGGTGGGGGCCGTAGCTGCCGGTGGCTACCAGCGCCCGCGTGGCCACCAGCAGCCGAGGGCCCGGAATGATGCCCTGGTCGATGGCCTGCTTCAAGCCCACGTCGGCGTAGCCCGCGCCTTCGGTGCCCAGGTCGCGGGCGGTGGTGAAACCGGCTAGCAGCGTATTGCGAGCGCTCACAGTGGCGCGGGCCACGCGCAAAGCCAGCGGCTCTTTCAGCACCTGGTCGTCCCAACTGGTTTCGTTGTAGGGGTGCAGCAGCAGGTGCGAGTGGCCCTCAATAAGGCCCGGTAGCAGCGTGAGACCGGGCAGTTCGAGCACGGTAGCGCCAGCCGGGGCCCCTAGGGAGGCAGCCGGCCCGGCGGCGGCAATCTTGTCGCCCTGCACCAGCACTGCCCAGCCGGGGTGCAGCACCTCGCCATCGAACACGGCGGCGGGGCGCAGCAGCAAAGCGGCGGGCAGCGCGGGCGCTTGGCTGGCGGCCGGCAGCTGGGCCTGGGCGCCTAGGGCCAGCAAGCAGAGAAGTAGCAGGTTTTTAAGCACGCTTGGCTGGCTTGTAATATCCCGTAAAAATCTATTTTGAGTCTTTTGCGCAAGCTGCCGGCCCTAGGGCCTGGCTTACAACAAAGGCCCTGCCCCTACTCGCCCGGATGGTACTGGCGCTCCACGTGCTTGGCCACGTCCTCGGGGTAAAACCAGACTTCCTTGAACTGGCCGTTGCAATACAGTGGGGCCTGGTCGGTGAAGTGGGGACTGGCGGGCGTGCTGGCGCTGCCGCCCGTCACGACCGAGCGGGCCACCACCCGAGGGCCAAACTCGACCACCGCCACGAAGCTGTTGCCCACGTAGCCGTAGCGCTTTTTGGTGCCGGGCTGGGGGCGCGCGCCAAAGGCGGCCAAGCTGCCCCAGGCCGACGACGTGAACGCCACTGGCAGGCTAGGCTGCTGGTCGTCAAAGGCTTCGTCGAGGCGGCCCGTGAGGCGCTGGTAGCGGTTTACTTCGCCCCAGGGCACCTGCCACTTCCCAAAGTCGCGCCGCAGCTCGGCCAGAGTTTCGGCCAGGGCCTGCACTTTTTCGTCGGGCGTGGTCGTGTCGATGATGAACTTGGTGAAGCTGAGGTAATCCAGCACCTGCCCGGCCGGCACGCGGGGCCGCGCCAGGCGCTGGATGCGCTCGCCCCAGTAAATGGCCAGGGTTTGGGCCACCGACTCCTGGCTATAATTCAGGTTCCAGGTGCGCAAGATGGGCAGGGCCTCCTCTACGCCCTCGGGCAGAGAGCCGCCGGGCTCGTCGAGCAGCAGCTGGCAGTCGCGCAGCAGCGAAGGCAGCAGTTCCTCGAAGCCCGCCAGGTGCGGGTTGTCGGCGGCGGCCACCAGGGTATCGAGCGTGAAGGCCTTCGGCCGGCTCAGCACCCGCACGGCCGTAATGGCGCGGTAGTTTTCGGCGTCGGGCGCCAGGTAGCTGGGATACTGGCTTTTGGCGGGGCTACTGGCCGGGCCGGCCACCGAAAAGGGCGTCGAGTTGCAGTTTTGGATGAAGCCGCTGGCCGGGTTTTTCACTTGCACCAAGTCCTCCAGCGGGTGCAGGCCCTGCCACTCGGTGGCGGCGGTGCTGCCCTCCACGGGCTGGCTAAAGTCGGGGCCGGCCGGGCGGCGGGGCATAAAATTGCCGTGCCAGTAGGCAATGGTGCCCTGGTTATCGGCAAAGACGGTGTTGTTGGAGGCGTTGCCGTTCAGGCGCATCACCTCGCGGTAGCTGGCGTAGTCGCGGGCCTTGGTGCGCAGGTACGACTGCTCGAGGGCGGCCAGCGGTGCATCCATCATTTTCACGGTCAGCCACTTGTCGCCCACCTGCCCCACCACCGGCCCGTGCCCGGTGCGGTAGGTAGTAAAGCGCCGTCGCTGCAACTGGCCGCCTACGAGGTAGCGCAGCGTGAGCGTATCGGTGGCCAGCGGCACCTGCTTGCCCTCGTAGCGGTAGGTGCGGCCGCCGCCGGGCTGCTCGCTCACCGTTTCGAGGTATTCATCCATAGTGTCGGCCTGGCTGCTGGTGTGCATCCAGCCGCAAGTGGCGTTAAAGCCCTGGTATACAAAAAATTGCCCCCACGTTACGGCGCCGTAGGCATTCAGGCCCTGCGCGCTCGTCACCTGCACTTCGGAGCGGAAGTAGAACGAGGTGTGCGGGTTGATGAGCAGCAGCGGGTGGCCGCTGGCGCTTTTGCTGGTGCCGATGGCGAAGCCGTTGGAGCCAGTGGGCTCGTCCTCGGCGCGCTCGAAGGCCAGCCGCTGAGTGGCCTCGACCGCCGGCCCTAGGGTCGGCACGGGCTGAAACGAGGTGCCTTTCTGCTGGCTATAAAAGGCCTTGAGGCGCTCCAGGGGCACGCCGCTCACGTTGCCGCCGATGCTGCCCTCGCTAAAAAGCAGCGGCATCCAGGGCTGAAAGCGGCGCAGGCGCCGAGGCCGCACCTGCGGGTGGGTGGCCAGGTAGTAGTTGGTGCCGTCGGCAAAGGCTTGCAGCAAGTCCTTCATCCAGCGCGGACTGCGGCGCATAGTGGCCACCGCCCGCGTCGAATCCATGAACAGGCGCTGGCGCAGGTCTTCGTAGAGCGCGGCCTCGCCCTTCACCTCGGCTTGGCGCCCTAGGGCCGTGAGGTAGTTATCCTCGACCCGCGCAAAATCGTCCTCACACTGCGTATAAAGCAGTCCAAACACGGCATCGGCGTCGGTTTTGCCCGTGATGTGGGGCACGCCCCAGGCATCGCGCACAATGCTGACGCGCTGCGCCTGCTGCTGCCAGCGGGCTAGCTCGGCAGAAGTAAAAGCCTGGGCACGGGCCGCGCCGGCCGCCAGCAGCAGCGGCAATAGATAGCGTTTTTGCATCACAAACCGGCTGCCGTCAGGTTTTTGCCCCGGCCGCGGCCTAGGCGCAAGTTAGGGGTACGGCTAGTTCGCCGAACCAAACTCGAGTGGTTATATAGAAAAGACGGTCTTGCTCATCTGGCGTCCGCTTGTCGAAGCATCTCTACTGAACGAAGCCCTAGGGTGAGCAGAGATGCTTCGGCAAGCGGACGCCAGATGAGCAGGACCGTCTTTTGTGTTGAATACACCTCTAGCCCTTCTGCAGGGCCGGCAGCAGGTTGTTTTTCATGTAGGCCGCGCTCTGCGTAATGCTTTGATAGGCATCCAGGCTGAAGTTTTCCTGCTCCATAAACAGGTGCTGCAGGCCGGCCTCGCGGGCGTGGGCGGCTAGTTGGCGGAAGTCGATGGAGCCGGAACCAATTTCGGTATTCAGCTCGGGGCGCGCCTTGTCCATGTCTTTCACGTGCCAGAGCGGGAAGCGGCCGGGATGCTCGCGCATCAGCTTGAGCGGGTCCTGGCCGGCACGCACCACCCAGTAGATATCCATCTCAAAATCAACCAGCTTGGGGTCAGTTTCCTTCAGCATCACCTCGTAAAGCGTAGTGCCGCCTAGGGGCTTAAATTCGAAGTCGTGGTTGTGGTAACCCAGGCGCAGGCCGGCGGCCTTGCAGCGGGCGCCAGCCTGGTTGAGGCGGCTAGCCACGGTCTTGAAGTCGGCCGCTGACTGCAACAGCTTCCCATCGAGCGAGGGCACCACTACGTAGCTTTGGCCGCAGCCCTTGGCCGCCGCAATAATGCCGTTCAGCTCCGTTTCGCTGCCGTCGCGGAAGAAGCTATCCAACCCGTAATGGCCGCTGGGAGTGCTGAGGCCCTGGGCCGCCAGCGCGGCCTTAAACTCGGCCGGCTTCATGCCCCAAAAGCCGGTGGTGGGGCTGTAGCCGTAGGTTTCTACCTCCTGGTAGCCGGCCTGGGCCACCTTGGTCAGCACGCTCTTAGTGTTCTGCCCAATGTAATCGCGCAGCGAATACAGCTGGATGCCCACCTTGGGGGTAGGCGCGGCGGGGGCAGCCAGCAACTGGCCCGGCTGGGCGTAGGCCACGGCGGCCAGCGTGCCCGCCTGCTTCAGAAAATTACGGCGTTGGTTCATAAGCTTCAGGTGGTTAGCTTTTTGCTTTCGCGCACGGCGTGGTCCACGGCGCGGGCCGTGAGGGCCATGTAGGTCAGCGAAGGGTTTTGGGTGGAGGTCGAGGTCATGCAGGCGCCGTCGGTCACGTACACGTTGGGGCAGGCGTGCAGCTGGTTCCAGCGGTTAAGCAGGGAAGTTTGGGGGTCGTGGCCCATGCGCACGCCGCCCATCTCGTGAATGTCGAGGCCCGGCGCCTGGTGCGAGTCGTTGAGGTGGATATTGGTGAAGCCCGCCTGCGCAAACATCTCGCCGAACTGCTCAAAGAAGTCCTGCTTCATCTTGGCGTCGTTGTCGTCGTAGGCTATCGCTATTGACAGCAGCGGCATACCCCACTCATCTTTGCGGGTGGGGTCGAGGCGCACGTAGTTAGTGGCCTTGGGGATGGTTTCACCCATCATGCCCGCCGAAATGCGCCAGGGCCCTAGGGCGGGGTGCTCGAGCTGCTGCTTGAGGCTGGCGCCCAGCCCGGTTTCGGGCCGCACCAGGCCGCGGCTGGCCCCGAAGCTGGTGGCGTAGCCGCGCAAAAAATCCATTTCCTGCTTCTGCACGTTGCGGAAGCGCGGCAAATAGCCGCCGCCCGCCGGGTTGCGCCCGTCGGTAGTGTACTGCCCTAGGCCGTCGTACTCGGCATAGATGCGGGCACTGTAGTTGTGAAACGCCACGAACTTGCCCAGCAGGCCGTTGTCGTTGCCCAGCCCCTTCGGGAAGCGGCTCGACGTAGAGTTGAGCAGCAACAGGTTGGTATTCAGCGCGCCCGCGTTCACAAACAGCACCGGCGCGTAGTATTCGGTAGTGGCCTTGGTGTGGGCGTCAATCACCCGCACGCCGGTGGCGCGGCCCAGCTTCTCGTCGTAGATAAGGCTCTCCACCACTTGGCCTGGCAGCAAGGTCAGGTTGCCCGACTTCTGCGCCCAGGGCAGCGTGGAGGCGTTGGAGCTGAAGTAGCCGCCAAACGGGCAGCCGCGCTGGCACAGGTTGCGGTTTTGGCACTGCACCCGGCCCTGCTCGTAGTGCACGGGCTGCGGCTTGCTCAGGTGGGCGCAGCGCGCGCTGATAACGTGGCGGCCCGGGTACTTCTGCTTCACCAGCTGCCGGAAGTGGTCTTCGGCTGCGTTCAGCGGGAAGCCGGGCAGAAACTCGCCGTCGGGCAGCTCGGCCAGCCCATCGCGGTGGCCGCTGATGCCAGCAAACTTCTCGGCGTAGCTGTACCAGGGCGCCAAATCGGCGTAGCGAATGGGCCAGTCCACGGCAAAGCCATCGCGGGCCGGGCCCTCAAAGTCGTAGTCGCTCCAGCGCTGGGTTTGGCGGGCCCACAGCAGCGACTTGCCCCCTACTTGGTAGCCCCGAATCCAGTCGAAGGGCTTTTCCTGCACGTACGGGTGCTCGGCATCCTTCACCACAAAGTGCATAGCGTCTTCCTTGAAGACGTAGCAGCGGCTGGCAATGGGGTTAGCCTTTTGCACCTCCAGCGGCACCTTGCCGTTGTGCGCAAATTCCCAAGGGTCCAGGTTAGTGGTGGGGTAGTCCACGAGGTGCTTCACGTCGCGCCCGCGCTCTACCACCAGCGTTTTCAAGCCCTTGCCCGTCAGCTCTTTGGCGGCCCAGCCGCCGCTAATGCCCGAGCCAATCACGATGGCATCGAAGGTGCGCGCCTGCGCATTCGGCAGGTTAGGACTGGCCATGGTGCGGAACGGCTAAATTGACTTCACTCACCGGAAAATACCCGTCGTAGCGGCCCGGCACCAATTCGTAGAGCACCTGTTTGGTCATAAAATATTTACTGTTTGTGTAGCCATCAATGGTCAGCTGCCGGGCCGTGCGGTAAAAGCTCGCCAACTCAGCCGAATGCCGGCCGGGCTGCTCGTCCAGGTTTTGCAGAAATGCTTGGCGCTGCGCCGGGCTGCTGGCCCCAAACGCCTGCCCGTGCTGCTGGCGGCTAGCGTCATCGAGCTGCCCTAGGCCCGCCGCAAAGGCCTGTTGCTCAGGCGCCGGCGTGCAGTCGTCCAGCATTTTTAGCACGTAGAGGTGCAGGCCCAGGTCGTGGGCGCCGGGCGTAGTGGTGCGGGGCAGCAGCGCGTCGCACACCAACGCCAGCTGCTGCTGCTGGCCACCCGTAAGGGTCACGTGCTTAAGGACATAAGCTACTTTTTGCTCATCAGAGCTGGGCGAGAGGCAGCTGGGCAGCAGGGTAGCCGCCCCGGCTAGCACAGTAAGCTGCCGAAGGGCTAGGCGCCGGTTTATCATACAGGTGAGAATAGGAACGCGGACCGGCAAATTACTATACTTTCGCCATTTAATCCCCGCTACTAGCGTGCTTCTCCCCTGGCCTGCCCTACTTGCTACAAACTGTTACGTGCTAGCCACTTAGCACGGGGGCAGCCTCGCGCTCGCGCCTAACACGGAGCCTGCAAAGCTAGCCGCAGTCAATTTTGCGGCATATTTTGTCAAAATAGTATCTCAAATCGGTCATCACCCACTACTCCAAGCCGAGGTCTTTACCGTAAAGCGAGGCCTAGGGCCGGTTCCTAGCCCGCAGCCTTTGGCAGCGCAACGGTTAGTTTTGTCGTGCTGTTAGCTTAGGGTAACCCTAGGGAATAGGCATGAAAAAAGGCGAACAGCAGAGCCATTCGCCTTTCCAACCAAAACACCTTAAAAAACTATTCTTTCACGTTAGTACAAACAAGCGAGCGGTCAAAAGATTCCGGTCGGTTCGACATTTTTCTATCGTTAGCTTATAAAAAACTGATTTTTAGCTTTGAAAACCAACGACGCTTCACCTAATCAACCCAACCTCGAGTTCATGCGCGAGGCCATCCGGCTGTCGCTCGAGAAGATGCAGGCCGGCTTCGGCGGTCCCTTCGGCGCCGTGGTGGTGAAGGACGGGCAGATTATTGCCCGCGGCTTCAACCAGGTTACCAGCACCCACGACCCTACCTGCCACGCCGAAATCGACGCCATCCGCCAAGCCTGCCAGGTGCTGGGCAGCCACCAACTCGACGGCTGCGACCTCTACACCTCATGCGAGCCCTGTCCCATGTGCCTAGGGGCCATTTACTGGGCCCGTCCCGCCCGCGTGTTTTACGCCAACACTAAGGCCGATGCCGCCGCCGTGGGCTTCGACGACCAGTTCATTTACGACGAAATCGGGAAGCCCCTCGCCCAGCGCCGCCTACCCATGCAGCAGCTACTGCGCGACGAGGCCCTAGGGTCGTTCCGGGCCTGGCAAGAGCACGAAAGCCGCACCGACTACTAGCCGCCGATAATAGCCGTTGCCTCTATCTCTATCAGCAAGCGCGGGTCGATAAGGGCCGCCACCTGAACCATCGTCGTGACGGGCCGAATCTCGCCAAATACCTCGCCGTGCGCCCGGCCCACGGCTTCCCACTGGGTGATGTCGACCACAAACATCCGGGTGCGTACCACGTCGGCCAGGGTAGCGCCGGCCTCGTGCAGGGCAACAGCTACTTTTTCCAGAATGCGCTTGGTTTGCGCGTATTCATCGTGGCCAGTTACGGCGTCACCGTCTTGGGCAGTGGTGCCCGCCACTTCTACTACGTTGCCCACCCGCATGGCGCGAGAGTAGCCCACCGGTCCTTCCCAGGGCGAGCCAGAGGAAATTAGCTGTCGCATCTGCTGGTGATTAACTAATTGGTTAGTTCTCTACCGGCAGCTCGAATAAGCTCACGGTAGCATCATGGTAATGCGCTGGCAAGCTTGCCGTATCCGTCAGTTCGACTAAGCCCAGGTACGTAAATCCGCACGCGGTGTAGTGAGCGATGAGCCCCTGGTTTTCACCAACGGTATCTAGGCGCACAAACTTTTTCTGGTGCTGCCGGGCATATCCCTTAGCCCACTGCACGATGTCCATGACCAACCCCCTCCCCCGGCAGTCGGGGTTGGTGGCAATGCGGTGGATATACACGGCGGGGTCGGCGTTTTTAGCTTGCCAAATCTGGGGGTCATCAAAGGTGGTGGCCCACACGCAGGCAACGGTATCGCCCAGCAGCAACTTCCACTGGCGACCCTCGGCTAGCTCCTGCGCTACCATACCACGGTCAAAATCAGGCCACACGACGGTAGCCCCGCTGGTTGTAGCCTGGTAGGCCGAAGCTAGCCGGTAGAGCCGAAAAATCTCGTCAATGTCGGCCGGCGTGCTGCATAGTAACTGCTTAGCAGGAGATGAATAAACCATATCTGTGGCAAATGCTGCGTAAAACAGTGCCAAAAGCAATGCGCCCGCCCTCCTTTCATTAGGAGGGCGGGCGCAAGCTACTTTACTAATTGCGTTGTAGGCAACGCCTACACGTCCAGCTTGGCATATTTGGCGTTCTGCTCGATGAAGTCGCGGCGCGGGGCTACCTCGTCGCCCATGAGCATTGAAAAAAGGTGGTCAGCCTCGGCGGCCGAGTCTACGGTTACTTGCTTGAGCGAGCGCGTGGCGGGCTGCATGGTGGTGGTCCAGAGTTGCTCGGCGTTCATCTCGCCCAGGCCCTTGTAGCGCTGCACATTCACGGTTTCGGGCTTGCCGCGGCCTATCTCTTCGGTGGCGGCGGCGCGGTCGTCCTCAGTCCAACAGTAGCGCTCCTCCTTGCCGCGCTTCACCAAGTAGAGCGGCGGCAGGGCGATGTAGATGTAACCTTGGTCGACGAGCTGGCGCATGTAGCGGAAGAAGAACGTGAGGATAAGCGTGCGAATGTGCGAGCCGTCGATATCAGCATCGGTCATGATGATGATTTTGTGGTAGCGCAGCTTGTCGAAGTTCAGCGGCCCAGTTTCGTTGCCCTCGTCGTCGGTGCCAAACGCCAGCGACTTGCGCTCGTTGAACGTGACCCCGAGGGCAGTAATCATGTTCTTGATTTCCTCGTTTTCCAGAATCTTGTGCTCCTGGGCTTTCTCCACGTTCAGGATTTTACCACGCAGCGGCAAGATGGCCTGAAATGCCCGGTTGCGGCCCATTTTGGCAGTGCCGCCGGCCGAGTCACCCTCCACCAAATACAGCTCGCACACCTGCGGGTCCGAGTCGGAGCAGTCGGCCAGCTTGCCGGGCAGCGAGTTGGAGCCCAGCACGTTCTTGCGCTGCACCATGTCCTTGGCCTTGCGGGCCGCGATGCGCGCCTTGGCCGCCAAAATCACTTTGTCCATGATTTTGTTGGCCTGGTTAGGGTTTTCCTCCAGGTACTGGCCTAGGATTTCGCCCACCACCGAGTTCACCGCGCCGCTCACTTCTGAGTTGCCGAGCTTGGTTTTGGTTTGGCCCTCAAACTGCGGCTCCTGCACCTTCACCGAGATAACGGCCGTGAGGCCTTCCCGAAAGTCGTCGCCGGTGATGTCTACCTTGGCTTTTTCGAAGAGTTTGCTCTTGTCGCCGTAGTTCTTCAGCACCCGCGTCACGGCCGAGCGGAAGCCCGCCACGTGCGTGCCGCCCTCGTGGGTATTGATGTTGTTGACGTAGCTATACACGTTCTCTTGGTAGGAGGTATTGTACTGCAAAGCCACTTCTACCGGCGTGCCGCCCTTCTCGCTTTCCACGTAAATGGGCTCGGCTAGCAGCGAGGGCCGCTCGGTGCCGTCGAGGTACTGCACAAAGTCGCGCAGGCCGCCGGTTGAGAAGAATTCCTCGTAGCGGAAGCCTTCGGCGTCGGCGTGCCCTAGGGCCGCGTCGCCAGTCAGCACCTCGCGCCGGTCGGTAAGGGTGATGCGGATGCCCTTGTTGAGAAACGATAAGTCGCGCAGGCGGCTGGCGATGGTGGCGTAGCGGTACTCGGTATCGGCAAAAATGCTGGGGTCGGGCAGAAACTGCACCTCCGTGCCGTGCTCGTCGGTATCCCCAATTTCCTTCACCGGGTACAGGGGCGCGCCGATGCTGTACTCCTGCTCGTACACGTGCCCTTTGCGGCGCACGGTCACTTTCAGGTCGATGCTGAGCGCGTTTACGCAGCTCACACCTACGCCGTGCAGGCCGCCCGATACTTTGTAGCTGTCTTTATCAAACTTACCGCCGGCGTGTAGCACGGTCAGCACCACTTCGAGGGCCGAGCGGCCTTCCTTGGCGTGGAAATCGACGGGAATGCCCCGGCCATTATCGCGGACGGTGACTGAGTTATTTTCATTGATGGTTACCTGAATCAGGTCGCAGTGCCCGGCGAGGGCTTCGTCGATGGAGTTGTCCACCACTTCCCACACTAAGTGGTGCAGGCCCTTGATACCCGTATCGCCGATGTACATGCTCGGGCGCTTGCGCACCGCTTCCAACCCTTCCAACACCTGAATGCTATCGGCCGAGTAATCGGCGGCGGGAGCTTGTTTTTCTACTACTTCACTCATGCGAGAGAGGGGGTTAAACCGACCGAAAATACGGTCACAAAGAGAACATCCAAAGGTAGGCTTTTAGCTCCATGTAGCCTAGCTTTCAGTCGGGTTTTTTGCTAGGCTGATGGCAAACAAAAAAGCCCTTGCCGGGGTCAGCAAGGGCTTTTTTATGGGTGCTGAGCTGCTGATCGAATGAATAGAAGCGAAGTGGCTCCGATTGGATTCTTACCACTCTACTTTGAGTTATTTATTGGTAACAACTATTTGATTATTAGTACCATGCCTTTTAATTAGAATGCATGTCATAGCCTTTTCCTCCATGTTGGGGCTAGGAAAATGTTCTATAATTTACTTAGAGCGGTTTCATGAACGGCGTACCCGTAGCGGTTTTTATCCGTAAGGCTTGGGAGGAAGGCCTACTCGGCAGATTTATGCACCCGTGTGGTGGGTACCTGCGGGCAAGTGGGAGTCACGCGCCAGCAGGTAGCCAACCGTTTTGGGATGAGCTTGTCGTTCGTGACCAAGCTCTTGCGTCGCCAGCGGGCGGGCGCTGGGCTAGCCCCCAAGCCGGCGACGGGCGGCCGGGCGCGCGGCCTGAACGCGGCGGCCCAGGCCTTGCTCGTGGCCCGCGTGGGGCAACAGCCTGACGTAACGCTGGCCGAGTTGCAGGCCCTGCTCGTGCCGAGCGCAGGCAAGCCGTGCGCCTGAGCGTGGTCTGGCGGGTGCTGGACGAGCACGGGCGGCAGCGCAAAAAAAAGCCTGGCACGCCGCCGCACGTGACACGCCCCGCATCATAGCCCTGCGCGCGGCGTTCGTGGAAGCTGTGGCCCAGGGCGAAGACCCGCGTTGCTTCAAGGTCGTGGACGAAACGGGGCTGCACCTGGCCTTTGCCCGCTGCTACGGCCGGACGCCGGACGTGGGCCAGCGCGTGGGCCAGGGCGTGCCGCGGCGCGTAGGCACGCCCGTCAGCCTGGCTGGGGCCTTGCCGGTCAACGGCCTAGAAGCTGTCCTGAGCCGGGACGGAGCCCTGGCCTGGATTACCTGCCAAGATGCGCAAAACTGGGTTGACCACTGTGGCTACCACGTACATAGTTTATGAAACTGCTCTAATGCCTCAATTAGGCTACAACCTTCCGCAATGCAGCTACGAGCAGCTAGCAGGCAGGCCGGACCTTTGTCCTGTTCTTTACCCACCTTTTTTATGACCCCTCAACCGCATCCCACCGGAGAAACCGGCCCAGCCGCCACTGCTGGTATTACCTCTAAAATCTGGTTTATCACGGGTGCTTCCCGCGGCTTTGGGCGCGTCTGGACGGAGGCCGCCCTGCAACGCGGCGACAAGGTCGCCGCCACGGCACGCCAGCTGACTAGCCTCGCCGATTTAACCGAAAGATACGGAGCCAACGTGCTGCCGTTAGAACTGGACGTCACCAACGCTGAGCAAGTAAAAACAGCCGTTGCGCAGGCGCACGCGCACTTTGGCCGGCTCGATGTCGTACTCAATAACGCGGGCTACTCGCTGGTCGGCACCATTGAGGAAGCCCGCCTAGACGACGTGCGGGCGCTCTATGAAACGAATATTTACGGCACCCTGTCCGTCATTCAGGCCGCCTTGCCCCTATTGCGCGCGCAGGGAAGCGGCCACATTCTGGGCGTTTCGAGCGGCCTGGGCCACTATACTTTGCCCGTCATTGGCTACTACTGCTCTTCCAAGTGGGCCTTCGAAGCCATTCACGAAAGCCTGGCTGCTGAAGTAACTTCGTTTGGCATCAACGTCACTATCATCGAGCCGGGGGCCTACGCTACCGAATTCGGCAGCCCCGAGTCGTTGCGCTTTGCCCCCGGCCTAGAGGTGTATACCGATTTCAAAAACCAGTTTTTTGGGAATTTACGGGGCTTGGAACGCGGCAACCCCGCCGCGACTCCGGCGGCTCTCTTTGCCGTGGTAGACGCCGCGCAGCCGCCCCTGCGCCTATTTCTAGGTAGCCACAACCTGCCTATGGTGCGCGACACCTACGCCCAGCGGCTAGCTGTGTGGGAAGAGTGGGAAACCGTGGCCAACTCGGCCCAGGGCGAAGCCCAGTAAACAACCCCCGGTCACCGGGCGTTTACGGGACGCCCGGCGGCCGGGATATTAATCTGAAAGATATGAAAAAGCTAGCAGCCACGCCCCTTCGGTTTGCCTCCCTAGCCGAGGCGCACCGGGTTTTTGGCCTGCCCAGCCCTCTGCACCCGCTCATTAGTTTGCTCAACGGGGCTGGCACCCCCGCGCCGCTCGTTGGCCCCCACCACGCGCACGTGCTAAGCTTTTATAAGATAGCCTACCGCCCTAAGCTGAGCGGCAAGCTCCCGTATGGGCAGGGGCACTATGACTTTGACGCGGGCGGCTTGCTCTTTGCCGCCCCCAACCAGGTTATTGGCGGCGGGGCGGAGCAGGAGGCAAGCCTGTGCGGCCATTACACCCTGCTGATTCATCCGGATTTTCTGGCCAATTATCCCCTGGCCAAAAAGATGCGGCACTACGGCTTCTTTACTTACTCAGCCAACGAGGCGCTGCACGTGTCGGAGCCGGAGAAAGAGCTGCTGCTAGCCCTCTTTCGCACGATGGAGGCGGAGTTGGCCAGCCGCCTGGATGAGTTCAGCCAGGACGTGGTCATTGCCCAGCTCGAATTGCTGCTGACGTATGCCAACCGCTTTTACAAACGGCAGTTTCTCACCCGCAAAGCCGTGCACAGCGACTTGCTGCAACGGCTGGAGGAAACGCTGGCAGACTGCTTCCGCGGCGAGCAGCTGCTCAGCCGGGGTATCCCTACGGTGCAGTACCTGGCGCAGCGCCTGCACGTGTCCCCCAGCTACCTGAGCGACATGCTGCGCACGCTCACCGGCCAAAGCGCCCAGCAGCACATCCACGACAAGCTTATCGAGCAAGCCAAGGAGCAGCTTGCCACCACGGGCTTGTCGGTAAGCGAGGTGGCCTACGCGCTCGGCTTCGAACATCCGCAGTCCTTCAGCCGGTTTTTCAAAACCAAGACGGCGCTTTCGCCGCTGGCCTACCGGCAATCTTTCCAGCTTAATTAAAGCGGCCGGTGCGGTACTGCCAGCTACGTCTAATACCCAAGCGGAAGTACTGGGGCGATTACCAGCCACTAATTTGTTCGGGGTCGGCACTACGCAGGCGCTGACTAGTGCCTAGTTATTTGACCGCCCTTCCAAAGGCCTAGTAGACAATACCGCTCATGTACTAGCTAGAGCCTAATTTTAAGGCAAAACTACCGCTTTGCTCGGCTCCTGTAGGCAGTGACAAGGAGTAGCGCCGCTATCTACCCAGCAGGAAATAGCTTACGCGACCAGTTTAGGTAGTGCGGAGGCTGTTTGCTTACGAAGCTACCGTAACTCCTTGATTTTCAAGCTTCGGAAAGAAACTTGGTTACCGTGGTCCTGCAGCAGCAGATGCCCAGCTGGGGCCTCGCCAAAGTGAGGCCAGATGTGGTATTTGCTGCCGGCCACCAACGCCTGAAAGGCGGGCGAACCGCGGTCGTATTCGAGCACTTTCGTCCCATTGAGGTAATGTTCGACGTGGTTGTTGGGATACACCACTACCCGCCCCACGTTCCAGGCGCCAATAGGCCGCTGGCTAGCTGGCGGCTTAACGGCGGGAATTAGGTCATAGAGCGAGGCCAGCGTGCGGTCGCCGTTGGTACCGAGTTTGGCGTCCGGATGCCGGGCATCGTCGAGCAACTGGTACTCTAGGCCAATGGGCGAGCCGGAGGTTTGCTCGGCCAGCGTCACGAAGTAGATAACGCCACTATTGGCCCCGGGCGTGAGCTGGAACTCGAACGAGAAGTCGAAGGCCCCATATTGGGCCGTCGTAATAATATCCCCGCCATTCGCCGACTCCTTCCCCTCGGCCGCGAGGGTAGTCAGGGTCCCCTCCGCTATTTGCCAGCCGTGGGTGGGAAAGGCGGGCCCCTTGGCGCTGCGCCAGCCGGCCGAGGTAGTGCCATCGAAAAGCAGCCGCCAGCCCTGGCGTCGCTCGGCGGCCGTCAAGGTATTCGGGACCGAGTCTTTGGCGGCAATCGCTACCCGCGCCCTAGTTGCTAGGGCCGGACTGCCTAGCAGGAGTGCAGACCCTAGCAGGCAATGTACCACGTGACGGGCGGGGTAAACTATATTCAGCATAAAAAGGGAGCGGGAACGGTTACGAAAGTAGTGCGTCGCCTGGCGGGGCTACCCTACGACGAGCGAGCGCAGAAGTAGGATTGGACTTGCCAGTACGAAAGGCCAGCATCTAGCGGCAAGATGGGATGGTCGGGTCCTAGTGGACACCGAGCCAAGGTAGGTTGCAAAAGCAGTGGAGTTCAACTCCGTGGTGGGGCAGTAGTTTAGCGCGGAGTGTAGGCGTTGCGTACTGTAGTAGTAGTCGAGGTATTCAGCCAGTTCTAGCCGGGCCGCTTCCTAGTCGGCAAAGCAGGCCCTGCGGGACAGCAACTCGTGCACGCTTCCCCGGCCAGTAGTAGGCAGATGTTAAGGAGCTTGTTTGAATGCGATTGGGGTCATAAAATTGGTCGTGTGTTGAGCGCGCAGATAGTTAAAAGAAGAGCTGGAATATGAATAGGGTACTTACCTCTACTTTGGCAGGGGCGGTGGTCTGTTTAAGGGTGATACGCGTATAGGGCTTTATGGTCTATACCCAACACGTGTGCGCCAGGTGTGGCAGCGAACATATCCGGCGCAACGGCAGC
>JBPBPH010000085.1:0-69525 GCA_050954355.1 Janthinobacterium lividum
ATCCCAGTCGGGCGCCAGGGCCGGGGGCAGCGCCCGTAGCCGCCGAATCTGGCCGCGGACGCGTCACCCAGGATTTCCCAGAGTTGCGCAGCCCGAAAACCCACCTCGTGCCGGGTCGAGCGTAGCGGCGTATCGAGCTGGTAGGTTGCATGCAGGGCCGCCAGCGCGGCGTGGTCGGCCGCGCTGAGGTCGGCAGCCCACTGCTGGGCAATGCCGGGCGCGTGCGGCCCCAGCACGGCCCGCAGGCTGGTGAGCCGGTCTTCGCGCAGCAACACCAGCGAGCTAAGCACGCGCTGGTGCGTGGCCGAAGGGGGCAATGCAGTGCTAGGCAGCGAAGTGGTAGGCATGGCGCAACGAACAAAGGATGAGCATACTAACGAGTATTAGCTGGCCCTAGGGCTTGCCGGGCGACTGGTGCAGCTCGCCCAGCCGGCGGCCCCGGTGGCGGCCCAGCAGCGGGTGCTTGGGCTGGCCCACTCGCTGGGCAGTGTAAATGCCGCTATGGCCCGAAAACAAGTAAGCCACCACGCAGCTGATTCCTAAGTAGATGCCCGCATGAGTGCCGAACAATTCTAGGCCCATAAACAGGCAGGCCAGCGGCGTATTGGCCGCGCCCGCAAACACGCCCACGAAGCCCATGCCTGCCAGCAGCGCCACCGGCAGCGGCAGCACCAGGGCCAGCGCCGAGCCCAGCGCCGCCCCGATAAAAAACAGCGGTGTGACCTCGCCCCCCTTGAAGCCCGCGCCCAGCGTGAGGGCCGTGAGCGCCAGCTTCCAGGCAAAATCCTGGGGTGCGAGCGGGTGCTGAAACGCCTCTACGATGACCGGCACGCCTAGCCCGCTATACCGCATCGTGCCCAGCGCCCACATGGTGGCGGCCACCAGCACCCCGCCCACCACCGGCCGCAGCGGCGGGTACTTGAAGCGGGCAAACTGCCGGCTAATCCAGTGGGTGAGCGTGGCAAAAGCGCGGGCCGTGAGGCCGAAGAGCGCGCCCACCAGCAGCGTGCAGCCCAGCCCCCCGGCCGTGAGCGGCAGGGCCGCCAGCTCGGGGTAGTGGGTGTGGCCCACGCCCCAGGCGCGCGTCACCACATCGGCTACCACGGCGGCCAGAAAGCTGGGTAAAATGGCCTCGTAGCGCAGCGAGCCCAGCAAGAATACTTCTAGCCCAAACACGGCCCCCGCCAGTGGCGTGCCGAATACGGAGGCAAAACCCGCGCTCATCCCCGCGATGAGCAGCAGCTGCCGCTCGCGCCGGGGCAGCCAGCGCGAAAGCTGGTCGGCCAGCGCCCCGCCCATTTGCACGGCCGTGCCCTCGCGGCCCGCCGAGCCGCCAAAGAAGTGGGTAATAAGGGTGCCGCCCAGTACCAGCGGCACCAGCCGCAGCGGAATTACTTCGCTCGGCGCGTGGATTTCGTCCAAAATCAGGTTGTTGCCCTTTACTGCCCGGTTGCCGAAGCGGTGGTAGGCCAGGCCCACCAGCAGGCCTCCTAGGGGCAGCAGCGCCAGCGCCCAGGAGTGCGCCACGCGCCACGCCGTCACCCATTCCAAACTAACCAGGAAACCGGCCGAAGCCGTACCAGCTAGCGCCCCGACCAAGCTCGCCAGCAACAGCCAGCGCAGCACGAAGAAAACCGTGGGGGTCGGGGAGAGGGCCCGCAGACGGGCGGGTACCAAGCGTGAATAAACAGTACGGAACGGCATGGCGGCGAACGCAAAAATGAACTACTCGGCGCAGCGTAGGTAGCTGGCCGTTTCGTAGGAATCATCAGCGCGGCGCACGGGGCGTCGGCGGTTCGCGGTGGAAATCCATCACCGTGTTTCGGACAGGTGTACGCGGTTGCTGACTATGCGTTGCGGCAGGGCGCCAGAAGACCAGTGGATGCTCCTACGGTGGAGGTGAGCCCGCTGCCCGTGTAAATGGCGCCAGCATTGCGCCGCAGTACCCGGCGCCAGGACAGCAGGTAGATGCTAACGGCTGATGGCCAGCAACCCCAGCATGCTCAGGCTGTAGAGCGCCAGCACGATGAGCGAGTCGAGGCCCATGCGGGCAACTTGCCGGCGCGGGCGAAAAAGCAGGCCGTAGAGGTACACGCACGTGAGCAGCATGCCCAGGCCCGTGAGATAGAGGTCGGCCTTACCGGCGTGGGGTAGCACGGCCTGGCCCGAAAGCACGCTGGCCACTAGGAACAGCACTGGCAAAAACGCATTGCCCCCGAAGATGTCGCTGATAGCCAATTGGTAGTCGCCCGCCTTCATCGAAGCTAGGCCCGTCGATACCTCGGGCAGCGAAGTAGCGGCCGCTAACACTGTAGCCCCAAAGAGCAGCCCACTCATGCCCCAGTGCGTGGCCAGGGCATCGCCGCTGCGCTCCAGCACCACGCCGGCTACCAGCGTCACCAGCGCCGACGCCAGGAAGACGAGTGTTGTGCGCGTTGTGCTAGGGTGTTGTTGCCCAGTTGGTTGGTCTTGCGATTTTTGGGCGCTGCCCTGCGGCTGCGGCTGGTGGTCGGAGGGCGGGGTGTCCTTGGCTTGCCAGGGTAGCCCTTTTTGGGCTTTGCCAATCAGCCACAGCCCCACTACCCACAGCACCAGAATGAGCAGGCTAGCCGGCGGCACGCGGGCCACGAGTAGCGAAGCCGGTAGCTGGCTGCCCAGTAGCACCGCGGCCAGCACCGCCAGCACCAGCACGCCCTCGAGCACCAGCACCAGCGAGGCGGCCCGGTAGGTAAGCGCGGCCTTGCCACCCAGGCCGAATACGTCCAGCACCACCAGCACCAGCGTTTGTATGGCAATGCCGCCTAGGATGTTGCCGGTAGCCAGCGCCAGATGCTGGCTGCGGGCGGCACTGATGGTAATAGCCAGCTCGGGCAAGTTGGTGACCACGGCCAGCATCAGCAGGCCGCCCAGCGCCTGGCCCAGCCCGAAGCGGGTAGCCAGCGCGGAGGTCGTAGTAGAAAGGTAGATGCCGGCTATCCACACGGCAGCACCGGCCACGGCAAAGGCCGCCAGCAACAAGGGAATGGGTAAGTGAGCGAACATACAAGGCTTGAAGCGAGAACCACTGCCAGTACGAGCGCGTGGCGCAACCACCCGCCTGCCACTAGGGTATAAAAAATATTGTTTCAGTAAGTATCTAAAAGACAATTATTTACTGCTGAAAAATAGTCGATTGGCTACCTGAATGAGCCTAGCCTTGTTGGCGAAGCATTCAGGCCTTTCTGCTGCTAAGTAAGTGCCGGGCTGCCCGACCTTTGCCGCATGTCCGATTTTCGATTGCGCGTCTTTGCCGCCGTGGCCCGGTACCTGAGTTTCACCAAAGCTGGGCAGGAGCTGTTTGTGAGCCAGCCGGCCGTGACTAAGCACATCCGCGAGCTGGAGGCCCAATACGGCCAGCGGCTGCTGGAGCGGCGCGGCAACCGCGTCAGCCTGACGGAGGCCGGCCGCCTGCTCCAGCTGCATGCCGAAACAGTGGCCGCCTCTGCCCAGCAGCTCGACGAGCAGCTGCTGGGTTTGCGCGACCCCGAGGAAGCCGCCGGCCGCCTACGCCTAGGGGCCAGCACCACGCTCAGCCAGTACGTGCTGCCGGCCTGGCTACCCGCCTTTCAGCAGCGCTACCCCCAGGTGCAGCTGAGTTTGTACACGGCTAATTCTGAGCATATTGCCGAGGCGCTGCTGCGCGGCGAGCTAGACTTAGGCTTCGTGGAAGGCCGCACCAAAAACCGCGACTTGCACTACGAGCTGCTCTTGCCCGACGAGCTGGTGGCCGTGCGCCGGGCCACGCCCAGCGGCCCGCCGGCCCAACCGCTGCCGCTGGCCGAGGTGCTGGCTAGCCCGCTGGTGCTGCGCGAGCGCGGCTCGGGCACGCTCGAAGTGCTGGAAATGGCTATGCGCGAGCGCAAAATCAAGCTCGGTGACCTAGCCGTGGCTTTTTACCTGGATAGCACCGAGGCCATTAAAAGCTACCTTGAAGCCGCGCCCGAGGCCCTAGGCTTCGTGTCGAGGCAGGCGCTGAAGCGCGAGCTGGCGGCGGGCTTGCTGGAAATAGTGCCGCTGCAAGGTTTGGCGCTGCCCCGGCAGTTTGAGGCGGTGTGGGTGCAGGGCCAGCAGTTGCCGCGCCCGGCGCAGCGGTTTTTGGCGTTTGCGCAAGGCCAGGCCAGGGCGATAAAGGACCTATTGCCACGCCCGATACACTAGGCTTACGCTCGCGCTGGCAGTAGCTTGCGCGGCATTTGGCGGCTGCGTAGGATGGGTTTGATTATCGCTTGTAGAATAGTGTTTTATACAATATTTTAAGTCGACGTAAAAAATTAATGAATAACTATTGGTTATTGCTTATGACATTACAGAATAACCCAAAAAGGGGGATGGGCCGTAAATTTGCAGCAGCTAATCAGCCTTCCCTATGCTTCAGCACCTCACCACTCCCGCGCCTCTGCACCAACAAGCGAGCACAGCGCCGAGCCCCTGCTTTTCGCTGCTCTGGCCGAGTTGGACCATGCCGAGGCCACCCTCGACGAATTCGAAATTCGAAACAACCATTGGCATTTTCCGCTCGCTACACACGCCGCGCGAGTTGTTTGGGCAGGCGTTTACGTTGCGGCAGGTGGTATTTGGGTTGTTTCTGGTGTTCTGCCTCACACCTTGGGCTTCGCCGCCCATCGCCCTGGCCCTAGGGCTGGTGCTGGCCCAAACGGTGGGCAATCCCTTCACCAGCCATACCAAGGCCTTCACCCACAAGCTACTACAATTCTCAGTTATCGGCCTAGGCTTCGGCATGAACGCCCACGCCGCCGTGCAGGCCGGTAAGGAAGGCATCCTGTTCACGGTCGTGTCCATCTTTGGCACGCTGTTTTTAGGCTACTTCGTGGGCAAGTGGCTGGGGCTGGGCCGGCACGTAGTGCACCTGATTTCGTGCGGCACCGCTATTTGTGGAGGCTCGGCCATCGCGGCCATCGGGCCGGTGCTGCGCGCCAAGGACGAGGAGATATCGGTGGGCCTAGGCACGGTGTTCGTGCTGAACGCCATTGCGTTGTTCGCCTTTCCGCCCATCGGCCATGCCCTGCACATGAGCCAGAATCAGTTTGGCCTCTGGTGTGCTATTGCTATTCACGATACTTCGTCGGTGGTGGGCGCGGCGGCCGCCTACGGCAACCAAGCTCTCGAGGTAGCCACCACCGTGAAGCTAGCGCGGGCGCTCTGGATTATCCCGGTAGCCATCGGCACGGCCATGATTTTCAAGCAGAAAGGCGTTAAAATCACGATTCCTTACTTCATTTTCGGCTTTATTCTGGCCATGTTGTTCAACACCTTCGCCCCAGCCTACGTGCCGGCCGCCAAAGCGCTGGGCCCGGTGATGGTGAACCTGGCCAAAATCGGCCTCACGGTGACGCTGTTTTTTATCGGCGCGGGCCTTTCGGCCAAAGTGGTGAGTTCGGTGGGCATCAAGCCCTACGTGCTCGGCATCCTACTGTGGCTGGTGATTTCAACCACTTCGCTCTACGTCATTCTGCACGCGGTATAGGGGCGCGGCAACCTGTTAACTTAAAAACCAGTGGGTAGCCTAGCACGCCCTTGCCGCACTACGGGCCGTATGTTGCGAAACCGGCGGCCGCCCCGTGGCCCTTGCCTGCTAGTTTCTCGTTAAAGCAGGCGTTTTGTAGCTGCCTCACTCCATGCCCCATGCCGCCTACCCCCCTAGCGACCAGCTTTCTCTGTCGGACCGGCTGGCCCTGCAACGCACCCGCCTGGCCAATGAGCGCACCCTGCTGACCTACGTGCGCACTAGCTTGGCGCTGGTAGGCTTCGGGTTGGCACTTATCCAGTTTCACCCCGAGCGGGGCGGGCGGCTCGGCTACACGGCGCTGGCCGTGGCGGCCGTGGTGCTGGCGGTAGGCTTATTGCGCTTTCGTGCCCATCGCTGCCAGCTAGCGGCCTGCCAGACTGGTATTGGCTTATAAGCTAAGTATTTATTTTTAAAGCAGTTGTCTGAATAATCGTTTTTGAATAGTGAGTCGCTACGTCAGCGTAACATACTTTATTTACGCAAAGGCTGAAACAGCTTATTGCACAAGTACCTCCACAGCGGCAATTTTATTGACCATGTAATTGCGGCGGTCGGGGTCATGCTCGGTGGGTTGGGTGTGGCCGGCGCGGTCGGCAGCGCGGGCCATAAGCGTGGGGCGGCCCGGCGCGGTGGGTGGCGTCCAGCTGAATTCCCAAAGGCGCCAGGCGAAGGGTACGGCGGCTTCGAGCAGTTGAGCGGGCTGCCAGGTGTGGCCGCCGTCGGTGCTAACTTCCACGCGGGTCACGTCGCTTTCGCCCGTCCAGGCCGCACCAAATACGCGGTAGGGCTGGCCGGCGGGCACTACTTCGTGCAAGGCGGGGCGGGCAATTTCGGCTTTCACCTGCATTTCGGTCACGGGCACGAGGGTAGGCAGGCCCTGCGTACGCTGCCAGTAGGCATATTCCAGCGTTTGCCAGTAGCCGGCGTAGGGCGTGGCGCTCGCCGTTATCTTGCTCAGCCACTTCACCGAGGCCATGCCGTACCAGCCCGGTACCACCAGCCGCACCGGGAAGCCGTGCTCGGGGGCTAGCGGCTGGCCGTTCATGAGGTAGGCCACCAAGATTTCGGGGCGGCGGGCCTTGGCCAGTGGCAGGCTGCGGGCAAAATGAATAGTCCCTGGCGACTTGGGCTCCTCGGTGACGGCGCCCTGGTCGGCCCCTTCGAAAATAAGCTCGACGGCGCTGGCCTTCACCCCAGCCCGCTCCAGTAGGGCCGAAAGCGGTACGCCCGTCCACTCGGCGTTGCCTACCGCGCCCTGCTCCCAGAGCAGGCCCTTGACCTTGGGAGCCAGCCGGGCGCGGCCATTGCCGGCGCACTCCAGGGTGGCGATTACGGTTTTGGACGGCATGTTGCGCAGCTCATCGTAGCTGATGGTTAGCGCCTTTTTCACTTCGCCCTCGATGCTGAGCTGCCAGGTGGCCGCCGCCAGCGTGGGAATGGCGAAGTGGCTGCGCACGTAAAAGCGATTGTTGGCCACGAGCCGGTCTTGCAGCGTGGGGAAGGGCAGCTCCAAGTTTAGGGGTTCTTTTTCGCGGGTGATGAGGCCCGGAAACGTGCCCGCTCCGGTAGCCGGGGCGGCGGCCGCTGGGGCGGGGGTCACTGCGCCCCAAGCACTGTAGGTGCCCATCGTGGCCAAGGTCGGTACCAGCCCGCCCAGTATGGCACGACGGCTCAGGCCCTTACTAGTTTTGGAGGAAGCGTTATCTAGGGCGTTCAGGTCGTTCATAAAAATAAGGGGTGGGCTCGCGGACCAGCTAGCCCGTGCTAACCCAAACGGCGCAGGCAGGACAGCGTTGCTTAGGTGCATTGCCCTAGCCCCAGGCTAGCGGGGGCAGCAACTGACCGTTGGCTACCGGGCTGACCACTTAGTGCCTAGCCGGGAGGCGTTTGCGCATTGCGGAGTTGAATTGCTTCTTCGGTTTTCGGAATCAGGTAGTCCTGCAGCATGACCAGCGCGGAAGCTTGCGCCGCCTCCACCAACGGCCGCAACTGCTGGTTGTACGTGGCAAACGCGGCTTCCACCTGGCCATTGTGGGCAGCCAGCGTCTCGGCGCCGGCGGCGCCGCCTATCATCGCCAGCGAGCCGCCCATGCCCGCGCCGGGCGACGCGCAGTAGCCGGCATCTCCCACCAGCGCCACGCGGCCTCTGGTCCACGACGGCATCTTGATTTGGCAGACTTTATCGAAATACGCCGTGGGGGCCTGCGCTACTGCGGCCAGCAGCTCGCTAGTGCGCCACCCCTGGCCGGCACCGGCAAACGCGCTTGCCGTGAGAGCGTGTTGCTGCGCGGTATCGCGGTAATCGCAGGAAAATTCCGCCTCTGAAAAGAAGCAAAATACGATATCGGGTTTCTGCTGATAGGCATTCAGTATAATGACCTTGCCCGGTACATTATACAGCTGGGCGGTGTTGGGCTTTACCAACGACTTGGGGACGACGGTAAGTGAAAAATAGTACTGCAGAAAATGGGAGTAGTCTGCTTCGGGCCCAAACCACAGGTCGCGAACGCCCGAGTGCAGGCCGTCGCACCCAAATACGAGGTCAAACGGGCGCTGCGTGCCATCGGCAAACGTGGCGTGCAGAGCCTCGGACGTTTCGTATAGCGCGACTAGGCGGTTGCCGAACAGGAAGGTAACGTCTTGCTCAAGAGCGCCCAGCAAAATCGGCAGGAGCTGCTCGCGTTCAATTTCGATATCCTGGGGCTCCTGCGGCTCGCCGGGCTGCGGCGGCTCCGCGCCCCCTAGGTCAAGCGAGCCGACCGTCTCATCGGCGGCATTCTTAAATTCCCACTGCGCCAACTGCAAGCGGTTGGCTTGCAGCTGCGCCAAAATGCCCATGCGCTTGGCCACATCCAAGGCTGCGCCCTGAATGTTAACCGCGGCGCCCCCTAGGCGCGGCGCGGGGGCCCGCTCGACTACCGTGACGCGGTAGCCTACCTTACGAAGCCAATAGGCGGTAACAAGGCCCGCGATGCTGGCGCCCGCTACGAGCACCTCTTTTCCTATTGCTGCCATCTGAAGTGCTAGTTGAATGGAGAGAGCAAAGCAACAGCGCGCCGCCTAGGGTGAAAAACGGAATAGCCCGTTATCTCTTTCACGCACGCATTGAGATGAGGGGTCGAGATAGGTAGTTTCTGGGCGTAGTCTGCGGGTCGTTTGCTCGTCGTGTACTGGCTTGCTAATAGCTCTTTGAAGGCCCTAGTGAGAAGCTTGCTGCGCGAGAGCTTGTCTAGCGGCGGGGCCTGCTGCAAATACTGCGAAATAACCAATGCCACCAACGCATTGCAACTGGCTTGCAGCATCGCGTGGGAGAGCTTATCACTGCGGCGCGCCGCAAATTTTACGCACAGCGCTATTGTTTCGGAAACGAGGGTGCAGGTTTCTGGTGCTAAGGCCAGGGGCCTCGCTGCCAGCAAATGGGCCAAACCGCCGTGCAGCTGCTGCGCAAAATGCTCCCCGGCCCTGACCAGTCCAAACATTCCCCCAGGCCCATTGTGCTGAAACCCAAGGTAATCGTGTGGGAATCCACGCTGCACGAGGCGCTGGGGAGTAGATAAGTATAGAATTATGGGAATAAGTAAGCGACTGTAGTTATTCCGTGAATTCTTGTTAAAATCACTTATCATAATCCATCTTATAAGTCCACTCTGGGAATCAGTGCAGTTTTTGCCCCTGTCTCCCCGGTCGGCTGAACGTGGTACTTCTCTAAGTCGGCTTCGTCCTTGCGACCGTTCTGGCATGACCTAGGTTGCCTACTCCTCTTTTTAATTTCTTAACGCCGATGAAACCGTACTTCAAATACACCTTGGCTGCCATCTTGGCCAGCGGAGCCGCCCTCGCGGGGTATTACCTACACATAGTTACGGCACCGGGAAACGGCGGCATCCAGTTCATTGAGCCTACACGAGAGTACGCCACCTTGCAGGCCCTGCTGCAAGACCCCGCATTACGCAACAAAGTGGTATACGTCGATTTCTGGCACACGGGCTGCGCACCGTGCTTGGCCGAGTTTGCGTTATTGCCGAAGCTAAAAGCCCAAGTAAAAGACCCGGCCGTAACCTACCTGTACCTGGGTAAAGACCGCAGTGTGCCGGGCGAGAAATTCAGGTGGAAGAAAATGGTAGCCGAGAAGCGGGTCACGGGCTACCACTACTTTATTTCCGACGCGCAATTTTATGCTTTCTGGCAGGAAGCGGTAACTGACAAGACCATCCCGCCCCAGTTTCCGCATCACCTGTTGGTTAACCGGCAAGGCCAGATTGTCGATGGCAACGCCCCAGGACCTGCTTCGCCACAACTTATCGCATTGCTGCAAAAAGAATTGCATCAATGAGCAAAGGGGTATCCGCTATAGACTCCTGTCATCTATGGCCTTGGGTAGATAAGCCGCTAAGCTCTTTTACATACTGTAAGCCACCGTTTATAGCATGTAAAGCACTTTTCTCTTTATAACAACTTCGCGAAATTCACCTTAATTTTCAACTGGAAATCCTCGATTACCTTGAAGATTTCCTTCAGCGTCACGCGTTCGACCTTGGTTAAACTCTTGGGGTCTAGGTAGTTGTCGGGCGGCAGCTTGGCGTGCATCATTTGGGTGGCCTGCTTTTTCAGGCGCATGCCCATCAGGTAGTAGTAGGCCTGCACCAGCTCCTGGTATTCCTTCTCGCTGAACACGTCGCGCTGGCGCAAGGCGGCCAGGCGCTGGCCGGTGTTGGTGGCAAAGACGCGGTTTTTGAGGGCGAACACACGCACCAAATCCACGATGGGCGACATCACCCGCTTGAGGTTAATTACCTGCTGGTCGCCTACGGCGAAGGTGCGGATGTTGTTGAAAAAGGTGAGCGGCGGCTGGTACTGCAGGGCGTTGGCGGCCATGTAGTGCAGGAAGCGGTCGAGCGGCTTTTGCAGCTCGGCATCCAGAAAATCGCGCAGCTCGTCCAGAATCGGGGCCTCGCCGTAGAGGTAGCGAATGTCGAAAAAAGCCGCGAAGCGCATCACGTTTTCGGGGTTCGACTCGGTGAGCCAGCCGCGGTAGTTGCGCTTCCAGTGCGAGAGCGAGTGCGTCCACTTGGGGTTTTTGGCCATTAGCCCGCCGTCGCAGAAGCTGAAGCCGATGCCGTCGAGGCGGTCGCTCACCTGCTCGGCAAAGTGCAGGAAGTACGCGCGCACTTCCTCGCGGTGCTCGTTGGCCTTGTCTTCGTAAATAATGGCGTTGTCCTGGTCCGTGAGCAGGGTTTGCTCCTGCCGGCCCTCCGACCCTAGGACCACAAACACAAACTTGGCCGGCGGTGGCCCCAGCTCACCAATTACTTGCTCAATCACTTTCAGGGCGATGGTATCGGCCACGGTGGTAATCACCTGGTTCACGATTTCGGGCTTCACGCCGCGGTCGAGCAGCTGAAACGCGATATCGGGCACCTTCTGCCAGCGCAGCTTCAGCTCGCGCCCGCTCACAGCCTGCTTCACGCCCTGAATAAACAGGAAGGGCGACTGCGCCTGCTCGGCCAGCAGCTTATTGCGGCTGATGAACCCTAGGTATTCGCCGCCGCGTGCCACCAGCAGGTAGCGCGTCTTGGTGCGCAGCATGAGCAGCAGGGCCTCATACACAAACGAGTCGGCGCTCACCTCGCGGGTGGGCGCGTCGAGGTAGGCGCTGATGGGCAGGCGCGCATCGCCGAGGCCCGCCACTACCTTGTCGCGCAGCGTAATGTCGGTCACGTAGCCCGCGATGGCTTGGCCGTCGTCGCCCAGCACGAAGTAGCAGCTGGTGCGGGCGCGGGCCAT
Source organism: Janthinobacterium lividum (assembly GCA_050954355.1). Lineage (GTDB taxonomy): Bacteria > Bacteroidota > Bacteroidia > Cytophagales > Hymenobacteraceae > Hymenobacter. The sequence continues at coordinate 11,351 of JBPBPH010000085.1, forward strand.
CAGGCGGGCTACTTCATGGGTAGGCGTGTGGCCGGGGCAGGCTAGCACCGGGCGCAACTCCACGGCCTCCATGCGGCGCGAGTACAGCTCGTCGGCGGCAATAAAGTTTTGGGGCGCCTGGGGCCCACCAGGGTGCACCAGCTGGGCATACTCCTCGTTGAGCATCAGCCGGCCGTAGCGGCTGGTGAAATAATGAAAAAACGCCTCGTAACCCAGGCATAGCCCCCGAAAATCGTGGCGGTGCAGGAAGTACACCCGCGTGCCAGCCCGCGCCCGCACCGTGCGCAGCGAGCGCTTCTTGTTGAGCAGCACTGACACGCCGCCGTAGCACTCGCTGGGCCCGTACACCTCAGGCAGGCGCGGCTGCTGCTGGGCATCAATAAAAAACGTGTCGTAGGCCCCGCTCACAATCAAGTCGACGCCCCGCAGCTTGCTCTCGCCCTCGCGGTAAATAATGGCTTCGCGCGGGTGAATCACCTCCACGAGCAGGCTGGCTACTTCCTCCTGCACCTCGGGCGGCAGCAAGTTAAACGGCTCTACGGTGCGCAGAAAAACTAAGCGGTCGGGCATAGGCGCAAGTTAGAAAGGAGTAGCTTGGACTTTGCAGTCCGGGCACGAGCGTAGCGAGCGTTGCGAAGCCAAACGGCCCTAGGGTCTGCTGCTTGCTACGCTCGCGCTACAAAATCCAAGCTACTGCAAGCCCAGCCAGTACTTCCAGAAGGGCCTGGTGGGCGGGTGGGTGGCGCGGGGGCGGCCGGTGGGCGGGGCCAGGCGGGGCTGGCTGGCCAGGGTGGGCGCGTCGATGTCGCCGTGGCGGCGCAGCTCGAAGAAGCACTCGGCGGTGGCTTCGGCGTCGGCCAGGGCGTCGTGCTGCCTAGGCATCAGGCGGTTGAAAAGGCGGTCGTAGAGCTCGCCCAGGCGCAGGTAGCGGCGCTGCCAGGTTTGGCTAAAGCTGCCGCTCAGGCGCATGGTGCAGAAGGTATTGAGGCCTAGGAGAGCGTTGGGCAAGTCGGCCCGCTGAAAGCTCACGCCCACCATATGGTAGTCCAGCTCCACGAAGTGGCCCACCACCAGCGGGCGGTAGCGCGTTAGGTCATCGTGCAGGCGTTGCATCACCTGGCGGCGGGGCTCGCCGTGCTCGTGCAGGTAAGCCAGCGTGAGGCCGTGCACCTGCATCGAGGCGGGCGTCAGGTCGTAATCGCTAGGCTTTATGTAATGGTTCTCCTGCTTAAGCAGCTCGCCCTCATCATTATAAAGCAGCCACGCTACCTGCGCTACGTGCGGCCAGGCGCCGGGCTCGGCGTAGGGCCGGCGCCAGTCGGTGGGCAGGCCCGACGTTTCGGTATCAACAAATAGCAGGTAATCGGGCACGGGGCGGGAACTAGAAAAGCGGGTAAAAATAAGGAATTATTATCTTTTCCCGTTCCCTAGGCCCTTCCTAGCTATATAAGGGCCTACGAACCAGCTACTTGCCCAGCGGCTGCAGGTAGAGCAGCGTAGTTTGGTAGGGCTTGCTGGGCGTGTACTTGTCGTTGATGAGGAAGTAGCCGCTTTTGTAAGCCGCAATGCCCTCCCAGTTGTAGCTGCGGTACTGCTCGGGCAGCTCCCACAGCGGCTGCCAGCTGAACTTGCCGTCCTTCAACTCAATGGTTATCAGGCGGCAATAGTTTTTGTAGCCGCTTTCATCGGTTTTGTCCACGATGAGCGCCGCATTGGCCGTCTCGGCGGCGGGGGGGCGGTACACAGCGTCGCCGCCGTCGCCCTTAAAAAAGTAGTTAATGCCCACGAAGCGCTTGCCGCCCGTAGCCGTGATATCCGTCACCCGGAAGGGCACCTTATCTACCGCCGGCTTGCCCAGCAGGCTGCTGCTTAGGTGTTGCTTATCAAGCTCGTAGGCATAATTGCCGCCGGAAAAATAGTTGTACTCAAAAAAGGCAAATAGGCGCTTGCCCGCCCCGGCCAGCGCCTCGAAGCCAGCATTGTAGATGTGCGCGCCGCCGGCGGCCAGGGGCTTGGGCAGCGGCAGCATAAAGGTAGTGTCCAGCACCACTGCCGCGGGCCCTAGGGTGCCGCGCAGCAGGTAGCAGTTGGCCGACGGCGTGGCCGTTTCGACCGATAAATAGATGGTGCGGCCATCAATGAGTAGCGCCTCTAAGCCCTCGTAGCTCTGCCCGGCCGCGGCCATGCGGGCCCGCAGCGCCGGTAGGTGCAGCAGCGGCAGCTTCTGGTAGGGCAGGGCGAAGGTGGAGTCGCGCAGTTGGTGGTCGAGGTCAGTTAGCTTCACGGTGTAAAGCTTGGCCTCGGCCTGGTCCTGCAGGCGGCTCTCCGACATAAGTACCAGTTGCCCGGCGCTAAGGCTGAGCCCCGAAAACTGGTTGTCGTAGTAGGCCAGTTCTTTGGGCAGGTGCAGCCGGCGCACCGCAAAGCGCGGCTGCTGCGCCAGGGCGGGCAGCCCGCTACACCAAAGAAGCAGCGCCGCCAAAAACTTTATAAAACTAGGCATAGGGGAAGGGATTGGCCCTAGGGCCGCCGAAACCGCAAACCTAGCACCCCGCCAGCTTGCGCGCAGCCTTAGTGGTTGATGGGCGCCTCGATGAGCAGAAACCGGGTGTCCGCCGCCACTTCCAGGCGCACGCGGTCCGTATCCCAGATGCCGAGGCTGTCGCGGGTGCTCACCACCTGCCCGTCCACGGTGGCCGTGCCGCTGATGACGAACAGAAACAGCAGCTTATTGAGCGGCTTAAACTGGTAGTCAACTGCTTGCGCCTCGGGGTAGTAGCCCAGCGAGAGCTTGGCGTTTTGGTTTATCCAGCAGTGGGCCTGGCCTTCCTCGTTGCTGACGATGGTGGTGAGCTGGCCCGCGCGCTTGGCCTCGGGGAAGCTCCGGCGCTGGTAGCGCGGGCCCACGTTTTGCAGCTTGGGCTCAATCCAGATTTGCAAGAAGTTCACTGCGTCGTTGCCCACGTTGTGCTCCTCGTGGCGCAAGCCGCTGCCGGCGCTCATTATCTGCACCCAGTCCTGGTGCACTACCTCGGTGTAGCCTAGGGTGTCTTTGTGGTTCATGCTACCGGCCAGCATCACCGAGATAATCTCCATATTGGCGTGGCCGTGAATGCCGAAGCCGCCGCCAGCCTGCACAAAATCATCGTTGAACACGCGCAGCAGCCCGAAGCCGCTGCGCGCGGGGTCGGCGTAGGGCCCGAAGCTGAGCGAAAAATTGCTTTGCAGCCAGCCAATGTCTTTGAGGCCGCGCTCGGCGGCGCGGGTGAGGCGAGTTTTCATTGTGTTACTTGCTTGGTTTCAAGTTATTTATTTAAACGAGCAGGACCGCTTTTTTTGGCCATTAAAACTCCATCGGTACTTCCATTAGCAGCAGCTCGGCCGCGCTATTGGCTTGGATTGCGAGCTTTTCTAGCTCCCATAGCCCTAGGCCGTCGCGGCGGTGCAGGGCCTGGCCGTTGATGGTTACGTCGCCTTCGAGCACAAAGGCGTACACGCCGTGGCCGGGCTTTTTGAGCTGGTACTCAGTGCTAAAGCCTTGGTCGAAGGCGCCCAGGTGAAACCAGGCGTCCTGGTTAATCCAGACGGCGCCCTCGGCTGCGCTGGGCGATACCACCTGGCGCAGCTGGTTGTGGCGCTCGGCGGGCGGGAAACTCTGCTGGGCGTAGCGCGGGGCCACGCCGCGCTGGTTCGGAAACACCCAGATTTGCAAAAACTTCACCGCCTCGGTAAGGCTGTGGTTTTTTTCGGAGTGGGCCACGCCGGTGCCGGCACTCATCACCTGCACGTCGTTTTGGCGAATGACGGCCTGGCTGCCCAGCGAGTCCTGGTGCTCGAGGCTGCCGCTGAGCGGAATGCTGATAATCTCCATGTTATCGTGCGGGTGGCGACTGAAGCCCCGCCCGCCCGCCACGGTATCGTCGTTGAGTACCCGCAGGGCGCCGAAGTGCATACGGCTAGGGTCGTGGTAGCCGGCAAAGCTGAAGGTGTGGTAGGAATCGAGCCAGCCGTGGTTGGCGTGGCCCCGGCTAGCGGCCGGGTGCAGCACTGATTGAGCCATAATGGTAAAATGGACGTTCAGTATAAAGACAATTAATGTAGGTACATTGTTTTCAGAAGCAAACAAAAAAGGCGGTCCTGCTTCAGCTGCGCTCAGCAGGACCGCCTTTTCACCACATGCTCGCCTCTACCCTAGCTCTCTAGCCGCCCGGCACGAAGCTGCTAGGGATGCCCTGCCAGCGGGTTTCGGCCGGTAGCTGCTCGCCCTTCATCAGCAGCGAGAGGCTTTTGAGGGTAGCGCCGGGGCCGATAACCGAGTCGTAGAGCACCACCGACGAGGTGCCCACGGTGGCGTAGCGCCCGATGCGCAGGTTCGACATTTTCATTACCCGGTCCTCGAAAAGGTGGGTTTGAATGGTGGCGCCGTTGTTGAGCACGGCGTGGTCGGCTACCCAGGCCAGGTCGAATTCCGTGATTTCGGTGGTGTCCATATACACCGAGCGGCCGAAATGGCTGCCCATGAGCTGGAAAAACCAGGTGGCGAAAGGCGTACCCGACAGCGCCGCCTGCCAGTACACGTATACGTAGCTCTCGCACAAGGAATTGACTAGCTCGTTGCGCCACACGAACGACGACCACAGCGGGCGCTCCATGGGCCGGTAGCGCCCAATGAGCACCCACTTGAGCAGCGCCGTGAGCAGGCAGAAGCCGAATATCAGCCCCGCCAGCGCGCCCGTGCCCACGCCCACGCTGCTCCAAAACGAGTAGTGCTGCAAGTGCCAGTGCACGTAGTGGTACAGCACGGCGAAGGTGACGAACGAAAACGTGAAAGGCAGCACGATTTTGACTACTTCCATGATACCGCGCGCCCAAATTAGCCGCCTAGGGGGCGCAAACGTCAGCTCGGGCGCAAAGGCCTCGGAGGGCGGCCGGTTGGGCAGCAAAAATGCCGGCGAGCCTACCCAGGAAGTACCGTCGGGCGGCGTGACGGGGGGCGCCACCGTAAGCGCCCCAATGAGGCAGTTGGTGCCCAGCACCGTGCCGCCGGCCAGCACCGCGCTATTGCCGATGAAGGTGCGCGGGCCCACCACCGTGGGCAGCACCTCTACCAGGCCGCGGCGCACCCTAGGGGCCCCCACGCTCACTGAGTCGGCCAGGAAGGCGCCGGGTGCCACCGTGAGGTGGTCGGCCGAGATGTGGTTGAGGGTCGAGATTTCGGCCCGGTGGCCGATGTTGGCCCCCAGCAGCCGCAGCCAGGCGGGCGTGTAGATGGTGGCGTAGAGCGACTTGAGCAACGCCAGGCTTTGGGCCAGCACGGCATCGGCCACCCAGTGGCGCACGTAGGCCAGGCTGTAGAGCGGCAGCGTGCCCGCCGGCTGGCGGCCGGCCACTACCCGCTTCACCAGGGCCAGCCCGGCCATCAGCAGCAGCACGTAGAGGGCCGAGAGCGGGATGAGCGTGAGGATGGACGGCTCGGCCCCGAAGCGCTCGACGCTGCGGTAGAGCAGCCACACGCAGGGCAGCAGCGCCCCCGAGGGCACCAGCAGCATCAGCCCAATGGCCGCCAGCTGGGCCGCCAGGTAGCCGGCGCTCGGCGCGGTAGGGCGCCGCGGCGCCGCGGGCTCGGCGGCCTGCACCCGCTGGGCGGGCGAGCCCAGCCACACCTCGCGGGCGGGCACCCGGCGGCCGGCGGGCAGCACCGAGAGGTCGTCGAGCTCGGCTTCCTCCCCTAGGGCCGTGCTGCCTTCCAAGATAGAGCGCAGGCCTACGTAGGCGCCGCGCCCCACCTCAATAGGCCCGATAATGAGGCGGTCGCGCTCGACGCGGTAGCCCAGCAGGCCGGCCTCGCGGGCCACGCTGGCGTCGTCGCCGATGCTGAGCAAGTCGAAGCACATCAGGCGCGTCGAGCCCAGGTACACGTTGGCGCCAATTTTAGCCCCTAGCAGGCGGTAGAACACGGCCAGGAAGGGCGTGGCCGACAGCAGTTGGGTGGGGGCGGCCTCCACCAGCTTTTTCACCACCCAGAAGCGGTAGTAGTAGAAGCCCCAGAGCGGGTACTCGCCGGCTCGGAAGCGCCCGATAACCAACCACTTGACTAACACCACCAGCAGGCAGGCCAGCGGCACGTACAGCAGCACGGTCAGGGCGCTCACTACCAGCGTTTCGGTGAGCGGCCACGCGGTGAGGGTGCTGCGGTAGCTGAGCGACAAACTGAGCAGCAGCACCGGCACGGCGTAGAACAGCGCAATGCTGAGCAGCTGGAGCGCGCCCGTGGCTACGCGGGTGGCCGGGCTGGCGGCGGCCAGCGGCACGGCGGGCGGCTGGTCGGCCGGGGTGCTGGCGGTGGTACTGCCAGAAGTGCCCGTAGCCACGGCCGCCGCCAGCGCCTCAATAGTGCGGCGGGTGTACATCTCCTTCACCGAAAGGCCCTGGAAATCGGGCTGCTGGCGCAGCTCTGAGATGATGAGCGAAGCCAGCAGCGAGTTGCCGCCCAGGTCGAAGAAGTCATCGGTTACCGAGATGTCGGCCGTGTCGAAGCGCTTCTGCCAGGCGGCGTAAATGGCACTTTCGATGGGGCTGCGCGGCAAGGTCAGCTCGCGGGTGGGGGCGTGGTCGCCGCCCACGGGATAGGGCAGAGCCTTGCGGTCGACCTTGCCGCTGGTAAGCAGCGGAAACGACCCTAGGGGCACCAGCGCGGCCGGCAGCATGTAGGGCGCCAGGCGCTCGCGCAGGTAGGCGCGCACGGCCTTCTCGTCCAGCAGGTGGCTAGGATCGAGAATGAGGTAGGCAATGAGCTTTTGCACCCCGTCGACGCCCGCCTTGAGGGCCACGGCCGCGTTGCGGATGCCGGGCCACTGCAGCAGCAGGCTCTCAATCTCGGCCAGCTCCACCCGGAAGCCCCGGATTTTTACCTGCGTGTCGATGCGGCCCAGAAACTCGATATTACCCTCGGGGTCAAACCGGGCCAGGTCGCCGGTGCGGTAGAGGCGGCCGCTGAAGCCACCCGGCAGCTCGGCCACGGTGTTAAACTTGGCGGCCGTCAGTTCGGGGCGGTTGAGGTAGCCAGCGGCCAGCGCCGCCCCGCCCAGGCACAGCTCGCCGGGCACCCCTAGGGGCACCAGCTGGCCCAGCTGGTCGAGCAGCAGCGCCTCGTAGCCCGCCAGCGGCCGGCCAATGGTGAGCTTGCGGCCGGGCACGAAGTCGTCGGCGGTGGCCACCACGGTGGCTTCGGTGGGGCCGTAGGTGTTCACCACCCGGCACTGGCGGCTGGCCCACTTGGCTAGCAGCTCGGGCGGGCACACCTCGCCGCCCAGTATCAGCAGGCGCAGGCTGGGCACGGCGGCGGGCAGCAGCGAGAGCAGCGTAGGCACGGTCGAGAATACCGTTACCTGGCTGCTGCTCAAGAAGTCGGGTAGCGCGTCGGGGGCCTTCATAGTATCCTCCGGCACGGGCACCAGGGTGCCGCCGCTGCCCCAGGCTAACCAGATTTCCTCCAGCGAGGCATCGAACGCCACCGAAAAACCCTGGGCTACCTTGTCCTGCGGCGTGGGCGCGAACAGCAGCTGCTCGGCCCGCACCAGGTGGCAGATGCTGCGGTGCGGCAGCAGCACGCCCTTGGGCAGCCCGGTGGTGCCCGAGGTGTAAATGACGTAGGCAATGGTATCGGGCCCTAGGGCTACCGGCGCCAGCGCCGCCGGGCCGGGCGCCGTCAGGTTGGGCGCGGTCAGGTCGAGCACCGCGCCCGGCCACTCCGCGAAGCCCGCGGGCAGCGGCCGGTTGGTGAGCAGCAGCCGGGCCCCGCAGTCGCCCAAAATGAACGTGACGCGGTCGGCCGGAAACGACAAGTCGAGCGGCACGTAGGCGGCGCCGGCCTTGAGCACGGCCAGCATGCCCACGTACAGCTCCGTGGATTTAGCCAGCAGCAAGCCCACGAAGTCACCGGCCTGCACGCCTTGGCTTTGCAGGCGAGCGGCCAGTTGGTCGGCGCGCTCGTTGAGCTGCTGGTAGGTACAGTGCTCGCCCAGCCAGCTGAGAGCCAGCTGGTTGGGGTATAGCCGGGCGGTTTCTTCAAACAAGCCGTGCAGCAGCTGGGGGCCGCCGACGGGGGCGAGCGGCGGCCCCGCGCGAAACTGCCGCAACTTCGCTACTTCCTCGTCGGCCAGAAACTGCACGTAGCCCACCGGCACCGTGGCGTCGGCGCCGAGCTGCGCTACCACGCGCGCCACGTGGGCGGGCAGGTAGGCGGCGCCGGCGGCGTGGGCGCCGTCGCGGGTGCAGGCAAAGCTGGCCTGCAGGCTGGCATCGGGGGCAAAGTCTAGGGTCAGGCACCACTCGTGCTCGGGGTGCTGGGCTTCGGGGGCGGGGAAGGACAAGCGGTAGCGGGTAATGGCCGCGCCCAGTTCCTCGCCCACGCCGGCCAGGCCCATACGCAGCTGGGTGGCCGCCTCGGCCCGCACCTCCCCTAGGGTCAGCCCGTCGGCCAGGTGCAGCTGCACGGCGGCGGCCGGAAACAGGGCTTCGGGGTTTTCGCCGCGCAGCGTAGCCGTGAGCTGGGTGGCGCTGCGCTCGGCCGGCAGCCGGTAATACACCACCGCAAAGGCGGCTAGGTAGTCGGCAATCAGGCTTTTCTTGTGCTGAAAGGCCAGGCCCAGCTCGGCGGTAGGCGCGGGCAGGGGCTCGGGGCCAGTAGCCACGGGCAAGTCAAAGGTCGGAGTCATTGCGGGGGGCGGCGGGGCGCCGGGTGGGCAGTAAGGTGGGGGCCAAGTAAGCCCTAGGGCGTGAAAGGCAGGTGAGCCAGCTGTTGGCTACTATCCCTCTTTTGAAAAGAGCCAACAGCTATCAGCCAACAGCCAACGGTAAGGGGCCGCACCAGAACCTAACAACCCTGGGCCTAGGCCCCCAAGGGTACGCAAACCCTACGCCAAAACCGGCCGGCCGGATACAGCGCCGCCTTGCTTTGCTCTACGGAAAGCGGGGCAGGAGGGATAGATGGATAACCTTATTCCTTATGTAATTAGGCTTTCTTACACTAATTTGGCGGCATGAAACACCTGCTGCTTGGGGCTGGGCTACTGCTGGCTTTCGGGGCGCACGCGCAACGCCCTAGGCTCAATCTTCGCCTTAAGCACGAGCTGGATAGCCTCTACCGCGTAGACCAGGTGTACCGCGCGGCTATGTTTGCCGACAACAAACAGCACCTAGTAGATTCGATTGCGGCTACCCAGCACTTTCCAGTGGCCGAAGCGCAGCAGCACCTGATGCACCTCATGCTGCAAACCGACTCTACTGACATGCAGCGCGTGCGCGCTATCATCCAGCGCTACGGCTACCCCGGTAGAACGCTAGTAGGCACGCCCACCAACGAGGCGGCCTTTTACGTTATTCAGCACTCTAGCAGTATTGCGCGGTATTTGCCGCTTATCAAGAGCGCCGCTGAGCAGGCTGAGTTGCCCTTTCGGCTCTACGCCATGATGCTCGACCGCCAGCTTATGTACCTAGGTAAGCCCCAAGTCTACGGAACGCAAGGCCGTAGCTACCACGGGGGAGCGTACTTTATTTGGCCCATCGAAGACCCGGCCCACGTCAATGAGCGTCGCCAAAAGGCTGGCTTTGAGCAAACTGTCGAGCAAAATGCTCAGCGTATGGCTATTAAGTACCAAGTGCTAACCTTGGAAGAGGTGCGCAAGATGCCTAACTATCAGCCGCCAGCGCTGCAGAAGTAAATCAGCAAGCCCAGCCCTCTTGGTTGCCCTTCTACTTTTACAGCTGCTCGAGCGGGACGGGCCTTGCCGCGCAAAGCACCCCTAGGGCCCCTCGGCCAGCAACACGTTCAAACTCACCAGCACGTCGTTGGCCAGCACCAGGCTGCTTTTACCGATGCCATAATCCAGCCGGTTGAGATGGAAGCTGCCTTGCAGCTGGCCGGCGGCCGGCACGGTAAAGGGCACCCGCACCTCGTGGGTAATGCCCTTGATGGTGAGCGCAAACGTGCCCTCGTACTGCCCGCCCGCCAGCTTGCGAAACGCGGTAGACTGCATGTTGATAACCGGAAACCGCGCCGCGTCAAGATAGTCGGGCTTCTGCAAGTGCTTGTCGCGCAAACTAATGCCCGTCTGGATGGTGCTCACCGGCACCGTGGCTTGCAGGTGCGCCAGCGCCAGCCGGGCGGGGTCGAACTGCCCGGTAGCTGCCAGGCCCCCTAGGGTGCCCCGCACCGTAAAGCCGGCGTTCACAATCTCGAAGCGCACAGCGGGCTCGGCCGGCTGCTGGCTGGCCTGGCTGCAACCCAGCCAACCCAGCAGGTAGGTGAGTATGAGTAAGGGTAGGGCCATAGTAGACTTAGCTACAGCGTTTTGAGAAAGGCAACCAGCGCGCCGCGGTCGGGCGCGGGCAGCTCCAGGCCAAACTCGTGGCCGCGCACCGGGTGAGGAGCCCCGTCCGCGCCCCGAAAGCCAGTGGGCACGTAGCCGGCGCCCAGCCGCCTAGCGTCCAGCATATCGTCGAGGGTGGCCAGCGAGCCGTCGTGCAGAAACGGGCCCCGGTACCACACGCCCCGCAGCGAGGGCACCTTGTAGTAGCCGGTGCCGCGCCGCGTTTGCAGGGCGTAGCCGGGGTTGGTGCCCACCGAAATCTCGAAAATATCGTACTGCTGGCGGTGCGCGTCGGGCACCTCAAAGCCATCGGCGGGCGTGAGCATGTTGTTGGTGTAGAGCGGCGGCGTGTGGCAGCTCACGCAGCCCTGCTCGATAAAGAGCTGGCCGCCGCGCCTGGTTTGGGCAGTGGGTTGGTGCGGGTTGGAGGGTGGCCGCAGCGCGTACACGTACTTGGCCAGGGCAAAAAGCTGGGCTTCGCTGTAGCGGTCGAAGGTGCCCGCAAAGGTGGATTTGCCGGCCGGGGGCAGCGTTTTATGGTCGGGCGCGGCGGGCAGAAACCCGTCGTAGCGCGCCACAAAATCCAGGGCCTGGTTGATGGCAATGTAGCGCATCATGTCGCCGAGGCTGCGGTGGCGAGCTAGGCCGCCGTGGTCGAGGTAGGTGCGCTGTTGCACGCCAATGAGGTCGGGCACCGCGGGCGGAAACAGGATGCTGGTGCCCTGGCGCCCGTTGGTGCCGGGCGGCAGCGCCTCAAAAGCCTGGGCAATCTTTTCCTTCGATTGGCGGCTGAGCTGCGAATTGGGGTCGTGGGGCACGAAAGGCGCGTCGAACAGCGCGCCGGTCACGAACTGCACGGCCGGCTCGGGAAAGTTGGGTGTGTGCCGAATGGCCCAGGCCGTGGCCCGGTCGCCGGGGAAGTTGCCCTGCGCGCCCTTCAGCACCACACCGCCTTTTTCGACGCGCGTATGGCACATGCCGCACGAGAGGTTGCCGAGCTGCACCTGGCCCTTGCGGGTCACCACGTAGCGGGCGTAGGGCATAATGCCGGCGGGCGTGAGCGGCGTTTTGGTGGCGGCGTAAAAGGCCGGGTTGCGCACATCGGCCAGCGAAACCACGGCGCCGTCTAGGTCGATGGGCATGTCGAAGAGCAGCTCGCCGGCCTTTATCCAGTCAGCTTCGGTGTGCAGCTGGGCGGGGTCGAATACCACCTGCGGCGCCTGCTGGTGCAGCCACTGCCAGTAGCCTTTGGGCTCGTGGCCGGGCGCGTACACGGGGTAGTTCTTGTAAGCCACGCGCTCGGGCAGCCCGTAGTAGTAGGCGGCCGATACGTGCCGGGGCGAGGCGCTGGGCGTGGCCAGCGGCAGCTCGGCGGCGGCCAGCGCGGTGCTATCCCAGGTGCGCGGAATGGCGGGGGCGTAGGGCAGGGCCAATTGGGCCCGCTCGCCGCCGGGGCGGGTAGTAGCCGCGGCCAGGCCTAGCAGCAGGGCGGCGGGCAGCCCATAGGCAGCCCACAAGGCAGGGTGTCTCATCGCAGAAAGCCGAACTACAGACCGCCGCGCCGTGCGCCGGGCCGGGTGGGCAAGTTGCTGTTTTTCAGCGTAAAGAACAAGCTGCGCCTTGGCCGCCAGCGCTGCCCTAGGGCAGCTGGCTGAATTAAAAAAGGCACCGCCGGAGCGGTGCCTTTTTTGGGTGGCTATGGTTGAAGCTTATCAGCTCTTGTATTGGTAAAACCGAACGTAATCGACTGTCATTTGCTGGGGAAAGGTGGTGGTGCCATCGGGGTTGCCCAGGAAGTTGCCGCCCACGGCCACGTTTAGCACCACAAAAAAATTGTTGTTGAACGGGTACGGATACTGCGAGATATTGCTTTTGGTGAGCGCATAATACTGCTGCCCATCTATATAAAACCGAAGTTGGTCTTGGCTGCGCACTACGCTAAATATGTGGAAATCGTCGGCGTAGCTGGCGTTGTTGGGCAGCTTCACGGCGTCGATGCCGCTTTGCTGGTGGCTGCCGCTGTTGTCGGCGTAGTGCATGGTGGTGAGTATCTCGGTGGGCTTTTGCCCGCGCAGCTCCATAATGTCAATTTCGCCGCACTTAGGCCAGTTATTCGTGTCGATGTCGCTGCCCAGCATCCAGATAGCTGGCCAGAGGCCCTGGGTTTTGGGCAGCTTGGCGCGCACATCGATGCGGCCAAACTGAAAATCCTTGCGGCCCTTGGTCAGCACTCGGCCCGAGGAATAGGTGTAGTTGGGGCTGGTGCCCTGCCGAATGGGTTGAATCACGAGGTTGCCCCCGGTTTGGTTTACGTTGTCGGTCGAGGTGGTGTAGGTTTCCAGTTCTTGGTTACCCCAGCCGTTGTTATTGCCCGTGTCGTAGGTCCATTTGGTGGGGTCTAGGGCCCCGCTGCCGCTGAACTCGTCGCTCCACTGCAGTTCCGTGTACTGCGCAAAGTCGCGCGTTTCGGAGTTGGCAACGGTCGGCGTCGGCGTAGGGGCCGGGATAACCGGGTCCTTTTTTTCGGTGCAGGAGCTAAGCAGGAGCGCCAGCAGCAAGCTAGTCGCAGCGGGGTGGGAAGCGCGTAAGGTTGTCATAAAATGGGGAAGAAAAATGCCCAATGAAAAGTTCATTGGGCACTTAATAGGTATGGAATCAAGGGAAAAGGGAGAAAAACAGCAGCCCTTATCCTAGCTGTATCGATAGGGCTTACTCCGCGTTTCAGGCCAGTGAGCAGCGCTGCTTATTTGGCAATGAGCTTCATCTGGAATACGAGATTGCCAGTAGCTGAGCCCGCCTTCAAGACCATGTGGGTACCGGTGGCGTCAATGCTCACCACGCGGTAAATCTGGTCTGGCGCGTCGGTCACGCCAATGAAGGAGCGAAAGCCGCCCGAGTTGGGGGTGCTTAGGGTAAACTGCGCCAGGCCCGATGTGGTTGACCCAAGTGTATAAGTAGCCGTGCCCGAGCGGGGCGCGTCGCAGCCAGTGCCGCCCGCCACGAAGGTCTGAGCTAAAGCGTTATAGGTAAATACATTGGCGTTCGAGAAGGTGTACTCATCATCGGCCTGGCAGGCGGGCAGGCTGCCAGGCGCTACGGTCATAGCGCCTGGGTAGTAGCTGCGTGGGTCGCTGTCGCTGGGCCCTACGGTAATGGGGTCAGTCGTAGTGTTGTCGAGCTTCCAGGTCTTCGAGCTGCCGTTGGTCAGCAGCTGCTTGACGATAACAGAAGCGTCGGGCAGCACGATGCTTTGTACTGCTGAGAAGCCATTGCCGCCCCGCGCTGCCGCCAGCAGCTGCGCCTGCTGGGTGCCGCCGCCCGAGTAAGTATGCGTCACGGTGGCCGCCGAGCTATTAATACGGGTGCCATCGCCAAAATCCCACTCGTACTGCACGGTGCCAGGCCCCGAGTAAGCCGTGGTATTCGTGAAGGTCACGACGCTATTAAAGCCGTCTTGCTTGGTGGTGTAGGTGAAGGTGGGCGTGGGCAGCGGCCCATCGAGCTGGCCGTTGTCGTTTTTTTTGCAGTCGGTCAGGAGCAGCGTACTAGCCAGTACTCCCCAGGCCGCCTTGGTCCAATAGAATTTCATTTGAGTTCAGCGTGAGTCGTTGAGGGTGGGAAGGAGCCTAGGGCCTAGTAGCCGGGGTTTTGCACCAGGCCGGGGTTGGTGTCAATTTCCGTCTGCGGAATAGGCAGTACCAGCGTATTTTGGGTCGGTGTGCCGTGCACGTTGGGTAGCTTTCCCTGCAAGGCTGCGGCCTGCGCTGTCATGCGCGGAATGAGCGCGTGGTCTGTTAGCGTCGGGTAGAGCGTCATGGCGCGCTTCATGTCAAACCAGCGGTCAAACTCGAAGGCTAGCTCGTACTTGCGCTCACGTAGCACCGCATTGATGAAGTTGGGCGTTGAGGTCGTTAAGTCAACCGCAGTTGAGGGCGTATTGTAGTTCAAGCCAAAGGCGCGGCGGCGCACCTTGTTGATGGCTTCCAGGCCCTCGGTGGTGGGACCCACGGCTTCAGCCACAATCAGGTACATTTCGGCCAGACGCAGCACCGGCACGTTCAGCGGCGAGTCCCAGATGTTGGTGTTCACCTTGCCTACAAACCACTTTTTGCAGAAGAAGCCAAATGGGGAGCCGGTAATGGGCCCACTCGGGTCCTTGCTGCCATCAGGGAATACATCGCCAGGCGACCACACGCTCGCGGCCTTACGGGTATCACCGACTTCGTAGCCAGCCACGAAGTCAGGGTCGGGCACGTTGAAGCCGTAGCCGCTGCCCGGCGTCTGGTTCAGGCCCCTAGGGCCGAAATACTCGTTCATGGCCGAGCCCACGTTGTTGCGGTCGTACTGGTTGCGGCCGTTGGTATACTGCACCTCGAAGAGCGACTCCTTGGCGTTGTTGTTTTCGTTGGCTACCACGAAGTTGTCGCCGTAATTGGCCCACATCGTTTTGCCCGAGTTGTTGATTACCTGGCGGGCCCAAGTGGCGGCGTCGGTCTTTTTGCCCTCGGTGATGTAGACCTTCGCCAGCAGGCCCGCGGCGGCCCATTTAGTGGCGCGGCCTAGGTCGGCCCCCGAGTAGGAAGCCGGCAGGTTGTTAAAGGCGTCAGCCAGGTCTTTCTCAATCTGGGTGTATACCTGCGCGGCTGGCGTGCGCGGAATGTTTACCGCCGATGGGCTGGCGGGCGGCGCAGTAAACAGTGGCACATCGCCGTAGGCCCGCACCAAATCGAAGTACATTTTAGCCCGGATGAACTGCGCTTCCCCTAGGCAGCGCTTCTGGATATCAGCGCTTATGTTAGTCATGAGCGGCACCTTCTGCAGCACGAGGTTGGCGCGCTGCAAGGCTATAAACGAGCCCCCCCACAGGCGAGTAGCAATGAAGTTGGTGGTGGGGATGCTGTAGGCTTCCAGCTGCTTGTATTCGATGGCGTCGTTGCCCGAGTCGCCGCCCGAACTCGATATGTCGGACCAGATGTCGAAGGCCCACATGGCCGCATTGTACTGGCCTTCTTTAGTCAGTTCGCTATAGGCAGCGTTGGTGGCCTGAATGGCGTCGGTTTCGGTCTGGTAGAAGTTAGCGTCCGTAATCTGGTCGACGGGTGCCTCCAGCAGAAACTTCTCGGTGCAACCTGACAGGATGCTCAGGGCGAGGGTGAGGGCCCCGAGGGTATATTTAGTAGCTTTCATGCTAAGTGACTCGGCTATAATTTGTTAAAACCCAATGTTGATGCCGCCGATGAGCGTGCGCGCCTGAGGGTAAACACCCTGGTCGATACCGCTGACGCTCACCTCCGGGTCGAAGCCCGTGTATTTGGTCAGGGTCAGCAAGTTCTGCGCCGTGAAGTACACCCGGATTTGGGACGAGGAAATCTTGTTGAGAATGTTGCGCGGCAAGGTGTAGCCAAACGTGAGGTTTTTGAGGCGGATGTAGGAACCGTCCTCGATGTAGTGGGTCGACACGCGCAGGTTGTTGTTGGGGTCGCCCACGATGGCGCGGGGCACATCGTTGCTGGTACCATCGCCGGTCCAGCGGTTCAAGATGCGGGTCGTGCCGTTGGTGGTGCTGTACAGGGCCGACTCCGTGATGTAACGGTTGAGGTTATACACGTCGTTGCCTTGCACGCCCTGAATGAAGAAGCTCAGGTCGAAGCCCTTGAACGAAAGCGTATTGGTCATGCCATACGAAATGTTCGGGTAGGGATTGCCAATGAACGTGCGGTCGGCGTCAGTAATCACGCCATCGCCGTTGACATCGCGAAACTTGATGTCGCCGGGCGCCGTGCCGGCGTTCTGGTAGTAGTTGGCTTTGGCCGAGCCCGACTGCGCGCCGGCGTTCAAGGCATCTAGCTGGCCCTGGTTTTGAATGAGGCCATCAGCGATGAAGCCGTAGAAGGCACCCACTGGCTGGTTGGCGTCGTAGCGCACGATGGTGCCGCTGAGCGAACCCTGGCCGTTATAGGGAATACCGGCCCCTAGCGACTCTATGCGGGATTTGAAAGCCGACAGGTTCAGGCTAGTCGACCAGTTCAGGCCGCCGTTGCTGCCCACGAAGTTGTGGGTGGTAATCGAGAAGTCGATGCCCCGGTTGAAGGCCGAGAAGGCGTTGCGATTTACCGACTCGTAAGTGCCCGACACCAATGACACCGGCACGGGAGCAATCAGGTTAGGCGAGCGGCGCTCGTACACATCGATGGTCGACTCGATGCGGTTGTTGAGGAAGCCCAGGTCCAGCCCGAGGTTGAACTGACTGTTGCGCTCCCAGCGTAAATCCGGGTTAGCTAGTCGGGTAGGCGCCGCCCCTTGGTTGAGGGCTGCGTCGGGCCCGAAAGGGTAATTAATGCCAAAATTGATGGAATACAGGTAGGCAAAGCGGCCGGCATTCAATTCGTTGCCTACTATGCCGTAGCCAGCCCGCAGCTTCAGGTTGCTAACTGAGCTGCTGCCTTTGAGGAAATCCTCCTCCGAGATGCGCCAGCCGGCCGACACGCCGGGGAAGAAGCCAAACTTATGGCTCGGCTCGAAGCGCGACGAGCCGTCGAAGCGCCCGACGGCCTGGAAGATATACTTGCCAGCGAACTCGTAGTTGAGGCGGCCGAAATAGCTGGCTAGCATCCGCGACGGGTCAACAGTGCTGGCGTTGGCTAGCAGCGTGTTGATAGGGCCCGCATTGATAGTTTGTAGGTCGTTGCGCAAATACATCGAACGATAGGCTTCGACGTTGCTGTAGTTGAATTGCTGCGCCGATTGGCCCACCAGCAGCGTAAACTGGTGCTTGTCAGCAATCAAGCGGTCATACGAGGCCGTGTTTTCAATCAGGTAGCTCGGCGAGTAGCCCGAGGTGGCCGAAGCACCCGCCGTGATGTAGCGCTGCGTGTAGCCGGCTAGCTGGGGGCCCGTAGGAGAGAAAGCGTTGAAGTTTTCGAAAATTAAATCGGCGCCGATATTGGTGCGGAAGCGCAGACCTTTAAGCGGCTCTAGTTCGGCGTAGAACGTGGTGGTGGCCCGGTTGCGGTAAAAGCGCTGGTTAGTGCGCAGTGCTACGGCTAAGGGGTTTTCTTCGGTGAAGTTATCCGACTGGCTATTAGGCTGGTAGTAGTAGCCATCGGGCCGATAAGGCTGCACTGTGGGCGGTATCCGGAGCGTTTCCTGCACAATGCCATACTCCCCGTTGTTGGTCGAGTTCTGGCGGTCGCTGTAGCGCGAAAGCGCAATGCTGTTGCCAACCTTGAAGTACTTGTTTAGCTGGATGTCGCCGTTGGCCCGCAGGGTGAAGCGCTCGGAGTTGGAGCCGATGATAATACCATCCTGCTGGAAGTACGAGGCTGCTATCGAGTAGCGGGCTTTATCGCTGCCGCCACTGGCCGAGAAAGAGTAATTCTGAATCTGCGCCCGACGGAAGACGAGGTCCTGCCAGTCAGTGCCCTGCCCTAGGGACGCCGGGTCGCGCAATTTATCCAGTGCGATGGGCTGGCCAGCGGCGATGCGCGCTTCGTTGTTGATGGTGGCGTACTGCTGCGCGTTGAGTAGGTCGAGGCGGCGGGCTACGCTTTGGACTCCGGCGTAGCCATCGAAGTTGATGCTAGTTTTGCCAGCTTTGCCTCGCTTGGTGGTGATGATAACTACCCCGTTGGCGGCGCGTACCCCGTAGATGGCTGTAGCGGAGGCATCCTTCAGAATGTCAATCGATTCAATGTCGTTCGGGCTGATGGAGTTTAGCTGGGCGTCGCCATTATCGGGCAGCGGAAAGCCGTCTACTACGAAGAGCGGGGTGTTATTACCCGCCGACGAGATGCCCCGAATGCGGATGGCCGTGCCGGCTGCCCCACCCGGTGCGCCCCCGCCCGAAGTAATCGTCACACCCGATACTTTGCCTTGGATAGCCTGCGCAGCATCAGCGACCGGCTGACGCACGATGTCGGCCGAGCCTACTGAGGCGATGGCCCCCGTCACGCTGCCGCGCTCCTGAGTGCCGTAACCCACTACAACTACCTCGTTCAGGTCTTGTGCGCTCTCGCGCATGGTCACGCTCACGCTGCCGGCGTTCGCGTTATTTACTACAACAGCTTGTGCAATAAAGCCTACGTAGCTAAAGGAAAGCGTACTGCCTTCGGGCGCATCTAGGCTGAAGCCGCCATCGGCCCCGGTAGTGGTGCCCACCGTGGTGCCGCGCACCACTACTGTGACGCCCGGCAAGCCTGCACCATCGGCACCAACTACCCGGCCCCGCACCGGAATGGTAGCGAACGAGCGGTGAGCCAAGCGAGGAGGAAGCTTACTTATAATGGGGGCAGCCAGCGTGAAGCTAGCCGGGAGACCGGTAGCTAATAGCACTGCTGAGCAGCGTAGCAGCCAACCCACTGGGTAAAGTTTTTTAGTCATGAAAAGTGGATGGGAAAAGATTGTTTGAACAGCGAGTAATGGCCAAAGCTAGGATGCCTTGTTTGGCAAATGCAAGCTGGCAAAAGCCCTTGGGGTGCAGCAAACAGCTATTTTAGGTGGCTTGGATGATTAGGCGTTACGGTTACTACACAAGCCTAGTACCCCATTTATAGCGCTATGGCCAGCCCTAGGCTCTATTGAGGGGCGCATTACATAGGCTAAAAAACAATGAAGTTTAGGTAATCTTTTTTAAAATAAATGCGTGTGTACTTACTCACTTTTGGTAGTAGCCGGGGTTTACTGCAATCGTTACCAAAAAATGCATCAGCTTGCCTAGGCCGGCTCGGTTACGTCCGATAGTTCTGCCGGCTCTAGCTCGGCGGTAGCATCTAGCAGTACGTGGGTCCACGCCTCGCTCTCTTCGTAGTCGGGCGCCTGAGTGCGGCGCTGCAGGGCAGCCATCACTTTTTGGGCAAAGGCCCAACTGGTGGCTGGGCGCAGCTCCAACACCCGCGCCAGCTCGGCGGGGGCAAAGCGGCCCCGGTGAGCGTGCAGCAGAAAAACGGCGTATAGGGCCTTTACAATCGGAAACTTGCACTTCTGCAGCAGCGTGCCCGTGGTAGCCGACTCTACGTAGCGGCAGCGGGTGCAGCGGCGGGCGAAGGGCTCGCGGGCCTCGCAGCTTTTTTCGTGGCCGCACTTGCGGCAGCGGTAGCCGTGCTGCCACTTCAAGTCGGCCAGGTAGCGCAGGCAGGCGTCCTTATCGGGATAGAGCTGGCTGAATTCGCCAAAATCGAATTCGCGAGCTTCCAGGCGGGCTTCTTTCTGGTCCTGCAAGTCGCGGCTCAGGTCACGGTTGAGCTGTTCGATGGCGGCCGACTGCAAAGCTAGCAGGCTATTGGTTTCGAATAACTCGCGGTTTTGGGCGGCAATAGTGTCGTTTTGCTGACGGAGCTCGTCGGTGCGGCGGGCCACTAAGGCCTCTAGTTCGGTATTGAGCTGGTCTTTGAGGGCCTGGTTCTCGTGTAGCTTCTCTACTAGCAGCTCCTGAGCCCGGTGGCGCTTGCGCAGCTGCTTCAGCAGGCGATGCTGGGTGCGCAGCGTGGTGTCCATTAGGCTCTTAATCTTGTCGGCCAGGGCATAGCTCAAAATGGCGATTTCCACCACGAAGGCCACATTGAGGCTGTACACCGTGAAAGCGTTGTTGTAAAACTCTAGCCCAAGCTTGCGCGCCACCAAGAAAATGAGGCTGGCGGCTACCAGCGTTTGGGCCAGCAGCAGGTACCGAGCCGGCGCCAGCCCTCCGCGCCACACGCGCCAGGCCGCGTAGTACAGTAGCCCATAAGGCAGTAGATACAGCCAGAAGCCGAAGCCTGGGCGCATCAGCGCGGCATCGAGCAGCAGCAAGGCCACGCTGCCTCCCACTACCCAGCGAATGAGGCGGTCGAGGCGCGGCTGACGGCTGCTGGTTTCGAGAAACGTGCGGGCGTACTGGCTGAAGGTGAGCAGCAGCAGCATAGGCGCCGCTACCTCCACCGAGTGGTTGAAGCCCGGCCCACCCGGCCAGAGGTATTGAAACCCTAGGCCATCTTCCGACAGAAAGAGCAGCGCCCCGCTCAGCACGTACAGCACATAGTACAAGTACGATTTTTCCTTCAGAAAGAAAAATAGAAACAGGTTGTACACCAGCATGATGACCACGATGCCATAGAAGCCGCCCAGTAGCCAGTACTGTAGGCTGAGGCCGGGAATGAGGCTAGCGCCGCTGTGCAGCATGGCCCGAAAGCTGGTGGGCGAGTCGGAGCGCAGGCGTAGGTAGTAGGTGGCCGGGCCAGGGCCGCCGGGCCGGGGCAGGTCAAAGAGAAAGTTCTTGTAGGGCTGGGGCCGGGTGGCAAAGGGCAGGTTGGCGCCCGTCCGCACGCTGTCGTAGCCCCCGCCGGCCGCCGGCCGAAACAGCGTAGCCGCCCCAATGTGCGAGTCGTAGAGTTCGAGGTACCAATCGGTGGCGGGGCCTAGGCCCGGCCGCACCGTAAAGCGCAGCCAGTAGGTGCTGCGCGGGTGGTGGTTGTTGGCCGGGCGGCCGGTGCCGGCCAGCATAATAAAACTGCCCGCGTAGGTCGGGCTGCGCACCAGGCGTAGCGGCAAGCGGTTGCTCGAGTCTTCCAGCACGCTGTAAAAGCGGTCGTCGAGAAACTGGGCCGGGTGGCCGGCCGTGGTAACCAGCGTGTCTTCGGCAGTAGGGGGCGCCGCAGCTTGGGCAGCCAGCCAGCAAAAGCCTAGCAGCCAGGCCAACACCCAAGGCCGGGCCTGCTGCCAGCAGCGGGCCCGTACAAGCCAAGGTAACATAAGAGGAATAACTGAGTGGGAGGATAGGGTAAGTAAAACTACACGAAATCCTTAACAAAGCCGGGCCAGGACCAGCCGACCAAAGCCGGGGCGCGGTCGGCACAAATGGCCCGGTGGTCGGGGGCGGGCCAGCTAAGCCAGCTTAGAGTGGTATTTTTGAGTGAGCTGTTTTTTAGCTTCTCTATGCCCGGTACTACTTTTCAGCGCGTTATCACCCCGCTCATCCACGTGCTGGCTTGGGGGTTGCTGGCCCTCACGCTGCTGATATTTATCCCCTCGGCGGGCCACGTGGTGCTGCCCACCCAGTACTGGGTGAAACAGGTGGTGCTGCTGCTGCTGTGGGTGGCGGCTTTCTACCTCACGGCCCGCGTGTGCGTGCCGCGGCTACTGCTGCGCGGCCACAGCGGCTGGTTTGTGCTGGCGCTGGCCGGTATGGCGCTGGTCATTATGCTGGCGGGCCGCGCCCTCGAGCAGGTGTTGCACCTGCCCGAGCTCATGCGCCAAGCCTTCCATGCGGCCGATGCGGCTGCGGGTCGGCAGCCGCGCCCTGGCCCGCCGGGCGGAAACGCCCGCGGCTACCGCTTCGATTTTGTAAGTCTGCTCATCACCCTGCTGGTGCTGGGCATTGCCACGGCCATTAGCATGGTGCAGCACTGGCAGCAGGAGGCCCTTTTGCGCGAGCGCCTCGACCAGCAGCGCGTTGAGTCGGAGCTGGCGCTGCTCAAGGCCCAGATTAACCCGCACTTCTTTTTTAATACCCTCAATAATATTTACTCGCTCACCCTTATCGATGGCGAGCGGGCTAGGGCAGCGCTGCACCGCCTTTCGCGCATGATGCGCTACGTGCTCTACGATACGGCCAATGGTGAGGCCTTGCTCAGCCAGGAAGTCGGCTTTATCCAGGATTATATCACCCTCATGCAGCTGCGCCTCACCGACCGGGTGCAGGTGATATTTGAGCACCCCGAGCCAGTGCGCGAGGCGCGCATTGCGCCCATGCTGCTGCTGCCTTTCGTAGAGAATGCCTTTAAGCACGGCGTGGCCGCCACCCAAACCAGCCGCATCTACATTGCCCTGCGCCAGCCCGCCACGGGCCAGCTCGAAATAGAGGTGCGCAACACGCTGCTGCCCGCCGCCGGCACCGACCTGGCCGGCTCCAACGGCATTGGCCTGGTAAATACCCAGCGCCGGCTCGACTTGCTGTATCCCGGCCGCTACGCGCTGCACGTAGATAAACACACCCCCGAAAACGAGTTTGCCGTAGAACTGGCGCTGCAAGTGGCCTAGGGCAGGTTGGGCAGAAAAGGCGGTCATTCCGAGCTGGCGAGGAATCTCAGCTACCCCGTTAACTGCTCCTTGCACGACACCCAGGCGGCGCAAGCGAGATTCCTCGCCAGCTCGGAATGACCGCCAGCTTCAAGCCCTAGGGCTAAAGGATTCCGATAACTTATAACTCCCAAGAAATGTCCATTACCTGCATTGCCGTTGACGATGAGCCGCTGGCGCTAGCCCTGCTGTGCACCTTCATCGAGCAGACGCCTTTTTTGAAGCTGCTGGGCCGCTACGGTAGCGGGGTAGAGGCCCTGCAGGGCTTGCACGAGCTAGCCGAGCCGGTTGATGTAGCCTTCCTCGACATTCAGATGCAGGAACTGACCGGACTGGAAATGGCGCGGGTGCTGGGCCAGCAGGCCACCCCGCCGCGCATTGTCTTCACCACCGCTTTTCCGCAGTATGCCCTAGATGGCTATAAGGTAGACGCGCTCGACTACCTGGTGAAGCCCTTTAACTACGAGGAGTTTTTGCGGGCGGCCAATAAGGCGCGTGCCTACGCCGAGCTAACCCACGCCGGCGCCCCCGCCGCTCCCGAAGCCGTCTCCGCGCCCGAGGACGACTACCTGTTCCTGAAAGTGGAGTACCAACTAGTGCGCGTGGCGCTGAGCGACATCCTGTATATAGAAGGCCTGAAGGACTACGTGAAGGTGCACCTCAAGAGCACCCCTAGGGCCCTGCTCTCGCTGATGAGCCTGCGGGCGATGGAGGAAAAGCTGCCCACCCGACGCTTTCTGCGCATTCACCGCTCGTTTATCGTGGCCCTCGACAAGATTGAGGCGGTGCGCCGCCTCACGGTGCAGCTTGGCAGCGAGACCATTCCGGTGGGCGAGCAGTACAAAGAGGCCTTCCAGCAGTTCCTCAGCAAGTGGAGCTAGACGGCGCTGGCAACCCGCCGTGCCCTAGGGCTTTTTAAACAAAAAAGGGCCTTTAGCACACGCTAAAGGCCCTTTTGTTAGGCCAATACGTCCGGCCCCGCGCCAGCAGTGGCCGTAGTCGGCCCTGTCTCACCCAGCGGCGGGCTTGCCTACGCTGCCGCAGGCAAGGGCCGTAGCCGGCGCGGCAGCCGGATATTGATGCCTGGTAGGCTAGTTAGTTGAGGCTGGGCGCTGGCCGCGCTGGGGGCGCATGGCTTGGTACTTGGTGTATTGCTCGGGGGTAAGAATTTCCTTCATCTTGGCTTCCATCTCGGTGCGGCGGGTTTGCATGGCCTGGCGCTCGGCATCGGTGGGCGGGCCGCTGGGGCGGTTCATCATGGCGGCGCGGTTGGTGGCCATCAGGGCTTCGAGCTTGGTTTGCTGGTCGGCGGTGAGGTTGAGCTCCTTCAGCATGTCGGCCTGGCGGCCCATGCCCGCGCGGCCCTGGCCCTGGGCGGTCGCCGCTTGGTCGGGGGTGGTGGTTTGGGCATGGGCACTGCTGGTGGCGGCCAGGCCAAGGGCGGCCAGTAGGCCAGCTTGGAAAACGAAACGGGTAGACATAGTAAAAATAGGAAAAGGTGAAAGCCACGGCGTTAGCCGCTAGGCCTTAAAAGTACGGGCAACCCTAGGCGAGCCAGCGCCGGTAGTCGGCCAGCACCGCCATTATGCCGACTAACGCCGGCGGGGTGAAGAGTTAATGAGAAAGAGCTAATTTTCCAACCCGCACTAACTAAATACCGTCTAGCAGGAGCCGGTGCGCTGGCGGCTGTTCTTCAACTAAAACTCCTCTGTTTTTATGCCTACTCCCGAGTCGTCCCGCCTGGCGGGGCAGTTTGCTTTAGTTACCGGCGCCAGCTCCGGCATTGGGGCGGCCGTGGCCAAAACCCTGGCTGCCCAGGGTGCGGCCGTAGTCGTCAACTACATCGGCAACCCCGAAGCCGCCGATGCCGTGGTAAAGGAAATAACCGATGCTGGCGGCACGGCCCTGGCCCTGCAGGCCGACGTGAGCAAGGAAGACCAGGTGCAGGCCATGTTTAAGCAGGCCGTCGAGCATTTTGGCACCCTGCACATTGTGGTGGCCAACGCGGGCATTCAGGTTGATGCGAAATTTGTAGACATGACCCTGGCCCAGTGGCAGAAGGTGCTCGACGTGAACTTGACCGGCCAGTTTTTGTGCCTACGCGAGGGCGCCCGCGAGTTTATCCGGCGCGGACCGCAACCCGAGGTGAGCAAGGCCCTAGGCAAGCTGCTGTGCATGAGCAGCGTGCACGAGGTTATTCCGTGGGCGGGGCACGTGAACTACGCCACCAGCAAGGGTGGCATCATGGAGCTGATGAAAAGCAGCGCCCAGGAGCTGGCACCCCAAAAAATTCGGGTGAATGCCATCGGGCCGGGCGCCATCAAAACGCCCATCAACCACGATGCCTGGGCTACGCCCGAGGCCGAAGCTAAGCTACTAACCCTCATTCCGTACGGCCGCGTGGGCGAGCCCGAAGACATTGGCCAGCTGGCCGCCTGGCTAGTATCTGACGAGGCTGACTACATCACTGGCCAAACCATTTTTATGGATGGCGGTATGACCCTGTACCCCGGCTTCGCGACGGGAGGCTAAACGTTATTTCCCGCAGTGGGCGCAGTATGTTCGCAGCGGGCGCAGAGCGCTGACGACAAAACGCCACGCCCGCTGCGAACACACTGCGCCCACTGCGGGAAACTATTCATGAGCAACAACTTGAACGCTGAACAACAACGCCTGCAGGCCGCGAATACCAACCAGCAAAACTGGCGCCACTACGGCCCGTACCTCTCGGAGCGGCAATGGGGTACCGTGCGCGAAGACTACTCGGCCGGTGGCGACGCCTGGAACTACACCAATTTTGATATGGCGCGCTCCTACGCCTACCGCTGGGGCGAGGAGGGCCTAGCGGGCTTTTGCGACACGCGCCAGATGCTGTGCGAGTGCCTGGCCCTTTGGAACGGCCAGGACCCATTTCTGAAGGAGCAGCTTTTTGGCCTGAGCGGGCCGCAGGGCAACCACGGCGAGGACGTGAAGGAACTCTACTACTTCCTGGATGCCACGCCCACGCACTCCTACCAAAAGCTGCTCTACAAGTATCCGCAGGCGGCTTTTCCCTACGAGCAGCTACTAAAAGAAAATGCGGCCCGCGACCGCCTGCACCCCGAGTTTGAGTTGCTGGATACGGGCATTTTTGACGAGAGCCGCTACTTCGACGTGTTTGTGGAAATGGCCAAGGCCGACGCCGACGACCTGCTGTTTCAGTACACCATCGTGAACCGGGGCCCGGAAGTGGCAACCGTACATGTGCTGCCGCAGCTTTGGTTTCGTAATACCTGGGCCTGGGGCTACGACGACTACCGCCCGCAGCTGAAGGCACTGAACGACAATACAATAGCCGTGACGCACCGCGAGCTGGGCGACCTGGCTTGGTACGCCGACGGCCAGCCCGAGTTGCTGTTTTGCGACAACCATACCAATGGGCAGCGGATCGACCGCCACCCGGCGGGCGAGCAGTACTATAAGGACGGCATCAATGAGTATCTGGTTGATAATCAGCCGAGTACTGTGAACCCCGGCCGCGTGGGTACCAAAGCCGCCGCCCACTACGTGCTCACGCTGCAGCCCGGCGAAAGCCAGTTGGTGCGCCTGCGCCTAGGGCCCGCCGGCCAAGCCAAGCCCTTTGCCGATTTCGAGCAGGTATTTGCCCAGCGCCAGCAGGAAGCCGACGAGTTCTACGCCGACCTGCAACGCGATATTACCAATGCCGATGCCCGGCTGGTGCAGCGCCAAGCCTACGCCGGGATGCTGTGGAGCAAGCAGTTCTACGACTACGACGTGCCGCGCTGGCTGAGTGGCGACCCGGCGCTGCCGCCCCCGCCGCCCGAGCGTTTGAAAGGGCGCAACGCCGAGTGGAAAAGCCTGACTAACTACGATATCATCTCGATGCCTGATACCTGGGAGTACCCCTGGTATGCGGCCTGGGACCTGGCTTTTCATTGCCTGCCACTGGTGCAGCTCGACCCCGAGTTTGCCAAAAACCAACTGCGCCTGCTGTGCCTCGACTGGTACATGCACTCCAACGGCCAGTTGCCAGCCTACGAGTGGCACTTCTCGGACGTGAACCCGCCGGTGCACGCCTGGGCCACGTTCCGGGTATTCAAAATCGACCAGAAACAGCGCGGCGACGCTGGCGACATCGCCTTTCTGGAAACCGTGTTTCATCGGCTGCTGCTCAATTTTACGTGGTGGGTAAACCAGAAAGACCGCGACGGACACAACATTTTTGAGGGCGGCTTCCTGGGGCTCGACAACATTGGGGTGTTCGACCGCTCGGCGCCCTTGCCGTTTGGTGGCACCCTAGAGCAGGCCGATGGCACGGCCTGGGTGGCCATGTTCGCGCTCAACATGATGCGCATCGCTCTGGAGCTGAGCCAAACCAACCCCGTGTACCAGGACTTGGCGTGCAAGTTTTTCGAGCACTTCCTGTATATCGCCGAGGCCATGACCAACCTGGGCGATAAGTCGCTGGACCTCTGGGACAACGAGGACGAATTTTACTACGATGCCCTCAACCGGCCCGATGGCGGCCACCAGCTGCTGAAAGTGCGCTCGATGGTGGGGCTCATTCCGCTGTTTGCGGTGGAGGTGCTCGATGAGGATTTGCTGGCCGGCGCGCCCGTTTTCCTGGCTCGCATGAACTGGCTGCTCGCTAACCGCCCGCACCTGGCCGACTTGGTGAGCCACTGGCAGGAGCCGGGCAAGGGCTCGCGCCGCCTGCTGAGCCTGTTGCGCGGCCACCGCATGAAGCGCCTGCTGGCCCGGATGCTGGACCCGGCCGAGTTCTTTTCCGAGCACGGCATCCGCAGCCTTTCGCGGGTGTACCTCAACGAGCCTTACGTGTTTGAGGAAGGCGACTCGAAATTTACGGTGAACTACCAGCCGGCCGAGTCGCAGAGCGATATGTTTGGGGGCAACTCCAACTGGCGCGGACCCGTCTGGTTTCCGGTCAACTTCTTGATTGTGGAGTCCTTGCAGCGGTTTCATCACTACTACGGCGACGACTTTCAGGTAGAGTGCCCCACGCATTCGGGCCACTACGTCACCATCCTGGCCGTGGCCGACGAAATTGCCCAGCGCCTCAATCGGCTATTCTTGCGCGACGAGCAAACCGGCGAGCGGGCCTGCTTTGGCCGGCGCGAGCTGCTGCAGCACGACCCGCATTTCCGCGATTACGTGCTGTTCAACGAGTACTTCAACGGCGACACCGGCGAGGGCCTAGGGGCCAGCCACCAAACCGGTTGGACGGGCCTCGTAACCAAGCTCTTGCAAGCGCGCTACGACATCAAATTTCACTACGAGGGGTAAAGCTGCTTGTCATTGCGAGCCCCGCGAAGCAATCGCACCAGAACAAGTCGTACGGGTGTCGCCCGGGTTGCGGTTGCTGCGCTGCGCTCGCATTGACAAGCGGTTGTTAGAAACCAAGCACTTTTCTCAACCAGTATCAATATGCCCGTTCCTGCCCCCTGGCTTGATGCCACTACTGCCATTCGCGACCGCATGGTGCACTGGCCCGATAACCTGAGCGTGACCGTGCAGCGCACCCTGAGCCAGGACCGCGGCGATGCCGCCAACGTGACCGAGCTGCACCTGAGCGCCCATACCGGCACCCACGTCGATGCGCCGCTGCACTTCACCAGCGGCGCCGCCGACACTACCACCCTCGACCTCGACCACCTGATGGGCCCGGCCACGGTAGTAGCCATCCAGGACCCTAGGGCCATCAGCCTGGCTGAGGTGCAGCAGCTCAGCATCCGGCCGGGCGCGCGGCTGCTGTTCAAAACCCGCATCTCGAACAGCGAGTGGAGCACCGCGCCGTTCCAGCCCGACTTCGTGGCTCTGGACGGCGACGCGGCCCGCTACCTGCGCGACCAAGGCGTGGTGTGCGTGGGCGTCGATTACCTGTCGGTGGGCAAGGCCGACGCCCACCACGCCCTGCTTGACGCGGGTGTGTGCGTGATTGAGGGCCTGGCCCTGCAGCACATTGCGCCCGGCGAGTACGAGCTGCTGTGCCTGCCCCTAAAAATAGTGGGCAGCGATGGCGCCCCGGCGCGGGTGCTGCTGCGCCCGCTTTAATATAAGCTGTTGGCTGATAGCTGCTGGCTGTTGGCTTTTTGTGGATATTGCACGAAATAAGCTAACAGCCAGCAGCTAGTAGCTACCAACTCTAAAAAAATGAACCAGCCAATCATCATCCTGATGGGCGTATCGGGCAGCGGCAAGTCCACCATCGGCGAGCTGCTGAGCCAGCAAACCGGCGTGCCGTTTTACGATGGCGACGATTTTCACCCTGCCGTCAACAAGGAGAAAATGGCCAGCGGCCAGCCTCTCACCGACGCCGACCGGGCCGGCTGGCTGGCCGATTTGGCCCAGCACCTGGGCGAGTGGGAACAGGCGCAGGGCGCCATTCTGGCCTGCTCGGCCCTCAAGGAAAGCTACCGCACCACGCTGCAGGCCGGCGCGCAGGCCCCGTTGCACTGGGTATTTCTGGCCGGCGACCCGGCCCTGCTGCGCCAGCGCATGGAGCACCGCCAAGGCAGCTACATGCACGCGGCCATGCTCGCCTCGCAGCTCGAAACCCTAGAAGTACCTACCTACGGCCTGCACCTCGACGTGGCCAATTCGCCCCAGCAGCTGGTAGACCAAATAAAAGCCTGGCTGCCCACCGACGTGCCGGCGGCCGCGCCCGGCGCCTAGGCCCCCTGGCTACCAAAAGGTGCAACTCACAGCCAGCGTGCCGTAAAAAAACGAGCGGTCGTCGCCCCCGCTGGGTAGGTGCAGCGGCACCAGGTAGCTAGGCGTGGCCGCGAAGCTAAAGCGCCCCGTGCGGTAGGTGATGGGTAGCGAGAAGGTATACCCTAGGGCCGCAAAGCCCGGCGAGTCAGGCACGTCAAACACCGTGGTGGTGGTGCGCTTGCGCACCTTTACCGTACTGGTTTTGCCCAGCGAGTTAGCGTAGAAGTGCTGGCTGCCGGCCCCAAACTCCACGGTGGGCTCAATGGTAAGCGTGTCGTGGGCTAGCACCGGCAATTGAAACGGGTGGCTCAGGTCGAGAGTGAGCACGAAATCGTGGGTGCTGCCCACGAACACGTCGGCGCTGGCGCTGGCCGTAGCCAGGTCGAAGAAGTGCGTTACACTAGCGCTCAGGTCATTGCGCAGTGAGGCCTGCACCAGGGCGCTTTCGCCGTACACAAACAGGCGAGTGTACTGCACCACCCAGTACGTGGCCGACTTGCTGACCGACTGCCACCCCAGCGTGCCCTCACCGAAGTTGATAAACGGCTCGTTGAGAAACGTGTAGGCATAAGAGTGGTTGAGGTAGCCCGAGGCCAGGAAGCCGCTCGGCGCCTGGTAGGTGAGCAGGGTGCCGAGGTAGCCCCGGTCGTCGGCCGACTGGGGCGCCCGCTGCAAGTACACCGTGCGGTTGGCCGTGCTGAGCGTGGCCGTGAGGCGGGGCAGGGTGGGGCTGGGCACGAAGGTGCGGCTGGTATCGGCGGGCAGCGGAGCCGCGGCGGCGGGGCCGGCCAGCAGCCCGCTTAGGGGTAGCGCCGCCCAAAACAGGCAAAACATAGAGAATAGCAAGCGGTAAGAGGATGAAAAATGGGGCGGCGGCAGTGTGCGGGGCATGAAGGCCCAGCCAAACCCTAGGGCCGGGCAAGCTGGAAAGGGTTGAGTTTAACCCAAGTGCCAAGCAGTCTGCTGCCAGCCGGTGCCCGGCGCCTAGGGTGCAGTTGGGCTTAAAAGTGCCAGCCGGCCGGCAATAGCTTGGCAGAAGTCGCCGTCGCGCCGGACATTTGCACCCCTATGACTGTATCAATTTGGCGCTTTTGTCACGCTTGGCGCGGCTTGACCTGGTTGGGGTTGCTGCTGGTGGGCTTGGCGCCGGCCCGCGCCCAGGCCCCGCTGCTGCGCGCGCTCGCGCTCACCCTCGATACCACCCGCTACACCCTAGGCGAGCAGATGCTGACCGTGGCCGGCGAGCCGCGCCTGTACTTCTACTACCACCTCGATGACCAGGCCGCCGAGCTGAGCTTGGTGCCCGCCGTGCCCGGCCGGCCGCCGCGGCTGCTGCCCTCGCCCGAGTTTGTGCTGCAAGACTCGCTGGTGCTGGGCGCCAATGGCGAGTACCACGGCACGCTGCGCTTTCGCAACCTCACGGGCACGCCCTTCGTGCAACTGGTTTTCGCCCCGGCCGCCGACTCGGCCGGCGGCGTGGCGCGGGCCCGGCAGGTAGTAAGCCTGCTGCCGCTCACCGCCACGGCCCTCGACGCCCGCCTGCCCGACAACCAGCTTTACATCGGCGAGGAGAAGGTGCTGGAGCTGAGCAGCGACAACGTGGCCAACGTGCGGCCGATGGCCGAGTGGACCAAGGGCCAGGATATTGACTACAAGCTGGTGCGCGAAAAAAACGGCCTGTTTCTGCACCTGGTGCCCAACAGCCTGGGGCCGCACGCGCTGGTGCTGCGCGCCCAAACCGAGCGCCCGCGCCTCGACGCGGCCGGCCGCCTCACTTACCAAATGCCGCCGCTGCGCTTCGACTTCGTGGTGAAGGCCAGCCGCCTGCGCTTCCTCACGCCCGAGCGCAAAGACGTGGTGTACGACGAGGCCGGCCGCACCCAGGGCACCGAGTTCGTGCTCGACGACGGCCACAACTTCGAGCTGCACCACACCTACCGCCTCGAGGCCCAGCAGGAGCCCGGCGGCGCGCTGGTGGCCGAGCTTTACACGCGCAGCTACCTCAGCAACGACCGGGTATTGTGCACCTTGCGCGTGTACAATACCCACCGCCAGGCCGACGGCTACCTCTTTATTAAGGACGGCGACCTGGCCCGCTACATTACCAACTTTGACATTACGCCCCGCCCCCGCATCGCGGGGGTGAGCGTGCTGCACCGCGGCGGCGACTGGAACCCGAACACCACCGTGAGCCCCGGCGAAACCGTGGACGTGCGCCTGGAGGGCGAGTCGCTGCTGAAGGGCCGCTACCACTTCGACGGCGCCAACATCGTCCCCTCCGACTCGTCCACGCGCTCAGAAAGCGCCGTCATCTACCGCGTGCAGGTGCCGCTGAGCATCGTGCGCAAGCGCATCATCATCTTCGACGGCAGCGCGCCCACCAGCTTCGGCTTGAACGTGCAGGAAGCTAAGCGGCCCCACCCGCTCAATTTTGTGCAGGTCAACTACGGCGCCGGCCCTAGGCCCATCACCCAGCTCAACGGCCCGGTGCTCTACGACAAGACGATTTCCGACGTGGTATTCAGCTTCAACGCCAATGCCATCGACGAAAGCGGCAGCCTCTACGGCCGCCAGTATCTGGCCATGGACGTGCGCACGGTAGACGACAAGGGCAACCTCATCGACCAGCGCACCGTGGACCAGCTGGTGATTTGCCCCGGCGAGGCCTCGCCGCGCTACGCCTACTACCAGGGCAACGACTGCCAGGCGGGCACTTTCAGCCTCAACGGCATCCTAGGGCGCAAAACCTACGACCTCGACGCCTGGTACCGCATCATCATCACCGTGCGCGACATTGCCGGGCAGTACGGCGAGAAAGGCTACTCGCAGCAGATTGAGCTGGTGCTGCGTCGCCACCTCAACTTCGACATCAGCGTGAGCTTCCCGGCCGGCTTGCTGACCAAGTACGCCGACCAGCCCAGCTACACCAGCTTCGGCGGCATCAGCCTGGCTACGTTGGCGCAGCTCAGCTTCTACGCCCCCGACCGGATTAATCGGCTGCGGCCTTACCGCATCGGGGCCGGCTTTGTGGCGCTCAATGCCTTTAACCTGTCGAACGATATGACCATTAAACGCGACCTAGGAATAGTGGTAATTGGGTCGGTGGTTCCCATCCGCACGGGAGCCCGGCTGACTTTCCCGCTTTACCTAGGGGGAGGCTACCTATTGTCAGAAGGCCAGCCATTCTTGCTATTCGGCCCCGGCATTGGCGTCACGCTGTAAGCTGCCCTAGGGCACCTGCTGTCCCAAAAAGCCCGCCACCACCCGCCGCCACTGGTGCGGATACCGATGCCAGTAGGGCTCGTGGCCGGCGCCCGCGAAGTTGACGCGCTGCTTGGGGCCGGCCAGGTGGGCAAAGATGCTATCGGTTTCGGCGGGCGTCACGCGCTGGTCGGCGGTGCCCCACAGCAGCAGGGTAGGGGTATCGATGCGCCGGGCAAATTCCTCGGGGTTCAGGCCGTAAGCCCAGAAGCCGTTTTGCACGCCGCCCCAGAAAACCAGCATATCGGCCACCGGAAACACCGGCACATGCATGGCCCGGAAGCGGTTGATAACCGTTTGGCGCATAGTGCCGAAGGGGCACTCCAGGATATTGGCGGTGGGGCGCACGCCTAGTTCGGCCTCGGCGCGCATAATGGCCGCCGCACCCATGCTCACGCCGTAGAGCACCAGTGGCCGCCGAGCACCGCCGGGCCGCTCGCGCAGGTAGCCCACGGCCGCTACCACCGCCAGGGCCTCGTCGTGGCCAATGGTGGTGCGGTAGCCAGCCGAGCCGCCGCTGCCCGGCTCATCTACCAGCAGCACCGCCCAGCCCAGGGCCCGAAACGTGGCCGCCTCGTGCCGCAGGCGCCCCTTGCTGCTGGCGTAGCCGTGAAACAGCGCCACCACGCCCCGCACCGGCCCGGCGGGCGCGGCGTACCAGGCTTCGAGCCGCCCGGCGGGGCTAGGTAGCTGCACGGTTTGGTAGGTAAAGGCGGGCAGCGAATCGTTGCGCGGCTTGGGGTTGCGCACGCCCGTGAGCAGCACCGCCAGCCGCTGGGCGGGCGTGAGGTGGGCCGGGTCGGGCGTGCGGGGGCCGCCGTCGGCGGTGAAGTGCGTGAGGCGCCAGGCCTGCAGAAAGGCCACCACGTTGAGGCCCGCAACTAGTAGCAGCGCCAGCCCCAACAGGCGGCGCAGCCAGCGGCGGCGGTTCCTAGGGCTCATCGGGGGCGGAAGGGTCGGCGCGGAGTTCCTGGCTGGCGGGCCGCGGCCGGGCGCCGCGGCCCGCTGGCTGGGCGGCCAGCGGGCGCCTGCCCTAGGGCTTGTAGTGCCTGCACCTCGGCGGGCGTTAGCTCGCGGTACTGGCCGGGCGCCAGCTCGCCCAGGCCCAGCGGCCCCAGGGCCACCCGCACCAGGCGCAGGCAGGGCAGGCCCACGGCGGCGCACATCTTGCGCACTTGCCGGTTCATGCCCTGCGAAATACTGATTTCCAGCCAGCTAGTAGGGATGGCCGCCCGGTAGCGAATGGGCGGCGTGCGCGGCCAGGGCCCGGCCGCGTCGGCGTCGGGCAGGGCCTTGGCCGCGGCGGGCAGCGTCAGGCCATCCTTGATTTGCACGCCCTGGCGCAACTGCCCTAGGGCTGCCTCGCTCGCCAAGCCCTCTACCTGGGCGTGGTAGGTTTTGGGCACCTTAAAGCGCGGGTCGCTCAGGCGGTGCTGCAAACCCTTGTCGTCGGTGAGCAGCAGCAGGCCCTCGCTGTCGTAATCGAGCCGGCCCACCGGGTACACGTTCGGCACCGGCACGTAGTCCTTGAGCGTGGCCCGCCCATGCTCATCGGTGAACTGCGTGAGCACCTCGTAGGGCTTGTTTAAGACAATTATCATTTGTCAAGTAGACTGTTCGTTGGCAAGCTCAGCATGACGGGCTTGATTGCCGACGAATTACACCCCACCCTGGTACTTGCGGGTGGCCCATTCGGCCCCGAGCAATGCCAGTAGGGCGAAAAATAGCCACTTCAGGTTTATCAATTCCTTGAGGTCTTCCTCCTGGGAAATCACCGGCTTGAAGTTCGCTTTTTCGATGGCTTGCGCCAGCTGCCCGAGCTGGCTGGGGTAGTAGAGCCGGCCGCCGCTGCGCTCACTTAGCTGGCGCAGCAGGCGGTGGTCGGCGCGGGTAGCCTGGGCTTCGAGGGGCTGGTTTTGCACCAGCAGCTCGCCGCTGGCGGCTTGCGCCTGGCCGCCTAGGGTGGCGCGGGCCTGGTAGCGGTAGGTGCCGGCCGGCAGCGCCCCCAGGTGCAGCGGTGCCCCATCGGCCGCGCTGCTGAAGCTGACGGTGCGCACCGCGCGGCGGG
Source organism: Janthinobacterium lividum (assembly GCA_050954355.1). GTDB lineage: Bacteria > Bacteroidota > Bacteroidia > Cytophagales > Hymenobacteraceae > Hymenobacter. Next base: position 45,833 of record JBPBPH010000085.1, read on the forward strand.
CCGAGTCGGTGAGCGTGAAAGTGATTTTCTGGTCGTAGATGCGCTCAAACACCGCGTTGTAGGTTTCGGCGGCCAGCGTCACGTCGTCTTCGGTGCCGAAGGCATCCTGGGTGGGATACACGTCGAGGCGCTTGCGGTTGGCGTTCTGCGTCAGCAGCTGCAAGGTGCGGCCAATAAGGCGGTCGTAGGCCTCGGGGCGGTCCTGGTGGGCGGTGGCTTCGGTGAGGCGCCACTGCCAGGTGTTCTCGGCCAGCAGCGTGGCCGTGCGCACGGGCGCCGCCGCGCCACTGATGGCCAGCAGCGGCCGCTGGGTGGGCAGGCGGCCCACCTGCTGCCACAGCGCCGCCTCGGTGCCGCCGCTCAGGCGCAAGTCGCCGAAGGGCACCGGCGCGGGCGGGTAGGCGGCAAAGCGCCGGTGGGTTTCCTCGTCGAAGGTAAAGCGCGCAAAGCCGGGGTTAATGAGCGGCGTTACCTCGTCGGTTTGGGTGCCGCGCGGCTGCACGGCCAGGCCGCTAGCTAGCTGGTTATAAGCGCCTAGGTCGCTCTGCGCGCCCAGCACGTACAAGACAGGCACCCGCGCCGCCCGCACCCGCGCCAGCAGCTCCTGGCCCAGCCCGCCCCGCGCCGGCAGCTGGTGCAGCACCGCCACGTCGAAGCTAGCCGAGGCCGGCAGCGGGGCGCCCACGCCGGCCACGGCCAGCGTCAAATCGAAGTTAGCGTTGGCTAGGATGGCGGCCCGTAGCGCCTTGAGGTCGGGGTGGGGGGCGGCGCCGGCCAGCAGCACCCGCAGCTTGCCCTTCACCACGTCGATAAACGCGGTGCGCGCATTGTTGAGAGTAGTAAATTCGTCCGCTTGGGAGCGCACGCGCACCTCGTAGCGGCGCCGGCCGGGCGCGGGCGCCAGCAGCTGAAACGCGGTGCGCACCAGTTGCCGCCCGGCCGGCAGCGCCACCGCCCGGCTTTGCAGCACCCGGCCGCCCTCGCGCACCTCCACGGTGGCCACGCCGCCCGCGTAGCCCGCGTAGCTTATCTCCGCTTCCAGCGGAAACTTATTGCCGCTGAACGCCACGCGGTTGTAGCGCAAGCCGGTCAGGCGCAAATCCTTTTTAGCGATGCTATCCCCTAGGGCCACTCCGAACAGCGGTACGGCCGACTCGCCCGGCTGGGGCTCCTGGCCCTGGTTGACGAGCCCATCGGTGGCCAGTACCACGGCAGCCAGGTTGCGGTCGGCGTTGGCGGCGCGGCTGTCGGCCAGCAGCTGGCCCAGGTCGGTGCGCCCCGCCGTAAAGCGCAGCGAGTCGGGCGTGGCGGCGGCCTGCGTCAGGGTGCGGGTTTCGACCCGGAAGCCTTTGGCGCGCAGCGTCGCCGCCAGCTGCGGCAGCCCGGCCGTAAACTGCCCTAGGGCCGGCTGGGGCGTAAAGAGCTTGATGGACTGCGAGTTATCAACGGCCAGCACTACCGTGGGCGCCTCAGTGCGGGTGGTGCGCAGCTCGATGAACGGCGCCAGCAGCAGGTAGCACAAGAAGCTGACCGTGACGAAGCGCAGCGCCGCCAGCGCGTAGTTGACGGCCCGGCTCCAGGGGGCCCGCGCCGAATACAGCAGCGCTGCGTAGCCCGCACCCACGGCCAGGCACAGCACGATAAACCAGGAAGAATACGCAGTAGACAGCAAGAGCAGAAACGCGCCCGCAAAGCAGCGCGCCGCAAGAAACGAAGAAAACCAGCCAACCCCTACGGGCCCGCAAAGATGCGCGCCCGCGGCAGTACGACAGCGGCCGCCGCCTTCTAGTTCGCCCTGGGGCCTAGGCCAGCAGCTTGTAGCCCACGCCGCGCACGTTCAGGATTTCGAGGTTGGGGTCGGGGCGCAGCAGCTTGCGCAGGCGCGAGATGTAGACGTCCATCGAGCGGGCCGCGAAGAACGAATCGTCGCCCCACAGCTGGCGCAGGGCGGCGCGGCGGTCGAGCACGCCGTGGCGGTACTGCACCAGCAGTAGCAGCAAATCGCTCTCGCGGGTGGAGAGCGAAACGACGGCCTCGCCGCAGTGCAGCTCCTGCCGCCGCGGCCGAAACTCCAACTGTCCTAGGGCAATGCGCTCGCCCAGGGCGGCGGGGGCCGGGGGCTGGCGGCGCAGCAGCTCGCGCACCCGCGCCAGCAGCTCGTCGAGGCTAAAGGGTTTTTTGAGGTAGTCGTTGCCGCCGGCCTCAAAGCCCTGCACCACGTCGGCCGGCGCCGCGCGGGCCGTCAGAAACAGCACGGGCAAGTCGGGCAGCGTTTGGCGCAGCGTGCGTACCACCGCAAAGCCATCCAGCCCCGGTAGCATTACATCCACGAGCAGCAGGTCGGGCGGGGCGGCCTGGCAGGCGCGCAGCCCCGCGCGGCCATCGGCGCAGGTGGTGGCCGCATAGCCCACGCGGGTGAGGGCATCCACGACCAGGCGGGCCAGGGCGGGCTCATCCTCAAGTACTAGCAACTGGGCAATCGGCATAAGGAACGGCAGTAGGGTGGAGGCTCGGCGAGCCGGCCGCCAGGGGCAGCACGAGCGTAAACGTGGTGCCCGCGCCCAACTGGCTGTGCAGCGTGAGCGTGCCCCCGTGGGCGGCGGCTACCTGCCGGGCGTAGTGCAAGCCCAGGCCGTAGCCCTTCACGGCGTGCACGTTGCCGGTCGGCACCCGAAAAAACTGCTCGAACACCCGCGCCTGGTACGCCGGGGCGATACCAGGGCCGTCGTCGTGCAGGTGCAGGGCTACGGTAGTTGGCCATATTTCTGCCCCTAGGGTGGCGTGTGGCCCGCCGTACTTCAGGGCATTGTCGAGCAGCGTGGCCAGGGCGCTGGCCAGGTGCGTAGCGTCGCCGAGCACGGTGGCCGCCTGGCCCGCGGGCGCCCACGCCAGTTGGTGCTCCGCCCGGGCAAAGGGCAGCTGGTGGCGGGCTGCCAGCTCGCCCACCAGCGTGAGCCAGGCCACGGGCTGCCGCGCCAGGGGCAGGGCCGCTTGCTCCAGCACTACGCTGCGCAAAATGCGGTCGATGAGGGTGCCTAGCCGCCCGGCTTCCGCACTAATAAGCGCGGTGTAGTCGGCCGTGGTGGCCGCGTCCAGCTCAAACTGGCGCAGCGAATCGGTCGCCAGCTGAATGGCGGCCACCGGCGTTTTCAGCTCGTGGGTCATGTTGTGGGTGAAGTCGGCCTTGAGGGCGGCCAGGCGTTTTTGCCGCCGCATGGTGCCCACCGCGTAGCCGGCGCCGCCCAGCACCAGCCCCACCAGCAGCCCCGACGCCAGCAGCACGCCCTGCAGCTGGCGCAGCACCACGCCCGGCGCGGCCGGTAGCCATACCCGCGCCACCTGCTGGCCGCGGTCCAACTGCCCAAAGCGCACCGGCGCCAGCGCCAGCGGAAAGCCCGACGGCGCCGGCCGCAGCGAGTCGGTGGCCCCGCCTAGGCCCAGGCGCACCCGAAAGGGCAACTCGGTCAGCCCCCGCCGCTGTAACTCCGTTGCTACTAGCTGGTTAAAGTCAGCGGGCGAAGTGTGGATGCTGCGTTGGGCGGCACTCAGCTGCTCGCCCAGCCACTGGGTATGAAACATCACGAAACCCTTATTTAGCTCGTGGCGCACGGTGGTGTAGGCGAAGCGCCGGATAAACCAGGCGCGCGCCGCCGGGGTAATGTGCGCCAGCCGGGGCTTAAAGTCGTCGAAGCTGACGCCCGTGCGCTCGGTGGGCCGGGCCGGAATGCCCGCCACGGTAAACTCGGTACGCTGGTAGCGCGGGTTGAGGTAACAGCCAATGCGGATGCGAGTAGTGTCTTGCAGCCAGCCGGCGTAGCGGGCCAGTAGCCGCTGCTGCTGCTGGGCCAGGGCCTGCTCGGTAGCGGCCACCAGCGCCGCCTGGCTGTCCTGGCGCAGGCGCGCGCTGGCCTGGCGGTAGGTTTGCTGCGTCCAGTAGGCCTGGAAAGCCACTACCCCGAGGGCCGCCAGTAGTACTAGGCCAGTAGCCAGCCAGATGCGCCGTTTCATGGCGCCAAGGTAGGGGCCGGCTACCCGCAAAAGGGTGATTTTAACACTCGTTAACACTTGTTAAGGGTAATTAACCCAGTTGCTGGGCGGGGCGCCGGTGCTTTGCAGCATCCTTACTCCCTAGCTCTTCGCCCATGTTTAAGCCCTTACTTATGCTGGCGGCCCTAGGCCTGCTGCCTGGCCCCCGCCCCAGTGCGCCGCCCGTGGCCAGGGCCCGCCCCGCGCCTGCCGCCGCCAGCGCTGCCGACAGCACCACCGTGCGCCTGCTCTATGGCGCCGCTAGCCCCGACCTCACGGAGTTGATGGACCGCGTGCTGCACGTAGAGAAGCACCGCCTGGAGCTGCACGACCGCCGCCTGGCCGGCCGCCATCTGCGCCTCACGCTGCAAGAGTACCGGCGCGGCGTGCCCGGCCCCGAAAAGCCGCTCGATTCGGATGCCAGCCTCACCCAACTCGACTCGGCCGGCTGCCTGGCCATTACCATCTACGCCCGGCCCGCGTCCGAAACCAAGCTGGAAAACATGTTCATCCTGCCCCGCGCGGCCATGCCGCGCACGTTTGTAGCGGTGCCGGGCCAGGCCGCCAACTACAGCCTGCGCTTCGATATCCACCCCAGCCGCCGCTCGCCCGACCAGACCGGGGCCGCGCCCAACAGTCCCGCTGCAGAGTTTAAACTACCCATTGGCCCCGCCGCCGTGCTGGCCGTGTACACCCTGCCCTACGCGCACGAGGGCATGTATCTCTACTGCGGCCTAGCCCAAAGCCGCGTGCCCGTGGCCGAGTGGTACAGCCGCTTTCAGGTGCCGCACTTCGTGGTGTACCGGGCGCGGGTGGAGTAGGGGCTAGCGATAGTCAATAACTGTCAGTAATTCCGGGCTGTTGAACACGGCCGCGGGCGAGATAACCGGCTCGCTCAGCGGCAGGTGCTTGCCGTAGCGCTCGCGCAGTTTGGCTTGCACGGCGGGGTTAGTGAGGTTGAAATCGCGCAGCTGCTGCAAGTGCCCCAGCTGCCGGTGCAGGCCGCGGTCATACACCTTCCAAATCAGCTCGGAGCAGTAAATCTGCTTGTCAGACCAGTTGAAGGCCAAGTCATAGTCGCGGCCTAGTAGTGGCTGGCCGGCCGCCCGCAGGCGGGCCAGTGCGGCGGGCGTCAGGGCCGTAGTCGCGTCGCACAGCCGCTTTACCACGAAGCGCTGGCCCTGGCCGCGCGCCACCCAGCGGCTGAGTGGCGTGAGCTGCACCGGCTGTACTGCCTCGAGTACCTGCCACTCGCCCCCACTTTTATAAAGCAGCCCGCAGTGGCTGTAGGGCGAGTGCGTAGCCAGCTGAATAGCCTGGCTCTGCGCCGATTGGGAAGTATGGAAAATTAGGTCGCCTTCACGTAGCTTGGGCTGTAGGGGCAGTAGCGCAGCTGTAGCTTGGTGCTGGGCATACCAGCGTTGCAGCCGAGCATGGCCACGCGGCAAGCATAGCGTAGCGCCAGCTAACAGTAGCAAGCAACTTGTTATTAGCGGTTTGCGGTAAGTTTTCATAAGCTGCTTTTGAGGCTGTTTAGGATTCTGTAAAAATTAGTTTAGACCGTCATGCTGAGCTTGTCGAAGCATCTCTACTGCACCGTTGCAACGATTTGAATGGTGCGGTAGAGATGCTTCGACAAGCTCAACATGAAGGATTAGTGGAAATTTTAGAAACCCTAAACAGCCTCTTTAGTACTTGTGTAAGCTACGTTAGCTGTTCAGCAAAAAAAAGGTGCTGCTACCAAGCGCGGGCTCGGTGGTAGCACCTTTTAAGGATGTCTCCCCTAGGGCCTCAGCCTACGTCAGCATGCCGCCATCCACTTGCAGCACTTGGCCAGTGATGTAGGCCGAGTCGTCCGACGCTAAAAAGGCGGTGGCCTTGGCTACGTCCTCGGGCGAGCCGCCGCGCCTGAGCGGAATGGCCTTGCGCCACTCGTCTACCTGCTTGGGGTCGAGAGCATCGGTCATCTCGGTTTCGATGAAGCCGGGGGCGATGGCGTTGCAGCGGATGTTACGCGAGCCTAGCTCTAGGGCCACCGACTTGGTGAAGCCGATGATGCCGGCCTTGCTGGCGGCGTAGTTGGCCTGGCCCGCGTTGCCCTTCAGGCCCACCACCGACGTCATGTTAATGATGCTGCCGGCCTTGGCGCGCATCATGGGCTTGGTGGCGGCTTTGGTGAGGTTGAACACCGACTTAAGGTTGACGTTGAGCACGTTATCCCACTGTGCTTCGGTCATGCGCATCAGCAGGCCGTCTTGGGTGATGCCGGCGTTGTTCACCACAATGTCGAGCTTGCCAAACTCCTTCACCACGTCATCCACCAGCTGCTCGGCCTGGGCGTAGTCCGAGGCGTCGGAGCGGTAGCCTTTGGCCTTGCCGCCGTGGGTGGCCAGCTCGGCCTCCAGGGCCTGGCCTTTTTCTACCGACGAGAGGTAGGTGAAGGCCACCTGGGCGCCCTGCTGGGCAAAGAGGGTGGCAATGGCGCGGCCAATTCCTTTCGAAGCCCCGGTGATGAGGGCTACTTTTCCGGCGAGGGTCTGATTCATGCGGCGAAAGTAGCTATTCTCGGCAATTAGCGCGGCAGCTAGTCCGGTGCAGGGGCCAGCAATGCCGCGCTGCCGAAGTTGCGCTAGCTGCTTGCCAGGCTAGCTCGTGAGGCGGGCGAAGCACTACTTCGCATTGCTAGTAGCTTTGGCGGCGGCCCGGCCCTAGGAAGGACAAACTCCAAGCGAAAAGCCAGCAGCTTACGAAAAATGGCTTACGAAATAGGTATTTTGGGGGCGGGGCCGGCCGGCGCCATGGCGGCCCTGCACCTGGCCCGCACCGGCCACCGCTGCCTGCTGCTTGACCGCGCCACTTTTCCGCGCGACAAGATTTGCGGCGATGCGCTCACTGGCAAGGTGCTAAGCGAGTTGCGCCAGCTGGGCGGGCCGCTGGCCGGGCGCCTGGCCGCCGCCGCCGCCCCGGCTGCCAGCTGGGGCATTCAGTTTGTGGCGCCCAACGGCCGGGCCGTGCGGGTGCCCTTCAAGCCGGGCTTCGACCCCGCCACCCAGCCGCCCGACGGCTACGTGCTGCCGCGCCGCGCCTTCGACAACCTGCTGGTGGAAGAGGTGCGCCGCCAGCCCCTCATCGAGCTGCGCGAAAACCACGACGTGGCCCGCACTGCGCGCGGCGGCCTAGGGTGGCAGCTGTTCGACAAGCAGGATAACTTGCTGGCCGAGTGTCGCTTGCTGCTAGTGGCCAATGGGGCGCAGTCGGGCTTTGTGCGGCAGGTGGCGGGGCAGGTGCTGGCGCCCGCCCACCACAGCGCCGGCCTGCGCGCCTACTACCGCGGCGTGCAGGGCCTCGATGCCGACCACTTCGTGGAGCTGCATTTCCTGCCCGAGCTGCTGCCCGGCTACCTCTGGGTTTTCCCGCTGGCCGATGGGCAGGCCAACGTGGGCCTGGGCATGCTGAGCCAGGACGTGCAGCGCGGTAAGGTGAACCTGCGCGAGCGCTTCGACCAAGTGCTGGCTACCCACCCGGCGCTGGCCCCGCGCTTTGCCCAGGCCGAGCGCCTAGGGCCGGTGCGCGGCTGGGGCCTGCCGCTGGGCTCGCGCCGCCAGCCGGCCTCCGGCGCGGGCTACCTGCTGCTCGGCGACGCGGCCTCGCTGGTAGACCCATTTACGGGCGAGGGCATCAGCAACGCTATGCTGAGCGGGCGCTACGCTGCCGACTGGGTGAGCCGGGCACTGGCGGCCAACGACTCGTCGGCCGCGTTTTTGGCAGGCTACGACGCGGCCCTGTACCGGCGCTTGGGGCAGGAGCTGCGCCTCAGCGCCATGCTGCAGCAACTGGCCCGCTGGCCGCTGGTATTCAGCTTCATTGCCAACCGCGCCGTCGCCAATCCTACGCTGGCCGAAACCTTGTCGGCTATGTTTCTGGATGTGGACTTGCGCGCCCGGCTGCGGCAGCCGGGCTTCTACCTGCAACTGCTCTTTGGCGGCCGCCGGGGCCTAGGACGCCAAAAGCCCGCTGCGCCGGATGGGGCGTAGCGAGTTTTTGGGATGAAACCTACCCTAGGGGCGCGGGGGCAGCCTAGGGCCTTATACCTCCGACAGGGGCTCGGCAGCCAGGTGCTGCAAACCATCGGGGCCGTCTTCCTGCTCGATGCGCTTGGCGGCGCGCACCAGCGACGACGAGAAGATGAACTCGCGCAGCTCGGGCACGTCGGCGTTCAGGATGTGCTCCTTGTCGCCGTCCCACAGCTTTTTGCCCTTGTGCAGAAAAATAATGTGGTCGCCAATGCCCACCACCGAGTTCATGTCGTGGGTGATGATGGTAGTAGTGATATTGTACTCGTGCGTGATTTCCTGAATCAGCTCGTCAATCTTGATGCTGGTAGCCGGATCGAGACCCGAGTTGGGCTCGTCGCAAAACAAGTAGGTGCAGTTGGGGGCAATGGCGCGGGCAATGCCCACGCGCTTCTTCATGCCGCCCGAAATTTCGGAAGGCATTTTGTTGCCCGCATTTTCGAGGCCCACGCGCTTGAGACAGAACTCCACGCGGTCGCGGCGCTCTTGCACGCTCATCTCGGGCGTCAGCATCTCCAGCGGAAACTCCACGTTTTTGGCCACTGTCATCGAGTCAAACAGGGCCGAACCCTGGAAGAGCATCCCAATCTTGCGGCGGATTTCCTGGCGAATGTCCACTTTAGAATTGGTGAACATGGTGCCGTCGAAGGTAATCGAGCCAATGTCGGGCTTCATCAGGCCCACAATGCACGAGAGCAGCACGCTTTTACCAGTGCCCGAGCCCCCGAGCAGCAGGTTGCACTTGCCGCTTTCGAGGGTGCAAGTAATGCCTTTCAGCACTGGGTTGCCTTCGAAAGACTTTTCGATGTTGGATATCTCAATCATATAAATAGTTATCAATTATTAGTAGGCAGTCATTCGGGAGAGCGGTAGCCTAGGCTAGCTACCAACTGATAACCAACAACTGGCAACTAAAGCTACAGCAGAATGGCGGCCAGCACGAAGTCGGCAATGAGGATGGCGATAATGGAGTTGGTTACCGCGTCGGTGCTGGCGGCGCCTACTTCCAGCGCCCCACCCTCGGTATAAAACCCTTTGAAGGAGGAGATGCCCGAGATGATAAAAGCGAAAACCAACGATTTAATTAAAGCAAAAAGAATGTTGTAAGGCACAAAATCGGTGCGGATACCTTCAATATAATCCTGGGCCGTAATGTTGCCGGTGAGCGTGCCCGCCAAGTAGCCGCCCAGAATACTGAGCGCCATGGCCAGGATAACGAGCAGCGGGAACATGAACAGCGACGCCAGGATGCGCGGCAGCACGAGGTACGACGACGAATTGATGCCCATTACTTCGAGGGCCGAAATCTGCTCGGTGATGCGCATGGTACCAAGGCCGCCCGCAATGGCCGAGCCTACCTTGCCCGCTAACACGATGCTGGTAATGGTGGGCGCCAGCTCTAATACCGTCATCTCGCGCACCATGTAGCCGATAGTTGACTTAGGAATGAGCGGATTGGTGAGGTTATAGGAAATTTGTACGCAGGTAACGGCCCCAATAAAGGCGGCTACCAAGCTCACAATAAAGACGGAATTGACGCCGATGAGGGTAGCTTCCTCAAAAAAACGCCGTAGTAATACTTTGATGCGCTCCGTGCGCGACAACATGGACTGTAGAAATAATACGAATGCGCCGAGAGATTGAATCATACAAAAAATGAGGAAAATAGCCTGGACGGCCCCACCTCGTGCAGCCGGGTTCGGCGGTGGCGGGGCATCTTTGGGCCTCATACGTAACCGCACCGAAAATAGTGACTTCCTTTTCTGACTTAGTGGTGGTGACGGGCGGCAGCCAGGGCATTGGGCGGGCGCTGGTGCTGCGCTTCTTGGCGGCGGGCTACGCCGTGGCTACCTGCGCCCGCCAGCCCGCGGCCCTGGCCGAGTTGGCCGCCGAGGCGGCCCGCCAGCACCCCGCTACCCCGCTCTACACCCTACCCGCCGACCTGAGCGAGTACGCTGGCTGCCAGCTTTTTGCGGAGTTTGCCCTAGGGCTGGGCCGGCCGCTGGCCGCCGTGGTGCACAATGCTGGCGCCTACGTGCCCGGCCGCTTCCAGGACGAGCCCGCCGATGGCGCGCAGCTGCGCGCCATGCTGGCCGCCAACCTGCTCAGCGCCTACGACCTGACGCGGGCGCTGCTGCCCACGCTGCTGGGGCAGGGGCGGGGCCACGTGTTCACCATCTGCTCCACGGCCAGCATCATGCCTTACCCCAACGGCGGCTCGTACGGGGTGGCCAAGTACGCGCTGCTGGGCTTCACTAAAACGCTGCGCGAGGAAGTGAAAACCCAGGGCCTGCGCGTGACGGCTGTGCTGCCCGGCGCCACCCTCACCCGCAGCTGGGAAGGCGCCGGCCTGCCGCCCGAGCGCTTCATCAGCCCCGCCGACGTGGCCGACGCCGTGCTGGGCGCCTTCCAGCTCTCGGCCGGCGCCGTCGTGGAAGAGCTGCTGATTCGCCCGCAACTAGGTGATATTTAGGTAGGTAATTACTTATTTACTTAACTACTCCGCTACCAGCCGCTTTTTATTGGGCCCGATGACGTCGATGTAGCTGGGCGGGCCGCTGTAGTACAGGGTGCCGCTGCCGCCCAGCGTGCCGCCCAGGTTGCCGTGCGTGCGCACGTGGGCGTCGCCCACCCAGGCGGGGTAGGTGAAAAAGTAGCAGAAGTCCGTTTGCAGGGCGCTGGCAAACAAGAAGCCGTTGGCGCCCAGGTTGGGGTGAAAGTCGTGCGCAAAGCCGCTCAGCGTGAGGTCGCCCGCGTCGTAGCTGTCCACGTAAAGGTAAGTGGCTTGCACGTTCAGGTTCACGTCGCCGGCACTCAGCACGCGCACGTAGAGCGTGTCCTGCGCCCACTGGCTAGCGGTGCTCAGCAGGCCGTAGCCGTGCTGCTCCACTTCGCGCAGGTAGGGCAGGTGCAGGCGCACCTCGCGCGGGGTGTTGTAGCTGCGCACCCAGTTGCAGCGGCTGGTGTTGCGAATGACGAGCTGCCCAGGGCCGGCCGGGGTCGAAAACTCGATGTTGTCGATGACGTTTTCGCCGGCTCGCACCTCGGCGTAGCTGGCCGTGTCGGGCACGATGGTCACGTCCACGTTGTCGTACACGAGCAACTGCTTGAGCTGCCGGCTGATGGGACGGCGCTGCACCACCACCGCGCCGTTGCTTTTGAGGCAGTCGGCGTCGTGGCCCGCCCCGCAGCCACCCAGCACCAGCAGAGCCCCTAGGGCCAGCAGGGCCGCCAAGGGCCCGCCAACCAAGGCGCGCGGCACTACGTTAGGAAAATCTTTCATTCAACCGGGCTTTGCCCCAAAATTACCCCTAGGATTGCTATGGACCTGACCGGCAAAGTTGCCATTGTAACGGGCGTGAGCAGCGGCATTGGCCGCGCCACCGCCGAAGCCCTGCTGCAGCGCGGCGCCGCCGTAGCCGGCTGGGGCCGCCACGCGCCCGAGGGCCTCAACCACGACCGCTTCCAGTTTTTTGCCTGCGATGTGCGCGACGAGCACGCCGTAAACGAGGCCTTCACCAACACGCAGCGCGAGTTGGGTCTGGAAGTGCACGTACTGGTGAATAACGCGGGCCTGGGCATCTTCGGGCCCATCGACGGGTTTAGGAGTGAGGACTGGCACGCCCTATTCGATACCAACGTGAACGGCCTGTTTTACTGCACCCGCGCCGTGCTGCCCCAACTGAAAAAGCAGCGTGCGGGCCACATCATCAATATTGCCAGCCTGGCCGCTACGGCCGGCACCGCCAACCTGGCCGGCTACTGCGCCACCAAATACGCCGTGCGCGGCTTTTCCGACGCGCTGTTTAAGGAACTGCGGCCCGACGGCATCCGGGTGACGTGCGTGCTGCCCGGCTCGGTCGAAACCAACTTCAACGGCAAGGCGCCCGGCCCCGCACCCGACCCCACCAAGATGCAGCCCCAGGACATTGCCGCCGCCATTGTGCATGCCTTGGAGGCACCGCAAGCCACCATGATTTCAGAAGTGCAGTTGCGCCCCACCAACGTGAAATAGCGGCAGCTGCGCAACCCGTAGGGCAGTAAGGCTAACTTTGTGGCTTGCGTTTCCGCGCGGCCTGTTTTTGCTAGCGTAGCGAAGCAGTTACATCAGAATAATGGCCTAGGCAGGTTATTCTGATGTAATTGCTTCGCTACGCTAGCAATGACGGTTAAAACTATCGGTAACTTTGCCCCACTATATGGTTGAGGTTGAGCATTTAGTGAAAACTTACGGTCCGCAGCAGGCCGTGGACGATATCAGCTTTCGGGCCGATAGGGGCGAGATTGTGGGTTTCCTAGGGCCCAACGGCGCGGGCAAGAGCACCACCATGAAAATGGCCCTGGGCTATGTGCCGCCCACGGCCGGCACCGTGCGCGTGGCCGGCTTCGACGTGCGCGAGCAGCCGCTGGAGGTGCGCCGCCGCGTGGGCTACCTGCCCGAGCACAACCCGCTCTACCTGGATATGTACGTGCACGAGTACCTCGAATTTATTGGGGGCGTGCACGGCCTGCGCGGGCGGGCGCTGCGCCAGCGCGTGGCCTGGCTGGTGCAGCGCGTGGGCCTCACGCGCGAGCAAAACAAGCAAATCGGTGCCCTCAGCAAGGGTTACCGCCAGCGCGTGGGCCTGGCCGAAGCCCTGGTGCACGACCCAGAAGTGCTCATCCTGGACGAGCCCACCACCGGCCTCGACCCCAACCAAATCAGCGAAATCCGCGACCTCATCCGCGAGCTAGGGCAGAACAAGACGGTCATTTTCAGCACCCACATCTTGCCTGAAGTGGCGGCCCTGTGCTCGCGGGCCGTTATCATCAGCCGGGGCCGGCTGGTGGCCGATGCGCCCGTGGCCGAGCTAGCCGCCCGCGCCGCCGGCGAAACCGTGCTGCGCGCCGAGTTTGAGAGCCCAGTGGCCCTAGGGCCTCTGCGTGCCCTGCCCGGCGTGCGCCGCGCCGAGGCTGGCGACAAGCCCACCACCGCCCTCATCTATACCGCGCCGGGCACCGACGTGCGCGCCGCCGTCTCGCGCCTGGCCGTGGAGCAGGGCTGGCTGCTGCTGGGTTTGCGCCAAGAGCAGCAGAGCCTGGAGGCAGTGTTTGGGGAGCTGACCAAATGATTATGAGCGAGCTGGGCCGAGTTCAAGCATGGATTGAGGCTGGTAAACAAGTCGGCAAAAGGGCCTCAATTACTGAAGCTGGTAAAGTGTATTGGGTTTGCGTCGGCGTGCAGAAATGGGAAGGTGAATACAAACTTCATTTTTTTAAAGCAGAAGAATCCCAACTGATAGACCTTGACTACTACGATGTAGAGGGAACTATGCGAGTAACGCATTTTGAAGAAATAGCAAGACTGCTCAACGCATTATGCCCATTTAAACTGGTTGAGCTAACACCTTTAAAGGGCAACAAAATATTTTAATCCTGCTTTCGGCTAGTCAATTCAAAAAAACTGCCTTCAAGCAAAAAGAACGTCATGCTGAGCTTGCCGAAGCATCTCTACCGAACAACGACCCTAGGGGCGCAGTAGAGCTGCTTCAGCAAGCTCAGCATGACGACCTTGCGAATTATGTTGACGATACTCAAAAAAGAATTCAACGCCTTCCTCAACTCGCCCGTGGCTTACGTGGTTATTGGGGTGTTTTTGGTGGCTACCGGGCTGTTCGTGTGGGTGTTCCCCGACAGCAGCGTGCTCGACTATGGCTACGCCGACTTGCAGTCGCTCTTCAACCTGGCGCCCTGGATTTTCCTGCTACTGATTCCGGCCATCACCATGCGCTCGTTTGCCGAGGAGAAGAAGGCCGGCACGCTGGAGCTGCTGCTCACGCGGCCCCTCACCGACGGGGCGCTGGTAGGCGGCAAGTACCTGGCCTGCCTGCTGCTGGCGCTGCTGGCCCTGCTGCCCACGCTGCTCTACTACTACTCGGTGTACCAGCTGGGTACCCCTAGGGGCAATATCGACTCGGCGGCTACGGTGGGCTCGTACCTGGGCCTGGGGCTGCTGGCGGCGGTGTTTGCGGCCCTGGGGGTGCTGGCCTCGGCCCTCACCCGCGACCAGATTATTGCCTTCGTGCTGGCGGCCGTGGCGTGCTTCGCGGTGTATTCGGGCTTTGACTCGCTGGCCTCGGTGCTGAGCGGCGCGCCCGCCTACTACGTGAGTCAGCTGGGCATTGCGGCCCACTACCGCGACCTCAGCAAAGGTCTCATCGACTCGCGCGACGTGCTGTATTTCCTTACCGTGGTGGCCGTGGCGCTGCTGGGCACGCGCCTGGCCCTGCGCAGCCGCACCTGGTAAGTAGTTAGCTTTTTTCGGGCCAGCCACTGCGCCCCTTCTGCGAATCCCTCTGCGCCTTCTGCGGTGAAACCACCCTAGGGCGCCCGACTAGCCTATATGACACCAGAACAAGAGCTGCCAGCCAAGGGCCAACAGCCAACCGCTAAAAGCAGGGACCTGCTACGCTTTGCCACCATTGTTGGGGCGCTGCTGCTGCTCAATTTCGCGGCCCAGCGCTTCTTCTTCCGCCTCGACCTGACGCAGGAAAAGCGCTACACCATGTCGGGCGCCACCAAAAAGCTGCTGGGTGAGCTTAAGGAGCCGGTGAGCGTGACGGTGTACCTAACCGGCGACTTCCCGCCCGCGTTTCGGCGGCTGGAACAGGCCGTGCGCGAAAACCTGACCGAAATGCAGATTTACGGTGGGGCCAATTTTAGCTACGTTTTCATCGACCCCAGCGCGGCCGGCACCGAGGCCGGGCGCAACCAGTTTTACCAAACGCTGCTCAAGAAGGGCCTGCGCCCCACCAACCTGGGCAGCAACGAAAATGGTAAGCGCGTCGAGAAGCTGGTGTTTCCGTGGGCGGTGGTGCAGGGTCCGGGCGGCCAAACCCGCAACGTGCTGCTGCTGCGCGGCAACCAGGCCGTGAGCCCCGAGCAGCGCCTCAACCAAAGCATGGAGGGCCTGGAGTATGAGCTGGTGAGCGCCGTGCGCCAGGTGGCCCCGGCCAGCGGCGGGCGCCCCCGCATTGGCGTCATCGACGGGCACGGCGAGCTGGCCAACATCGAGCTGGCCGACATTCTTACTAGCTGGAGCCAGAGCTACGACGTGTTTCGGGTGGACCTGAGCAAGGTGGCCGATTTGCGGGGCAAGCTCAGCGCGGTGGTGATTGCCAAGCCCACTCAGCCGTACTCAGAGGAAGATAAATTTAAGCTCGACCAGTTCATCACCCACGGCGGGCGGGCGCTATTTTTCGTGGATGCGCTGCGCACCGCCCTCGACAGCGTGAGCCGCAACGGCGCTTCGCTGGCCACGCCCTACAACCTGAACCTTGACGACCTGTTTTTTCGCTACGGCGTGCGCCTGAACCCCAACTTGCTGCTCGACCTCAACTCGGGCCAGATTCCATTGGTAACGGGCACCGAGGGCAACAAGCCCAAGATTGAGCCGCTGCCCTGGCAGCTCTACCCGCTCATCAACCGCTTTAGCCCCACCAGCCCCATCACGCGCAACCTCGACGCGGTAATCGTGCGCTTCGTGGGCAACATTGATACGGTGAAGGCGCTGGGAGTGCGCAAAACTTCGCTCATGACCACCTCGCGCTACACACGCACCTTGCCCGCGCCGGTGCCCATCAACTTCAACGACGCCCGGCTGGAACCCAACCCCAAAAACTACCAAAACTCGTTTCAGTCGGTGGGCTACCTGCTCGAAGGGCAGTTCCGCTCGCTGTTTGCCAACCGCGCCCGGCCCGGCACCACCCAGTACCAGCCCGACCAGGACCCCAGCGCCACGCCTGGTAAGCTGCTCATTATCAGCGATGGCGACTTCCTGCGCAACGACGTGGATACCCGCGCCAAGCCCCCTAGGCCCCTGCGCCTGGGCTACGACCGCCTGGCCAGCACCGAGTTTGCCAACCGCGAGCTCATCCTCAACGCCACCGACTACCTGCTCGACGATACCGGGCTGATTGCCGTGCGCGGCAAGGAAATCACTCTGCGCCCCCTCGACAAGGTGCAGTTGGCCGAAAACCGCCGCGCCTGGCAGCTGCTCAACCTGGGCGCCCCGCTGGCCTTGCTGGCGCTTTTTGGCCTAGGGCGGGCCTGGTGGCGCAAGCGCCGCTACGCGCGGTTTTAGGGGCCTAGGGCGGCGGAAGTAAGCCTTCATGCGATGCTTAGGTTACTCCCGCTTGCTAGCCCATAGCTTTGTACTGTGCCATTGCCCGCCTTCTTATGCGTATTCCTCTCCTAGCCCTAGCCGCGCTGCCGGCCGCCGCCCTGCTCGCCGCCTGCGCCCACAACGCCGTGCCCACCACCGCGGCCGATAAAGCCGCCGATGTGCCAGCCAGCGCCGTGAGCAGCCGCTTTATTGCCACGCCGCCCACCATTGACGGCAAGAGCACCGACTGGGGCACCGACTCGCTGAAATACGACGCCAACAGCCGCTTGCAGTATGAGGTGCTCAATGACACGCGCACCATTTACGTGCGCCTGCGCTCGGCCGACGCCTCTACCCAGGCCAAGCTGGCGCTGCTGGGCATGGTGGCCTGGCTCGACAGCACCGGGCGCAACCAGCAGCAGTTTGGCGTGCACTACCCGCTGCCCATCGATTTGAGTACGCTGAAAAACTCGCCCGACCAGCGCCCCGCCGGGGCCATGGGCCCCTCGGCCGCCGAGCGCCAGGCCATGCACGTGGCCCGCCTGCGCTCGGCCATTACCGATGCGCGCACCGTGGAGCTGCTCAAGTTTCGGGGCAGCAAGCAGCCCGTGCTCACCGACTCGGAGGCGCCCCTAGGGGTGAAGGCGGCCCTAGGGCTCGACGAAAAGGATAACCTGATTTATGAGCTGGCCGTGCCGCTGCGCCTCATTTATAAGAAGGTGCCGGCCCTAGCCACCGGCCAGCGCGCCGCCGTGGGCGTGTGGCTGGTGGGCGACAAAATAAAGCCCGAGCCCGGCAGCAAGCAGGAGCCCGACCAAAGCATGATGCAGAGCGGCGGCGGCCTAGGTAGCTACGGCGGGCGCTACGGTGGCGGCGGCATGGGGCGTGGCGGCATGGGCATGGGCGGCGGTGGCGGCTACCGCGGCGGCAACATGAGCACCTTCCAAACGTTCTCGCTAAAAACCAGCGCGCAACTAGCCGGGCAGTAAGTAGGCAGGTACAAAAGGCGGTCATGCTGAGCGCAGCCGAAGCATCTCTACCACGCCTCTTGGCAAAGCGGTAGAAATATTTTAGCTACGCTCAGCATGACCGCCTTTTGTACCTGCCTACTTACTGCCCGGCTACTTTACTTGCCTACTACCTTAAATAGAGTGCCGGCCGGCAGTTGGTCGGTGAACTGCATGCCGTTCACGATGGCCAACTGCTCTAGGCGGGCGCTGAGTACGCCGTTGGCCGTTAGGGCCTGGCGCAGGGTGGTGGCCGTTTTAACTTGCTTGATGCGGATGCGCTCGGCTTGGCGGCCTAGGCGGCTGGTATCGGTGAGGCGCTGCAGGCCCCGCGCCACTTGGTTGAACTGCTCCGCGTAGGTGCCGAAACTGGCCGTGGGCGCTAGGCCCAGCACCGCGTAGTTGGTTTGGCCATCCTGCATGACGTAGCCCCGCACGTGGGTAGGCGTGGCCGGCGCCGACGACGACCAGGACGAGGCCGGCTGGTCGCCTTCGAATGACACAGCTGGGAAGCCATTGATGGCCGCGGTAGCTACTGCGCCGGCCGGCGCGTTGGTAAATACCAACACCGCCTTACCGCTAGGCTCGCTCATTTGAAATTGGGCGGGCGTATTTTCCGTTTTCCAGCCGGCTGGCACGGGCAGACGCAGCTTCAGCTCAGGCTGGTAAAACACGTTGCCTTCCACGAAGCCCTGGCGCGGGTCGTCGCCAAATACTAGCCCGTCGATGGAGTGCAAGTAGCTGTCGCGGTTTATCTTAAGGGTGGTTTTGCCCATGCTCTGCTGTGCCTGGGTGGCCAGGCCCTTCACACGCTGGTAGCGGTCGGCCGAATTAGAATGGGTGCTCAAAAAGGTGGGCACGCCGCTGCCGCCGCTTGCCTGCTCGGTGCGCTCCAGAGTTTGAAAGAAGCTGGCCATGTGGCTGGCGTCGTAGCCGGTCTTGGTCGAGTACTTCACCCCTAGGGCATCGGCCTCGTTCTCGTTGTCGCGGCTGTACTTCAAAAACAGCACCCCAATGCCCTGCGAGAGCGGCTGGGTCAGACGCCCCACCACATTGGGCGACACCACCGAGCCCAGCAGTAGCCCCAGGCTGGCGAGCGTGCTGCGCGTCTGCTGCCGCTGGCCGTGGCGGGCCGTGATGTGGCCCAGCACGCCTGTAAACTGCGCCTCGTCGTTGAAATACGCCATAATGCCCCGCGTGAAGTACACGTGCCCGTCGGGCGTGGCAAAGGCGTTGATAATCAGCGAATCGGGAATGGTAAAGCCTTAGTCGCCAGGCTTATCCAACATGGTAGTCATGGCCTGGCCCTGCCTGGCGATGTAGGCTTGCAGCGCCGTATTACTATAGAGGCCAAACTGCTCAATTACCTGCGGGTCGGGCTTGGCACCTTGCAAGGGGCTCGACGAGGGCACGGCCGCCGCCAGGGGCAGCAGCGCCAGCAGCGCGGCGGGGCGCCGCGCTGCTGGCGTAAGGAAAGAAGCATGGTGCTAAAGATGAATAGATTGCGAAACCGATTTAGTGGTGCCAGTGTGTACTCGTGCCTCGCCGCGCCCAAGCGGCTTGCTGAGCGCGTGAGGTCGATGCGCGCGCCGTTGTAAGATTCGCGCCAAACGGCAAAGCTCCGCTGCCCTAGGGACAGCGGAGCTTACAACGGCCCTCCAACATGAAGGTTGCCTGAGTTATTCTTGCAGCAGCTTGTTCACGGTTTGGTTGAAGTGCGCCAGCTCTTCATCATAATACTTGCCCGTGCCCGGCCCCGAAAAGCCGGTTCGGATGCTGCGTACCACCCCTTTTTTATCTAAGAAGATGGTGGTGGGGAAGCCCAAAAACTTCGCCAGCTGCGGCAGCGACTTAGCTACCGAGTCTTTGTTGGACGTGCCGGCCACGGCCAGGTCGTAGCCAATAACATAGCGCTGCTGCAGGGTGCGCAGGCGGGCGGCGGCTTGCGCATAGTCGGGGCTGCGTTCGTACCCTAGGCCAATTATTTCCACGCCGCGGCTGCGGTTTTTAGTGTACCAGGGGGCTAGGTAGGCAGTTTCATCCATGCAGTTGGGACACCACGAGCCCAGGATTTGCAGCACCACCACCTTGCCCCGGTACTTAGCGTTGGCAGGCGAGATGCTGGCCCCCGGCACCACGCTCGGAAAAGTGAAATTTAGCTGCGACTCGCCCTTGCGCAAGTAAGTGAGCGTGTCGGCATCGGGCAGCTTGGCCCTAGGGTCGAAAGTGGCAGTAAAGGTTTCGTGGCCCGACTTGCCGGAGTAGAAGTCGCCCCGAATAGCCTGGTTACCCACGTAGGCGCCAGTAAACAGAAATGCGTGGCCTCCATCGAAGGTGCTCAGCCGCAGACGTAAAGTATCGTTACTCGTCTTGAGGCTGCCCGCCAGGTAGCGGTAGTCGCCGGTAGTGGTTAGAAAGGTACCCGTCAAGGCATCTTGGCTAGCCCCCTGGTTGTACTTAAAGATGCCAACGGCAGGATAAGAATGTTTATCCTTATCCGTAAAACTCGTTTTGTAAGTAGCGCCCTTTAGCAAATCCTGGTGCATTACGGGTAGTACAGCCCCGGCAGTACCATCGGCATCAAACTGCCTGGGCTGCTGCCCCGCCGTGGCCACCAGCGGCACCCGGTACGGCTCCTTGGTATCATACTTCACCCACGTGCCTTTCAGCTTGCCCTGGCCGTTAGCGCGCACCACCAGCGCCGCGTCGAACACGTGCAGGCGGATGGTAATAGAGTCGCCAGCCGCCAAGATAGAATCGCAGCGCAGGCGCTCCTCGCCATTAAGGCCTTTGTTAACCAAGTAGACTACTGGCTTGCCGGCCTCGGTTTTTACGTCGAATAAAAACGGGATTTGCTGGCCCTGCGTGGCCAGCTCGCCGCGCCAGAAACCGGGCGTGAGCAGCGTGGCGGCCGATACGGCAGGCCCAGCAGTGTGCTCGCTGGTAGCGCTTGGGTGGCAAGCAGGTAGCAGCGCGGCACTGCTTAGCAGGGCCAAGGCGGTTCTTAAGTACGTGTGCATAGTGCCAAAACTAGCAGGCCCAGCGATTGGTTGCCGCCCGCGCCTAGCGTATCGCTGCGCAAGCCGCTGCGCCCGCTGCCCGAAATGACGGCCGCACCTAAACCCCCCATTTGCCTAGACTGTTTCCAAACTACTGGCGTATACTACCAACCAGCCCCTAGGCTTGTTACTTTTGCGCCCAAGCTACATTTTCCCCACTCTACCTTATGGCGTTTGACCTTGATATGATTCGGGCCGTGTACGCGGGCCTCGGCTCGCGCATCGAAGCGGCCCGCACGGCCGTTGGCCGCCCGCTTACCCTGACCGAAAAAATCCTTTACGCCCACCTCTATGGCGGCAAGCAGGGCGCAGCCTACCAGCGGGGCGTGAGCTACGTGGACTTTGCGCCCGACCGCGTAGCCATGCAGGATGCTACCGCCCAGATGGCGCTGCTCCAGTTCATGCAGGCCGGCAAAGTTGCCGCCGCCGTGCCCAGCACCGTGCACTGCGACCACCTCATTCAGGCCCGCGACGGTGCCACCGAAGACTTAGCCGAAGCCAACACCGAAAACAAGGAGGTATACGACTTTCTAGCCTCGGTTTCCAATAAATACGGCATCGGCTTTTGGAAGCCCGGCGCCGGCATTATCCACCAGGTGGTGCTCGAAAACTACGCCTTCCCCGGCGGCATGATGATTGGAACCGACTCGCACACCCCCAACGCGGGCGGCCTCGGCATGATTGCCATCGGCGTAGGCGGCGCCGATGCCGTAGACGTGATGGCCGGCATGCCTTGGGAGCTGAAATTTCCGAAGGTGATTGGCGTGAAGCTCACCGGCAAGATGAGCGGCTGGACCTCGGCCAAGGACGTGATTCTGCGCGTGGCGGGCATCCTGACCGTGAAGGGCGGTACCGGCGCCATTGTAGAATACTTTGGCGAAGGCGCCGAAAGCCTGAGCTGCACCGGAAAAGGCACCATCTGCAACATGGGCGCCGAAATTGGGGCGACCACCTCGGTTTTTGCCTACGACGAAAAGATGGGCGACTACCTGCGCAGCACCGACCGCGCCGACATCGCCGCCGCCGCCCGGGAGCAAGCCGCGCACTTGCGCGCCGACCAAGAGGTGTACGACAACCCCCAGAACTACTTCGACCAGCTCATCGAAATCGACCTCAATACGCTGGAGCCCTACGTAAACGGCCCCTTCACGCCGGATGCCGCTTGGCCGATTTCGGAGTTTGCCGCCGCTGTAAAGGCGCACGGCTGGCCCGAGAAGCTGGAAGTGGGCCTCATTGGCTCGTGCACCAACTCTTCTTACGAGGACATTACCCGCGCCGCCAGCATTGCCAAGCAGGCCGTGGCTAAGGGCCTGCACGTGGCCGCCGAGTTCACCATTACGCCCGGCTCGGAGCAGGTGCGCTACACGGTGGCCCGCGACGGCCTGCTCGATACGTTTGCCGAGATGGGCGGCGTGGTGCTGGCCAACGCCTGCGGCCCGTGCATCGGCCAGTGGGCCCGCCACACCGACGACCCCAAGCGCCGTAACTCTATCATTACGAGCTTTAACCGCAACTTTGCCAAGCGCAACGACGGCAACCCCAATACCCACGCGTTCGTGGCCTCGCCCGAAATCGTGACGGCCTTTGCTATTGCCGGCAGCCTCGCCTTCAACCCCGTTACCGATACGCTGCCCGGCAAAAACGGCCCCGTGATGCTCGACGAGCCTCAAGGCATCGAGCTGCCACCGGCCGGCTTCGCCGTGGAGGATGCGGGCTTCCAGGCCCCGGCTGCCGACGGCTCGGGCATTGAAGTGCTGGTGAGTCCCACCTCGCAGCGCCTCGAACTCCTAACCCCCTTCAAGGCATGGGAAGGCACCAACCTGCTAGGGCTGCGCCTGCTTATCAAGGCCCAGGGCAAGTGCACCACCGACCACATCAGCATGGCCGGGCCGTGGCTGAAGTTCCGTGGGCACTTAGATAACATCTCCAATAACATGCTTATTGGGGCTACCAACGCCTTCACCGGCGAAACAAACTCAGTGAAAGACCACGGCACCCAAGGCGAGCCCTACTCGCCGGTACCGTTGGCCGCGCGCGTGCTCAAGAGCCTGGGCATTGGCTCGATAGTGGTGGGCGATGAGAATTACGGCGAAGGCAGCTCGCGCGAGCACGCCGCCATGGAGCCGCGCCACCTGGGCGTGCGCGCCGTGCTAGTAAAGTCGTTTGCTCGCATTCACGAAACCAACCTCAAGAAGCAGGGCATGCTAGCCCTCACCTTCGCCAACAAGGCCGACTACGACCTGATTCAGGAGGACGATACGATTGATATTCTGGGTCTTGCTACTTTTGCCGAGGACCAGCCGCTGCAAGTGCGCCTGCGCCACGCCGATGGTGATACCGACCTACTGGCAGTGAACCACACTTATAACCAAGGCCAGATTGGGTGGTTTAAAGCCGGTTCGGCACTGAATTTGATAAGGCTGCAAGAGGCCGGGCAAGCCGTGTAGGAGGAGTGCCCGTTTAGCCTATTCAAAAACGGCCGTCCTGGTTTCCGGGACGGCCGTTTTGCGTTTAATAATGCCTTTGAGGGTTTGAAAACGTGCAAGGTGCGAGTTTGTAGTATCTCTACCAAATCATTAAAAAGTCAGCTATGAACAATCGCTACTTGCTGCTAAGCTTACTCCTAAGCGGCTCAACTACTATTGGACGAGCGCAACACGTCATACAAGGAACAGTCCGCGACAAGCGTAATGAACTGTTACCTGGTGTTACAATATTACTAAAAGGCACTCAAAACGGAGCGTCTACCGATATGCAGGGCAAATATCAGTTGAAGATTCCGCATGATACTGCTACGTTGCGATTTAATTACGTTGGCTTTATTTCGCTAGAAAAGAAAATTACGGCTATTACGGATACAATTCTATTACCACCAATTTTGTTGAAGGAGGATTGTACAATCGATTTATTTTACAGTAAACACCTAGAACTCTCATTTCTGAGCGGCTTACGCTATACCCCCCTAGGCGGCAAAGTAAAGGCTTTCTATCCTTATCTGGTTCACGCTAAAAATAGCCAAGGCTCTTTGCGAGCGGAATTTAGTTATCAGACCGGAGTCGCTAATTACCAGCGAAATGCGACGCTGGCATTGGATGAATTATTTTTAAATTGTGATAATGATTTGAGTGTGAATCTTGAATATCAAGGAACCCATATTACTAGCCAGCAATTTATGTATCAGCGGTATTCTATTGGGTTAAGCTATAGTGGAAGTTTAATAGGTAATGTTCTACCGCTGTATTTGGCGGTTGGCCAACTTAATTATTCCAATGATTCTGAAGCTGATGTTATAGCGGTTTCGTAAACCATTTACCCTTTTCCGGACGATTGCGTAAGAACGTTATGCAACCTTACTCGCTGGATTTACGCACCCGGGTGGCCGCCG
>JBPBPH010000093.1:0-69023 GCA_050954355.1 Janthinobacterium lividum
GGCAGTAGGGGCAAAAGCAAATGCGAAAAAAGAACGTCATGCTGAGCTTGCCGAAGCATCTCTACCGCACCGCCTCGGGTGTTATTCGGTAGAGATGCTTCGGCAAGCTCAGCATGACGTTCTTTGTATTGAAAAACCAGCAACGAGCACACAGTACCAGTGGCCGAAAAATCCAGCATCTTCGATATGATTGGGCCCGTGATGATTGGGCCCAGCTCGTCGCACACGGCCGGGGTAGTACGCATTGCGCGCGCGGCCATCCGCATGCTGGGCGAGCTGCCCACCGAGGCCGTCATCACGTTCTACAACTCATTTGCCCGCACCTACGAAGGCCACGGCTCGGACCGCGCCATTGTGGCGGGCTTGCTGGGCTACCCGCCCGACGACGAGCGCATCCGCACGGCCTTCGACTACGCCGCGCCGGCCGGGCTTACCTACACATTTCAGAGTGTGGGCAATGCCTCTACGCTGCACCCTAATACCATCAAGCTCAATTTGGTGGCGCCCAGCGGGCACCGCGTGGAGGTGGTGGGCCAGAGCCGCGGCGGCGGCGTCATCCGCATCGTGGAGGTTGATGGCTTCTCGTGCGATTTCTCGGGCTCGCTGCACACGCTCATCATCGACGCCGACGACGTGCCGGGCTCCATTGCCTTCATTGCCTCGGTTATTGCCCACGACGATTGCAACATTGCCACCATGTTTGTGAGCCGCAAGGGTAAGCACGAGGCCGCCCGCCAGTTTATCGAAACCGATACCCCGCTGCCCGATATTACCCTAGGGTACCTGCGCCACCTGAGCTGGGTGCACCGCCTCACCTACATTCCCACCCTGGAGTAGCCGGCTGTAATGCTAGCCGCTGCCAGGCGATGTATCGGGCCGGGGCGCTAAAATATTCGTTGCCTAGGCCCGTTTTTTTGGTGAAACCTGGGTGAACTGCTCACCTTTGCCTTTCATTCTCTCTGCTATGTCTGCCTTAAGTACCTTGGCCGGGCGCGGCGCCCTGGCGCTGGCGGCGCTACTGGCCACCCAGCCGCTGGCGGCCCAAACTGCGCCCCAGCCGGCCCGCCCGGCCTCGCCGCCGGCGGCCGCGCTGGCCACTCCCGCCGTAGCGGCTACCGGCCCCTGGGGCCTGCAGCGGGCCGTCGATTACGCGCTGGAGCATAATATCGGCGTGCGCATCAACCAATTGACGGTGCAAAGCAATGCCCAGATTTTGCGCCAAAGCAAGGCGGCCCTGCTGCCCACGGCCAACGTGAGCGCCACCCAGGCCTGGCAGTACGGCACCAGCGTCAACCCGCTCACGTTCGAGTTTCAGAGCCAGACGGTACGCTCGAACAACATCTCGGGCAATTCGCAGCTGGTGCTGTTTCAGGGCTTTCAGCTGCGCAACACCATCCGGCGCAACGCCCTCGATTTGCAAGCCAGCCAGGCCGACGTGCAAAAGACGCGCAACGATTTGAGCCTCAACGTAGCTTCGTCGTTCCTGCAGCTGGTGCTGGCCCAGGAGCTGGTGCGCGCCAACCAGTTTTACGTGACGCGCGACCAAGACCAGATTGCCCGCACCAAGCTGCTGCTGCAAGCCGGCAGCATCCCGGAAAGCACCCTGCTCGACAGCCAAAGCCAGCTGGCCACCGACGAGCTGAACGTCACTACCGCGCAAAACCAGGCCACCATTGCCCGCCTAGGCCTGCTGCAGCTGCTCAACCTGGACCCGGCCGCTAACCCCGATTTTCAGATTGAGGTGCCCGACCTGCCTGACCCCGACGCCGAGGCGCCCCTGGCCCTGAATACCAATGACTTATTTCAAACCGCGGCCAGCATCCAGCCCGAAATTAAGGCCGCTGACCTGCGGGTGCTCAGCGCCGGCCGCAGCGTGGAGCTAGCGCGCGGCGCCTACTACCCGCGGCTGGTTCTGGCCGGTAGCGTATTCAGCGGCTTCTCGTCGGCCCGCACGGTAACGCAGATTGGCGGCGACTCGACGGCGCGGCGCACCACGTTCTTCGTGCAAAATGCCGGGACGCTTACCCCGCTGAGCGTCATCACCTACCAACGCAACGTGAGTACCTTGCCGCAAAACTACTGGGACCAGCTCAACCAGAACCTGGGCCAGCAGGTGCAGTTTGCCCTCAGCATTCCGCTGCTCAACGGCTTGCAGGTGCGCACCAACGTGCAGCGCACGCTCATCAACGCCCAGCAAGTGCAGCTGCAGGCCGAGCAAGCCCGCCTCACGCTGCGCCAAAGCATCGAGCAGGCCTACGCCGACGCCCGCGGCGCTCAGCTGCAGTACGCCGCCGCCAAGCGCCAGGTGGCCGCCCTCACCACCACGCAGCGCAACTCCGAAATCCGCTTCAACAATGGCCTGCTCAGCGGCACTGAGTTCAATATTGCCAAAAACAACCTCAACTTTGCCATCTCCAGCCAGCTGCAAGCCAAGTACACGTTTATCTTCCGCCGCAAGGTGCTCGATTTTTACGAAGGCAAGCCGCTGACGCTTTGACATTTATCAGTTATCAAATAACATTTAACAAGTGCCGGTGAGCGTGCTGTGCATTGTTGAGCATGAATTGATACCTGCTGAATACGAATTGTTAAATGTTAATTGATAATTGTTAAATGAATAACCGGGTATTGATTGGCCTGCTGCTGGCCGTGGTGCTGCTGATTGGGGGCTTTGCAGCGGGCAAGCGCCTAAGGTGGTGGGGCCAGCCCAAGGGCGTGGAGGTGACGGCCGCCACGGCTGGCCCGGCCAACATTGTGGAGAAGGTGAGCGCCTCGGGCAAGGTGCAGCCCGAAACGGAGGTAAAAATTTCGCCCGACGTATCGGGCGAAATCACCGAGCTTTATGTGCAGGAGGGCGACTCGGTGAAGAAAGGCCAGTTGCTGCTGCGCATTCGGCCCGACAACTACCAGGCCGCCGTGAGCCAGCAAACTGCCATGGTGGGTACTCAGCGCGCCAACGTGAGCCAGGCCCAGGCCCAGCTGGAGCAGCAAACCGCCAACGCCCGCCAAACCGAGCTCACCTACCGCCGCCAGGCCTCGCTGTACAAGCAAAAAGTGATTTCGCAGGCCGACTACGAAGCTGCCCAGGCCGCTTACAACGCCTCGCAAGAGCAGCTGCGCGCCATCGGAGCCCAGATAAACGCCGCCCAGAGCAGCGTGCGCAGCGCCCAGGCCGGCCTGACCGAAGCCCAGAAAAACCTGAATAAAACGACCATCTACGCGCCCGTGAGTGGTACCGTGAGCAAGCTCAACGTAAAAAAAGGCGAGCGCGTGGTGGGCACCAGCCAAATGGCGGGCACCGAGATTATGCGCATCGCCAACCTCAACAACATGGAGGTGCGGGTGAGCGTGAATGAGAACGACATCATCCGGGTGCAGCTCGGCGACTCGGCCGACGTGGAGGTGGACTCGTATTCGACGCAGGATGAGAAGTTTAAGGGCACCGTGACGGCCATTGCCAACACGGCCAAAGACGCCCTCACGGCCGAGTCGGTCACCGAGTTTGAGGTGCGGGTGCGCCTGCTGCCCGCCAGCTACCAGCACCTGCTGAAGGCCGGCGCCGGCGGCCACGCCACGGTGCCCTTCCGGCCGGGCATGACGGCCTCGGTCGACATCATTGCCGACCGCCAGAACGGGGTGCTGAGCGTGCCGCTGGCCGCCGTGACGACCCGCTCCGACTCGGCGGAAATCAAAAAAGCCTCGGGCAATGGCCCCCACATCGGGCCGCGCGGCAGTACCGCCCAGGCCAGCGATGATGCCAAAAACGCCCCCAAGCCCAAGATTGAGGAAGTGCTATTCGTGCTGAAAGACGGTAAAGCTGTGCTCACGCCCGTGAAAACCGGCATCAGCGACTTCCAGAACATCCAGATAAAGAGCGGCTTAGCGGCGGGCACGCAGGTAGCCAGCGGCCCCTTCCGCGCCGTGTCGAAAACCCTGAAAGACGGCAGCCTGGTAACCGTGAAAGACGCCGCCAGCCTCAGCAAAGAAGCCCTGGCCGACAACGCGAGCAAGTAAGCGCGGGCCGCCCTAGGGCCAGCTACCAGCAAAACGGCGGCCTAGGGGGCCGCCGTTTTGCTGGTAACTAAAAGCGAAGCGAACAAGCTGGCGCTCAGTCTAGAGGCCGCGCTGACCGGCGAAGTAGTGCCCCTCGTCTAGGTCGGGCAGTAAACCCAGGTGGTGGGGCTGCCAGCCCAACTGCTGTTGGGTGAGGGCACTGGCAGCCGCCATGTCCAGCCCCACGAAGCGGGCCATCCAACCAAAATGCGTGGCCGCCTCTTCGGGCGTCTTTGACACGACCGGCAGGCCTAGGTGGCGGCCGATAACGGCCGCGATATCGCGCATGGCAATGCCTTCTTCGGCCGCGCCGTGGTAGCGAGCGCCGGCCACGCCCTGCTCCAGGGCCAGGCGGTAGAGGCGGGCCGCGTCGAGCTGGTGCACGCCGGGCCAGCGGTTGGCGCCGTCGCCCACGTAGGCAGCCGCGCCCTGCTGCCGGGCAATGTCGATGAGCGTTGGCACGAAACCGTGGTCGCCCTGGCCGTGCACCGAAGGTGCCAGGCGCACCACCAGCGCGCGTACGCCCTGCGCTGCCTGCGCCAGCGCCGCTGCTTCCGACATGCGCAGCGAGGTTGCGGGCGTGTCGGTTTCGGTAGCCAGGCGGCCCGTGGCCCCTAGGCCCGCCAGCCCGGAGGTGACGATGAGCGGCCGGCTGGAGCCCGCCAGCACGCCGCCAAGGGCTTCGATAGCGCGGCGGTCGGTTTCGCCAGCGGCAGCGAAGGCCGCAAAGTCGTGCACGAAAGCCAGGTGAATAACGCCATCGGCTGCCGCGGCGCCGCTCCGCAGGCTGTCGAGGTCGTCGAGCGAGCCCTGGTGGGCGGTGGCCCCGGCGGCGGCTAGCGCCTGGGCAGCCTCGGGCGAGCGGGCTAGGCCGAGCACCTGGTGGCCCGCGCCGAGTAATTCCTGAACTACGGCCGAGCCAACAAAGCCCGTGGCGCCGGTGACGAATACACGCATAGCAGTAAGTCTTGGTGAAGGGGTAACTATGGCACAAAGGTGCGGGCGACCTACCTTCCCTAAGTTGCGCGCGGCAAACCATCCGCTGTATAATTCAAACCAGCACCCTAGGCCCGGAAAGTGCCCGGCGGCCGGCCCGTTTGGCGTTTGAAGAAGTGGCAGAAGTGCGCCGTATCGGTAAAGCCCAAGCTATCGGCTATTTCGGCCACGGTCCAGCTGCTGTGCTTGAGCAGCAGCTTGGCCTCCTGCGCCACCCGGCTGCTAATGAGGGCGGTAGTGGTGTGGCCGGTCGCATCCTTCAGCACCCGGTTGAGGTGGTTGACGTGCACGGCCAGCTGGCCGGCAAAGTCGCGGGCCGTGCGCAAACCCAGCTGCTGCTGCGGCATATCCAGCGGAAACTGCCGCTCGAGCAACTCGGCAAACTGCGCCGCCACCCGGGCCCCGGCCGTGCGGGCGGGCACCAAACTGGGGGCGGGCTGCAGCTTCTGCCCGTAGTGAATCAGCTCTTCAAGGTAGGTGTGCAGCAGGTCGTACTTGTAGGCGTAGTCGGACGTGATTTCGCGCGCCATCTTCTCGAATATGAGCTCAATAGCGGCGTAGTCGGCGTCCGTTAGCGGTAGCACCGGGCAGCCGCCCGGCTGAAACACCGGCAGCTCGTCCAGCGCCAGGCCGGCCTTGGTGCGGGGCAGAAACTCGGCGGTGAAGACGCAGAAGTACCCCGCCTGCGCCAAGTCGTGCGGCAGCCAGCGGTAGGGCACGCGGTGGGTGGCAAACCACAGCACCTGGTGCTCGATAGCCACCGCTTGGTCGGCGTACTCAATCTGGCCGCGCCCGCGCAGCAAACTTATCTTATAGAAAGCTCGCCGGCTGAAGTTCATGGGGGCCCGGGTGCGGTAGCCCTGCATCAGATTGGCTACGTTGAAGACGTTGAAATGGCCGATTTCCGGTGGTGTCTCCAGGGGCTGGGCAGCGGCCCCGGCGGCGGGCGCAACCTTGGCGTAGAGCTCGGCTAGCTCTTTGGGCGGTGGCGATGGCATAAGCTGCAACTTGTAAAAATCAAAGGTAGCCTGCCCTGGCTAGCCAAGCGCTGCCGCCCACCCCCTTTTGGCGCCGCTGGGCCCTAGGCCGCCGCCTGCCCCAAAAAGTGCGCTAAAAGCGATGTTTTGTATACACTTGCCAAACAAGCCAGGGCCAACCTTTGTGGTAGTACCAGTCAAAATACCCGGCTTCCTTATGTCCCTCACCGACTTTCGCACCCTAGGCCGCTCGGGCCTGGTAGTTAGCCCCCTGGCGCTGGGCACCATGACGTTTGGCACCCCACGCTGGGGCTCGGCCGACGAAGTATCGGAAGTTATATTTAACCAGTACGTCGAGGCCGGCGGCAATTTTATTGATACGGCCGACGTGTACGCCAAGGGCCGCAGCGAGGAGCTGGTGGGCCAGTACACGGCGCAGCGCAACCTGCGCGACCAGCTGGTGCTGGCCACCAAAAGTGGCTTTAATACCCAGCCTGGCAACCCGCATGCGGGCGGCAACGGCCGCAAGCACATCTGCCAGGCGCTCGACGCCTCGCTCCGGCGCCTCAAAACTGACTACGTGGACCTATACTGGGCGCACGTGTGGGACACCGTGACGCCCGCCGCCGAAGTGCTGCAAACGATGGGCGACCTGGTGCGGACCGGCAAAATCCGCTACTACGCCCTCTCCGACGTGCCGGCCTGGTGGGCCACCCAGCTGGCCATGCTGGCCCAGGCGCACGGCGTGCCCGGCCCGGTAGCCCTGCAGCTGGAGTATTCGTTGGTGAGCCGCACCATCGAGTACGAGTTGCTGCCGGCGGCGCGGGCTCTGGGGCTGGGCGTGTGCCCCTGGAGCCCGCTGGCGGCCGGCTTCCTGGCCGGCAAGTACCAGCGCGCCGACCCCAAAGCCAGCAGCGAGGGCCGCTTGAGCGGCCCCAACCCATTCGGCGACAGCAAGTTTACGGAGGCCAACTGGCAGGTGCTCGACGCGCTGCGCCGCGTGGCCGAGCACCTGCAGCGCCCGCTGGCGCAGGTGGCGCTGGCCTGGGTGCAGGCCCAGCCCGGCGTAGCCAGCACCATCATTGGGGCCAGCCGGCCCGGGCAGCTAACTGATAATTTGGCCTCGCTCGACGTGCGCCTGGCCCCCGAGCAACTGGCGGCCCTCGGCCAGGCTAGCGCCCCGCCCGCGGTGTTTCCCTACGGCATCTTCGACCCGGCGGTAAAGAAGGGCATCTTCGGCGGGCACGAGGTGCGCGGCTGGGAATAGGTAGTGGTTTGAATTATAAGGAATTATGAAATAATTTTCACGGCGGGCGTGCGCCGAGCAATCGCCCCAGAACGATTACTACCTAGGGTCGTTCGGGTTGCGCTTGCTTCGTGCACGCTCGTCTTAATCTTAATAGTCAGCCTTTTACTACAAAACTGCCCTAGGGCTCAGTTGCTGCTCAGGCGGAATTCGGCCGGCGTCTGGCCCGTCTTGCGCTTAAAGAGGCGGCTGAAATACTGCGGATACTCGAAGCCCAGTTGGAAAGCGGTTTCGCTAATGCTGAGCGAAGTACTTAGTAGCAACGACTTAGCCTTCTCGATGAGCGCTTGGTGGATGTGCTGCTGGGTGTTTTGGCCGGTGTGGGTGCGCAGCATATCGGCTAGGTAGGCCGGCGACACGTGCAGGGCATCAGCAAAGTGCTGCACGGTGGGCAGGGGCTGCTGGGCGGCCTGGCCCAGGTAGCCCGCCAGCAGCGCCTCGAAGCGGCTTAGCAAGTCGTGCGGGCCCACGCGCCGGGTCTGAAACTGGCGGTGGTAGTAGCGGTTGGCGTAGCTCAGCAGCAGGTCGAGCTGCGCCACCAGCACAGCCTGGCTGAAGGCGTCGGCGGGCTGCTCGCTCTCGCGCCGCAGGCTGGCTGCCAGCTCGTTGAGCACGCCTTCCTCGCGGGCCGAGAGGTGCAGCGCCTCGTGCACCTGATACGAGAAAAACTGGTAGCTGCTGATTTTTTGCCCTAGGGGGTAGCGCGCCAGCAAGTCGGGGTGAAACGCGAGCAGCCAGCCGCTTAGCTCCGCCGTATCGGCGGTGCCGTCGCTGGTGCACAGCTGGCCGGGGGCGTAAAAGCCCAGCACGCCCTCGCTAAAATCGTAGGCCCCGTGGCCGTAGCGCAGGCGGCCCTTAAAATCGCGCTTGAGGGCCACCAGATACAGTTGGCGCAGGGCGGGGCCGGGCGGCGCGGGCGGCACCGGCTGGGCCGCCAGGTCGATAATAGTTAGCAGCGGGTGGGTAGGGCTCGGGTAGCCGAAGTGCCGGGTAAAGGCCGGTACCGAGTCCAGCACCTGGAAGTCCTTGGCCATCTGTTTCATAGCGCGTGGTGGTTGGGTAGCCGAGAAGTAAGCGGGCCGGGCTAGGGGCGCTTGGCTAACAGCCAGGGCCGGGGCTAGGTTACCGCGGCCCCGGCCCTGGGTTTCAGGCCTGGCCTAGAGCATCCAGTTCGCGCAGGTCCTGCTCGGTGAGGCGCAGGTCGGCGGCGCGCAGGTTCTCTTCGAGGTGCGCCAGGCTGGACGTGCCCGGAATGGGCAAAATATTGGGTGCGTGGTGCAGCAGCCAGGCCAGGGCCACCTGGCGCCCGCCGGCCTGGTGCCGGTCGGCCACGGCTTGCAGGGCCTGCTGGCCGTGCACCGGCTGGCCGCCGCCAATCGGAAACCACGGAATGAAGGCAATGCCCTGCGCGCGGCAATAAGCGAGCACTGGCTCGGCGGCGCGCTCAAACAGGCTGTAGCGGTTTTGCACCGACGCCACCGTGAAGTGCTGCTGCGCCAACTTAATCTCGGCTATCGACACCTCCGAAAGCCCCAGGTGCCGCACCCGCCCCCGGCGCTGCGCTTCGGCCAGAAAATCAAACGTGTGCTCGGCCGGCAGGCGCGGGTCGAGGCGGTGCAGCTGGTAGAGGTCGAGGCGCTCTAGCTGCAGGCGGCGCAGGCTACCGTCGAGGGCATCGTGCAAGTGCTGGGGCGTGGCGTCGTTCAAAAAATCGGCCCACGGGCCAAAGCGGACCAGGCCGCCCTTGGTGCCCACCACCACGCCGGCGGGGTAAGGGGCCAGGGCTTCCCCAATCAGCTCTTCCGACACAAAGGGGCCGTACATATCGGCGGTGTCAATAAAATTGACGCCCAGCTCGACCGCCCGGCGCAGCAGAGCCAGCATGGCGGGGCGGTCGGCGGGCTCGCCCCAAATCTGGGGCCCCGTGATGCGCATGGCCCCGAAGCCAAGGCGGTTGATTGCTAACTCGCCCCCTAGCCGAAAGGTGGGGGAATAACTTGGGGCAGCAGGCATAACAAGTAGTTGGTAAAAGCGTGGATGAAAGCCGGTGCGGCGGGCTGAGCCCCTACCGATTGGCTGGTGCAAAGCTCCGGGTTGCCGCCGCCCGCCCAGCTACACAAACCCCAGCTTGTGCAATACAAAACGCGGGGCCCCTGGCCGGGCTAGTAAGCTGGCAGGTAGCCGCCGGCCGCCGTACTTTGCTCCTTCATGGTTATCTGCTCATCTAGGAGAGTGCGCCCGGTGCTGCTGGCCAGCGCCTGGCTGCTGGCCCGGCCGGCTTTGGCCCAGCAGCCCGCCCGGCCCGACTCGGTGGCCGCCGCGCCCGCCGCCGATACCACCCGGCCCCGGTACCAACTGCCGGGCGCCGCCCCGCACCTGCCCTGGTACCGGGGCCGGGTGGTGCGGGCCACCGTGGTGCCGGCCGCCCTCATCGGCTACGGCCTCAGCGTATATGACGACCACGGCTTTTACTCGTCGCAGCGGGCTAGGGCCGATTTGCAGCGCCACTTTCCGGGCTTTAGCAACCACCTCGACGACTACCTGCAGTACGCGCCCTACCTGGAGCTGGGCGCGGTGCTGGCCCTCGGGGTAGAGGGCCGCCACGACCGCCTCAACCTGGCGCTCCTTCTGGTGAAGTCGGAGCTGCTGATGGCGGGCGCCGTGGAGGTTACCAAGCGCGCCACCCACCAGCTGCGGCCCGACGGGTCCGACTACCGCTCGTTTCCATCGGGCCACACGGCGCAGGCATTTTTGGCGGCCAGCATCGTGCACCTCGAGCTGCGCCACCAAAGCCAGTGGTACGGCGTGGGGGCCTACGCCGTGGCCACCAGCGTGGGCGCGCTGCGCATGCTCAACAATAAGCACTGGGAGGCCGACGTGTTTGCGGGCGCGGGCTACGGTATTTTAGCGGCCCACCTAGCCTACCTCAGCCACCGCCACCGCTGGGGCCGCCACCCCGCCGCGCGGGCCAGCGTGGGCCAGCAGCCACCCGGCCTGCAGTTTTGCTGGGCCCCGGTGCCGCTGCCGGGCGGCCTGGGGCTGCAGCTGAGCTGGCGCGCCCCCTAGGGCCGCGCGCCGAGACAAGGCCCCAGACCAGCGGTAGGCCCGCGGCCCTAGGGGGCTAGCTGCGCGCGCAGCCAGGCAAGGGGCAAGGTGGCCAACTGCGGGGGGCCTAGGGCCGGCGGGGCGGGGCCGGCCAGCGCCGCCGCAAAGCCCTCGGCCACCACCAAGCTGCTCACCAGCCAGTCGTGGCCGCCGGGGTTGACGAGCGCGCCGCCGGGGCCTGCCAGCTGGTGGCGGCCGTCGAGGGCGGGCACGGCGGCAAAGTGCTCGTCGATGCCCTGCCCGGTGGCTTTCACGAACGCCTCCTTGCGCGCCCAGAGCTGGTAAAACTGCTGGCGCGGGTGCGGGCTGTGCGCAATGGCTTGACGCTCGGCCGCCGAGCAGCTAAAGTCGAGCACCGCCTCAAAATCGAAGGTGACGCTGATTTCCTCTACATCGACCCCCACGGGCTGAGTGGCTACCGCCAGCAGGGCCCAGCGGCGGGTGTGCGACACGCTGAAGTGCAGCTGGGCGTTGTCCTTCAGTTGGGGCTTGTGGGTGCTGCTCAGCGCAAACGCTACGGCGGCGGGAGGCTGGCCCGCCAGGTGCCCTAGCAGCACCCGCAGCGCCGCCCGCACCACCAAAAAGCGCTGCCGGTCGGCGGCTTGCAAGTAGCGCCCGGCGCGGGCCAGCTCGGGCGGCGGCAGCACCCGCGCGGCCAGCGCGGCCACTGCCGCCCCGGCGGCGTGCTCCAGGCGATATACCCGCACCTCGCCGGAGCCTAGGGGCCCGGTAGCGGGCTCGCCCCACCATAGGGCCGGCAGGTGGGTGCAGGTAATAGTGCCGGGCCTCACGGCTGCAAGCAAGCATCGAGCGCCTGCTGCATGGCCTGGGCGCAGGCGTAGACATGCGGGGTGTCGAAGAGGGAGAAGTGATTGCCGGGAATGTCGTGTACCGTCACGCCTCGCTGAGCAAACTCTTTCCAGCCTAGGTGCTCCACGTCATCGAGATAATAAAGCTGCTCGGTACTACGGAAGAGGTGAATGTGGAGAGATTGAGCTGAGAGGCTATAACGCACCATAGCAGCTTCATATATTTTTTGGATGACTACCGCCTGCGCGCTTAGTGTATAAGTAGGAAGAAGCTGGCGTTGGGCTTTGTTATAACGTACTAGTGTATAGAATTTGCGTAGTAGGGTCAGGCTGTCGGAGTAGCGCAGAACCAGCCGGGGGCGCCGTAGCAGCAGACGCAAATCAAACGCCAGATGCCTAGCCCGAAGCAAACCGCTGCGCCAGGTATTGGTGTACCACGAAGGGTGGTGGATAGTTTGGTAGGCGTACGCGTCCACCATTCCCAGGAAGCTGATGTCTCGGCCGGCCGCTAGCAACTGCGTGGCCATTTCAAAAGAAACAAGGCCGCCGGATGAATAACCAGCCAGTGCATAGGGCCCAGTGGGGTTATGAGCTACCAGTACCTCCACATAATGCGCGGCTATTTCTTGGACGGTGGTTGGCAGCGTTTCCGTTCCATTGAGTCCCTTGGCTTGGAGGGCATACATAGGCTGGTCGGCAGCCATATTTTGGGACAAGGTTTTGAAAACGAGTACTTCCAGTCCGGCGCCGTGCACAATGTAGAGCGGCGGCCGGCTGCCGGCGGGCTTGATGGGCACCAGCAGACTAAAAGCGGGCGCCTCCCCGGCCTGGTCGAGCAGCGCCGCTAGTTTCTCGATGGTGGGGCACTCAAACAGCGCGGCTAAGGGCAGGCGCTTGCCAGTGGCGCGCTCCAACTGCGTCATGATGCGCACGGCCACCAGCGAGTGGCCCCCGCTGGCAAAAAAATCGTCGGTCACGCCCACCGGCGCGGGGCTGCCCAAGCATTCCTGCCAGATGCGGGCCACCAGCTGCTCGGTATCGGTGCGGGGCGCTACGTAGGCTAGCTCGGCTGGGGCCGCCGCGCTCGCCGGGCCACCGCGCTGGGCCAGGGCCGCCAGGGCCGCCCGGTCGGTTTTGCCATTAAGGGTGCGCGGCAGCGTGGGCAGGCAGGTGTAGTCGGCGGGCACCAGGTGGGCGGGCAGTTGGTGCCGCAAGGCCGCCCGCCAGCGCGCGGCGCGCAGCCGGGGTTCCTCGGTGGCGGCGGGGTGGCCCGCGGCCAGCACCAGGTGGGCCAGCAGGCGCTCGTCGCCGGGGGCAGCGGGCACCAGAGTCACCACGGCCTCTTGCACCTCGGGCAGGGCCAGCAGGGCGTGCTCAATCTCGCCCAGCTCGAGGCGGTGGCCGCGCAGCTTCACTTGCTGGTCGAGGCGCCCGAGGCACTGCAGCTCGCCGCTGGGCAGCAGCTGGCCCAGGTCGCCGGTGCGGTAGAGCCGGCCGTTGGGCGGCGGAATGAATGGGCTGGGCAGAAACCGCTCGGCCGTGAGGGCGGGGCGGCGCCAGTAGCCCTGGGCCACGCCCTCGCCCCCAATGCAGAGCTCGCCCACCTGCCCGGCCGGCAGCAGGCGCTGCTGCGCGTCGAGCACGTAAAACTGGGTGTTGGCAATGGGCTGCCCGATGGTGACGGGCTCGCCCGCCCGCACTCGCTGCACGGCCGACCAAATGGTGGTTTCGGTGGGGCCGTACAGGTTCCAGACCGATTGGCAGCGGGCCAGCAGCTGGGCGGCCAGGTCGGGCGGTAGGGGCTCGCCCCCGCTCAGCGCCTTGAGGGGCAGCGGGGTTTGCCAGCCCGCCGCCAGCAGCAGGCGCCAGCTGGTGGGCGTGGCCTGCAGCACCGTGATGCGCGCCTGGCTAAGCAACTGCAAGAGCTGCCGCCCGTCGCGCACGGCCTCGGTGGGGGCCAGCACCACGGTGGCGCCGCTGAGCAGTGGCAAAAACAGCTCGAGCCCCGCAATGTCGAACGAGATGGTGGTGATGGCCAGCAGGCGGTCGGTGGCGGCCAGGCCCGGCGTTTGCTGCATGCTGCACAAAAAGTTCACCGCGTTGCGGTGGCTCACCACCACGCCCTTGGGCTGGCCC
Organism: Janthinobacterium lividum; assembly: GCA_050954355.1. Taxonomy (GTDB): domain Bacteria; phylum Bacteroidota; class Bacteroidia; order Cytophagales; family Hymenobacteraceae; genus Hymenobacter. The sequence goes on from JBPBPH010000093.1 coordinate 13,383, forward strand.
GTCGAGCCCGAGGTGTACAGGAGGTAGAGGGGGCTGGCGCTGTCAAGGGATAGGGCTGGGGCCTCGGCGGGCAAGGCGCTGGCGGCGCGGCGGGCCTCGGCCAGCAGCACCACGGGCGCGGCCGACTGGCTGGCCAGCGCCAGCGGCGCCGAGGCCAGCACCAGCCGCGCCTCCGAATCAGTGAGCAGGAAGGCCAGCCGCTCGGCGGGGTAGCTGGGGTCGAGCGGCACGTAGGGGGCGCCGCACTGCAGGCAGGCCAGCAGCGCCACCAGCAGGTCGGCGCTGCGGTCCACGGCCAGGGCTACCACGTCGCCGGGCTGCACGCCCCGCTGGCGCAGGTAGTGGGCCAGGCGGTTGGCCTGCGCGTGCAGCTGCTGGTAGGTGAGGCGCTGCGCGCCGGCCTCCAGGGCCGTGGCGTGGGGGCTGGCGGCGGCCTGCTCGGCCAGCAGCTGCCCTAGGGGCTTGGTGGCGGGGTAGGGCTGGGTGGTGGCGTTGAGGTGCTGGTAGGCTGCGGGCACCGTGGGGGTCACGGTGGTCAGCTCGCGCAGGCTGGCGGCTGGGCTGGCCACCAGGCGCTGCAGCAGGGCCGTAAACTCGGCCATCAGCCGGGCAATGGTGGCGGGCTGAAAGAGCGCCGTATTGTAGGACCACTCCAGGGTGAGCGCCCGCGCCGCGCCGCTGGCGTTCACGAACAGCTCGAAGACCTCGTAGGCGCGCGGGTTGCTCGACAGGGCATGCCCTAGGCCCTCGAACTGCACGCCGTCTTCCATGCCCACATCCAGGTTGAACACCACGGGCACCAGCGGCACGCGCGCGGCCTCGCGCGCCAGCGGCAGCTGCTGGAGCAGGCTGCCGAAGGTAAGCTGCTGGTGGTCGTAGGCATCGAGGATGCCGGCCTTGCGCTGGCGCAGGTAGTCGCCAAAGCACAGGTCGGGACGGAAGTGGCTGCGCAGCGGCAGCAAGCTCACGCAGTGCCCCACCAGCTCCGGCAGGTCGGCCCCCGGCTGCCCGGCGGCCGGTAGGCCCACCACCAGGTCGGTTTGGCCGGTGAGCTGGTGCAAAAAGGCTTCGAAGGCCACCAGCAGCGTGGTCACAAACGAGCAGCCCGCCCGCACCCCCAGCTGCTGGAGGGCGGCGGTGAGGGTGGGGGCCAGCGGGTAGTCGGCGCGGGCGCTGCGGTAGGTGCGCGCCGCCGGGCGCGGGGCGTCGGTGGGCAGGGTCAGCACCGGCACTTCGCCCGCAAACTGGCTGAGCCAATACTGCTCACTGCGCTGGTAAGCGGGCTGTTGGCGCAGGGCCAGCTGCTGGTCGGCGTACTGCTTAAAGGAGGCGGGCGGCGGCAGGACTAGGGGTCGGTCTTGCTGAAAGGCCGAGTAGAGCGCGCTCAGCTCGCGCAGCAGCACGCCCGTTGACCAGCCGTCGCACACCAGGTGGTGGGTGGTGAGCACGAAGTGGTGCTCGGCGGGCCCTAGTTGCAGCAGGGCCACCTTTATGAGGGGCCCGCGCTGCAAATCGAAGACGTGCTGCGCTTCCTGCGCGAGGTAGGCAGCCACGGCCTGCTCGGGGCTAGCGGCGGCTTGCACGTCCTGGCACGGCAGGGGCAGGGCCAGCGCCGCCAGCACGTAGCTGAAGCGGCCCTCGGCGTCGAAGGCCAGGCGCAGCGCCTCGTGGCGGTCGGCCAGCGTTTGCACGGCGCGGGCCAGGGCCGGGCGGTTGAGCGGGCCGCGCAGGCGCAGCGACACCGACTCGTTGTAGGCCCGGTTGGCCTCGTCGCCGCCCAGCTGGCAGGCCACCCATAGCTCGGCCTGCGCCGCGGTGAGCGGCAGCAGGTGCGCGATGGCGGGGCCGGCAAAAGGGTCGAAGGCCGCGGTGGGCAGCCAGGCGCTGGTCTTCACCGCCGGCTGAGTTTTGCTGAGCGCAGGCATGGCTTACTGAACGCTAAGTTGCCGGTAGCCACCGGGTTGCTGATGGTCGGCCACAAACCAGGCCGGGTTGCCGCCCGCATCGCGGCCCAGGCGCGCGCCCGGCGCCGGGGGCTGGTTGAGGGCCGCCGAGGGGCTAGGGCCCGCACTGGGGCTAGCACTGGACACAGGGCCGGCGGCCGGCGCCAGGGCCCAGAAGCCGGCGACGGCCAGCTCGTGGGCGCTGGCCAGGCAGGCCGCCGCCACCTGCGCCAGCTCGGCCGCGGTGTGGGCCTCGGTGGTGAAGCACGGAAAGCCATCCCAGATGTGAATGCCCCGCTCGCGCATGAGCGTAAACAGCAGCTCGCCGTAGGGCAGGTCGCGCGTGAATTTGATTTTCCAGAGCGAGCCAAAGTGCACTACCTCCAACGGATGCCCTAGGGCCGCCAGCTCCGCGTTCAAGCCCTGGGCCAGTCGCTCGGTCTTGGCCGTGAGGCCTTGCTGCAGGGCGGGCCCTAGGGCTTGCATGTGCAGCAGCGAGGCCTTGGCCGCCGCCAGCGTCAGGGGGTGCCGCACGAAAGTGCCCGCGAAATACGTCACGCCCACTTCAGGTACCGAGGCGTCGCCGTACTGCCAGTGGCCGCCATCGAGGGCGTCGAGCCACTCCTTCTGGCCCGCGATGATGCCCAGCGACAGGCCACCGCCCACTACCTTGCCGTAGGTAGCCAGGTCGGCCCGAATGCCGAACAGCGCCTGCGCGCCGCCGGGGTGCATCCGAAAGCCCGTGATTATTTCATCGAAAATGAGGGCCGTGCCCGCCGCGGCCGTCACGGCGCGCACCTGCCGGAGAAACTCGACGGGCTGAAAATCGGGCCGGCGGCTTTGCACCGGCTCGACCAGCACGGCGGCCAGCTCGGAAGCCCGCTCCCGAATAATGCGCAGGCTCTCGTCGGTGCCGTACTCCAGGATGAGCATATTTTGCACCGCCGTGGGCAGGATGCCCGCCGCCGCCGGAAACGACTTGAGCTGGCGCGTGCCCCGCACCAGTACCTCGTCCACAGTGCCGTGGTACGAGCCGGTGAAGGCCACAATCAGCGAGCGCCCCGTGATGGTGCGGGCAATGCGCATGGCCCCCAGCACGGCCTCCGAGCCGGTATTGCAGAGGCCCACGCGCTCGAAGCCCGTAAACGCGCACAGCAACTCGCTAACTTCGCCGGCCAGCTCGTGCTGCGGCCCAATCTCGAAGCCGCGCTCAATCTGGGCGTGAAGCGCCTCCTTGATAAAGTCGGGCTGGTAGCCGAACATGGTCGATCCAAAGCCGTTGAGCACGTCGATGTACTCGTTGCCGTCGAGGTCCCAGAGGTGGCTGCCCTGCGAGCGGTTTACCACCAGCGGGTACACCAGCTCCTTGGTAAGCGGCCGGAAGCCCGACACCACCCGCGGGTCGGCCATGCGGGCGCGGTGCTGCTGGGTATAGGCTTTGCTAGCCTGGGTTTTGCGGGTGTAGCGCCCGGTGAGTTGGCGCAGCAACTGCTGCTGGCTGGCACCCAGGTTCGTAGCCTGCCGCTCGATGCGGGCAGTGGCACCGAAGGGCTTCTTCAGCTCCACCGCTTCCTCGGGCGAAAGGCCGGGGCTAGGGCTAGCCGCAGCGGCTGGCGGGGCCGCCACTAGCGCCGGGGCTAGGGGCGCGGCCGGCCCGGACGCCACTAGTGCGGGTACGGCTGGCGCCCCAACTTGCAGCAGCGACACTTGCTGCGCCAGCAGCTGCAGCTGCTGCGCTACTAGCCCCAGCATGGCGCCTTGGCTGGCAGCGATTAGGCTAGGCGCGGCTGCTACGGGCAAAGCAGCAATAGGCCCGGTGAGGCTTGCAGGAGCGGCGGGCGCCGTGGCAGCCGGCCGCCGCGCGGCTACCACCTCGGCGGGCTGGTGCTGGCTGAGGTAGCTGCCTAGGCTCGCCAGCGTACCGTACTCCTCGTTGAGCTGGCGAAAGGTGATGGGCAGGCCGAACTCCTTTTTAAGCGTAGTGGCTACTTGGGTTAGCAATAGCGAGTCGAGGCCGATTTCCAGAAAGCTGGCTTCGGGCGAAACGCTGTCCAGCTCGATGCCGGAGGCCTCCTCGATAATTCGCTTTAGTTTAGGGAGCGTAGCACTTGGTTTCATAGCGGCGGCAGTGTGAGAGGTAGTAGTAACAATAAGCCCGACAGTAGTAGCAACTGGTGCCAGTGGTAGTGGGGCAGTTAGCTTAGGCGGCTCTACCCAACAAGATACGGCATCAAAGGCATAGGTTGGCAGCAGCACCCGGCAGCGCGCCTGGCCGGCGTAGAAGGTTTCCCAGTCGGGTGCCAGGCCGTGTAGCCACAGCTGGCCCAGGGCCTCCAGCACCGCCCGCTGCTCGCCGCCCGCGGCGGTAGGCGCCGCCAGGCTGGTCACCACGGGCACCGGGCGCGACCCCACCTGCTGCCGGGCCAGTGTGGCGGTGGTGGTGCCCGGCCCTACCTCCAGCAGCAGCGGCTGGTCGAGGGCCAGCAGCGTACCCACGGCCTGCGCAAACTGCACGGGCTGGCGCAGGTGCTGCGCCCAGTAGCCGGGGTCGGTGGCCTGGGCAGCGGTCAGCAGCTCACCCGTCACGGTCGACACGATGGCCCGTTGCGGGGGGCCTAGGGGCCGCTGGGCCACCAGCTGGCGAAACTCGTCCACCACGGGGTCCATCATGGCCGAGTGGAAGGCGTGGCTGGTAGCCAGCCGGCGATGCGGCACCTGCCAATCGCCGAGCGCCTGCGCAAAGGCTTCGACGGCGGCATGCTCGCCGGCCACCACGCACACCTTGGGGCTGTTGATGGCCGCAATCGACAGTGCCGCGGGCAGCAGAGCCTGCAATTTCTCCTGCTCCAGGCGCACCGAGAGCATACTGCCGCCCGGCAGCGTGCTCACCAGCCGGCCGCGGGCCGCCACCAGCCCTAGGGCATCGGCCAGCGTGAAAACCCCCGCTAGGTGCGCCGCCACAAACTCGCCCACGCTGTGCCCGCACAGCACCGTGGGGGCCACGCCCCAGCTCAGCCAGAGCTGGGCCAGGGCGTACTCGGTCACGAACAAAGCGGGCTGCGCGTAGCGGGTATCATGCAGGCGCTTCTCGGCCGCCGCATCGGCAGTGGCTGGGTACATAACCTGTCGAATATCAACTGGTAGCGCGGGCGCCAGCAGCGTGGCGCACTCGTCCACGGCCTGCCGGTACGCCGCCTCGCTTTGGTAAAGCGCGTGCCCCATGCCGAGGTACTGCGCCCCCTGGCCCGGAAACATAAATACTACCTCGCCGGGCGCCTGGCGCAGGTGGGCCGCGCGGCCGGGGCCGGGCGCAGGCGGGCGCAGCGCGGCGGCCAGCTCGGCGGCCGTGCCCGCTACCGCAAAGCGCCGCTCGGCAAAGGGCGGGCGGGTTTTTTGCAGCGTATAGGCTACGTCGGCTAGCGCCTGCGCAGGGCTGTGTTCCAGGTGGTCAGCCAGGCGCGCGGCGTAAGCTTCGCGGCTGGCGGCCGACCGGGCCGACCACGTAACCAACTGCAGCTCGCGCCCGGCGCTGGAACCCGAGGCCACTGGCAGCGGCTGACCTTCTTCCAGCACCACGTGCACGTTGGTGCCACCCACCCCAAACGAGCTGACGCCCGCTCGGCGCACCGCCTCGCCCGCTGGCCAGGCCGCCAGCTGGTGGTTGATGCGAAAGGGGCTATTGGCCAGGTCGAGGTGCGGGTTGGGTTGCTCAAAGCCCAGCGAGGCCGGCAGCTGCCCGTGGTGCAAAGTCAGGGTGGCTTTGATGAGGCCCGCCACGCCCGCCGCGTGGGCCAGGTGCCCCAGGTTGCTCTTGATAGACCCTAGGGCAATGCGCTGCGCCGGCAGCTCGTCGCCAAAAGCCAGCCGCAAGCCCGCCAGCTCAATGGGGTCGCCCAGCGGGGTGCCCGTACCGTGCGCCTCCACGTAGCCGATGCTGGCCGGCGCCACCCGCGCGTCGCGCAGGGCCATGCTAATGGCGCCGGCCTGGCCCTCGGCACTAGGGGCCATAAAGCTACCCTTGCCGCCGCCGTCGTTGTTGATGCCCACGCCCTTGATAATGGCCAGCACGGTATCGCCAGCTTGCCGGGCGGCGGCTAGGTCCTTGAGCACCACCACGCCGGCCCCGTCGCTAAACACGGTGCCGCGGGCCTGCGCGTCGAAGGGCCGGCAGTGGCCATCGTGGCTCAGCATGGCGCCCTCCTGGTACAGGTGGCCGCTGCGCACCGGCGAGGTGATGCTAACCCCGCCCGCCAGCGCCACCGTGCATTGCCCCGCTCGAATGCTTTGCACGGCCTGCGCCACCGCCAGCAGCGAAGTGGAGCAGGCCGAGTACACGCCCACCGCCGGCCCGGTCAGGTTGAGCTGGTAGGCGGTGCGCGTGGCCACGTAGTCCTTCTCGTTGGCCGTTTGTATTTGCAGCGACCCTAGGTTGCTGATAAGCTGGGGGTTGGGCAGCACGTTGTGCTGGTAGTAAGTGTTGCTGCCAACGCCCGCAAACACGCCTACCGGCCCGGCGTAGCAGTTCGGTAGGTGGCCGGTTTGCTCCAGGGCTTCCCAGGCTATTTCCAAAAACACGCGCTGCTGCGGGTCCATTAGCTCGGCCAGGCGCGGGTTCAAGCCAAAAAAAGCGGCGTCAAACTGGTCAACGCCCTCGAGTACGCCCCGGGCCTTCACGTAGAGGGGGTCGTGCCGCACCTCGGCCGCAATGGTAGCGTCTAGCTCGTCGTCGCTGAAAAACTGGATGGTTTCGCGGCCTTCCCGCAGCACTTCCCACAGCTCGGCCACGGTGCTGGCCCCCGGAAAGCGCCCGGCCATGCCCACAATAGCTACCGCGCCGCCGCTGGCCGGGGCGGGCAGCGCGGCGGCCAGCGGCGCCTTAGCCATCATTGCTCCCCCTAGGAAGCGCGCTAGGCCGGCTGCCGTGGGGTATTGGTAAAGCTTGGTAATAGGCAAGGTGTGCCCGGCCAACTTGAGGGCCGCCACTGTTTTCTGCGCCAGCAGGGAGTTGCCACCCAACTCAAAGAAATTGTCGTCGGCCCCAATAGTGGCCAACCCTAACAGGCTGGCCCACAGCTGAGCTACTACCCGCTCTAGGGCCGTGGCTGGCGGCCGGTAAAGGGCGGCTGCGGCGGGGCGCGTCAAGGCAGGGTGCGGTAGCGCCTGCCGGTCAACCTTGCCGCTGGTGGTGCGGGGTAGCTCGGGCAGCCCAACTAGGTAGGCGGGCAGCATGTAGGCGGGTAGCTGCTGCTGCAGCGCGTTTTTTAGGGCCGCGATGTCGGTGGCGGGGCTGGCAACTACATACGCAACCAGCACCTTATTGCCGGGCGTAATTTCCAGCGCCGTCACTACCGCTTGGTGCACGCCGGGCTGCTGGGCCAGCGCGGCTTCTACCTCGCCAAGCTCTATGCGCTGCCCCCGAATCTTCACTTGGTAGTCTTGGCGGCCCTGAAATTCAAGCTCCCCGCTGGGTAGCAGGCGTGCCAGGTCACCAGTGTGGTAGAAGGTGAGCGGCTCCCGGGGCGGCCAGTGGTGGGCAACAAATTTTTCGGCGGTCAGGGCCGGGCGGTTTAGGTAGCCTAGGGCTAGGCCGGGCCCCCCAATGCATAGTTCGCCCGTTTCGCCGCTCGGGGCTGGCTGGCCATTCTCCTGCAGAATCAGTACTTCGCTACCCGCGAAGGGCCGGCCGATAGGGGGAATGGCTGGCCATTCGAGTGGGTTGCCCTGCAGCCGGTTTTGGGTAACGTAAACGCTGGCTTCCGTGGGGCCATACCCATTAATGAGCGGGCAGCCCGGCAAGGCAGTAAAAAAACGCGCAATTTGGAGGGTAATCTTCAATAGCTCACCTCCCGTCAATACCTCCCGCAACTCGGTCGGGTACTGCTGCTCCGCCTCGGCGGCTTCGGCCAGGTACTGCAGCGCCACGTAGGGCAAGTACAGCCAATTGATGCGCTGCTCGATTAAGAACTTCAGCAGCCGGCCCGAATCCAGCCGGTAGGAGTCATCCACCAGGTACAGGGTACTACCACTTAGCAGGGCCACAAATATTTCCCTAATGGAAACGTCAAAGCTCAAGTGGCAAAATTGGAGCGCCCGCACCCCAGTCCCGGCCACGGAATGAGTTATTTCCCAGCGCAGCAGATTCAGGAGGCTGGCATGGCCTAGGCATACCCCTTTCGGCTGGCCAGTTGAGCCAGAGGTGTAAAGTACGCAGGCTACCGGATTATACTGCTCAACTACTTGGTGAGTAGCCGAATAAAAAGGCTCGTCAGTGGCAACCACAACGAGGCCAAGCTGCGCAAACACTGGGTGCTCGGCACGAACAGCCAAGCAAGTGGTAAGGCCCGAGTCGGCAAGCATTTGCTGCAAGCGCTGCGTGGGATAGGTAGGGTCGAGGGGCAGGTAGGCCTTGCCGGCTTTGAGAATGGCCAGCAGCCCCACCACCATCCCTAGGCCCCGCGCGGTGCTGATGCCAATAAGCTCGGCAGCCGGCGCGGCGTGTAAAATGGCCTGGCACAGCGCATCGGCCCGCTCGTTTAGTTGCTGGTAACTGAGCTGCTCGTCTTCAAATACTACGGCTGGCAGGGCACCATATGCTGCCACTGCCTGCTCAAATAATTCATGAATGAGCAAATCAGGAAGTGGGGGTACCAAAAAGTTCATAAAATAAAAAGCCCACTAGCTACGCAATAAAATCTATAAATAATAACAATTCTGATAACTTTATAAGGAGCATAGATAGTGACGGCATAAAACTATGCATCTATAACGTAAGTAAGCTAGACCTTACGCATCAGCAAAGTAAACAGAAAAATGCTGATAAATTCAAAATAAGCCCACTCTTTTAATAGAGATAAGTATTTTGTAAAGAACATACTATGAAAAATAATCAGCTTTTATTCATAAAGTTTTGACTCTATAATAAAAGTTAACTTGAAATTGAATATCAGTTATTTAAGCGTAAATTTTGCTTTATCAATAGCGAAAACAAGATATTTTATTAGCGCCTTTAGTAACTATTTTTAGGCAATTGCAGTAGTGATTTTAGACATTGATTTAGTATAAAAATACCATTCATTCAGCAATATTTAGCTGGCCCTTTCTGCGCAAAAAAAGCCCTAGGCTCCTTTCTGCGCAGAAAGGGCCTAGGGCCTAGCTAGGGGCTAAGGCCGACCAGTGGGACGGCTCAGCCAAAAATCTTTACCTGCTCGCCTTTGCGCTTGCTGCGCACGTACTGGCGGATTATCTGCTGCACGTCTTTGTTGTCGGCGTAGGGCTGCACGGCGGCCCTAAAATCCTGCAGCCGGCGGGCGATGAAGGTTTCATCAACGTAACCGAAGCCCACGTAGCGCCCGTTCTCAATCACGACCAGCGACTTTTCGTCGGGCCGGCGGCCGAGGCCGATGACCACGAACGACTCGTGCTCGTAGCTGATGCTATCGATGGCGGCATCGACGCGCAGGTTGTAGCTCTCGGGTGCTTCCTCGCCCACGCAGGCCCCTAAACAGCGGTGCACTTGGTAGTCGAAGCACGCGCCCTGGGTTTTGTAGAGCCCGCACAGCTTCTGGCACAGGTTGTACTTGGCCACCTTGTGGTATAGAAACCCTTGGGCCTTGTACTGGTTGCCGAGCGCGATAATCGGAATCTCGGAGTTGCGGGCGTCGGCACGGCCATAGTAGAGGCGCTTGTAGCCCAGCTCGTCGGTTTTGAGGTAGATGCCGGCTGGAAATACACTGCGTCGCTGGGCCCGGTTGTAGGCTGGCTTAAGCTGCTTGATGAGGTGCGACTCGTAGAGCAGCGCCACCAGTTCCGAGCCAGTTAGCTCATACGTGATATCGGCAATGGAATTCTTGAAATCCAGACTTTTGCGCGACTTCACATCGACGGCAAAGTGCTGCTGAATGCGCTTGTAGATGTTGATGCTTTTGCCCACGTAGATAACCTCGCCGGCCTCGTTGTGGAAGTAGTACACGCCCGTTTCCTGGGGCAGGGCTGCTACTTGCTCGGGGCTAATAAGCGGCGGCAGCAGCGCCGTTTTGATAGCTTGCGCCACGGCGGCCACGCGGCGAGGGCTAGGTTTTTTTTCAACTTGGCCTTCGGGCCGGCGGCCGGCAGGGGCTAGGGCATCCACGCGAGCCAGGGTGTCGGCGGTAGTAGCCTCGGGGCGGCGGGTGTCTTCCGGTGCTTCGGCGTCCTGGGTTATTTGCAGCAGGCGGCCAAATAAGATGGCCGTAGCCTCGGCGTCGCCGGCGGCGCGGTGGCGGCCGTTGAGCGGAATGCCAATATTCTGGCACAGCTTGCCTAGGCTATAGCTGGGTTGGCCCGGAATGAGGCTGCGCGAGAGGCGCACCGTGCACAGGGTTTTGCGCGAGTAGTTGTAGCCCAGGTCGGCAAACTCCTTTTTTAAAAAGGAGTAGTCGAAACGTACGTTGTGGGCCACAAACACGCAGCCTTCGGTCATTTCTACTACCTTGCGGGCCACCTCGTGGAAGCGGGGCGCACCGGCTACCATATCGTTGGTGATGCCGGTGAGCTGGGTGATGAAGGGCGGGATGGACCGGCCAGGATTGAGCAGCGTACTGTACGAATCGACCACCTGCTGCCCATCGTGCACGTAAATGGCCAGTTCGGTGATGCGGTCGTTGGCGGGCTGGCCCCCGGTGGTTTCAATATCGACGATAGCGTACAAAGCGGCTAAAACTTCTAGCGTGGAGTAAGCTAACAAAGTTAGGGCTCCCGATGGTTGCTGGCCGGGCATAAAAAAGCCCGCCGGTTGGGGCAGGCTTTTTTAGTGGGTATAGAGACATAATAAACGTGAAAACTAGCAACTAAGTTATTTTCACATCTCTATATTCTCGACCTATTTATGCGAGGTAATCCAGCTCTTGGCGCTTTGAATTTCACTGCGCTGCTGCTCTAACACTGACTTGAGCGACGGGCTGATATCGCCCAACTGTATGGCCGTGTCGTAGGCTTTGAGTGCGCTTTCTTCGCCGGTTTCGCAGGTGCTCAGAATCGACGAGTCATCGTTGCCAGTGAAGGCAGCTTTCACGTTTATCCAGCCGCGGTGCACAGCGGCGGCCGCATCAGTAGCTACACTCTCTATCGTAGCATCGCTCTGAGCCGAAATACCCAGCTGGCTGGCTTGCTGCTCAAGCTGCGACACGAACTGCGAGCGCTGCTGTGAATACTGGTTGAGCTGCGATTTTAGTTCGGAGCTTTTTACTTCTTCGGCGGCTTCCTGGTAGCCCTGGGCCGAGGTGCGGTTGAGGTGGAGCAGGTCGGTGAAAGCGCGGGCGGTAGTTTCCGATGCGTTGGCCATGAGGAGAGGAGATTAATTCGTGGAAAAGGAACTTCAGCTTGGTGCGGGGCACCTAGGGCCTTGTACGCTGAACAGGCCAGTGGCGGTTATATTTTCGACGTATAAAATTTAGCCTTTTAAAACCGCCGCGTGGCGCGGGTTGCGCATGGGAGGCAGCTTGGGCTCGGGCGCCAGTGGGGGGCGCTTGCCGCGCACCTGGTCCCAGAGCTTAGCTACGAAGCCGCGGTCGTCGCTGGGGTCTTTATGGGTGGTTTCGCCGTCGCCCACGTCGCCCAGCAAGAAGCCCCAGGGTTCGGTGCTGCGGTTGGCGTCGAGCACCACCTTGATAACGGCTGACAGCGGCACGCTCAAAATCATGCCCGGCGTACCCCACAGCTGCGCGCCCAAAATGAGGGCTATAATGGCCGTGAGCGGGTTGAGGCTCACCTTGGAAGCCGTAATGAGCGGGGCCAGAATATTATCAGAAATGAACTGCACCAGCATGAACACCCCCACCACCGCTAGTCCGTGCGTGAGCGAGCCGGTCTCGACAAAGGTGATGAGGGCGGGCACAATGGAGCCCACAATGATGCCGATATAGGGAATAACGGCCAGCACCGACGCGAAAATGGCGAAGAAAATGGCGTATTTCACCCCTAGGGCCAGCAGGCCGATGGCATTCATGACGGACACTACCACGATAACTGTCAGCAAGCCAGTCATGTAGCCCTGCACCACGTGCTGGATATTGTCCACCGTGTGCAGCACCGTGGTGCGTTTATCGGGCTCCACGAAGCGGAACATAAACTGGCGCAGGTGGTCGCGGTAATACAGAAAGCAGAAGATATAAATGGGCACCAGCGTCACGGTACTGAGTACCCCTAGGGTGGTATCGAGCGTAGAGCCCAAATACTTGCTGGACTGCTTTTGCAGCGCCGCCAGCGACGAATCAATCACCTGCTCGTGGCTCATGGGCTGGAAGTGAAACTTCTGGCTGAGCTGCTGCTGCGTCTGGTCGAAAAGCACTACTAGCTTGCTCTGAATGAGCGGCAGCTCGCTGCGCAGCCCAATTATTTGGGAGCCAAAAAAGCCAAATAGGAGCGCGATGCTGGCGGCCACCAGCAAGATGGCCGTGGCGATAGACAGTATCCGGGGCCAGCGCCATTTCTCGAGCCGCGTGACGATGGGCATCAGCAACAGCGAGAGCAAGACGGCGTAAACGAGCGGCAAGAACAGCTCGCTCAGCTTGTGCAGCACGAACACCAGCAGCGAAAGCCCCACCAAGAAGAAGGTGAAGTAAATAATTGGCGCCTGCTTTACTTGGGGAGCTGCGTGCGTAGTGGCCATCGACGGCACGTTGCGCGGCGCGTTAAACTGGTTGGCGGGGGGTAACATTGAGAAACGATAGTGAGGTGGTGAGGAGAGGGCCTAGGGAGGCGGCGCAAACCCGGCTGGGCAACCGGCCAAGGCCCGAACCGGCCGAACTTTACGCCGCCAGCGGAAGTTAAGCTGCCAGCCTTATTGGCAAAATTTGGCTAATTAAACTGGTATGGGTAGGTTGCGAAGCGCCACCAGCGCCTTATATTTACTTTTTACTGCCCCGCATACGGATTTTACGCGATGAACGACGAACTACCCACCCTAGCCCCCCCAGCCCACGGCTACACCGAAGACAGCATTCGCTCGCTCGACTGGCGCGAGCACATCCGCCTGCGCCCCGGTATGTACATCGGTAAGCTCGGCGATGGCTCGGCCTACGACGACGGCATCTATGTGCTGGTGAAGGAGGTAATCGACAATTGCATCGACGAGCACGTGATGGGCTACGGCCGCACCATCGAGGTAAAGGTGTCGGACAGCAAGGTGCAGGTGCGCGACTACGGCCGCGGCATCCCCTTAGGGAAGGTGGTAGATGTGGTGAGCAAAATCAACACCGGCGGCAAGTACGATAGCAAGGTTTTCCAGAAGTCGGTGGGCCTCAACGGCGTGGGCACCAAGGCCGTGAACGCGCTCAGCAGCCACTTTCTGGTGCAGAGCGTGCGCGACGGGCAGCTCAAGGCGGCCGAGTTTTCGCAGGGCCAACTGGCGGCCGACCCCAAGCTCCAGAAAACCAGCCAGCGCAACGGCACGCTCATCAGCTTCACGCCCGACGACTCTATTTTCCGCAGCTACCGCTTCATCCCGGAGTTTCTGGAAAGCCAGATTCGCAACTACTGCTACCTCAACGCGGGCCTGGCCATTTACTTCAACGGCCAGAAGTACGTGTCGGAAAACGGCCTGCGCGACCTGCTAGAGCACAAAACCGACGCCGACGCGCTGCGCTACCCCATCATTCACCTGAAGGGCGAAGACATTGAGCTGGCCCTTACCCACGGCAACGACTACGGTGAGGAGTACTACTCGTTTGTGAATGGGCAGTACACCACCCAGGGCGGCACCCACTTGGCGGCCTTCCGCGAGGCGGTGGTGAAGGCCGTGCGCGAGTTTTTTCAGCGCCAGAACAAGAAGGAATTTGACGCGGCCGACATTCGGGCCAGCATCATCGGGGCTATTTCGGTGCGGGTGCAGGAGCCGGTGTTTGAGAGCCAAACCAAAACCAAGCTCGGTAGCCTCAACATGGGCCCCGACGGCCCCACGGTGCGCGGCTTCATCATCGACTTTATAAAGGATAAGCTCGATGATTTCCTGTCGGTTAACCAGAAAGTAGCCGAAGACCTGCGCAAGCGCATCGAGCAAAGCGAGCGCGAGCGCAAGGACATGGCCGGCGTGAAAAAGCTGGCCAACCAGCGCGCCAAAAAAGCTAATCTGCACAACCGCAAGCTGCGCGACTGCCGCTTCCACCTGGGCGAAAATGCCCGCGACGGCGCCGAAAAGGAGCCGCTGACGACCCTGTTCATCACCGAAGGCGACTCGGCCAGCGGCAGCATCACCAAGAGCCGCAACGTGGAGCTGGAGGCCGTGTTCAGCCTGCGCGGCAAGCCGCTCAACTGCTTCGGACTGAAGAAGAAAATCGTGTACGAAAACGAGGAGCTAAACCTACTGCAGCACGCGCTCAATATTGAGGAAGGTATTGAGGGCCTGCGCTATAACCGCGTAGTCATCGCCACCGATGCCGACGTGGATGGCATGCACATCCGGCTGCTGCTGCTCACGTTCTTTCTGCAGTTCTTCCCCGATTTGGTGCGCAACGGCCACGTCTACATTCTCGAAACGCCGCTCTTTCGGGTGCGCAATAAGAAGGAAACCATCTACTGCTACTCGGAAAGCGAGAAGCAGGCCGCCATGTTTAAGCTGGGCCGCAACCCCGAGGTGACGCGCTTCAAGGGCCTAGGCGAGATATCGCCCGACGAGTTTGGCCGCTTCATCGGTGAAAATATTAAGCTAGAGCCGGTTATCCTGCAGTCAGACCGCAGCATTCAGCAGGTGCTGGCCTACTACATGGGCAAAAATACCCCGGCCCGCCAGGAGTTTATCATCGACAACCTGCGCCTGGAAAAAGACCTGGTTATCAGCGACGTGCTGCCCGAGCCGGAAATTGCGCTGGCGTAGGCGCGGGCCAACTGCCGCTTGGTCAGTACGCGTCTTGAGTACGCTGGCTATTGCTGAACAGCCCTAGGGTATCTGTCACTAAAAAGGGCTTTCCTGGGTTAGGAAAGCCCTTTTTAGTGGTAGCATTCTGGTACAGGATAGAGTTAGTGCCCCACCACGTCGCTCTGCATCCTGTTGATGATGGCGTTGAGGTCGCTGCGGTCTTGGCCAACTACCTTGTTGGCACTCAACGTGTTTTCCCATTGGCTAAACCAAACGGCATACTCGTTGGTAGTGATGTTCATGCCGGCGTGGGCGGCCAGCATGCTTTTGCCAGTGTAAGTAAGGGGCCCGCCAGTGGCTTCGCCCAGCTGGTTGATAAAATTAGTGCGCAGGCGTTGCAGGCGGGCTGGGTCGGTGGGGGCCGCGCCATTTACGCCGTTTACGGCATCTAGCAAGGGCTTGTGCGAGCGTAGCAGCACGGAGCTAGAGAGGGCCGTTTCGGCCGCCACATTAACCAGCAAGCCATCCACAATTTTGGTTACGCCGTCGGTCTTGCCTAGGCGCTCATATAAGGTTTGCGAAGCTGGTGCTACATCCTTAGAGGCGCACGAGCCTAGTAGTAAGCCACTCGTGAGCAAAGCAGCGAGGGTAGGGAGTTGGCATATTTTCATAATTGAGTAGAGAAGGTGGTGAAGTAGGTAATCATAGGTGAGTGAAAAGCCGCCGCAGGTTGAGCGCGAAGCGAACCTTTTCGAGGGCCAGCACGTAGCCGGCCGGCACAGGGCACTGCCGGGCTGCCGGGCTGGGTAGGGGCGGCGCCTGCGCTGATAAACCTAGCCGTTGGCAGAGCTGCGCTTGGCTGAGGCTATCGGGATTGTAGGCCACTACTAGCAGCTGCTTGGCCGGCCGGATGGCGCAGGCCGTGATGCCGGGTAACGCTGTGACGCGGGCTTGCAAGCGGGCCGAGTCGGCGCCGGGCTGCAGCCGAGGGGCATCGAGCACCACAAACTCGGCGGCGCGGGCGTAGCTACTCAGGTTGGGAGCTTGCCAGCTGCCCCAGCCAAGCAGGGCAGCAGTAGCGAGCAGTGCACCCATCAACCAAGGCCTAATAAGTGTCGGCACTACGAAGTAAAAAAATATAAAAAAAGAAATAGCTATTGCTTGCTGCTCGGCGCAATCTGAAAACAAATTTAGGAACTGAAGACGAGTGAATTAACAGTGACTTAGAGACTTGAGCACGGCGGCGCTTATTTTCTTTATCTTAAAATAGTTTGCCCAGGAATACTTCTAATTATTTTGCATTTCACGTAATAATACGGAGGGGCTACGTAGCTGCGCTTGGTACCCGCGTAAGGGCTGGGCTGCCCCGGAAAAGCGGTGGTGGTAAATAGCCCTAGGGGCATCTTAGGTCCGAAAGGCTCGGGCCAAGCTGCTTAGCAAGCTCTGCTAGCCGCATTAGCTTGTACGGGCGAGCGTCAGCTAATATTTTTGGGAACTTTTGACCTTGCCTAATTCTTGTAAAACAGCGGGCTTTGCCGCATTTTTACGGTACTTTTGCTGGCTGACTACCCGGCCTTATTCTTCTGCTTGTGGCTCTTTTTGACGCGCTTACCCCCGACCACGATTCTGCTTCCGACGACTACCTGCGGGCCGGCGATACCCTAAGCTTTGCGCTAACTTCGGCTGACGCGGCCGAGCTACCCCCGCCCGCCGAGGTAGCCACCGAAGCCGCTGCTACGGTGGCCGCGGCGCTCTTTGGCGAGCAGGCCGGGGAGGAGCCTAGCCCCCTCGATGGCCCGGAAGGCCGCGAAGCCGAGGCCGACAGCCCGGCCGAAGAGGTGGAGGAAGCGGAGTCTGAGGAAGATGCTAAGTTCGCGCCCGGCGAGGTGATTCACGACGTGGCCACGGTGCGCGGCATGTACCAGAACTGGTTTCTGGACTACGCCAGCTACGTGATTCTGGAGCGGGCGGTGCCGGCTGTGGAAGACGGCTTTAAGCCCGTGCAGCGGCGCATTATGCACGCCATGAAGGAGATGGACGATGGCCGCTTCAACAAGGTGGCCAACGTGATTGGGCAAACCATGCAGTACCACCCCCACGGCGACGCCAGCATCGGCGATGCGATGGTGAACCTGGGCCAGAAGGACTTGCTGATTGAGACGCAGGGCAACTGGGGCGACGTGCGCACCGGCGACTCGGCCGCCGCCGCGCGCTACATCGAAGCGCGCCTGAGCAAGTTTGCGCTGGAGGTGGTGTTCAACCCCGACATCACGGAGTGGCAGATGAGCTACGACGGCCGCAAGCGCGAGCCGATTACGCTGCCCGTGAAGTTCCCGCTGCTGCTGGCGCAGGGCGTGGAGGGTATCGCCGTGGGGCTAAGTACCAAGATTATGCCCCACAACTTTCGCGAGCTGTGCCAGGCGAGCGTGGCGGTGCTGAAAGGCAAAGAGTTTCAGCTGTTTCCCGATTTTCCGACCGGCGGGCTGGCCGACGTCAGCAACTACCAAAGCGGGCTGCGGGGCGGCAAAATTCGGCTGCGCGCCACGATTGAGAAGGTGGACAAGACGCTGCTCGTTATCCGCGACATTCCGTATGGCACCACCACCACGGCGCTGATGGAGAGCATCGTGAAGGCGAGCGAGGCCAACAAAATCAAGATTAAGAAGGTGGTGGATAACACGGCGGCCGACGTGGAAATTCAGGTGCAGTTGCCGCCCGGCGTGAGCCCCGACCTCACTATCGACGCGCTCTACGCATTCACCGACTGCGAAATCTCGCTTTCGCCCAACACCTGTGTCATCATCGACGACAAGCCGCGCTTCGTGGCAGTGGACGATATGCTGCGCCTGAGCACGGGCAAAACCGTGCGCCTGCTGGAACGCGAGCTGGAAATCAGGCAGCAGGAGCTGGAAGAAAAGTGGCACAGCGCATCGCTGGAAAAGATTTTCATCGAGCAGCGCATCTACCGCAAAATCGAGGAGTGCGAAACCTGGGAGCAGATTTTGGAAACTATCGACCTAGGGCTCAAGAAATACGTGCGCATCGAGGGCGAGAAACTGCGCGCCAACGACACGCGCCTGGTGCTGCGCCGCCCCATCAGCGAGGATGACCTGACGCGCCTGACCGAAATCCGCATCAAGCGCATCAGCAAGTACGATGGCTTCAAGGCCGAGGAGTACATCCAGAAGCTTGATGCCGAACTGGCCGAAGTGGCCGACCACCTGGCGCACCTCACGCGCTACGCCGTGGCCTATTTCGAGGGCTTGCTGAAGAAGTACGGCGCCAAGCGCGAGCGCAAAACCCAGCTCCGCACCTTCGACGTGGTGACGGCCCAGAAAGTGGCCGTAGCCAACCAGAAGCTGTACGTCAACTACCAGGATGGCTTCGTGGGCTACGGCCTCAAAAAGGACGAAAAGGCGGTGGAAGTCACTAGCTGCTCGGACCTGGACGACATCATCGCCATTCGGCGCGACGGCACTTTTATGGTGACGCGCATTGCCGAAAAAACCTTCGTAGGCAAAGATGTTTTGCTGGCCGGGGTGTATAATAAAAACGACGACCGGCTGGTTTACAACATGATGTACGTGGACGGGGCCAGCGGCATCAGCTTCGCCAAGCGCTTTTTGGTGTCGGGCATCACGCGCGACAAGGTGTACGACCTGACCAAGAGCACCAAGGGCACGAAAGTGCTGTACCTCACGGCCAACCCCAACTCGGAAAGCGAGGTGGTGGCGGTGCAGCTGAGCGACAAAGCGCCGGCGAGAGTCAAGCAGTTCGACTTCGATTTTGCCGAGCTGGCCATCAAGGGCAAGGGCTCGATGGGCAACATCGTAACCAAACAGCTGATTAAGAAAATTACGCAGAAGTCGGTGGGCGACAGCACCCTAGGGGGGCGCGAGGTGTTTTTCGACAGCGTGGTGGCCCGCCTCAACCACGCCGGGCACGGCCGCTACCTAGGGGCCTTCGACACCGACGACACCATTTTGGTGGTGTACAAGGATGGCTCGTACGAGCTGAACGCGCCCGACTTGAACAAGCACTTCGACCTGCCCAACATCGTGCTCATGCGCAAGCTGGAGCCCGACACGGTGCTGAGCGCCGCCTACCTGGATGGCGAAACCAAGATGCACTACGTCAAGCGGTTCCGCATCGAAACCAGCACGCTCGACAAGCGCTTTCTATTTATTTCGGAAACCAAGGGCTCGAAGCTGCTGGCCGCCACCGCCTTTGCCGAGCCAGAGGTAGAAGTGACGCTGCAGCGCGATAAGAAGGCCGACAAGGAAAAGGAGCAGTTGCGCCTCGACCAGTTTATTGAGGTGAAAGGCTGGAAGGCGCTGGGCAACAAGCTCAACTACTTCAAGGTGCACCACCTGGCCCTGCTCACCGACGAAGGCCCCGAGCCCCAGCGCCGCGAAGCCAAAAAGCGCGGCACCCCCAAAGCCGACGCGCCCAGCCCCGATGAGGCAGTTGCCGAGCCGGCCGAGGCCGCCGGCCCGGTCGAGGTAACGGCCGAAGAAGTAGAGCGCTCGCGCGAGCTGCTGAAGCGGCCCAAAGCGCAGCTAGGCTTATCATTTTAGCGGCTGGCCGCCCCCGACATGAGCTGCCGGACGTAAGGCGGCTAGCTTACCTTACCTCCAACCGCCAGCCGATGCCTACTCCTGCTACCCAAACAGCCCTCGTGACGGGCGCTACCAGCGGCATTGGCTACGAGTTAGCCCGCTGCTTTGCCCAGGATGGCATCAACCTGCTGCTGGTGGCCCGGCGCCAAGCGGAACTGGCGGCTATTAAGGTTGATTTTGAGCAGCAGTACGGCATTCAAGTGAGCTGCCTGGTGGCCGACCTAGGGGTGCCGGGCCAGGCCGCTGCCGTGTACCAGCAGTGCCAGGAGCAGGGTGTGCAGCTCGACTACCTGGTGAATAATGCTGGCTTCGGCTCGTACAAGGACGTGGTGCAGGAAGACGCCGCGCTCTACGATAACATGCTGACGCTGAACGTGCTGGCCGTTACGACCCTCACCGCGCTGGTGGCCCGCGACATGGTGCGCCGCCGCACTGGCCGCATCCTGAATGTGGGCTCCACGTCGGCCTTCCAGCCGGTGCCCCACATGGCCGTATACGGCGCTTCCAAGAGCTATATCATGAGCTTTACGGAGGCGCTGCACGCCGAGCTGCGGGGCACTGGCGTCACGGCCACGGTGCTGAGCCCCGGCGTGACGGCCACCAGCTTCCTCGCCCGGGCCGAGATGGGGAGCTGGTCGCAGGCGCAGGGCAAGCTGCCCACGGCCGCGGCCGTGGCCGCCGCCGGCTACCGGGCGATGCAGCAAGGCCGGCTGAACGTGGTGACGGGCTTGAAAAATAAGCTGTTGGCCCTAAGCAGTAGCTTGGTGCCCTTCCGCGGGCTAAAGCTGGCCATATCGGCGTGGTTTATGCGCGAGGGAGCTTAGTGCGGCCGGCGAGTGATTGCTTTCAATATGGCGCTTCTTAGCCTCGTCTTCGCCCCGCCTAGCTACCGGATGCCCAGCGCAAGGGGCCCTCACGAGTGCCGGCCGGTTGCGCGGGGCGGCTTGCGGGCTGGCCCCGCTCGCTGGCTGGCCTGGCTGCTGCTGCTAGCCCTAGGGCCCGCCTGGGGCCAAAACACTACCTCGCAGCCCTCGCTGCCGGCCGTGCCCGCGCCCACCGAGCTGGCCCCGCTGCCCAAGCCCCCCGGCGGCAGTGCCAACCCCGACACGGCCGCCCTGCGCCAGCACCTGCGCCGGGCCGCCTCGCTGCAAACCGGCTACCACGATTCGGCGGCGCTGGCCGAGTACCAGGCGGCGCTCAAAATCAACCCGCAGGAGTACGAGAGCCTGTGGCGCGCCGCCGTGCTGAGCGTGCGCATCGGCAACCGCTACACCGACGAAACGCGCAAGGACGCCTACTTCAGCGAGGCCCGGCGCTACGCCGAGCAGGCCCTGGCCCTGGCCCCCACGGCCGGCGAAAGCAACTACGCGCTGGCCCTAGCCCTGTTCAGCCAAGCCGGGCTGCTGAATGCCCGCGACCGGCTGCGGCTGTTTAAGGAGCTGCAAAACCCGGTGCTGCTGGCCGCCACCCGCCGCCCCGACCTGCCCGAGGCC
Source organism: Janthinobacterium lividum (assembly GCA_050954355.1). Classification (GTDB taxonomy): domain Bacteria; phylum Bacteroidota; class Bacteroidia; order Cytophagales; family Hymenobacteraceae; genus Hymenobacter. Next base: position 34,267 of record JBPBPH010000093.1, read on the forward strand.
TGGCAGTTGCTGGGCCGCTGGCACTACCGCGTAGCCCACTACAACGCTCTCGAAAAACTGTTTTCGCGGGTGTTTTTGGGGGGCGCGCCGCGCAGCGCCAGCACCGACCAAGCCATTGCGGCCCTCGAAAAAGCGCGCGCCCTAGCCCCCGAGCGCATCCAATATACCTACGATTTGGCGCGCATCTACAAGTACCAGGGGCACCACCGCCGCTACGCCATTGCCCTGCTGCAGCAGGCCATTCGCCAGCCCACGTATACCGGCGAGGACTTGATAATGAACCGCCTGTGCGAGCAGCTGCTGGCCCCCATGCAGCGCGCCGCCACCCGCCGCGACCGCCGCCACGCCCGCTGGTACCAGCGCCTGCGGGCGCGGCCCCGGGCCGCGCCCCCGGCAACCCTGGGCCCGCCCGCCCCGTGAAGCCGGGCGCTGACTGCTTACTTCGCTTTTTCGCTTGCATGAAACTCCCTTACTTGCTGCTGGCGCTGGCGGCTTCGGCCTGCTCGGGCAGCCCCGACGCCCCCCAGACCGGCCACCTCACCGCCACCTCGCTGGCCGATGCGCGCTTCGATAGCTACAAAAACCAGTTTATCCTGAATTTCTGGCGCCTGCACCCCGACTATGCGGCCTCGCAGGGCTTCCATAAGTACGATTCGCTGCTCGTTATTCCGGATGGGGCGCAACGCCAGCGCGAGGCCACGTTCGCCACCCAAAACCTGGGGGCCCTAGGGGGCTTCGCGCTCGATAGCCTCTCGGCGGGCAACCAGATGGACTGGCGCATCTTGCGCAACGAGCTGGTGAGCGAGCGCTGGTACGCCGACACGCTGCAAAGCTGGCGCTGGGACCCCGCCAGCTACAACCTGGGCGCCAGCGTGGGCGACTTGCTGGGCGGCCGCCACTACCCGCTGGCCCGCCGCCTGCGCAACATCTCCGACAAAATTGCGGGCGCCGCCGCCTACTACGCCGCCGCCCGCGCCAACCTCAGCCAGCCCACGCGCGAGCACACCCAGCTGGCGGTGCAGCAAAACGAGGGCGGCCTGGCCGTATTTGGGCCCGCGCTAACCGATTCCATTCGCCAAGCCGGCCTGCCGGCAGCCGAGCAGCAACTGCTGACGCAGCGCGTGGCGGGGGCGCAGGCGGCCATTCGGGGCTACATAGACTTTCTGAAGCAGGATGTGCTGGCGGGTAAAACCGCGTTCCGCTCGTTTCGCATCGGCAAAGCGCTGTTCGACCGCAAGTTTGCCCTCGATATCCAAGCCAGCTACTCGGCCGGCGAGCTGCTGGGGCTGGCGCAGCAGCACAAAGCCGAGCTGCTGCGCGACATGGGCCGCCGGGCGGCGCGGCTCTTCCCTAGGTACTGCCCCGGCCAAAAGGCCCCGGCCGATACGCTGGCCCTCATTAGGCAGGTTATCAACCAGCTCACGCTTAAGCACGCCCCGCGCGATGGCTTCGTGGCGGCCGTGCGGCGCCAGATTCCGGTGCTCACCAAGTACGTGAGCGACCATCAGCTGCTGACCCAGGACCCGACCAAGCCGCTGGTAGTGCGCGAAACCCCGCTCTACATGCGCGGCAGCGGCGCCGGGGCCAGCGTATCGGCCCCCGGCCCCTACGACACCAAGGCCAACACCTACTACAACGTGGAGCCGCTGCCCGCCGCCTGGAGCGCCGCCCGCGCCGAAAGCTACCTGCGCGAGTACAACGACTACACCCTGCAGATTCTCAACATCCACGAGGCCATTCCGGGCCACTACACCCAGCTGGTGTATGCCAACCGCTCGCCCTCGCTGGTGAAGAGCATCTTTGCCAACGGGGCCATGATTGAGGGCTGGGCCGTGTATTCGGAGCGCATGATGCTGGAAAGCGGCTACGGCGGCAACTCCGACGAGATGTGGCTGCTCTGGGACAAGTGGAACATGCGCTCGACGCTGAACGCGGTGGCCGATAACCTCATCCAAACCCAAAACGCCAGCGAGGCGCAAATCATGCAGCTGCTCATGCGCGAGGGCTTTCAGGAAGAAGCCGAGGCGGCCGGCAAGTGGCACCGCGCCACCCTCAGCCAGGTGCAGCTCAGCTCCTACTTCACGGGCTACGCGGCCATCGTGGCCCTGCGCAACGAGGTGCGCCGCCGCGAGGGTTCTGCTTTCAGCGTCAAGAACTTCAACGAGCGGTTTCTGAGCTACGGCAACGCCCCGGTGCGCTACATCCGCGACCTGATGCTGGGGCGCTAGGCGTACCTTTGGGAAAAGCAATTGCTGCTATAACTAACCCTAGGCGCCGCGGCGAGCCGTCTTCCTATCCGTACTTAGAGCTACTAAATTATGACCGAGACCGAACGCCAGCACGTGGTAGAGGCTACCGACGACAGCCTGCGCCGCCTGATACACGAGCACCTAAAGGTATTTGCCAAGTTCACGTCCGAAGGCTGCCAGGCTTGCGAGGTGCTGGCCCCGCCCTTTACCAAATTTGTGGATGCGCCCGAAAACGTGGGCATCCTCTTCATCCGGCTCGACTCCGACCAAAACCCGGTGGCCAAGAAGCTGATGGACGAAAAAGCAGCGCCCTTCTTCGTGAGCTACTGCCAGGGCCGCCTGCTGGAGTGCGACGCCCTGACCGAGGAAAAGCAAGTAACCGACCAGCTCGACCGCCTGCGGGCGTTTGTGCCCGTGCGGGCCTAGGGCCGGCGCCGCCAAGATTAACATGGAAGGAACGGCAGGCTGCGCGCCCCGCAGCCTGCCGTTCGGCTGTAGTTACGTTGCCATTGTTGCCGTTTTTCTGTGTTCTTCTACCTTTCCAAACTGCTGCTGCTGTTTTCGCCGGGGCTATGGCTGCTGGCCTTGCTGGGGGCGGCCGTAGTGGCCCGGCCCGCCGGCCGTTGGCGCGGGCGCAGGCTGTGGGCTGCCGCCGCGCTGCTGCTGGCAAGGGGCAATACGGCGCTCGTTAACTCGGCTACCCTGGCCTGGGAGTTGCCGCCGGTGCCGCTGGCTGCCGTGGCCCCGGCCGATGCCGCCGTGCTGCTCACCGGCATCGCCAGCGAGAACAAGTCGCCCCACGGCCGGGTATCCCTCAGCCAGGGGGCCGACCACTTCACCAATGCCCTGTGGCTGTACCGGGCCGGGCGGGTGCGGCGCAGCATCATTGCGGGCGTCTCGGGCTCGCTGCGCCCGGTGCCCGGCCGCGCCGCGGAGGCCCGCCAGCTGGGCACGCTGCTGCGCCTGGCCGGCGTGCCGCCCGCCGCCATCTGGCTGGAAGAACGCAGCCGCAACACCCGCGAAAATGCGCTGTGTACCAAGCAGCTGCTGGCCGCGCACCCCGCCGTAAAGTCGCTGGTGCTCGTTGCCTCCGCCTTTCACGAGCGGCGGGCCCTAGGGTGCTTTGCCCGGGTGGGCCTGCACCCGCAGCCCTTCCCGGCCGACTACCGCAGCACCGACCCCGGCCGGAACCTGGGGCTACTGGCTGCTGCCCAGCCTCGACGCCCTCAATCGCTGGGGCAGCCTGCTGCACAAGCTGGCGGGCTACGCCACGTACAAGGTGCGGGGGTACTGCTGATGGAATCTGCCGGGGGCCGTTGCGCGTTCGCTGGGCAGCCAAACCGCTAGCTGCTGCCATGGAAGCCCGCAAAATTATTCACCTCGACATGGATGCGTTTTACGCCTCCGTGGAGCAGCGCGACGACCCGGCGCTGCGCGGGCGGCCCGTGGCAGTGGGCGGCGCCCTGGGCCGGGGCGTGGTGGCGGCGGCCAGCTACGAGGCGCGGCAGTTTGGGGTGCGCTCGGCCATGCCCTCGGCCACGGCTATGCGCCGCTGCCCCGAGCTGGTGTTCGTCAAGCCCCGCTTCGAGGTGTACAAGGCCGTGTCGGCGCAGGTGCGCGCCATTCTGGCCGAGTACACGCCCCTCATCGAGCCGCTGTCGCTGGATGAGGCCTACCTCGACGTGACGGCCCACCTGCCCCTAGGGACGACGGCCACCCAGTGGGCGCGCGAAATCCGGGCCCGCATTCGGGCGGCTACGGGGCTCACGGCTTCGGCGGGCATCTCCTACAATAAGTTTTTGGCCAAGCTGGCCTCCGACTACCGCAAGCCCGACGGGCAGTTCGTGATTCGGCCGCACGAAGGGCCCGCCTTCGTCGAAAAGCTGGCGGTGGGGCAGTTCCACGGCATTGGGCCGGCCACGGCGGCGCGGCTGGGCGCGCTGGGCATCTTCACGGGCCACGACCTACGGCAGCAGCCCGAAGCCCTGCTGCGCCAGCACTTTGGCAAGGCCGGCGGCTACTACTACGCCATTGCCCGCGCCCAGGACCACCGCCCCGTGGTGCCCGACCGGGCGCGCAAGTCCATCGGCGCCGAAACCACCTTCGCCCAGAGCCTGACCGCGGCGCCCGCGTGCTACGAGCGCCTGGCGCCGCTGCTGGCCAGCGTGTGGGGCAGCGCCGAGCGCCTCGGGGTGGCGGGCCGCGCGGTCACCCTCAAGCTCAAGTACGACAATTTTCAGCAGCTCACGCGCAGCCGTTCGGCCGCCGCGCCGGTGCGCTCGCTCGCCCACTTCACCCAAACCGCCCATGAGCTGCTGGCCCCGCTGCTGCCCCCCGCCCAGGGCGTGCGCCTGCTGGGCGTGGCCCTCTCGGGCCTAGAGGGCGAGGCCGTGCAAGCCGGCCAGCAGTTAGGCCTTTTTGAATAGGGGAGGCCTAGGAGTCAGGACCAGTGGAAGAAGCACCTGTCATGGCGAGCGCAGCGCGGCAATCGCACCCGAACGACACGCGCCCGACTTATTCGAGTGCGATTGCTTCGCTGCGCTCGCAATGACAGGCGCTTCTTCCATCAATTTATCCCCTAAGCCCTCACCTTATCCAAACGGCCTTGTGGTTGGTGAATTCGCGGATGCCGAGGTAGGACAGCTCGCGGCCGTAGCCCGAGTGCTTGACGCCGCCGAAGGGCAGCTCGTTCATTGATTTCACCAAGCCGTTGATGAAGACGGCGCCGTTTTCGAGCTGCCGGGCCAGGGTTTCGGCCCTGGCCATGTCCTGCGTCCACAGGGCAGCGCCCAGGCCGAAGCGCGAGTCGTTGGCCAGGCGCACGGCATCGGCGGCATTTTTGGCCGTCAGCACCAGGGCCACGGGGCCGAACAGCTCCTCGGCGTAGGCGCGCTGGCCGGGCCGGATGTGGCTGAGTACCACGGGGTCGAAGCGGGTGCTGCCGGGGTGGGGCTGGCCGCCGGCTAGCTCTACCTGGGCGCCCTGGGCTACGCTATCGGCCACCTGGGCAGCCAGGGCGTCGGCCAGGTCGGGGCGGGCCAGAGGACCGTAGTCGGTGGTGTCGGCCAGCGGGTCGCCGTAGCGCAGGGCTCGCAAATGGCTCACCAGCAAGCGCGTAAACTCGCGCACCACGGGCCGCTCCACGATGAAGCGCTTGGCCGCGATGCAGCTCTGGCCGGCATTGAGGAGGCGGGCCTGGGCGGCGGTGCGGGCGGCCAGCGCCAGGTCGGCATCGGCCAGCACGATAAACGGGTCGGAGCCGCCCAGCTCGAGCACCATTTTCTTGAGGTGCTGGCCGGCCGCGGCCGCCACCGCCGCGCCCGCCCGTTCTGAGCCGGTGAGCGTGGCGGCGCGCACCCGGTCGTCGGCTAGCAGCTCGGCTACCTGCTCGTTACTGATAAACAGATTTTGGAAGGCGGCGGGCGGCAGGCCCGCGTCGTGCAGCAGCTTTTCGAGGGCCAGGGCGCACTGCGGCACGTTGGGCGCGTGCTTGAGCAAACCCACGTTGCCGGCCATCAGGGCCGGGGCGGCAAAACGCACCACCTGCCAGAGCGGGAAGTTCCAGGGCATGATGGCCAGCACCACCCCTAGGGGCGCGTAGCTGAGGTAGCTGCGGCCGGCGTCGGTGGCCACTAATTCATCGGCCAAAAAAGCCGCGCCGTGGGTGGCGTAGTAGTCGCAGCAGCCGGCGCACTTTTGGGCTTCGGCGCGGCCGTCGCGCAAGGGCTTGCCCATTTCCAGGGCCATGAGGTGAGCTAGCTCGTGCTGGCGCTCGCGCAGCAGCGCGGCGGCGCGGTGCAGCACGGCCGCGCGCTCGGCAAAAGCGGTGGCGCGCCACTGCGCGGCGGCCCGGTAGGCCCGCGCCAGGCGGCGCGCCACCTGGGCGGCCCCTAGGGTGGCAAAGCGCCGCCCGCGCCGGCCGGTATAGGGGTTTATCGATTCGTAAAACATAAGGCCTGTATAACGCGGCAAACCAGCCGGCGGGTTTTGGCCGGGCCGGCATACGGCCCAGCTTAGGGCTCGGCAGCGCCAGCAGCCGGGCGCGGTCAACTTAGCTGCTGTTACTTTAGCGCTTCGTAAGCCGTCTCGCCTGGCGGGCACCAAGGCCCCTATCATGACCGTTATCCCATCCTCCCCGTGTCTGAACAATCTTTGATATCAACCCCAACGGCCGCCGAAGCGGCGCTGGTGAGCCGATTGCGCGCGCACCAGCAGTCGGCCATGACCGAGTTTTACGACCGCTACTCGGCGGCGCTCTTCGGCGTGATTCAACGCATCGTGAAAGACGAGAGCGAGGCGGAGGACGTGCTGCAGGAGGCGCTGGTCAAAATCTGGAATTCGATAGAGAGCTATGATACCAGCAAGGGCCGGCTGTTTACGTGGGTGGTCAACATCAGCCGAAATTTAGCGATTGATAAAATCCGCTCCCGCCAGCATCGCGTAAGTGCCAGTGTTCAAAGCCTCGACGATAGCCTTACTGCCCAGCGGCAGGCCAGTCCCGATAGCTTCCGCCCCGAGCACATTGGCCTGCAAGAGATTACCAAGAAATTGGTGCCCGAGCAACGCCAAGTCATCGACCTGCTTTACTTCGGCGGCTTCACCCAAAGTGAGGCGGCCGAGGAACTCAACCTGCCCCTGGGAACGGTGAAAACCCGCGCCCGCACCGCCTTGAAACTGCTTGCTAAACTGGTTCGCTAACTTCTATCCTTTTTGAATCGTGGAAGATTTCCAAGAATATATTGAATCTGGCCGCCTCGAGCAGTATGTGCTCGGCGAGCTGGCGCCGGCCGCCCAGGCCGAAGTAGAGAACTGGGCCGCGCGCTTTCCGCAAGTGCGCGCCGAGCTCGACGCGCTGGAAACCGGCCTAGGGGTGTATGCCGAGGCGCACGCCCTGGCGCCGCCTGCCGCTATGCGTGAGCGGGTGCTAAGCCAGGTGTTTGCCCAAATTGGCCAGCCTGCTGCGCCTGCTGCCGCCCCGGTAGCCGAGATGCCTACCATGCGCGTATCGGCCTCTAACCCGCACGTGGCCGCCGCGTTGGCAGCGGCCCCGGTGGCTAGCCGCAGCAGCGGTTGGGCCATTGCCGCCTCGGTGGCGCTGCTGCTAAGCTTAGTGGGCAACGGCCTGCTGTATAGCCGCTGGCAGCAAGCCAGCCACGACCTCGTGGCCCTCGAAAACGACCAAACCCGCGTGGCCAGCACCACCCAGGTGCTTCACCGTGAGCTAGCTGACAGCCGCCAGCAGCTTCACATTCTGCGCTCGCCCGACGAATACCGGCTGGTAGCGCTGGCCGGCACGCCCGCCCACCCGCAAGCCCACGCGCGGGTGCTGTTCAGCAAGCGCGAGCACCGCGTGTACCTCGATGTGCAGGCGCTGCCGCCGCTGCCCGCCGGCAAGCAGTACCAGCTCTGGGCCCTCGACAAGGGTAAGCCCGTTGACGCGGGTATGCTGACCGCCGCCACTGCCTCGGGCGAGCGCCTGCAGCAGATGAAGGACATCGCCAGCGCCCAAACCTTCGCCATGACCATTGAGCCCACCGGCGGCAGCATCAACCCCACGCTGACCACGATGACCGTAATGGGTAATATCTAATAAAGCGCGGGCCTAGGCTAGTTAGCTGCTGCCCAAGGAAGCCTACCCCACTGCCGTAGTGGGGTAGGCTTTTATTTTTAACTTATGGGGCGGCCCGGCGTTGAAGAAGCACCCTAGGCCCTTTCTTCGCTCGCAACGCTATGCACGGCACTATTTTTTCGCTGCTAAAACGCTACGTTCAAACCCAGTACGACCACGCCGCCTGGGTGCGGCTGGTGGAGGCAGCTGGCCTTACGTCCGGCGACTTCAGCCACAAGGAGGTATACCCCGATGAGCACTTATATGCCCTGGTAGGCCGGGCGGCCGAAGTGGCTGGTATTCCGGCGGGTGAGCTGCAAGAGAAATTTGGCGAGTACCTCGTGCCTGACCTGATATACATGTACCAGCGGTTTGTGAAGCCCGAGTGGCGCACCCTCGACATGCTGGAGCACACCGAGCACTCCATGCACGACCAGGTGCGCCGCGAGCACCCCGAAAACTCGCCGCCCGTGCTCCACGTGCAGCGCCTCAACGAAAACGAAGTGCTGATTGACTACGTGTCGCCGCGCCGCATGGGCGGGCTGGCCGTGGGCATCGTGCGCGGCCTGGCCGCGTATTTCGACGAGGCCGACCGCATCGAGGTAATGCCCACCACCAGCGAGGAAGGCCAGCGGGTGCAAATTCACGTGCGGCGCAGCTCAGAATAGGCGCGGGGCGCTGGGCCGGCCGGGGCCGCCGCTGCGGTAGTCGTGCTCGTCGGCTTCGTCATCTTCCGGCGCGTCGCCGTCCAAGTCAGTTTCGTCGTTTAGCTCGTCGTCGGCCCCTTCTTCCTCGTCGGCTTCCTCATCTAGCGAGTCAAATACGCGGTCGAGCGAGGCTTCGGCGTGGCGCAGCTTGTGGCGGCAGAGGCGAATAAGCTCGGCCGAGCGCTCGGCGCGGGCCGTGAGGTCGTCCACGTCTACCTGGTCGGTTTCGAGGCTGCGAAGGATGGCTTCCAGCTCCTGAATAGCTTCGTTGTAAGACACTTGGGTTAAGTTATAAGTTATTAAGTGTATGGATTAAAAGTTATGAGTTGGGCTAGAAGTAAGCTGCTGGCGCAGGCGTTGGTTTTCGTGCCGTAAAACGGCGTTTTCCAAACTCATAACTTTTAACTCATGACTCATGACTTGTTTCTCGAAAACGCGCTGCACCTGGTAGTGCTGGCGCAGCAGGGCCTCGCGGCGGCGCTGGTAGTGGCGCCCGAAGCGGCGCAGCACCGTGCGCGAGCGCTGGCGCAGGTGGCTGGCTTCGGCCCCTAGGGCTCGGCGGGCCGCCTCAGGCAGGGTGTAGCGGAAGCTGGCGAGCTGGCGGCCCAGCTGGGCCAGGTGCAGGCGCGGGCCCTGGGTGGCCTGGCGGCTGCGCTGCAGGAGGCTGGCCTGGGCGCGGGTTAGCTGCTGGTGGCCGGCGGCGCGGGTGGTATCGGCTAGGTGCTGCAGGTGCTGGTGGTGGCGGGCCAGGTGCTGGCGGCTGCGCTCGGCCACGCGGTCGAAGAGGTCGAGCAGCAGGGCTTCGACGCGGGCCAGGCGCTCGACCAGAAAAGCGGCCACGGCGGTGGGCGTTTTGAGGGCGCGGTGGGCCACCACGTCCACCACGGCCTCGTCGCGCTCGTGGCCGATGCCGGTGAGCACGGGCAGCGGAAACGAGGCTACGGCCGCCGCCAGGCCATACTCATCAAAGGCCAGCAAGTCGGTTTTCGAGCCCCCGCCCCGGATAATAATGACCACCTCGAACTGATGGCGGCGCGGCCGCAGCTGGTCGAGCGCCGCCCGAATGCTGGCCGGCGCGGCCTCGCCCTGCATCACGGCCGGAAAAAGTGTGAGGGTGAAGTCGTAGGGCGCTTCTTCGAGCTGGCGCACAAAGTCCTGAAAGCCGGCGGCGGTGGGCGAGGAGATAACGGCCAGCCGCTGCGGCGCCAGCGGCAGGGCCAGGCCGCGCTGGCGTTCAAGCAGGTTTTTTTCTTGCAGCTGGCGCAGGGTAGCCAAGCGCTGGCGGGCCAACTCGCCCACGGTGTAGCTGGGATCGAGGGCCAGCACGTCGAGCGCGAAGCCGTACTGCTCGTGAAACGTGACCTTGACGCGCAGCAGCAGGCGCAGGCCGGGGCGCAGCTCCTGGCCGGTGGCCTCGGCAAAGGCGGGGGCTAGTTGCTGGTAGCGGCTGCCCCAGAGCGTGGCCCGGGCCTGCGCCGCCAGCCCTAGGCCCGTGGCCTCGCCCGCGGGCTCGGTAAGGGTGAGGTAGCAGTGGCCGCCGGCGTGGCGGGGGTTACTCATTTCGGCCACCTCGGCCACCACCCAGTAGCTGTCGGGGAAGCGGTGGTGCAGCGCGGCCCGCACCTGGGCCAGCAGCGCCCCTAGGCTCAGGGGGGCATCGGCGGGGGCGGTGGGGGCGGCACGGCGGGCGTAGAGCGGCATGGGGCGAAGGTAGGGGCGCCGCCCGGATGGAGCGGGCGGGGCCCTAGGGGATTATGCCAATAAATTATTGTTTTGGAATGCGGCGTTCAAAACTACCTTCGCCTTTTCTAGCCTTCCCCCATCCCCTCATTTTTCCCACGCTGTGCTTCTCATGCAAACACGCTCTCGCGCCCGGCTGGCCGCGGCCCTGGCCCTGGCCGCCGGCGGGCTGGCCGCCGGCCCGGCCCTGGCCCAAACGGCCTCGTCGGTTGGTATCAACGCGGCCAATATCGACCGGGCGGTGCAGCCCTGCGACAACTTCTTTCAGTATGCCAATGGCAACTGGCTGAAAAACAACCCCGTGCCAGCCGCCGAAAGCCGCTGGGGCAGCTTCAACGAGCTGGCCGACCGCAACTATGCCACCCAAAAGGCCATTTTGCTGGATTTGTCCCGCAACGCCGCCAGCGCCCCGGCCGGCTCCAACGCCCAGAAGGTGGGCTACTTCTACGCCTCGGCCATGGATACGATGGCCATTGAGGCGGCCGGCCTCAAGTACCTGCAGCCCTACCTGAGCCGCATTGCGGGCCTCAAAAACCTGGGCGAGGTGCAGCAGTACCTGGCTGACCCCAAAAATACCAGCACCGGCTGGTACAACTTTGGCGTGGGGCCAGACGAGAAAATCAGCACCCAGTACGCCGTGCAGTTCGGCCAGGGGGGCCTAGGGCTGCCCGACCGCGACTACTACCTCAAGGACGACGGCCGCTCGAAAGCTATTCGGGCCGCCTACAAAACCTACATGACCAGCATCTTCCAGCTGCTGGGCGACGCCCCAAGCCTGGCCGCCACCAACGCCGACGCCGTGCTGGCCCTGGAAACCAAGCTGGCCCAGGCCAGCCGCAGCCGCGTGGACTTGCGCGACCCACAGAAAAACTATAACAAGCTGCCCGTAGCCCAGGCCACTAGCAGCTACCCCAACCTGAACCTGCCGCTGGTGCTGAAAAACACCGGCCTGGGCGGCGCCAAGGAAATTATTGTGGGCCAGCCCGAGTACCTGGCGGCGGTGAACACCCTGCTGGCCAATACGCCCATCGCCGACGAGCGCCAGTACCTGCGCTGGCACCTGGTGAGCAGCCTCACGCCAGCGCTGCCCAAAACCTACGGCGATGCCAGCTTCCGCTTTGCCCAGGCCCTGAGCGGGGCCAAGCAGCAGCAGCCCCGCTGGAAGCGCAGCCTGCAAGCCACCGACCGCGCCCTAGGCGAGGCCTTTGGCCAGCTCTACGTCGATAAGGCGTTCTCGCCCGCCGCCAAGGTGCGGGCCAAGCAAATGATTGAGAACCTGCGCGCGGCCTACGCCGAGCGCATCATGGCCACCGACTGGATGAGCCCGGCCACCAAGAAGGAAGCCATCGAGAAGCTCAACGCCTTCGCCGTAAAAATCGGCTACCCCGACAAGTGGAAGGACTACTCGAAACTCAAAATTACCCGCCAGAGTTACCTCGACAATTTGGTGGCCGCCCGCCAGTGGGCCAGCCAGGACAACCTAGGGCACTTCGGCAAGCCGATTGACCGGGGCGAGTGGGGCATGACCCCGCCCACGGTGAACGCCTACTACAACCCGCCGATGAATGAGATTGTGTTCCCGGCGGGCATTTTGCAGCCGCCCTTTTACGACCCCAAGGCGGACGACGCGGTGAACTACGGCGGGATTGGCGCCGTGATTGGCCACGAAATGACCCACGGCTTCGACGACCAGGGCCGGCAGTACGACGCCAAGGGCAACTTGCGCGACTGGTGGACTAAAGAGGACGGCGACAAATTTACGGCCAAGGCCGACATGGTGGGCAAGCAGTACGATGCCTTTACGCCGCTCGACTCGGTGCACGTGAACGGCAAGCTCACGATGGGCGAAAACCTGGCCGACCTCGGCGGGCTCACCATCGCCTACCAGGCTTACCAGAAAACGCCCGAGGCCAAGGCCGGCAAAAGTATCGACGGCTTCGCGCCCAACCAGCGCTTCTTTCTGGGCTGGGCCCAAATCTGGCGCACCAACATCCGGCCCGAAGCGGCCCGCCAGCAAGTGCTCACCGACCCGCACTCGCCGGCCCAGTTCCGCACCAACGGCCCGCTGATGAACATGCCCGAGTTTTACCAGGCCTTCGGCTGCAAGCCCACAGACAAGATGGAGCGCCCCACCGCCGAGCAGGCCCGCATCTGGTAAGTGACTGACGAGTAGTCATTAATAGTTAGTAGTCAGGCCGAATCTGCTTAGCAACTAACTGTTATGACTGTTATCATTTGCCACTAACGAAAAGCGCCCCCGCTGCCGACTCTGGCGGCGGGGGCGCTTTTCGTGTGAGCAGGCCCTAGGGCCTAGGCGGGCTGCAGCGGCCGCCGGGCGGGCCGGAAGGGGGGGCTCAGCCAGGCGCGCATCGGCTCGTCGTAGAAGCGCACCGCTACCCACGCCAGCAGTAGAAATAACACCAGCAGTGCCCCCATGATGGGTAGGGCCTGGGGCAGGGTGGGATGGGCGGCATTCACCCAATTCGTAAAAATGGACACGAAGGGATAGTGCAGCAAATAGAGCGGGTACGACAAGCGCCCGCCCCACCGGCAAAACACCAGGGCGCGGCTACCCACCCCCGAGCCGGCCCCGGCCGCCACTAGCAGCGGAAAAATCAGGATAACGCAGCCGGCTTCGTAGGGCCAGGCGGGCAGAAAGGCCGGCGCCGCAAACAACGCCAGCAGCGCCCCCGACAGCACCCAAACGGCGCCGGGCACTTGAAAATGCAGCCGGAAGCGGTACAGCAGCAGCCCCATAAAGAACGGGTACGTGACCCGCACCGGCGCCAGCCAGGCATTGTCCCAGCCCCAGCCGGCCTGCAGGTGGCCATGGTAGCGGGCGGCGGCCAGTAGCGCCCCGGCCGCTACCACTACCACCGCCACCAGCGCCCGCCGGCTCAGGCGCGGGGCCACTAGCGCGTACACAATATTGACGAGGTACTCTTGCAGCAGCGACCAGCAAGGCGCATCGAGCGGGTGGGTTTGGCCGTAGCGGTTGGGCAGCGACACGAAAGGCAGCAGCAACATGCCGAAGAAGACGTTGGCCGCTAGGTGCACCAGGCGCACGTGCTGCAAATTGCCCGCAAACGGGTCGAACCAGTAGCCTAGGGCCCCCAGGCCCACGCCCAGCAGCACCAGCGGGTGCAACCGAATGAGGCGGATGCGCAAGAAAGTGCGCACGCTCATGCTGGACCAGCGCTCGTCGTAGGCGTAGCCTACCACGAAGCCCGAGAGCAGAAAAAAGAAATCGACCGCCAGGTAGGCGTGCCGCAGCGGGTTGAGGGGGTAAGTCTGGCTTTGGTAAAAACCTTCGAAGAGGTGAAACGCTACGACGAGCAGCGCGGCCGTACCGCGTAGCCCGTCCAGCACCTCAAAATGTCGCTTCATAGCGTACGCGCGGTGTTGAAACTGAATGGGGGACGGAAGTTACTGCTACCAGCTTTTAAAACCCAGTGGGCCCGGAAAAAAAGGCCGGCTTAGCCGCCTAACTGGTGCAACCGCCGCAGCTACTGAGTATCTTTCGCCAGGCTTTTTCCTTTAATTCTTTGCACTTATGGCAGTAGCTACATTTTCGCGGCTGGCGCTGGCGGCGCTGGGCCTGGGCAGTTTGGCCGCCTTCGGGCCGCCTACCAACCATCGGTCAGCGTCAGCTGAGCCTAGTCCCCCCCAGCAGGGCGTTGGCATCACCCTGGCTAACCTGGATAAATCGGTGTCGCCGTGCCAGGACTTTTACCACTATGCCAACGGCAACTGGCTGAAAAACAACCCCGTGCCAGCCGCCGAAACCCGCTGGGGCGCCTTCAACGAGCTGGCCGACCGCAACCAGGGCATTGAAAAGCGCATTTTGGAGAAGGCCGCCACCGACGCGCGCACTGCCAAAGCTGGCACCAACGAGCAGAAAGTGGGCGACTTCTACGCCGCCGCCATGGACTCGATGGGCATCGAAACGGCCGGCCTCAAGTACTTGCAGCCGCGCCTCGACCGCATTAAGAACATCAAGAACCTGGGCGAGGTGCAGCAGTATATGGCCAGCCCCACGGCCTATGGCACTGGCTGGTACAGCTTCGGCGTGCGTCAGGACAGCAAAAACAGCACCCAATACGCCGTGGGCCTCGGCCAGGGGGGCCTAGGGCTCGGCGACCGCGACTATTACCTCAAGGACGACGCCCGCTCGCGCCAGGTGCGCCTGGCCTACAAGGCCTACATGACCAGCATCTTCCAGCTGCTGGGCGACGCCCCGAGCCTGGCCGCCACCAACGCCGACGCCGTGCTGGCCTTGGAAACCAAGCTGGCTGAAGCTAGCCGCGACCGCGTGGCCCTGCGCGACCGCCTCAAGAACTACAACAAGGTGCCCGTGGCCCAGGCCGCTAAAGACTATCCCAATCTGAACCTGCCGCTGCGCCTGAAAACCGACGGCCTGAGCAGCGCCCAGGACCTGCTCATCGGCCAGCCCGAGTACCTGGCGGCGGTGAACACCCTGCTGGCCAGTACGCCCCTGGCCGACGAGCAGCAGTACTTCCGCTGGCACTTAGTGGAGGGCGTGACCTCGGCGCTGCCCAAGGCCTACGGCGATGCTAGCTTCCGCTTTACGCAGGTGCTGACGGGCGCCAAGGTGCAGCAGCCTCGCTGGAAGCGCGCGTTGCGCGCCACCGATGGCGCGCTGGGCGAGGCTTTTGGCCAACTATACGTGGATGAGGCCTTTACTCCCGCCGCTAAGGCTAGGGCCAAGCAAATGGTGGAAAACCTGCGCGCGGCCTACGCCGAGCGCATCATGGCCACCGACTGGATGAGCCCGGCCACCAAGAAGGAAGCCATCGAGAAGCTCAACGCCTTCGCCGTAAAAATCGGCTACCCCGACAAGTGGAAGGACTACTCGAAACTCAAAATTAGCCGCCAGAGCGCGCTGGAAAACCTGTTTGCCACCGCCGAGTGGCGCGAGCAGGATAACCTAGGCAAGTACGGCAAGCCGATTGACCGGGGCGAGTGGGGCATGACCCCGCCCACGGTGAACGCCTACTACAATTCGAGCATGAATGAGATTGTGTTCCCGGCGGGCATTTTGCAGCCGCCCTTCTACGACCCCAAGGCGGACGACGCGGTGAATTACGGCGGGATTGGCGCCGTGATTGGCCACGAAATGACCCACGGCTTCGACGACCAGGGCCGCCGCTCGGATGCCAAGGGCAACCTGCGCGACTGGTGGACCAAGGAGGATAACGAGAAGTTTAATGCCAAGGCCGATATGGTGGGCAAGCAGTACGACGCCTTTACGCCCCTGGACTCGGTGCACGTAAATGGCAAGCTCACGATGGGCGAAAACCTGGCCGACCTCGGCGGCATTACCATCGCCTACAACGCCTTCCAGAAAACCCAGCAGGCCAAAGGGGCCAAGGCCATCGACGGCTTCACGCCCAACCAGCGCTTCTTTTTGGCCTACGCCCAAATTTGGCGCGCCAACCAGCGCCCCGAGGCCGTGCGCCAGCAGGTGCTCACCGACCCGCACTCGCCCGGCCAGTTCCGCACCAACGGCCCTTTGATGAACATGCCCGAGTTTTACCAGGCCTTTGGCTGCAAGGACGGCGACAAGATGACCCGCGTCACCACCGACCGCTCGCGCATTTGGTAAGGTCTTTGCAATTACCTTAAGCGACGAAAAGCCTGGCCGTACTGGTCAGGCTTTTTTTGTGGGCGGGCCCCTAGGGTTAGCCGCCGCCCAAGTTGTGCCAGTACTGCGAAAACTGGCCGGTAACTAGGTTGTAGCAAATCGACTAGTAGTTGGGGTGGCCAGCTGGATTCGGGGCGCTACTCCTAGGGTCCGGCCGCAAAAAAGGCTAGGCAACCAATAAATAGAGGCGTAACTGCTAGCGAGAGCTAGGCATAAGCCCTAGGCCCCTGCCGCCGCGGAAGGGCAGAAAAAGGCCCGGCCCTCTTGCGAGAGCCGGGCCTTTTCACCGCTACAGCCAGGAGCTTTTCGAAGCCCCAAAGCGTAAACATACGCGTTAAGCAGCAAATTGCCACGGGCCGGCGAGTATTTTTTTGCAGCCGGGCTGCTGGGCGGCGCTAGCAGGCCTAGGGCCACTAAGCCAGGCTGCGGGAAATACGCCGGCCCCGTCCGAACTTAGGCCCCGAGAGCTAGAAAATTCCCACCTAATTATCCTTTTTGCTTATTTATTATGAAAAAATTATGGTTATGCCTGGGGCTGGCCGCCGTCCTGCTGGGGCCCGCTGCCCCGGTTGCCCGCGCCTGGGGCATTTTTGGGCACCGCGTCATCACGCAAGTGGCCATGTATGAGCTGCCAGCGGCGCTGCAAAGCTTTTATTTTCGGCACCTGCCCGAGCTGGTGCGCCAGAGTAGCCTACCGCCCGCCGACGACCAGGAAAACCGGCGCCACTTCATCAAGCTCGACCACTACAGCGAGGTAAACCCCTTTGCCAAAGTGCCCCGCGACTACGACGAGGCGGTAACCAAGTTTTCGGCCGATACGCTGCGCAAGTACGGCACGCTGCCTTGGGCCATTATGGAAGTGAAAGACCGCTTGGTAAAAGCCTGGCAGGATGGCGATAGCACGGCCATCGTGCGGGCTTCGGCTGAATTAAGCAGCTTCGCCGCCGACGCCTTTTCGCCCCTGCGCACCACCACCAACTACGACGGCCAGCTTACCAACCAGCCCGGCATGCTGGCTTTGTGGGAAAACCAGCTGCCCGAACGCTACCTGACTACCTACAAGCTCGACGGCGAAACGGCCAAGCCGCTGAAGGACCCGCTGGCCGAAACCTGGGCGGCGCTGCAATACAGCTACGGCTTTCTCACGGCCACCTTCGACCTCGAAACCAAGGTCAGCCACGGCTTCACGCCCCAAACCAAGTTTGCCTACGCGCACAAGTTTGGGCGCACCCAGCGCCGCTACTCCGACGCCTTTGCCGACGCCTATAATAAGGAGGTGGGTGGCATGGTCGATTACCGCCTCAAAACGGCGGCGCCATTCGTGGCGGCCCTCTGGCTCACGGCTTGGCAAGAGGCCGGCCGGCCCGATGTGAGCAAGCTCATGAGCAAGCCCACGGCCGACGAGAAAACCCGCCTGGCCACCGACCTCAAAGGCTTCCGGGCCAATACCCTGGCGCCCGGGCAGCTGCTGCTAGCCCAGCAGAAGGAAGAGAAGGTGCGCGCTGCCGACGACATCCGCGCCGCCGATGGGGAGATGGTGGCTCCACCGCCGCCCGAGGTCGTGGCGGCCCCCGCCGTCCCTGGCCCCGCGCCCGCCGAAAAAGTGAAAGTGAAGGTGAAACCCGTAGCCGCGCCGCCGGCCAAAATCAAAGCCAAGCCCGCCCCCACGGGCTGGGAATAGGCCCTAGGGCGTCAGATAGGCAAAAGGAAATGCCAGGAGCCTGGTGGAGTGAACAAAAAGCGGCTGTCATGGCAGCTGCTTTTTGCTTACTCCACCAGCTTTGTGGGTAAGTTTAATGCGAAACTGGTTTTAGCACACACCACTCCCTAGGGTGCTTTTGCTTCCAATTCCGCATGAAAAACCTGCTCTATTGCCTGCTATTGGGCGCGGCGGCCTGCACCTCGGCCCCCGATAAGCCAGCGACTGTGGTCCTGCCGCCGCCCCCGCCGGGCCCCGATATTGCCACCCTCACCGACGACACCGCGCCGGCCGCGCTGCTAGCCTACGGCCGCCAGTATCCCGGTTCGGAGGTGCTGTTTCATACCCGGCTGGGCAACGTGCGGGTGCATTTATTTGACGACACGCCCATCCACAAGGCTAATTTTCTGCTGCTTACGCGGCGCGGGGTATTTAGCGAAACCGTGTTCAACCGGGTGGTGAAGGGCTTTGCCGTGCAGGGCGGCCAAACCAGCGGCCCGCGCCTCATCCGGCTGCACAAGTACCACCTGCCGCCCGAAATCCGGCCCGCGCACTTCCACCAAAATGGGGCCCTAGGCATGGCCCGCTACGACGACGAGGAAAACCCTAAGCGCCTGTCGTCCAACACCGATTTCTACTTTGCCCAGGGCCCGCGCTACACCCCAGCGCAGTCGCGCGCGCTGGCCGGCCGGCCCCTCACGCCCGCCCAGGCGCAGGTGTACGCCGCCCAGGGCGGCGTGCCCGCCCTCGACGGCAAGTACACGGTCTTCGGCCAGGTAGTCGAGGGCCTGGACGTGGTGAAGAAAATCTCGCAAGAACCCGTTAACCCCCAGGATAACTGGCCCATTAAAGAGGTGCCGATGAAGGTGGAAGTGGTGAAGTAATTAACAATGAGCATGACTGGCTTTTTACTCATTGTTAATTACTTCCCACGTACACTACGCCCGCTTTCATCACGAAGGTGGGCTTAGTGAGCAGCGCGATGTTTTGCAGCGGGTCGCCGGCCACGGCCACCACGTCGGCGTAGTGGCCGGCTTCCAGCGTGCCTAAGTCGGTGGTTTCGCCCAGCAACTCGGCGGCGTTGAGGGTGGCGGCGCGAATGGCTTCGAGCGGCGGCATACCGGCCTCGGTCATGTAGCCGAATTCCTTGGCGTTCTGGCCATGGCGGTACACGCCAGCATCAGTGCCGAAGGCCACGCGCACCCCAGCCTTGTAGGCGCGCGCGAAGGTGCCCTGCATTTTGGTGCCCACGTCGAGGGCTTTGGTGGCGATGACGGGCGGGAAATACCCCGGGTGCGCGCGCGCAGTATCGGCCACCGACTTGCCGGCGATGAGCGTGGGCACGTACCAGGTGCGCGTTTTGGCCATGAGCCGGATGGCCTCGTCGTCCATCAGCGAGCCGTGGTCGATGCTCGTCACGCCGGCCCGCACGGCCCGCTTGATGCCTTCGGCGCCGTGGGCGTGGCAGGCCACGCGCAGGCCTAGGTCGCGTGCGGTTTCTACCACGGCCCGGATTTCTTCTTCGGTGTACTGAGCGCCGGTACCGTCCTTGCTCAGGTCAAGCACGCCGCCGGTGCTGGCAATTTTGATGAGGTCGGCGCCGCGCTTGAACTGCTCGCGCACGGCCTGGCGGCACTGGTCGGGGCCGTTGGCGAGGTATACGGGGCGGCCAGCTTTTTGAATCTGGTCTTCATTAAGGCCGTCGGTTTCGTCCATGTGCCCGCCGGTGGCCGAAATGGCCGTGCCGGCCGAGTAGATACGCGGGCCGGGCACCAAGCCCTGGGCCACGGCGTTGCGCAGGCTGGTGTTCACGCCCGAGCCGCCGCAGTCGCGCACGGTGGTGAAGCCGGCGCGCAGCGTGGTTAGGGCATAGCCCTGGGCGCGGAAGGCCACGTCGGCGGGGTTCAGGGTGAACTGCTCGCGAAAACTGTTGCGGCTCTGCTCGCTTTCCAGGTGTACGTGGCAGTCGATGAGGCCGGGCAGCACGGTCTGGCTTTCGAGGTTGATGACCTGGTCGGCGGGGCCGGCCGGGGCGGTGTAGCCGGCCTGCACGGCCACGATGCGGCCACGCTCTACCACCAGCGTCTGGGGGCCCAGCAGGCGGCCGGCGCGCACGTCGAGCAGGTGGCCGCAGTGCAGGTAGGTTTTTTGGGCCAGGGCCGGCTGGCTAAGCAGGCTGGTAAGCCCTAGGGTGGCAAGTAGCAGCGAACGAGTAAAAACAGGCATATGCGCGTAAAAAGTAAGACGAAACAATGTCGGCCCAAGATACACGCCGCCTGAGTTTAGGCCCCTAGGGTAGAGGCAGGCAGCCGGCGGGCATGTCTTTTTAAGCGCCAGGCTGAGCGGCGAGCGCAGGCAAGTTGGTGGCCCAACCCCTAGGTTTGCGCAGCAGCGCCCGCTGCGTTTCCTTCTACGTAGCCCATTTACCACCCATGACTATCCAAGCCGATTTTGAGGCCGCCGCCCAGCGCGCCCAGCAGCTGCCCGCCAAGCCCAGCAACACTGTGCTGCTCCAGCTATACGCCCTCTACAAGCAAGCCACCGAGGGCGACGCTACCGACCCCCGCCCCGGCGGCTTCGACTTCAAAGCCATTGCCAAGCATGACGCCTGGCACCAGCTGCACGGCCTAGGCCAAGACGCCGCCCGCCAGCAGTACGTGGAGCTGGTGAATGAGCTGGCAGGATAGTGGTAAATGAATATTTCCCGCAAGAAGCCGAGCTACCCGCTCACGCCGGCCCTGCGCCAGTACCTGCGCGACTACGACCGCGAGGCGCCGCTGCCGGTGAGCTACGCCGACTTGCGGCGCTTCAGCAATTCGTTTCCGCTGCTCGACCGCGCCGGGAAGGATACGCTGTGGCAAACGGTTTTTTACGAGCCCAGCACGTTGCTGGAGCTCAGCCAGGGCCTGGTGCAGGTATACGCGCTGCTAAAAACGGCCGGCGACCTCTCCTTTGCCGACGACCTGCTGGCCGACCGCATCGACTACTGCCGCTTCGGCAACTCCAACCCGTTTCGGGTGCGCATCCTCAACCAGCTCAACGACAACTTCGATTACTTCTACGTGAAGCAGGCCGACGCCTCGCGCCTCTACGGCCTGGAGCTAGAGCATTTGCTGTCGCCCAACTCCATTAACTTTCTGGTTGATAATACTAATACGCTTATTGAGGAGCACATTGCCGGCATTCCGGGCGATGACTTTATTCGGCAGGGGCTGCAGCAGCCTCACCTCAACCAGGTGCGCATTGCCAAGGAGTTTGTGAAGTTCAACGAGCGCTGCTTTGCCCGGCTGCTGGGCGATATGCGCGCCTACAACTACGTGGTGGCCGTCACGCCCGACTTCGAGGACGAGCAGTACCGGGTGCGGGCCATCGACTTCGACCAGCAGAGCTACGAGGGCCGCCGCGCCATGTACCTGCCCCAGAGCTTCCCCGACAACCACGCCGTGGTAGTGCTATGCGCCCGCCTGCTGCAACCCAGCACCCTGCGCCAGTACCAGGCCGAAGAGCGCGCCCTGATGGCCCGCCGTGCCCGCGCCGAGCGCCACCGCCTCAAGGCGCTGCTCGACGTGATGCGCGCCCATCACCTGGCGCCGCCCGAGAAAATAGCGGAGCTAAAAACCGCCCTCAACCGCTACCACCGCACCCAAAAATTCGATAAGTGTGACTCAATGGGCGATGTGGTCAGGCAGAACTTGTGGCTGATGCTGGGCCCTAGGGCGCCCGCGGGTGTAATGCCCTAGGGCCCACCGCGATACAACAGGCAGCCCGCCAAAGAGTGGGATTTACAGTAGCAAGTACTTTCTATGGTTAGTATTCAGCAAGAAGAAGATGCGATAGTCTTCACAGTAGAGGGCTGGCATAAGCTCTGGGCGTTGCGCAGTGAGCTACGCATTCCGCGGGCACACATCAAAGACGCGTGGCGCGACCCAGCGGCGGGGCACGAGCTGGGCTGGCGAATGCCGGGCACGCACATTCCGGGCATATTGAGGGCCGGCACGTTTTATTTGGGTAGCTCGCCCAGCGGTAAACCCACGTTTTTTGATGTGCAGCACGCCAGCAACACCGTGGTAGTGGAGCTGGCCGATGAGCACTACAACCGGCTAATTATCGAAGTAGCAGACCCAGATGCCGTAGTGGCCGCCTTGGCGCCGCCAAAGGCCTAGGCTGCTTTCACTAAAAAAGGCCTTGCCGCGCGCCGCAGCAAGGCCTTTTTAGTGAGGCAGGGTTGTGAGCAGGCTACCCCGCCGGCTTTGGCGCGGGCAAGTCAAACGCCGTGGCGTCGTGCTCGAAGTGGCCCTTGTGCGAGCCGTCGCAGAAGGGCTTTTGGGCGCTGAGGCCGCAGCGGCAAATGCTGATGCGCTGGCGGCCCCCTAGGCCGTAGGGCTGGCCCTGGGCGTCAACCAACTCAAAATCATCGCCTTCCACGCGGAGCGAGCCATTAGAAAGTACCGTTAGTTTGGTAGCCATTGTTGTCGGAAAAAGTAAGGTAAAAGGAGTTAGAGGTCTTTGCGCAGCACAAAATCGTTCATCCAGTAGGGGCCGATGGCGATGTCCTCTTCGCGGTGCTGGGCAAAGCCCTGGCGCTCGTAGAAAGCCAGGGCGGGGTTGTGGCGGTTCACGTTAAGCTCGAGGGTGCGGCCGCCGGCCTGGCGTACGGCCTGCTCCACGGCCGCCATCAGCTGCTGGCCTAGGCCCTGGCCCTGGTGCGAAGGCAGCACGTAAATCTTGTTGAGGTGGTACACGCCCTCGGGCTTTTCCGAAAAGGAAACGAAGCCCGAGGGCTCGCCCGCCACGTAGGCCAGCAGAAACTGGTGCTGCTGCTCGCGCATCTGCTGGCGCAGCGATACCGGCGTATAAATAACGCGGTACATGTACTCAATCTGCTCTTTGGAGATGATGAAACGGTAAGTGGGCTCCCAGGTGGCCTCGGCCAGCGCGATAATGGTGGGAATATCGCGCTCGGTGGCGGGCTGAATGGCAAGGGGGGCGGCCGGGGCGGGGACGGAGGGCATGAACAAACGAATAAGCAGGCGAAGGTCGGCTAAAAAACCCACTTTGCGGGCCTCTGCATACGCTGGCGGGCCCTGGGGCGTTGGCACTGACTTGCTAGTAGCCAGCCTTTGGCGGTAGTTCATCCCTAGTACTCTCATGACCAAGCCTTATCCCCACCCGCGCCGCGTCGCCGCAGCCCTGCTGCTGGCCGCGCTGCCGCTGGCCGCCCTAGCCCAAAACTCCATGCAAGACAGCCTGCTACGCAGCGGCGACCTGGTGGGTGGCCGGCCCCGCCCCGCACTGCCCCGTGCCGCCGCCCGCCCCAACGCGGCGGCGCGCCCCGCCGCCGTAGCCCACGCAGCCAACGCCGACCCTACGCTGGCTCGCCTGCTGCACGAAAGCATTGACGTAGGGCAAGTGCCCGCTGCGCAACTGCCCGACCTCTACGCCCGCTTTGTGGAGGCCACCCGCGACCAGCGCCGCCAGTGGAGCGCCCGCGACTGGGCCGAGGCGAGCGCCGCCCTCACCCGCCTCAACGCCCGCTACGAGGCCGTGCGGCTGGATTTGCCCCTCAACGAGCGCCTGAACGTGCGCAGCTACCAGGGCGAGTTTCGCACCCTAGAGGCAGCCCGCGCTACCAAAGACCGCCTCGGCCAGCGCTAGGCAGCCGCGGCTACCGGTGCGTAAGCCAGTGCCAGGCCGACGCAGCATACCGAAACGACTTGGCTCGAAAGGCGTGTCGCAGGGCCGCCGCCAGCTCCAGGTGGTCGGGCTGGGTGAGGTAGCTGGCGGGGTCGGGCGAAGCCACGTGCGCCAGCAAAGCCAGCCCCCGGTCCTGGGCGCGCGGTAGCCAGTCGTACTGCAGCCAGGGCAGCGCCTCCTCCCAGTTGCCCGAGGCCTGCTCGTGGTTGGTAAGTAAGCGCCGCGGTAGCTTCGCCTCTGTAAAGGAGCTAAGGCTAAGCCCCATCTGGGCGCCGTGCACCAGGCTAGCGGCCGTGAGGTGCCCATGCCAGTACACCTGCAGTAAGTCGAGGGCCGGGTGCCAGTCGAAATCGGCTAGCGGCGCCCCGTGCGCGTCGCGTAAGCTCAGCAGCCGCTGGGGCGAAGAGGACAAAGTAGACATAGCTGGAAAAAGCGGAAGAGTAAGGGTATAGCAAAATAGCAGGTAGCGAGCTTAATACAAAAAAATATAGCTAATTAAAAACCAGTCTAAGCCCCTAGGATGAGGAAGCGAAACTTTATACTAAAAACAGGTGGTAAGCGCTAAACTATTCCTACGTAAACGCGCTGCTTCTGGCTGAAAGGTGCCAGCCAACTAATTAAAGGCCAGCTTAGATTGCGCGGCCGCTTGCGCCCCGCGCTGCCCTAGGGTAGCGGCGGGCCCAAGCGGCCGCGCTACCTTTGGGGCTCGTGCAGTTGCTTAGTTCCGCACGTTTCCCGTACCATGCACATCGCCATCGTTGGCAACATTGGGGCCGGCAAAACCACCTTGGCTCACAAGCTGGCCCAGCATTTTCGCTGGGAAGTTTTTCTGGAAGAAGTAGACGACAATCCGTACCTCAAGGATTTTTACGCCGATATGCCGCGCTGGGCGTTTCACCTGCAGGTGTACTTCCTCAACGGCCGCTTCCGCCAAACCCAGGCCATCCAGCAGCTGGTGAAGCAGGGCCGCAGCGTTATCCAGGACCGCACTATCTACGAGGATGCCCACATCTTCGCGGCCAACTTGCGCCAGTCGGGCCTGATAGCCGAGCGCGACTACCAGAACTACTACGCCCTATTTGAGAGCCTGCTCAACCTGGTGCAGCCGCCCGATTTGCTGCTTTATTTGCGCGCCGACCTGCCCAAGCTCATCGGCCAGATTGAGAAGCGCGGCCGCGAGTACGAAAACACCATCAGCATTGAATATCTCAAGCACCTCAACGAGCACTACGAGCAATGGATTGCCAGCTACCGCGCCGGCAAGCTACTCATCATCGACGTGAATGAGCTCGACTACGTGCGCCGCCCCGAGGACCTGGGCTCCGTCATCGAGCGCATCAACGGCAAGCTTTTTGGCCTGTTTTAGTAGCGGCTACCGCTCGCCCAGCGCCTCGTTTAAGAACGTTACCCACGGCCGGGCCGCCGCCATGCGCGCCAGCACCTGCTCGATAAAGCCGGACGCCAGCACTTCCTCGTCGCTAAAATAGCTGTTGATGCCGAAGCTCTTAAGCTTGATAGAGGCGAGGTCGGGGTCAGTGGCGGCGTAGCCCCTAGGCGGGCGCGTGAGCTGCGCCGCGCTCGTATCGAGGCCTAGGGGGAAGTAGTGCCGCAAGCCGGGCTCGGCGAGGCGCCGGTGAAACTCGTCGGGGCTGTAGTGAATTTCCTGCCGGATGGCCGCCAGCTCGGCCGGGGTGGGGGTAAAGCGCCCGGCCCGCAGCCACGAGCCGCCGCCGGGCATCAGGGCCAGGAAGTAGCCGGCGCGCTCGGCGTGGCGCCCGCCCGGCACCAGCCCCGCCCCCAAGCGGCGCTTGTAGGGCTCGGGGTCGGTTTGGCTGCGGTCGTTCTTATGCAGCCGAAACATAGCCTGCGCGGGCGTGAGGCCGGCCAGCTCGGGCGCCAGGGGCGCGGCTTGGCGCAGCACCTCCGCCACGAGGTCGGCAAAGGCGGTGCGGGCGCGCAGGTAGTCGTCGCGGTGCGCCTGCATCCAGGCGGTGTTGTTGTTGGCCGCCAGGCGGCGCAAAAAATCCAGCACAAAGGCGTTATCAACCATTAGTTAGCAACCATCAGTTAGCAACCATCAATGAGCAATTAGCAATGCTCGTAGTACCGTTTTATTGGCTAATAATTGCTCATTGCTCACTACTCACTGTTATAGTGTCGCCCACGCGCAGGTGGCCGCTGGCAGGACCCGTCACGTTTTGCCCAAATAGCACCTTGCGGCCCTGCTGGCGGTAAGTGGCCAGGGTGCGCAGGGGCTCGCCGCCGGGGTTTTTAAGGCCCGTTGCTTGGTCGATGGTCGTCATCACGCAGCGCCCGCAGCCGCGCACCGCCCGAAAGGGCAGCCCCGCGATGCGGAAGTCGTGCCAGCCGTCTTCGGCGTCGGCGGGCAGGCCGGCCACCACCAGATTGGGCCGAAAGCGGTTCATAGGCACTGGCTCGGTTAGCTGAGCGTTGAGCTTGGCTAAAGACTCCTCGCTAACCAGTAAATATGGGTAGCCGTCGGCAAAGCTGACCAGGGTGCCGGCGGGATTCAGTGCCGGCTTGTCGGGCTCTACTTCGCGGCAGGCCAGGTCGGGCATGTACACCAGGCGGCAGGCGCGGCCTAGGGCCTCGCTCAGCCATTGGTCGGCCAAAAGGGTACCGCACTGCGCAAATACCATATCGTCCCAAATGGTGACGAAGGCCGTTTTGTCGGCTTCGGCCGCAAAGGGCACGTAGAGCGGCCGCAAGTCGGGCCGCTGGCGGTGGCGCAGCAAGAAGCCATTGTGGGCCGCCTCCACGGCCAGCAGCGCCAGCCCGGGGTGCTCGCGCTGAGTCAGGAAGCGGTTGTTGGCGTCCACAATCAGCCAGCGCCGGTCGTGTTGCAGGCCGCGCGTGGTCACTGCCGCCTCGGCCAAGCTAATACCCCCTAGGGACTTGACGGGGTAGATAAAAAGGCCCGTGAGGGTGACGGAAGCAACTTGGGCAGACATGCCGCAAAGGTAGCTTTAAGGCAAATGAGTAAATGGGCGAATGAATTTAAATGTACTATTTCCTCATTTTCCATTCGCCTTAGTGCAGCGCCCGGCGCTTCACCATACCACCCTTCGCGTCGTTTACGCTGTGCATAATGATGAAGGCCCTGGAGTCGATGCCCGCCACGGCCTCGGTTACCTGACCCACTTCTAGGCGGGTGACTACGGTAAATACGATGTCGATGGCCTGGGGCTGCTCGCCGCGCGAGCCGTAGCCGCGGTGCCCGGCGTACACCGTGACGCCCCGCCCTAAGCGCTCGGTGAGGGCCCGCCGAATGGCATCGCTGTGCTCCGAAATAATGGTGACGCCAGTGTATTCCTCAATGCCGTTGACCACGAACTCGATAGTTTTGGCGGCCGCCAGGTAGGTAAGGATGGAATAGAGGGCCGTCTGAATATCGAGCGCCACGGCCACCACAATAAATATCAGGATATTGAGCACCAGCACGAAGTCGCCCACGCTCAGGTTGCCCTTCTTGCTCAGGTACACGGCCAGAATCTCGGTGCCGTCGAGCACGCCGCCGCCGCGCATGGCCATGCCGATGCCCGCGCCCAGGAAAAAACCGCCGAACACGGCAATCAGCATCTTATCCTGAGTGAGCACCGGGAAATGCACCACCACCAGCACCAGCGCCAGCCCTAGAATAGCCGCCAGCGCCCGAATGGCGAAAGCCTTGCCCAGCGAGCGGTAGCCCAGCCAAATAAACGGCAGGTTGAGCACCACCAGAAACACCGACAGCGGCAAGTGAATGAGCCGCGCCGCCAGCAGCGAAATGCCCGTTACGCCGCCGTCGAACAAGCCGTTGGGCAGCATGAACGACTCAAGGCCCAAAGCCGCTGAAAACACGCCCGCCACCAGGTAAGTAATACTAGCAACGGTGCGCCGCAACGGCGACTCGCCCCCGTGCGCTGGGGTAGCAGCTAGCTGCGCAGCAGCCAAGTGCGCATCGGCCAGGGCCGGGTGCTCGCCTAGTGCTACCGAGGCCGGTGCAGCGTCGGCCGCAGCCCGCAGGCGCCGCAGCCGCTCTAGTATGAACAATTGAGAAAGCATACTCGCCCTTACGCAGAATAGGGGCCTAGGGCGGAATTCTTAATCTAATCTTCAGCAAAAAACGACTACCACCCAAGCCAAGTTGAGAGGTAGCCGTATGGTTTTCAGGTTTTAAACGCTAAGCTGGGTCTAGGGCTTCTGGGCGCCGGCCGTTTGCTGAGCCAGGCGCACGGCTTCGTACAAATCGACCACGCCGCCGGTGGCCGACAGAGTCGAAAAGTCGGCCTTTTTGCCGTCCGCACCCGGTACCAGCACCTGCGTATGGTGCACCTGGGCCGACTGCCGGATGATGCGCTTCAAGTCGGTGGCCGTGAGACTGGGGAAGTACGACTTGAGCACCGCCGCCACGCCCGCCGTCACGGGCGAGGCCATGCTGGTGCCGCTCTCGTTGCCGTACTTATTGCCTGGCAGCGTCGAATAGATGCCCACGCCGGGCGCAAACACGTCCACCTGCCGCTTGCTGTAGTTGCTGAACTCGGCCGGCAGGTGCTCATCGTCCTTCGGGCCCGAGGCGCCCACCGTCAGCAGGTTGGTGGGCACGGTGCCGTTGGTGTAGAGCGAAGCGGGGAAGTTGGACACTAGGTCAAGGTTGTGGTTTTCGTTGCCGGCGGCGTGCACCAGCAACACGCCCTTGCTTTCGGCGTACTTGTAGGCGGCCTCCACGGCCGGGCGCTGGGGCGAAAACTCCTTGCCGAAGCTCATGTTGATAATCTGGGCGCCGTTGTCCACGGCGTAGCGAATGGCATTGGCCACGTCTTTGTCGCGCTCGTCGCCGTTGGGCACGGCCCGCACGCTCATCACCCGCACCGGCGCGGCCGCAATGCCTTGCACGCCCAGGTTGTTGTCGCGCACGGCCGCGATGATGCCCGCCACGTGGGTGCCGTGCAGGGCGTCGGGGCCGGTCACGTCGTTGTTGCCGTAGTTGCGCTGGTTCACGTCGTCGGGGTTGTCGCCCACGATGGTGGCCCTAGGGTTGAATTTGGTGTCAAGGCTGTAGGTGAGCTGTTCGCGCTGGTCCTTCACCTCGTTGTCCAGCTCGGCCAGCAGCGCGTCGGTGTCGCCCACGCCCATCTGGCGCATGCCCTGGTAAAAGCTGGCCAGCGCGCCCTGCAGGTCGGGATTGGGCAGGGTAGTGCTCAGCTTGCGCAGCGTGGCCGTGTCGAGCTTCTCGATGCCAAGCTTCTCCTTCAGCGCCCCGGTCAGGCCGCTGATTTGGGTGCGGGCCTGGTCGGCCTGGTTTAGCTGCTCAGTCAGCTCCTTGCGCTTGGCGTCGAATGATTTTTTGGCCCTGGCGTACATATCAAAAGTAGCGCGCTGGGCTACTGGCACTTGGGCGCGGGTTTTGCCCGCAAAGCGCGGCCCGTACTTGGCCACCACGCGGGTAATCTCCAGGGTTTCGACCCCCACGTTGCGCCCATCCTTGCCGCCCAGGAAGTTCCAGCCGTGCACGTCGTCCACGTAGCCGTTCTGGTCGTCGTCGATGCCGTTGCCGGGTATCTCGCGGGCGTTGCGCCACAAGATGGGCTTCAAATCGACGTGGGCCGTGTCGATGCCCGAGTCGATGACGGCGACCACCACGGGGCTAGGGGTGCGGCCCTTCAGCAGCTCGGCGTAGGTGCGGGTGGCGCCCACGCCGGGCACCTGATTTTGCTGGGGGTCGCGCAGGTACCACTGGGCTTCGGTGGCTTCGGCCACGGTGGGGCCAGCCGGCTTAGCGTTAGTGGCCGGGGCGGGTGCGTCGGTAGGGGCCGGGACGGCGGGTGCTACGGCCGCGGCGGCAGGGGCCCCTGCCGCCGCGGCCGTGGTAGCCGCGGTAGTCGCCGCCGAGGTGGTAGCGGGCTGGGCTACGCGGCAACCGGCCGCCGAAAGCAGGGCGGCGGCCAGCGTCAGGCGCGACCAGCCGGCAAGTGGGGGTGCAAGCATCAAAGGAAGAAAAAAAGCGCGGCCGCAAGCCAGCCGCAAGCACAAAGGTCGGTGAAAAACGGGTTGCTGCCCGGCAAATTGCCCCTAGGGGCCGGGGGCACTTAAAACTTATAGCCCGGAAAATCCTTGCTGAACTCGGCCGGCGGAATGGCCTGGTTAGCTACTACGCCCAAAAAATCATACTTCTCGTACAGCCCGCGCTCGTCGTACACGGCCACGCCGGCCGGCAAAAACGTGCGCTCATCCACTAGCACCACCGTGCGGCTGCCGTAGGCGTTGGGCACCTGAATAACCTGACCTGGCACGAGCTTGGTATTCACCGCCAGCTTGTTGCGTTCCAAAATGCGGTATTCGCCGCAGTTGAGCTTGGCGGCTACCGAAGCCGTGGTTTCGCCCGCGCCGGCCCGGTAGGCCACGTAGCGAAAGGCCGGGTAGCTCGAACGCAGAATATGGCAGGGGCGCCCACTCACCACCGTGTCGCCGGCCGCCCGAAACGAGCGCACAAAGGCCGGCTCGGAGGTGCGCAGTAGGCTAGCAATCAGCCCAAAGCCGATTTGCAATAGCGAGTGGTGCTGGTTGCGCAGCATGAGGCTGCCGCGCGGGTCGAGGCTGAGCGTGAGGTAGGGAAACGTGCTCGGATACACCCAGGCGTCGCCCCCGTTTTGCCCGGCCACGTACAGCGCTTCGGCCCCTTGTTGGTTTTTGAGATAAATGCGCAGCGGCGCCAGCGTGAGCTTAACCGTGGAGCGCATGGGCAGGTAGCGGCCACCTACCCGCTCCTGGGCCGCCACTGCGTAGCGCAGCGACTGCGCCCCGTCGATGGCAGTTAGCAGGTGGCTTTCCAGCTCGGGGGTGGTAATGGGGGCGGCCGGCCGGGCGGCCCCCAGCAGCAGGGCACCCACTGCGCCCAACACCCCGGCAACTACGTACTTCATACTAAGCAAAGGTGCCCTAGGGCTAATTCGGGCTAATACTTGGGAAGCGATGGGCGGCGCTGTCGTAGATAAATAGCTCATCGACTACCACTTCGCGCAAGAAGCGGTACAGCGGAAACTGCGCTACCACGGCGCGCACGGTAGCCTCATCGGTGCCGTTCATCGTCACCCAGCCTCGGCTGCGGTCGGCGCTAATGGCATAGCTTTCAATTACATGCTCGGCTAGCAGCTTATTGATGAACGCGCGATGCCGGGGGATAACCGCCATCACGGCCGCATCGAACGACTCGGGCAAGGTAAGCGAGACAACAAACAGGGGCATCCTTTAGCAATTAGCAATGAACAATCATCAATTCTGTGTAAGCAACTAGCTTATTGATAATTGCTCATTGATACTTGATTAGGAGTGGCCCAGCTCGGCCACGGCGGGCAGCGAGCGGTCGCCGCGAGCGGCTGGTCGAAATTGCCGGCTTTCCCAGGCCCGAAACTGGGCTAGCTCGGTTTGAAACTTGCCCGCAAACCAGCTTACCAAACTCAGGTCGTCGAGCCAGCCCAGCACCGGAATAAAGTCGGGTATCAGGTCAATCGGCGAGAGCACGTAAAGCAGCACCGCCAGCCCCGTTACTACGGTGGTAGTTTTGAGCTCGCGGTACTCACCGCTGGCGTAGCTGCGCACTAAGCGCACCAGGGTCAGGGCCGCATCGAACAATTGCTTGAATTTGTTGTCTTTGCTTTTGGCATCGGCCAGCTTATCAGCCACTTCGTTTACGATGGTAAGCACTTTGAAGGGCTTGCCCAGCAGCTTGGTAGCGCGGCCCATAAAGGTGCCAAACAAAGCGTTTTTGGAAAGGCGCAACCCTTGGTTGAATAGCAAGGCCATTAACTACGTTTTTAGGGCGGCTTACGCGGGCGTGCGCCAGTGGGTTATGGCCCCCGGGGGGCCCTAGGGGTAGCGGGCGGCCCAAGCCTTGCCCTAGGCCCTAGCCACGCTCAAACAGGGGCGAGGTGCCGCCCACCCAATCTTTATCCTTGTTAAAAGCCACGCCAATCATCTCGCCCCGGCTCATGCGCCCTAGGCCCGTGAGCAGGTGCGGGTTGGCATCGGCGGGGTGCCAGGCGTAGAGCAGGCGTATCTCGCACTTCACTAGCCCATCGGGCGCCTCAATGACGGGCGCGTACTGCACGCGGCGCTGCAGCAGGTAGTTTTGCTTGTCGGGTAGCGCCTCCAGGTCGGCGGCCGTCACGTGCAGCCGCACGCCCACCCCGGCAAAAGAAAACAGCGGCTTGAGCACGTAGTTTTCGAGGTCAGCGGGGTACTCGGTTAGCTGGTTTAGATAGTAGCTAGGGGGCGAAAAGGGACTGTTTATAAGCGGCAGCGTGTACTTGCTGATGCGAAAAAACCAGTTGGGGTGGCCCACCCAATGCACATCCACCTCGTCGGTCAGCTGATACTCGGGGTGCAGGTCGGGGTAGCGGTCCAGCTCATCAAAAATGATGCGGTTGTAGATGCGCTTAATCTTAATTTCGCGCCCGTCCAGCTCGTAAAACAGCTCGCGCCCGCGCTTGCGGATGGCCGTGAGGCACACCGCCTTCACGCCCCAAAATTGCTCGGTGAGGGCAAAGTCGATGCGCGTTTTCTGCTTTTCTGGGAATAGCTCCAGCAAAATGACTTCCTCGGGCTGCGCATCGCCGAGCAGCAGGCGGCGCATTTCAGCCTTGTAGGTGGCATCGTCGGGCACTTCAAAGTAGGGAGTTACCGAATCGGGAAGCTCGAAGTGCGCGCCATACGAGCCCGGCTGCCAAGTTTGAAAGGCGTAGAGCGAGGGAAACCCTTGCATTTCAATAAGTTGCGGCTCTAGTTCGTCGGTGGCGGCGTTGCGGCACACGGCAAAGTCGAAGGTCAGAAACGTGGCGTGCGCGTCCTCGTTTGGCACAAAGTGGCCGGGCGGGATGGCCGCATCAGTCAGCTGCTTAAAGTCGGGGCGCTGAATGACGTCGATAATCGCTTGCCCGGCCTGCACCAGCTTGTCGCGCAAAGGCCTAGGCACGAAAATGGGCGTTTCGGCCAGCCTAAATTCCAACTGGTTAGGCAGCTGCTGCTCTACGTCGGCCAGCATCCGCTGGTACTTCTCGGGTGTAAACTGGGCGTTGTAGGCGGCGCGAATTTCCGGTATCATGGGCGTATGAGAAAATACTGGTTACCAAAGGAACACCAGCTGGGCATGACAGCCATATTTGAGCAAGTGAGCCTAGGCCAAGGCCAGCTCCTGCAGCCCCGCCAGCGCGTTGCGCAGGAAGGTGGGCACAATAATCGACTCGGTCAGCTCGATGGTGCTGGGGTCGGCCAGCAGGCGCACCATCTCGTGGTATTTATCCTCGCCGTAGGCCGTAACTACTTGTTGTTTACGCTCTTCGGTAAGCATGTAGCGGTGCATGCCCTCACCGTCGGCCTCGGGGTGAAACTGGGTAGCCAGCACCTCGGGCGAGAAGCGGATGGCCATAATGGCGCGGGCCAGCGGCACATGGGGACGCTCTTTTTCGAGGCATAGCACTTCGGCACCCAGCTCGGCCAAGCGCTTGGGGTGCACGGTAGCCAACTGATAATCGCGCGAGTCGACGGCAAAAAACGGCTCGGGCAAGGTGCGCAACACCGGGTCGGCGTGGCCAGCGGCGGTGAGGTGCATAGGCAGCACCCCAAACGAGGTAGACTTGCGCTGGCTGACCTCGCCCACCCTCAGGTGCCGGCTGATGAGCTGAAACGAGTGGCAGATGGCTAGCAGGAATTTCTTGCGCTCGGCCGTTTGGTTGTAGGCAAAAAGTGCGTCTACAAAATCAAAATATAGTGGCTCCCAGGGCTCGTCCGAGGCCAACGGGCTGCCGGGCCCTCCGCTCGACACGTAGATGTCGTAGCTCAAGTCCGGCACCTCGTTGTTAGCCCGCACATTAAAGGTATCTACTTCAAAACCAACACTATTATCAGCCTGGGCGCGGTGCAGCAACTGCCGAATGCAGCGCATGCCTTCGCCCGGGTGGTTGTTATACATATCAAGGATAGCGACGCGAAATGTAGCCATAGGATAGGGGGTAAAACGAAAACAGCCTAGGTGATAAGCCTTGGCAATACGAAATAGTTTGGGTAGCGTACCTGGCCATAAATAAAAGGCGGTCATGCCAAGCCCCGCGTGGGGCGCCGCATGACCACCTTTTATTTCCCACTACAGCCCAACGGAGGTTTCCTGGATAATGAAATCAACCACTTTGGTAAGGTCACCGGTTTGGTGAAAAACGGCGAGCTGGCGGTCGGCGCCGGTGCCCATTTCCAGCATTTTCAGCACGTATTCCACCTCGTGGCGGCTGCCGAGGTCGTCCACTACATCATCCACGAAGTCGAGCAGCTCCAGGATGAGCTGGCGGGCGGGCTTTTCTTCCTGCGAGCCAAAATCAATTAGCTGGCCATCAAGGCCGTAGCGGGCGGCGCGCCACTTGTTTTCCTTAATCAGGGCCGAGCGATAGAGGCGAAAATTCAGGTTTTGAACCTTGAGCTTGTAGATTTTGGCTACCAGCGCCTGCATCACGGCGGCCACGGCAATGGTTTCGTCGGGCCGCATCATCATGTCGCAGATGCGATACTCAATAGTGTCAAAAAACGGGTGCAGGCGCAGGTCCCACCAGATTTTCTTGCCGTTGTCGATGCAACCGGTTTTTATCAGCAGCGCCAGAAACTCGTCGTAGTCCGAGGCGCTCGTGAAGTAACCCGGAATGCCCGTACGCGGAAAGCGTTCGAACACCTTGGTTCTGAACGACTTGTAGCCTGTTTCGCGGCCCTCCCAAAAGGGCGAGTTAGTACTGAGCGCAAACAGGTGGGGCAAGAAGTAGCGCAGCGCATTCATCATGTACACGCCCAAATCGCGGGTTTGGATGCCCACGTGCACGTGCATGCCAAACACGAGGTTTGAGCGGGCCGCCTCCTGCAGCTCCTCTACTATCTTGTCGTAGCGGGCATCGGGTGTGATAGGTTGGTCTTGCCAGCGCGAAAATGGGTGGGTACCGGCGGCGGCAATCTTCAGCCCCACGCGGTCGGCCAGCTCAATTACCTGGCGGCGCAGGTGCAGCACGTCGGCCCGCGCCTCCTGAATATTATTGCAGATGTGGGTACCTACTTCTACTACCGCCTCGTGCATTTCGGCCTTCACCTGCTCGTGCAGCGTGACGCGGCCGTCCTCCACAATCTTCGACATGTGCGAGCGCAGCTCGCGGGTTTCCGGGTCGATGGTTTGAAATTCCTCTTCGATTCCGAGCGTAAAAACGGGTTGTGGCATGGGGGATGGGAAAAAGCGAAGGGAAAACTACCGGCAGCAACCCCAGCGAGCGCTGGGGCCCGAGTAGCTTAAAAGCTACTTTTTAGGCTTAGAAACCGGCTTTTTGGGCTTAGCAGCGGGCGCGGGCACGGTGCCGGTGGGTGGCTCGGGCTT